>NZ_JBHZBV010000008.1:145104-186931 GCF_042754885.1 Rhodococcus sp. NPDC059179 | reverse complement strand
GGGAGAGTAGGACACCGCCGAACATAAATTGCGAATGCCTCGCATTGCAGTCTTGAAAGAGACTGTGATGCGGGGCATTTCGCATATCCAAACCATTTCGGTTGGCCACGCACCGTCACCACTCCACCGACGACCTCCCCAATGTCACATCTAGTAGGCCCACGTGAACCAATGTGACATTGGGGAGGTCCGGGCGCCGCGGCGGCGTGTGGACAACCAGGCGCGCAGGCGACTGGTTCAGCTCAAGAGATGCGCGCAGCGCAGCAGTCCGAGGTGGCTGTAGGCCTGCGGGTGATTGCCGAGCGACCGCTCCGCCACCGGATCGAATTCCTCGCTGAGCAGCCCGGTGGGGCCGGCGGCATCGACCAGCTGGGCGAACAGGGCCTCGGCGTCCGAGCGTTCCCCGATCAGCAGGTAGGCCTCGATCAGCCAGGCCGCGCACAGGTGGAATCCACCCTCGCCGCCGGGCAGGCCGTCGTCGTGGTGGTACCGGTAGACGGTCGAGCCGCTTCGCAGCTCCGCCTCGGTGGCCCGGACCGTCGCGACGAACCGCGGGTCGGTCGGGTCGATCAGCCCGGAAAGTCCGATGTGCAGCGTCGCCGCGTCCAGGTCGGTGCCGTCGTAGGCCGCGGTGTACGAGCGGGCGCGATCGCTCCAGCCACGGTCCCTGACCTCGTCCGCGATGTCCGCCCGCAGCGCCGTCCATCCGGACTCGGACTGTCGCCCGAAACGCTCGGCCAGGGTCAGCGCCCTGTCGACGGTGACCCAGCACATGACCTTCGAGTACACGTGGTGGCGGGGGTTGCCGCGGATCTCCCAGATACCGTTGTCCGGCTCGGACCAGCGGCGCTCGACCGCCGACACCATGGCCTGCACCAGGTTCCAGTCGGCGTCGGTGAGCGCATTGACGATGCCGGCCTTCTCGCGTGCCTGTGCCAGGTGTGAGATCAGGTCGACGATGGGACCGAAGACGTCGAGCTGCACCTGTGAGTTTGCGGCGTTGCCGACCCGGACCGGCCGTGAGCCGGAGTACCCGGGCAGCGAGTCGAGCACGGCCTCGGGCGGCAGGTTGGTGCCGTAGATCGTGTAGAGCGGATGCAGCCGTTCCGGGCCTGGCAGCGTCTCGAGCACCCGGTGCACCCATTCCAGGAAATCCTCGGCCTCGCCGAGCGAGCCGAGTGAGACCAGCGCGGAGGCGGTGAGGGAGGCGTCACGGAGCCAGCAGTACCGATAGTCCCAGTTGCGGACGCCACCGAGTTCCTCCGGCAGTGAGGTGGTGGCGGCGGCGAGGATCGATCCCGAATCGGCGTGCACGAGACCGCGGAGCGTCAGGGCGGAGCGCTTCATCAACCCGCGCTTACGGGAGGGCAGGGTCAGACCGTCGGCCCATTCGCTCCAGTACGACTCCGCGAGTGCCCTGCGCTCCGATTCCGACGTCGACGAGGGACCGAGTTCCGAGGTGCCGCAGCGCAGTTCGAGGACGATCGGCCCCAGTGACGGGTCGATGACCGCGCGTGCGGTCTGCTGAACACCGTCGCTGGTGATCTCCCATTCGACGCCGGGGGAGCGCAGCACCAGCGGATCATTGGTGCCGTACACCCGAAGGCCGTCGGCCTCCTGCTCGAGGTGCACCTGCACCTGCCCGAACTCCGGGCGGGGAGCGAAGGTGACGACGGCCTTGGCCTGTCCGGTGATCACGCGGATCAGGTCGGTGCGGCCCTGGTCGACATCGTGTGGCAGGTAGTCGGTGACCTGCAGGCTGGCCCAACGGGTCTCGACGGTCATGGTGCCGTCCACGTACCGCTGGCTCAGGGGCAGTGCTTCCCGCCGGGGTCCTACGGTGAAGTGGCCGGCACCGAGCCCGCCGAGCAGGTGTGCGAACACCGCGGCGGAATCGGGCTCCGGATGGCAGAACCAGGTCAATGTGGCATCGGGGGTCAGCAGCGCGACCGATCGGGGGCTGGCCAGCATGCTGAGCCGCTCGATCGGGGTGGCACTGTCGCCGTGTAGCCAGGTTCGCCGCTCCTCGAGCAGGAACGCCAGCGCGGCGGAGACGTCCTCGGTGCTCTCCACCCGGAACTCGGCGAGCGACTCGCCGTCGCCCACCTTGATGCCGAGATCGGGGCCCTGGAGCCGGCTGAAGGCCTTCTCGTCGGTGACATCGTCGCCGAAGAACACGGTGGCCGACGCGCCCTCGCGATGCCGGAGGATGTCGAGCGCCTCGCCCTTGTCGGTGGCGATGACGGCCAGTTCGATCACGGACTTGCCCTCGGTGACCTGCACGCCGGGCCAGGTTGCGGGACCGCCGCGGACCCGGGACAGTGCCGCGTCCGCGACCTCGGGACTGGCGTTGCGGACGTGCAGGGCGGCGCTGGCGGGCTTGATCTCGACGGTGACACCCGCGCCGGCGGCGGCCACGGTCTGCAGTTCCTCGGTGATCTCCCGCAGCAACCGCTTGGCGTCGTCGTCGATCTCGTGCACGAAGCCGACGTCGAACTCGGAGCCGTGGCTGCCGACCAGTTGCACCTCGACGGGCAGCCGGGACAGCATCGCCAGGTCCCGGAGCGCACGGCCCGAGATGACCGCCGACGTGGTGGCAGGCAGGCTGGCCAGTGCGCGCAGGGCGCGCACCGCTTCCGCGTGTGGGAAGGCCTTGGCTGGATCGGAGACGATGGGCGCCATCGTGCCGTCGTAGTCGGACGCCACGAGGAGCCGCGGCGTCCTCGCGACGGACACGAGACGCCTGCGGAGCTCGACGGGTAGGTCTTGCGCACTCACTGCGCGAAGTCTACTTACGCGAGGCCCGGATCCTTGTAACCTCCGCCGAGAAGAAGTTCGACGGTCAGTTCCAGGCGCTTGGCGACGTCCGTTGCGGAGGAGCGACGGGTGAGCCACGCGACGAGATTGGACAGCCACACATCGGAGATGACGCGGGCGATCGCGAGCTGTTCTTCGGATGGGTCTCCGTCGCTCATGGCCCGCGCGAACAGCGAGTCCATCAGCTTGCCCACCTGATCGACCTCGGCGGCGGCGGAGGCGTCGGCAAACATGAACGCCCGCGTCATGGCCTCGGTCAGCAGCGGATCGCGTTGCATCGCCCGGGTGATCTGGCCGAGGATCAGGTGCATCCGGGCAATCGGGGTGTCTCCGGGCGGCAGCTTCTTGCGCGCGTCGATCTTCTCGAACTCGCGGGAGAGCGAGGACACCAGGAGGTGGACCTTCGACGGGAAGTATCGGTAGAGGGTTCCCACCGCGACATCGGCCCGCTCGGCGACGGCGCGCATCTGCACGGCCTCGTAGCCGCCCTTGGACGCGAGGGCCAGGGTGGCGTCGAGGATCCGCTTGCGACGCTCGCGCTGCGCGTTGGAACTGAGATCCTCGTCGGTCAGCGTCGAGACGGCCCCGTTGTTCGCGCCGGACTTAGCCGCGGAACGGGTTCGAGATGAGGAGGTCATCCACAGATTCCTTGATATCGGCGAGTAGTTGAGTTCTTGCAGTTCGTGCCAGGTCTTGACTCTTACCCGGCACTCATATTAGAACACGTTCTAGACAAATTTGTCAGTAATGAAAGGTTGGCCTTCCTTGTGACGATTGCCACGACAGACGAGCAGCGTGCCGTACAGGAATCGATTCAGGCCTGGGCGCGGGCGACGAACCCGATCGAGACGCTACGGCAGGGGCCCGCGGATTCGTGGCGGTCACACTGGTCCGCCATCGCGGACCTCGGTTTGTTCTCGGTCGCCCAGGCCGAGGAGGTCGGCGGCGCCGACGGCGAGATCGTCGACCTCGCAGTGATGCTCGAGCAGGCCGCGGCGTCGCTGGCCGCGGGTCCGGTGCTCTCGACCGCGCTCGCGGCGCTGGTCGTCGGACGCAGCGGCGACGCGGCGGCGAAGCAGTGGGGCCCGGAGCTGGCGGAGGGTAACTTGCCCGTCGGCGTCGTGGTCGACGGTGTCGTGGCTGCGGAGGCCGACGGCGACGGCGGGCTGGTCCTCAGTGGCGAGGCCGGACTCGCGCTCGGCGGCGCGCCCGGTGTCGGCGTGTTGCTCGCGGCCGCGCGCGGCGACGACATCGTGTGGTGCCTCATCGACGCCGAGGCGGACGGACTGACCGTCGAGGCGCTGGAGAACGTGGACGTGAGCACCCCGCTGGGCCGAGTGTCCTGTGCGGGTGTCCGGGTCGGCGCGGACCGGATCGTCGCCGGGCTGCGCCCCGGATTGGTCAGGGACCTGGCCGCGACGCTTGCTGCCGCGGAGGCGGCGGGTGTGGCGGGTTGGTGCCTGCGGACCGCGGTCGACTACGCGAAGATCCGCGAGCAGTTCGGCAAGCCGATCGGCTCGTTCCAGGCCATCAAGCACCTGTGCGCCGAGATGCTCTGTCGCGTGGAGCAGACCAGGGCGGTGGCCTGGGATGCGGCCGTTGCGGCCGAATCGGACGCCGAACTGCCGATCGCGGCCGCCGTCGCGGCCGCGGTGGCGCTCGACGCCGCGGTGGACACCGCCAAGGACTGCATCCAGGTGCTGGGCGGCATCGGTTTCACCTGGGAGCACGACGCGCACTTCTACCTGCGGCGAGTGCTCTCGCTGCGCCAACTGCTCGGCGGCAGCGCGCTCTGGCGCGCGCGGGTCGCGGAGCTCACCCAGGCGGGCGAGCGTCGGCACCTGACCGTCGACCTGGGCGACCTCGAGGCCTCACGCGGGGCGGTCCGCGCCGAGCTGGAGTCGATCGCGGCGTTGCCGGAGGATGAGCGCCGGGTCGCATTCGCGGAATCCGGTTACCTGGCGCCGCACTGGCCCCTGCCCTACGGCAAGTCCGCCAAGGCCGCCGAGCAGATCCTGATCGGAGGGGAGCTGGTCCGCGCCGGGCTGGAGACGCCGAACCTGGTCATCGGCTGGTGGGCGGTGCCGACGATCCTCGAGCACGGCACGCCGGAGCAGATCGAGCGTTTCGCGGTGCCGACCCTGCGCGGCGACGTCGTCTGGTGCCAGCTGTTCAGCGAGCCGGGCGCGGGATCTGATCTCGCCGCGCTGCGCACCACCGCCGAGAAGGTGGACGGCGGTTGGCGGCTGCAGGGCCAGAAGGTCTGGACTTCGCTTGCCCGCGAGGCGGATTGGGCGATCTGCCTGGCCCGCACGGACAAGGATGCGCCCAAGCACAGGGGCATCACCTACTTCGTGGTGGACATGCGCAGCGCCGGCATCCGGATCTCGCCGCTGCGGGAGATCACCGGCGACGCACTGTTCAACGAGGTGTTCCTCGACGACGTGTTCGTGCCCGACGACGGCGTGGTCGGGCAGGTCAACGGCGGCTGGAAGCTGGCCAGGACCACCCTGGCCAACGAGCGCGTCGCGATGAGTGGCGGATCCTCGCTCGGCAAGGCCATGGAGGAGCTGCTCGAGCTGGCCGGGCGCGGGGGGCCGAACGCCGTCACCGCAGACCGGATCGGGTTCCTGATCGGCGAGGCCATGGTCGGCTCGCTGCTCGAGCACCGCACCACCCTGCGTCAGCTCGACGGCCAGGACCCCGGTCCGGAGTCGAGTGTGCGCAAACTGGTCGGTGTCCGGCACCGGCAGGCGGTTGCGGAGTTCGCGCTGGAGCTGTCCGGGACGGCCGGAGCCGTCGAGGGACCGTTGTCCCGGGAGTTCCTGAACACCAGGTGCCTGTCGATCGCGGGCGGCACCGAACAGATCCTGCTCACTGTCGCCGCCGAGCACCTGCTCGGATTGCCGCGCGGCTGACCACGTCGGCGGGGCCGACAATCACCACAGCGCCGCAGGTAACAACGGCGCCACGCACCTCGACAGGACGGATTTTTCAGGTGGACTTCACTTTTGGCAGTGAGCAGCAGGCGGTGGCCGAGGTGGCCGCTGCCGTGCTGCAGACGGCCGCGAGCGCCGAGGCGCTCGCGGCCATGGACCGGGGCGCCCCCGTGTGGGACGCGACGCTGTGGCAGCGGCTGGCCGACGAGGGCGTGCTCTCGTTGGCGTTGCCGGAATCGCTCGGCGGCGACGATCTGGGCATCGCCGAGATCGGCGTGCTGCTGAACCAGGTCGGTCGGCACGCGGCGCAGGTCCCGGTTCTCGAGACCCTCGGCTTCGGCGTGCTGCCGTTGCTGGCGCTCGGCGGCGACCCGCAGCGCTTCCTCGCCGGGGTCCCCGGCGGCGCAATCCTCACCGCGGCGCTCGCCGAGCCGGGCGCGCCGCTGCCCACATCGCCTGCGACGACCGCGACCGCGGACGGCGACGGGTACCTCGTGACCGGCCGCAAGGTCGGGGTGCGGTACGCGGAGCAGGCGGCCTTCGTGCTGGTGCCGACGTCGGCCGGGGTGGCCGTCGTGGCGCCCGACGCCGAGGGCGTCACGCTGACCCGCACGTTCACCGCGTCGCTCGCCCCCGAGTACACGATGGCGCTCGACGGCGTGCGCGTCGACTCGGGCGCGCTGCTCACCGGCGCCCCTGTCGAGGCGCTGTACCGGATCGCCCTCGCCACGGTCGCCGCGCAGGCCGCCGGACTGGGCAGCGGGATGACGAAACTCACTGCCACCCATGTGAGTACGCGCGAGCAGTTCGGGAAGCCGATCGCGGCGTTCCAGGCGGTCTCGCAGCAGGTCGCCGACTCCTACGTCACCGCCCGCACGCTGGAGCTGGCCGCCATCTCGGCGTGCTGGCGGCTGGCGGAGGGCCTCGACGCCACCGAGGACACCTCGGTCGCCGCCTACTGGCTGGCCGAGCAGTTGCCGGTGGCGATGCAGCAGTGCAGCCACATGCACGGCGGTCTCGGAGCCGACGTCACCTACCCGGCGCACCTGTACTACGAGCAGACCAAGGATCTCGTCCGCCTCGTCGGCGGCCCGTCGTCCCGTCTGGCCATTCTCGGCGCCCTCAGCGCCCGCGACCTCGGTGTGGAGGCAGCATGCTCATCGATCTGACCCCGGAGCAGAAGAAGTTCCAGGCGGAACTGCGCAAGTACTTCGCCGACCTGATCTCGCCGGAGGAGGCCGAGATCATGCTCACCGACCGGCACGGCCCGGTCTACCACGAGGTGATCCGCCGCATGGGCCGCGACGGCTGGCTCGGCGTTGGATGGCCGAAGGAGTTCGGCGGCAAGGGGTTCGGTGAGATCGAACAGCAGATCTTCACCAACGAGGCGGTCCGCGCGGACGTGCCGCTGCCGTCCGTGACGCTGCAAACGGTCGGCCCCACCCTGCAGGTGTACGGCACCGAGGAGCAGAAGCAGAAGTTCCTGCCGGGCATCCTGACCGGCGAGGTGCACTTCGCCATCGGCTACACCGAGCCCGAGGCGGGCACCGACCTCGCCGCGCTGCGCACCACCGCGGTCCGCGACGGCGACGACTACATCGTGAACGGCCAGAAGTACTTCACCACCGGCGGCCACGCAGCCGACTACATCTGGCTGGCCGTGCGCACCGGTACCACCGAGGACCGGCACCGCGGCATCACGATCCTGATCGTGGACACCACCGACCCGGGCTTCTCCTCGACGCCGGTGATCACCGCCGACGGCGCGCACCACGTCAACGCCACCTACTACGAGAACGTGCGCGTGCCCGCCTCGATGGTGGTCGGCGAGGAGAACAAGGGCTGGCGGCTGATCACCACCCAGCTCAACCACGAGCGCGTCATGCTCGGCCCGTCCGGCCGCGTCGGCGGACTCTACGACCATGTCAGCGAGTGGGCCACGCGTCCCGGACCCGACGGCGCCCCGCTGGCCACGCAGCCGGACGTGCAGCGCGCGCTCGGCGAGATCCGCGCGATCTACCGGCTCAACGAGCTGCTCAACTGGCAGGTGGCCTCGCAGACCGGCGCACTCGACATGGCCGACGCGTCGGCCACCAAGGTGTTCGCCACGGAGCAGATCCAGCGGATGGGCAGGCTCGCCGAGGAGGTCGTGGGGCGCTGGGGCGACCCGGCCGACCCGGAGACCGGGCACCTGCTGCGGTGGCTGGACGCGCAGACCAAGCGCAACCTCGTCATCACGTTCGGCGGCGGCGTCAACGAGGTCATGCGCGACCTCATCTCCACCGCCGGACTGGGCCTGCCGAAGGTGGCACGCCGATGAGTGAGAACGAGATCCTCGCTGCGGCGCAGCGGGTTCGGGACAGCGGCGCGAGCAAGGCGCGCAGCGGTCGGGATCCGATCAACATGCCGATGATCCGCAACTGGGTCGAGGCGATCGGCGACGAAAACCCCATCTACGTCGACGAGGACGCCGCGATCGCCGCAGGGCACGGCGGGCTCGTCGCGCCCCCCGCCATGGCGCAGGTGTGGACGATGCGGGGGCTCGGTGCGGTCCGCGAGGAGGACGACCCCCTCGGCCGGATGACCGAGATCCTCGACGAGGCCGGCTACACCTCGGTGGTCGCCACCAACTGCGACCAGACCTACCACCGTTACGTTCGGCCGGGCGAGGAGGTGACGATCGAGTCGGTCCTCGAAGACGTTGTGGGACCGAAGAAGACGGGTCTGGGTGAGGGCTGGTTCTTCACCACCCGCAACTTCTGGAAGGTGGGCGACGAGGTCGTCGCCGAGATGTTGTTCCGGATCCTGAAGTTCGCGCCCCCGGCGAAGGCGGAGGCCGCTCCGGCGAGCGCGACGTCGAGCCTGGGTGAGTCCCTCGACGACCTGAACCCGGACCGCATGCTGCGACCGTCCGTCTCACGGGACACCGAGTTCTTCTGGGAGGGCGTGGCCGCTCACGAGCTGCGCCTCCAGCAGCGGCCCGACGGCTCGCTACAGCACCCGCCGGTGCCTGCGATCTGGAAGGACAAGTCCGAGCGCACCGACTACGCCGTCGCGTCCGGGCTTGGCACCGTGTTCTCCCACGTCGTGCACCACGCGCCGAAGGTGCCCGGCCGCTCGCTGCCGTTCGTGGTCGCGCTCGTCGAACTCGACGAGGGCGTGCGGATGCTCGGTGAGCTGCGGGGGGTCGACCCCGCCGACGTGCGCATCGGCGCGCGGGTACAGGTGGAGTTCCTGGACCTGCCCGGCGACGACGAGACCGACCAGAAGCCGTGGACGCTGTACGCGTGGCGTCCCGTGAAGGAGCAGGCATGAGTAACACACTCGAGGTAGCAGTGGGGGAGACCCTGCCCGCTCTGTCGATCCACGGCGACCCGACGTTCATCGTGTCGACGGCGTTGGCCACCAGGGACTTTCAGGATGTCCACCACGACCGCGACAAGGCGCAGCAGCGTGGCTCGAAGGACATCTTCGTCAATATCCTCACCGACACCGGCCTGGTGCAGCGGTTCGTCACCGACTGGGCCGGTCCGCGCGCGGTGATCAAGTCGATCAAGTTGCGACTCGGGGTGCCGTGGTACGCCTACGACACCCTGACCCTGACCGGCAGTGTCGCGTCCGTCGAGGACGGGCTCGTGACCCTCGACATCGTCGGCAAAGACAGCCTCGGCGACCACATCAAGTCGACCGTCACCCTCGTCATGGACGGAGCAGCCCAGTGACCGACATCCTTTCGGGCAAGGCGGCGATCGTCGGCATCGGTGCCACCGACTTCTCCAAGGACTCGGGGCGCAGCGAACTGCGGCTGGCAGCTGAGGCGGTGCAGGCCGCGCTCGACGACGCCGGCCTGAAGCCCTCGGACGTGGACGGGCTGACCTCGTTCACGATGGACACCAACACCGAAGTGGCCGTGGCCCGTTCGGTCGGGATCCCGAACCTGAAGTTCTTCTCCCGCATCCACTACGGCGGCGGCGCGGCCTGCGCGACCATCCAGCAGGCGGCGATGGCGGTGGCCACCGGCGTGGCCGACGTCGTGGTTGCGTACCGCGCGTTCAACGAGCGCTCGGGAATGCGCTTCGGGCAGGTCAATTCGGCGTTGGTGCAGCAGGTGAACTCGTCCGGCACGGACAACGCCTTCTCGTACCCGCACGGCCTGAGCACCCCGGCGTCGTTTGTCGCGATGATCGCGCAGCGGTACATGCACGTGTACGGCGCCACCAGCGCGGACTTCGGGCAGGTCGCGGTCGCCGACCGCAAGCACGCGGCGACGAACCCGAACGCCTTCTTCTACGGCAAGCCGATCACCATCGAGGACCACCAGAACTCGCGGTTCATCGCCGAGCCGTTGCACCTGCTGGACTGCTGCCAGGAGACCGACGGCGGCATCGCGATCGTGGTTACCTCCCCGGAGCGGGCCAAGGACCTGCCGAACACGCCGGCGATCATCGCCGCCGCGGCGCAGGGCAGCGGGGCGGACCAGTACATCATGACCAGCTACTACCGG
The DNA here is from genome assembly GCF_042754885.1 of Rhodococcus sp. NPDC059179. Taxonomy (NCBI): domain Bacteria; kingdom Bacillati; phylum Actinomycetota; class Actinomycetes; order Mycobacteriales; family Nocardiaceae; genus Rhodococcus; species Rhodococcus sp. NPDC059179. The sequence goes on along the minus strand of NZ_JBHZBV010000008.1, from coordinate 176,671 downwards.
GACGGCCTGAGCGGCCTGCCGGAGATGGGTCTGGTCGGCGACCAGCTCTGGGCGCAGTCGGGTCTGCGTCCGCAGGACATGCAGACCGCGGTCCTCTACGACCACTTCACCCCGTACGTGCTGATGCAGCTCGAGGAGCTCGGCTTCTGCGGCCGCGGTGAGGCCAAGGACTTCATCGCCGACGGCGCCATCGAGCTGGGTGGGCGGCTGCCGCTGAACACCCACGGCGGTCAGCTGGGCGAGGGCTACATCCACGGCATGAACGGCATCGCCGAGGGCGTCCGTCAGATCCGAGGTACCTCGGTGAACCAGGTTCCGGATGTGCAGAACGTGCTCGTCACCGCCGGCACCGGCGTCCCGACGTCGGGCCTGGTGCTCACGGCGTAGGCGGCTCCACCACCCGTGCGCGCTTCTGGTAGGGGCTACTACCAGAAGCGCGCACGGGTGCGTAGCGCCTCACTCGAAGGGAATTGGCATGGGACAGGGAAACGAGAACTGGGAAGAGGAGTTCGAGTACTCGGACGCCGTGCGCGCGGGCGACCTGTGGTTCCTCTCGGGGCAGGTCGGTCTCGAGGCCGACGGAACCGTTCCGGACGACATCGAGCGGCAGTACAGGTTCGCCTTCGATGCGCTGCTGGGGGTGCTGCGCAAGCAAGGCTGCACGTCCGCGGACGTGGTCGAGCTGACCACCTTCCACGTCGACTACCCGCAGCACCTGCCGGAGTTCATGAAGGCCAAGGCGCGGTTCCAGGGTGATGCGCGGCCGGCGTGGACCGCGGTGGGCGTCGCGGCGCTCGCCATGCCGGGCACGCTCGTGGAGATCAAGGCCGTCGCACGCGCCCGCGACTGACCTGCCGCGCCGACACGGTCGGTGGGCGCCGAGACCCGGCACGCACCGACCGGTGGAGGATCAGTGCGTGGCGAGTGCGATGCGGTCGCGTTCCTGCGGGCTGACGGCGTCGGCCGCAGGCGGCAGGTCGACCCGCACCTGTTCGAGACGCCCGGTGAACGCGAACCGGCCCACGATGTCGTCGCACACCGGGCTGCCGCGGTTGACGCCGACGTCGAGCTGTTCGTTCATGCTGAAGATCGCACGGGTGGTCTCCTCGATCCGTTCCCGCGCCACCTCGACCCCGTTCACCGACAGGATCGCCGTGCCGCCCTTGCCGATTCCGCCTCCGTCGTAGACGAACTCGAGGCGCACCTCGCGGGTGTCCGCGGCCAGTTCGACGTCCGGGCGGACGAAGGTCAGCCCTCCGCCGCTGAAGTTGTAGCAGAACACCGGCTTCGAGTCGGCGACGTACAGCGCCAACCCGCCGAAGCGTCCACCGAGACTGGCCAGCACGCCCTCGCACGGCCGGCCGCCGGTCGTGAGCGAGGCGGTGATCACGTACGAACGATTGAACAGCGGCGGCGCGGCCTTCTCGACGAGTCCGTTCATGTGCGGGTACAGCGTCAGGCTGGTCCGTCCGCGCAGCGGGTGCGGTGGGCGGTCCTTCGGCGCCGCGTTCCGGGTCACGGTTCGGTCGTCGAGCGGGAGCACCTGGTACCGCGCCGCCTCGACGAGGAACTTCTGTTGCAGCTCGGCCAGCTTCTCGGGGAATTCCGCCGCCACGTCGCGTGCCTGTGACCAGTCGGTGCGGGTGTCGTACAGCTCCCACCGGTCCTCGTCGAAGGCAGGCAGGGTAAGCCCGTGCGTGGCCATCAGCCACGGCGCACGGTGCAGCGTCACGGCCGTCCAGCCGTGGTCGTAGATGCCCCGGTTGCCGTAGATCTCGAAGTACTGCGTGGTGTGTCGGTCCGGTGCGTCGGCGTCGGCGAAGGTGTAGTTCATCGCCACCCCCTCCATCGGCTGCTGCGGCACGCCGTCGACGGTGCCCGGCGCAGGCACCCCGACCGCCGCGAGGATTGTCGGGGTGATGTCCACGCAGTGATGCCATTGGTGTCGCAGGCCGCCGGTGTCCGTGATGCCCTTGGGCCAGTGCGCGATCAGTCCGTTACGCGTGCCGCCGTAGTGCGAGGCCGCCTGCTTGGTCCACTGGTACGGGGTGTCGAGGGCCATCGCCCACGACGCCGGGTAGTGCGGGTAGCTGGCCGGGGTGCCCAGCTCGTCGAACCGCTCGAGCACCTCGGCGGTGGTCTGCCGGTACCCGTTGAGGCCGGCGAGGTAGTTGAACGAGCCCTCCATGCCGCCCTCCGCGGAGGCGCCGTTGTCGCCGAGCATGTACAGCACCAGCGTGTCGTCGAGCATGCCCAGCTGTTGCAGCCGGTCGACGAGCCTGCCGACCTGGTCGTCGGTGTGCTCGAGGAACGCCGCGTACAGCTCCATCAGCCGCGCCGAGACCGCCTTCTGGTCATCGCCCAGTTCGTCCCAGTGCGGCAGGTCGGGCGCCCACGGCGCGAGCTCGGTCTCCGGCGGGACCACACCGAGCTGCTTCTGCCGCTCGAGGGTGATCTCCCGCTGGCGGTCCCAGCCGTGGTCGAACTCGCCCCGGTACTTGTCGAGGTAACTGTCCGGAACCTGCAGCGGCGCATGGCAGGCACCAAACGGCAGGTAGCAGAACCACGGCTTGTCCGGGTCCATCGTGGTGACCGACTCGATCCACTCCATGGCGCGGTCCGTGAGGTCCTCCGACATGTGGTAGCCCTCTTCGGGCGTGGTGGGCGGATCGACGATGGTGAAGTCCCGGTACAGGACCGGTGCGAACTGGTCCGACTCGGCGCCGAGGAAGCCGTAGAAGCGGTCGAACCCCTCACGGGTGGGCCACCGGTCGAACGGCCCGGCCTCGCTGATCTCCCAGGTGGGCGTTTGGTGCATCTTGCCGAACGCACCCGTGGCGTAACCGTTGCCCTGCAAGATCCGGGCCACCGTCGCCGCCGAGTCGGGCCTGGTCCCGTTGTAACCCGGTGCGGCCGTGGCCTGTTCGGCGATCACGCCGAATCCGACGCTGTGATGGTTGCGTCCGGTCAGGGTCGCCGCCCGCGTCGGCGAGCACAATGCCGTGGTGTGGAAGCGGGTGTACTTGACGCCGTCGGCGGCCAGGCGGTCGGCGGTCGGGGTGCGGACCGGACCGCCGAACGCCGACGCGGCGCCGAACCCGACGTCGTCGAGCATCACCAGCAGGACGTTGGGCGCGCCGGCAGGCGGCCGCACCGGCTGCGGCCGGACGAACGGCTCCGCCTGGTTGCGGTAGTCGACCGAGGCGGGGGGTTGAGGCTGTGACTTGACGATTGGAATCGAGTGACGGTTCATGGGGTCCTCCGAGAGAGTCTGCGCGAGAGGGTCACTGGGTGGCCATGCCCAGTTCGCGGAAGTGGTCGATCATCATGGGGAAGGCGTCGGGCGCCAGGTCACCGGGAACGTAGGTGACGCCCGCGATCCGCCCGCTGTAGCGGAAGGTGCCGTACTTTCGAGCCAGTTCCCAGGACACCGGGGAGCGGCGGGCGACGCCGACGTTGATCCCGTTGTAGGGCACCAGCCAGGACAGCTGAATGAAGTCGTCGGACCGCAGTACGACCTCGTCGTCGATGCGGATCTCCACCGACCAGCGGGCCTTGCCGGGTGCGGTGACGGCGACGGTGATGCGGCTGCACTGTGCAGGCAGCCGCACCGGCGGTGCCTCGATCATCCGGCTGAACGCGTTCTCCACAAAGTGCAGGAACCCGTCCTCGACGTAGAGGACGTAGCCGCCCTCCTGCCCGCCGTGCGATACGAGAACCCCGCTGTCGGCCAGGGTGAAGGCCTCGAGATCCACCACGATCTCGAACGAGCGGCCGTCGATCAGGTGGCCGGACCGGAAGCGTTCGAGGGTGGGGGTGCAGGGCAGCAGGGTCACCGGCCGGGCGAACCGCTGCTCGTGCGGCGGACGCTGGAACCAGTGCAGCGGGGTGCCATCCGCCATCGGCAGCACCTGGTTCTCGCCGGCGGCCTCCTCCCACGCCCGCACCAGCTCCGCCACCCGCTCCGGGTGCTCCGCGGCGAGGTCGCGACACTGGGTGAGGTCGTCGGACAGGTCGAACAGCTCCCACCGGTCGTCCCGGAACGGGGTCAGCGGGGTGCGGACCGAGACCGCCTCCCAGCCCTCGCGGAGGTAGGCGCGGTCGCCGAAGGACTCGTAGTACTGCTCGCGGTGGTCGGACGGATGGTCGGCCGAGCGCAGCGTCGGTACCAGGCTCACCCCGTCGAGGTCGCGGCCGCGGCGGCCGTGCCGTTCGAGGGTGACCGGAAGCCCGATCAGGTCCATCAGGGTCGGCACCACGTCGGTCACGTGCGCGTACTGGTGCCGGATCTCGCCGCCGACTCCGTCCAGGCCGCGCGGCCAGGAGATCAGGAACGGCACCTGGTGCCCGCCGCGGAAGGTGCTGAACTTGTGCCGCCGGAAGGGGGTGTTCGAGGTGGTGGCCCAGCCAACCGGGATGGCGGGCCAGGAGGTGGGTCCGCCGATCTCGTCGATCCGGGCGAGCTCGACGGGCAGCCGCTGCGCCACCGTGCGCTTGGCGGACCGGTCCAGGTTGCCGAGGTGATTGAACACGCCGATGTCGGTGCCGCCATCGCCTGCCGCGCCGTTGTCACTGAGGAACACGAAGACCGTGTTGTCCAGCTGGCCGAGACGATCGAGGACCTCACGGATCCGGCCGACGCTCTCGTCGATGGAGGTGACCATGGCGGCGTAGACCTCCATGTACCGGGCGGCCAGTCGCTGACCGTCCGCGCCGAGGTCCGCCCAGGCGGGCACGTCGGGTCCGGTGGGATCATCCAGCGGCGCAAGGGTGGCGGACCGGGGAATCAGGCCCAGCTCCTGCTGGCGGGTGAACCGGCGATGCCGGATGGCGTCCCAACCCTCCTCGTACGCCCCGCGGAAGGACTCGATGTACGAGTCCTTGGCGTGCAGCGGGGTGTGCACCGCGCCGTGCGCGTAGTACAGCAGGAAGGGCTTGTCCGGGTCGGATGCCACGCTGTCGCAGATCATTTCGGTGGCACGCCGGGTCAGGTCGTCGGTGAGGTAGTAGCCCTCGGGATAGTCGTCGACGTGCAGCGGGTTGTTGCCCTCGTACAGCTGGTGCGGGTGGTGGAAGTTGGTCTGCGCCTCCAGGAACCCGTAGAACTGGTCGAATCCGCGTTGCAGCGGCCAGGAGTGGCGGTCCCCGGCCGCGTTGAGATCACTCTCCTTGCACAGGTGCCACTTGCCGATCATCAAGGTGCTGTACCCGTTGCCCCGCAACATTTCCGCGAGGGTCGGCTGGTCGGCGGGCAGCTCGCCCGCGTAGCCGGGGAACCCGGGGTCGGTGTTGCAGACGGCGCCGACACCCACGGCGTGCGCGTTGCAGCCGGTCAGCAGCGCCGCCCGGGTGGGCGAACACATCGAGGTGACGTGGAAGTCCGACATCCGCACGCCCTCCTCGGCGACGGCGTCGAGGTGCGGGGTGGGGATCTCCGATCCGAAGGGGGCGATGTCGGAGTACCCCATGTCGTCGACGATCATCACGACGACGTTCGGCGCGTCGGCAGGCGCCTGCGTCCGCGGCGGCCACCACGGCTCGGAGGTCGACAGGCTGGTGGTGATCCGGCCCGGAAACTCGGTGTTCTCTGCGGTCATGGATTGCTCCCTGTACGGGTCGGGGCGGGCGTATGGGATACGCCCGCCCCGGGGAAAGGTGAAGGTATGTCCTACTTCTCGAGGTAGGCGCCGTCGAAGAACATGACCGCGTTCAGGGTCGGGACGACGCCCTTGACGGTTGGGCTGACTGCGACGAACTCCTCGACCGAGCCGTAGCTGATGATCGGCTGGTGCTCGTTGAGGATCGCCTGGACCTCGCCCATGATCTGCTTCTGCTCGTCGAGGCTGGTGGCCGCCTTGAGCTTGGCCACCGTCGTGTCGAGCTCGGGATTGCCGAAGCCGGTCATGTTGGTCGAGCCGCCGGTACCCAGGAAGTTCGCCAGGGCCGCGTACGGCTGTGAATCCCGCAGCACCATGCCGCCGGTACCCACCTCGAAGTCGCCCTGGAAGGTCTGGGCGGTGACCTGGGCAACGGGCACGTTGCTGATCTTGACGTCGAAGCCGACCGCGTCGAGCAGCGCCTTGAGGACGATGCCCTGCTCGGTGCCCTCCGGGGTCGAGGCCATCAGCATCTTCAGGCTTCCGTCCCAGCCCTTCTCGGCCTTGACCTCCGCCACCAGCTTCTTGGCCTGCTCCGGGTCGTACTGGGGACCGGCGGTGCCGTCGAACAGGGTGGACTTCTCGCTGAGCAGGGTGGAGCCGGGATCTCCGGTGCCGCCGTTGATGCGCTGGTCGACCAGGTCCGGGTCGACCGCCGCGGCGATGGCCTTGCGTACGCGGACGTCGGTGGCGATGCCGGTGTACCCGCCGTTGCCGTTGTTGAGGACGAGGATCTTGCCGGAGTTGGCCAGCTCCGAGTAGCCCTTGGTGCCGTCCTGCTTGGCCTTCGCGATGATCGGTGCCTCGCGCAGGAACGCGGTCTGCAGCTCGCCGGTGGTGAGGGCGTCGTAGGTGGCCTGGGCGCCGGGCACCATCACGAACCGCAGGGACGCGCAGACCGGGCCGCCGTAGTAGTTGGGGTTCGGCTCGAGCAGCAGTTCCTCGCCGGGGGCGTTGCGCTTGACGGTGTAGGCGCCTGCGCCTGCGCCGACCGGGTTCAGTGCGTACTGGTCCGCCGGCATCGACTGGTAGACAGCGGGATTGACCACCTCACCGGCGGGGCCGGCGAGGACGTAGGGGAAGGTGGTCCACGGACCGTCCAGGGTGAACTTCACGGTGGTGGGGTCGACGACCTCGATGCCGGTGATCGATTTGACATCCTGGAGTGCGCTCGAGCGCAGGGCGGGGTCCCGGTGCAGTTCGACGCTGAACTTCACGGCCTCGGCGGTGACCGGGTCGCCGTTGCTGAACTTGACGTTCGGCCGCAGCTTGAGGGTCCACGCGGTGCTGGACTCGTCGGCCGTCATCGACTCGGCCATCTTCGGGGTGTAGTCGTTGGTGACCGGGTCCCAGCGCATCAGCCGGTCGAAGACCGCGGCGGACTGGCCGCCGCCGCGCGCCCCGAAGCCGCCCTGGCCGGGCGCGAAGGTGGGGAGCATGAAGTACTCGCCCATCGAGATGGTGCCGCCGACCCGCTCGGCGGTGCACCGCTCACCGCTGTCGACGGGGGTGGCGTCGCCCCCGGTGCCGGAGGCGGACGTCGAGCCGCCGCCCGAGCCGCAGCCGGCGAGCAGCAGGGCCGCGGCGACGGCCGCGGTGGTGGTCTTGGTGATCGACTTCATCAGTTCTCCAACAGGGGGTGGTGGCAGGCGACGTAGTGACCGGGCTGCACCTCGCGCAGTTCCGGTTCGACGGCGGCGCACTGGTCGGTGGACAAGGGGCATCGGGTGCGGAATCGGCAGCCCGACGGGGGATCGAGGGGGGAGGGCAGTTCCGCGTCGACCTTGCGGATGGGCGTCATCGCCTCGTCGTCGAGCGTGGGGATCGACGACAGCAACAGCTGGGTGTAGGGGTGTGCCGGCCGGTCGTAGAGGTCGAGCGTCGGCGCGATCTCACACAGCTTGCCGAGGTACATCACCGCGACCCGGTCGCTGATGTTGCGTACCACCCCGAGGTCGTGGGAGATGAACAGCATGGTCAGGCCGTAGCGGTCCTTCATGTCCTCGAGCAGGTTGAGGATCTGTGCCTGCACCGAGACGTCGAGGGCGGAGACCGGCTCGTCGCACACGAGCAACTCCGGCTCGAGTACCAGGGCGCGTGCGATGGCGATGCGCTGGCACTGTCCTCCGGAGAACTCCGACGCGCGCCGGGTGCGGGCCCTGGCGGGGTCGAGGCCGACGGCCTCGAGGACGTCGTCGACGACCTTGGTGACCTCGTCCTTGGACATCTCGGGGCGTTGGATCCGCAGGCCCTCGGCGACGATGTCGCCGACCTTGCGCCTGGGGTTCAGCGAGGAGATCGGGTCCTGGAACACCATCTGCACGTGCCGGCGCTGCTCCTTGAGCGCGTCCCCGCTCAGTGTGCAGAGGTCGATGTCCCGCAGTCGGACCGAGCCGGACGTCGGCGCAGGCAGCTGCAGCACGCCGCGCCCGAGACTGGACTTGCCGCAACCGGATTCGCCCACCAGGCCCAGTGTCTCACCGCGCACGAGGTCGAGGCTGATGCCGGAGACGGCCCGCACGGTCCCCTTCGCGGTGGGGTACTCGACGACCATCCGGTCGAGGGTGACCATGGCGTCCCCGCGCAGGTGCGCGGTGCCGGTGCCTGCCATCAGTGCGCTCCGATCAGTTCGGTGGTGGACGAGTCGAGGGGGAAGTGGCACGCGGCGGGATGCTCGCGTCGGTCGTCGTGATGCAGCAGGGGTTCGTCGGTGCGACAGCGGTCCCGGACGTACCCGCAGCGCGGTGCGAACCGGCATCCCGGCTCGAGGTGCAGCAGGTCAGGGGGGCGCCCGTCGATGGCCTGCAGCCGGGTGTGCGGGGGCAGGTCGGTGCGGGGGATGGAGGCGAGCAGTGCCTCGGTGTAGGGGTGCCGGGCCTGTCCGCGCAGGCCTGCTGTCGCGGACGTCTCGATCAGGCGGCCGGCGTACATCACCCCGATCCGGTCGGTGTACCGGGAGACGACGCCGAGGTCGTGGCTGACCAGGATCATCGCCATCTTCCGCTCCGTCTGGATGGACTGGAGCAGTTCGAGGATCTCGTACTGCACGGTGACGTCCAGGGCCGTCGTCGGCTCGTCGGCGATCAGCAGGGTGGGATCGCAGGCCAGCGCGATCGCGATGCCGATGCGTTGGCGCATGCCGCCGGAGAGCTGGTGGGGGTACTCGTCGAGGCGGCTGGCCGCCGAGGGGATGCGAACCATGTCGAGCAGTTCGAGCGCCCGTGCCCGGGCCTGCTTCCGGCTGAGGCCGAGGTGGAACCGCAATGGATCGGTGATCTGGCTGGCGATCGTGCGGACCGGATTCAGCGAGGTCAGTGGGTCCTGGAAGATCATCGCGATCTCGGTGCCCCAGAAGTGCCTGGCCTGCTTGCGGTCGAGGCGGGTGACGTCCCGGCCGTCGAAGACGATCCGGCTGTCCGGATGCACCGTCGCGGCGGACGGTGCGATGCCCATGATCGACCGGACCAGCATGGACTTGCCCGACCCGGACTCGCCGACGATGCCGAGGCTCTGCCCGCGCTCGAGGGTCAGGTCGACATCCGCGACGGCGACCAGGGGACCTCCGGGTGTGGTGAGGGTGGTGCGCAGTTTCGTGACGGACAGCAACGGTGCGGGGTCGGACATCGAGTTCTCCTCGTTGCTACGGCTGACGGATATCGCTCGGTGGGACAGCCGGGTGCGGCGCCGCGAGATTAGAGATAAGAAACACTCTTAACCGAACGATGTGCCGAGTGTCACCGAAGAATCGGGGGGTTGTCAAGGAAACTCTCACTCTGTTTAATGCACTGCATTGACGCGTCGTCGCGTCGACTTCTCCCGGAAGGGGTCCCTTACTTGCTTCGCTACACGATGGGCAAACTCGCCCATGTTGCGGTCGTGGTGGCGTTGGTCTCCACGCTGACCTTCCTGATCCTCGAACTCACGCCGGGTGACCCCGCCGCCGCGGTCGTGGGACCCAACGGCACGGCTGAGCAGTACGCGGCCGTACGGGCCGAACTGGCCCTCGACGCGCCCGTCACCGAGCGGTTCTTCAGCTGGGCGGGGTCGGCGCTGACCGGCGACCTGGGCACCTCGCTGCTGCCACCGCGCCAGGACGTCACCGACATCATCATGGCCAAACTGCCGGTGACCCTGGAGTTGGCGCTGGTCGCGATCGTGCTCTCGCTCGCCATCGCCGTGCCGGTCGGGATTTGGTCCGCCTACCGCGCGGGCCGGGCCTTCGACCGGGTGTCCTCTGCGGTGTCCTTCGCCCTGATCTCGACGCCCAGCTTCCTCGCGGGACTGCTGCTGATCTACCTATTCGTCTTCAATCACTCTCTGGCCCAACAGCTTGTCGTCGGTGTGGGAGTCCTGATCGGTGCGGCCGTGGCGCTCGGGCCGTTCCTCCGGCGCGGCGCGGGCGGCGCGCTCGGGGCCCAGTGGGGGCGGTCGCTGCTGGCAGGCATGGGAGTTGCCGCCGTGCTGTGCGTGATCGGGTACTTTCTGCCCGAGTTCCCGCGGCAGGGATTCTCCCGGCTCACCGACCCGGCGGGCCTGGGGGAGAACCTGCGGACGGTCTTCCTGCCCGCACTGACACTGGCGTTGACCGAGATCGCGATCTTCACGAGGGTGCTGCGCACCGACATGATCTCGACGTTGCAACAGGACTTCGTGCTCTCGGCCAAGGCGAAGGGCATGCCTGCCGGACACGTCCTGGTTCGGGAGGCGTTGCGCCCGTCGATGGTCTCCCTGATCACCATCGCCGGCGTCAGTCTGGGACGGCTGATCGGCGGCACCGTCGTCGTCGAGACCATGTTCAACCTCCCTGGCATGGGGACGATGATCGTCGAAGCTGTCCAGCTCAAGAATTTTCCCGTCGTCCAGGGTGGCGTGCTCGTCATCGCCATCGTCTACGTGCTGATCAATGCGCTCGTGGACATCGGATATGCCGCCATCGACCCGAGGATCCGCCGTGCCTGACACCCTGACCCCCGAATCCGTCCGGACCGCTGGCCCCACCGCCCCCGCCGCCGAGAGCAAGCCCAAGGCGCGCAAGACGCGCCGGCTGGACCTGGGCACCGCGCTGGCGCTGGCCTGGCTGGCCGTGGTTGCCATCGCCGCCGCGGTCGCGGACTGGCTGCCGCTGAGCGAGTCCCGTGACCCCTCCAAGACGCTGCTCACGCCGTCGATGCAGCCACCGAACCTGCTGTCCGCCAACCCGCTCGGCACCGACAAGCAGGGTCTCGACCTGCTCGGCGGGCTGGTCTACGGCGCGCGGGTCTCGCTGATTGTCGGGATCGGCGGGGTGATCTGCGGTGTGCTGGTCGGCGGTGCCATCGGGATCGTGGCCGGCTACTTCCGCGGCCGCACGGACACCGTGGTCTCGGTGCTCAGTGACACGATGCTGGCGTTCCCGCCGCTGATCCTGCTGATGGCCCTGGTGACGATCCTCGAGCCGAACGTCCGCAACGTCTCGATCGCGCTCGGCATCATGGTGGTGCCCACCTACATCCGGCTGGTTCGGGCCAACACCATGAGCCTGCGTTCTCGTGAGTTTGTCACGGCGGCACGATCTCTCGGGGCGAGCAATCGGCGGATCATGGTCAAGGAGATCGCGCCGAACCTGGTGCTGCCGGTGCTCTCGTACAGCTTCATGGTGGTCGCGGTGCTGATCGTCGCGGAGGCATCGCTCAGCTATCTGGGGCTGAGCATTCCGCGTCCGGAGCCGACGTGGGGGAACATGATCGCCGCGGGCCAGAGCGAGTTCCAGGACAATCCGTACCTGGTGCTGGTCCCCGGTGCCGCACTCTTCCTGACGGTGTTCTCGCTCAACAGGATCGGGGAAACCGCACGAAAGATGTGGGATCCGACCGCCAGCAAGCTCTAGTCCGAAGCGCTACGCTCTGTATAGATTATTAAGACGCTGATTTAGCGGGGTGGAAGAATGGTGTCGAACCAAGTTAGTGCCAAGGATGTCATGATCGAGGTCGCCGAACGCATGTTCGCCGAACGCGGTCTGGACGGGGTATCCATGCGGGATATCGCGTCGGCGGCCGGGCAGAAGAACAACTCGGCCGTGCAATATCACTTCGGTGGCAGGGACGGGCTCATCTTCGAGGTGTTCCGCCGGCGGATGGCGACCGTCAACGCCGCTCGCGAGAAGTTCATCGCCACGATCGACGCCGAGGGCCGGGGTGAGGACGTGCGCGCCCTCGTCGAGGCGGTGGTGCTGCCCCTGGCGGACTACATCGCCGAACGCGGTGTCGATTCCTACTACGCGCAGTTTCTGGCGCGGGTGTCGCCTGCAATCGACTTCGACGAACCCGACATGGCCGCCATCTCCGCGGGCAGCAGGGAGGTTTCCCGACGCCTGATGGGCGTCCTCGGCCACCTGCCGCGCCGGGTGGCGGTGGCCCGGGTGGACCTGATTCTCAACATGGCGGTATCGGCGCTCGCGACCTTTGAGCAACGCCACGCAAGCGGAAACATTGTGGTGCACACGAGTTTCGAGGACACCGTGCACCACGTGATCGACATGTCAGTGGGGGCGCTTGGCGCTCCCTGTTCGCAAACGGATTGAGTCGGCGACGCCCGGCGAACAACACAAACGGAGGAAACTTGTCAACTCTGACCACGTCGCGGACGGTAGAGATCGGTGGGCATTCCATCGAGTTCGGTCCACGCGGAATGCGTTTGAACGCGGACGGTGTCGAATCGATGCCGTACGAGCGGTTCGAGGTACGGCCTGTGACGCCGTTCATCGGTGCAGAGATCCACGGGGTGGATCTGCGGGACCCGAGTGCCGAGGTGATCGACGACCTGCGTCGGGCACTGCTGGAGTGGAAGGTGATCTTCTTCCGAGATCAGGACATCAGCAGTGTGCAGCACCGCGACTTCGCCCAGCGCTGGGGCGAATTGGAGGTACACCCGCTGCTGCCGCAGGGCGAGGTGCCCTCGGTGGTTCGGTTCGAGCGCGGGGAGGACAGCCCGGGCACCGAGAACATCTGGCACGTCGACGTGACGTGGCAGCAGCGTCCACCGCTCGGGTCGGTGTTGCGTGCCATCGACGTGCCACCCGCAGGCGGGGACACGCTCTGGGCCGACATGGGCAATGCCTACGATTGCCTGTCGGATGAGGTCAAGGCTCGTATCGACGGCCTCGATGCCGTGCACGATTTCATGCCCTCGTTCGGACGGTCGATGGCACCGGAGAAGCAGGCCCAGATGCAGGAGCTGTACCCGCCGGTGCGGCACCCGATCGTGCGCACCCACCCGGAGACCGGCCGCCAGACGCTGTTCGTCAACAGCCTGTTCACCACCCACATCCCCGACCTCGACCCGGCGGAAGGGGAAGCACTGCTGCGGCACCTCTTCGACCAGGCCAAGGTTCCGGACTTCCAGTGCCGGTTCCGGTGGCAGCCGAATTCCATTGCCTTCTGGGACAACCGGGCGACCCAGCACTACGCTGCCAGCGACTACTTCCCGCACCGACGAGTCATGGAGCGGGTGGCCATCCTCGGTGACGTGCCGCGCTGATGCGGCGGGAAGGGGCGTTGACTGTGGCTGACCGGCAGTGGCGCCCGCGATCTTTTCGTGAGGGGGCCGACCCGGACCCACGGTTCACGCTGGCCAACGAGCGAACGTTCCTGGCATGGATCCGCACCGCGATGGGTCTGGTTGCCGCGGCGGTGGGCTTCGAAGCATTCGGATCCGATCTCGTCAGTCCCGCAGTGCATTTCACGCTGGTGATTGGACTGCTGGTCGGCGCGGCGCTGCTCGCGGGCTTTGCCTTCCTGAGGTGGATCGGGGTAGAGGTGGCGCTGCGGCGGGGACGCAGCCTGCCGGTCCCTGCGCTCGGCGCGCTGCTCGCAGTGCTGGTGGTCGGCGTTTCGGTGATCTTCCTTGTCGCACTGACCGTGCAGTGACTCCTTGTGCAGGGACGCAGTTGTCGGGTCGGACCGACCCGGGTCTGCAACCGGAGCGGACCGAGCTGGCCTGGGTGCGGACGGCCGCCAGCCTGGCGGCGGTCGCGGTGCTCTACCTGCGGTTCGCGCCTGCGCCCTGGACCGCAACAGCCGTGGCAGGCGGGTCGGCCCTGATCGTCGCCGCGGGGGTGCTCGTCTCGTCTTCTCGCCGCCACGAACGGGCCTGCGCGGGTTTCGCCGCGGGGCGAGCTAGGCCAGCAGTACTGCGCAATGCGGTGCTGGTCGCGCAGGTTCTCGTCCTGGCCGTCGTTGCGGGGGCGGCAGTGACACTCGAGTTCGTGGGCTGACCCCCCACTCACGCCCGGGCCGTCAACCCCCGCAGGAACGTTTCGATCGCGGCCGCGAGCACACCGGCGCTGGCGGCCGTGCCGGGTTCAGGGCCCTCGAGTGCCCTGGCCCCGACGGTCCGGTCGAAGACCAGACCCTCCAGGAGTGCGATCAGGTTCGCCGCGTCCCGGTCCGGGTGGTCGGTGCCGAGCGCGCTGGTGAGCTCGACCGCCCGCTCCGGTGAGAACAGGCTCACGGCCAAAGCGGCCTGGATCTGCTTGTCGTGCACCATTTCCAACGTGAGGGCATAGCGGGCGCGGAGGTCGCGGGTGCGGCCGGAGAGCAATCCGTCGACGTACGCGCCGATCCCCTTGGCGATGTCGGCGATGTCCGCGTCCGCAGCGGGCTCGAGCCGGGAACGGGTGAACTCGCGGCGGGAGCGGTCGGTGAGGTGCCCGACCGTCGCGATCAGCAGGTCGCGTTTGGTCCGAAAGTAGTAGGACGTCGAGCCTGCGGGAAGTTCCAGGCGTCGGTCGACGCCGCGGTGGGTGAGCGCCCGGATGCCGTCCGCGGCGATGATGTCGAGCGCCGCGTCCGCGATGCGAGTGCGCCTGTCGGTGGTTGCCGGCACTGATGTTGCTCCTATCACGTTGATCTCACTGACTCTACATTTGTAGAGTCGCGGCATGGAATCGACCAGGATGGACGCATTCGACCGGGCCGCGTGCGACGCCGGATTCGTGCTCGATCCGGCGCAGCGCGCGGCCGCCGAGCGCTTGGCCGCACTGGACCTCGCCGCCGGTCGCGGCGTCTACCTGTGGGGTCCGGTGGGCAGGGGTAAGACCTGGCTGATGGACGTGTTCCGCGACGGCCTCGGCGAGGTCGCGACCCGGCGGGTGCACTTTCACGACTTCTTCCGCCGTCTCCACACGCTCGCGCACAGCGACGGGATCGAACGCGCGATGGATCTAATGCTGGACCGGTGCGAGATCCTGTTCTTCGACGAGTTCCACGTACACGATGTCGGCGACGGCGCGCTGTTGACGAGGCTGCTCGGGGCGCTGCGAGAGCGCGGGGCGACGCTGGTGGTCACCTCGAACTATCCGCCGGACGGGCTGATGCCGAACCCGCTGTTCCACGAGACGTTCGTGCCGACCATCGAGGTGCTCAAGGAGCGGATGGAGATCGTCGAGGTGTCGGGCGCCGTCGACTACCGCGGGCCGGGGACCGGTGCGCGGCGATTCGGTGCGGGGCGGTACCTGCCCGACGCGGCCGCACTGAAGTGGCCCACGGCAGGCGATCGCGTCACGCTCCGCCCGACCACGCAGCCCATCACGGCACTCTCGGCAGCAGGCGATCTTGTCTGGTTTGAGTTCGCGGACCTGTGCGAGCGGCCGACCTCGACGCTGGACTACCTGAGCCTGGCGGCGGCATTCCCACGTTGGGTGCTGAGCGGTATGCCCCAGATTATCGACGCGAGTCCTGATGGGGTGCAGCGATTCTGCAATGTCGTCGACATCCTCCACGACCAAGACACCGAACTGACCGTGGTCGGTGCGGATTGGCGGGCCTCGGGACCCGAGCCGGTCGCGGGCGGGCTGGACCTGGCGCGCACCCGCAGCAGATTGGCGCTTCTGGGATGAGCGGCGGGCGGTCCGGATCGCCTCGTCGGCGGCCTGGCAGCAGGCGACAACTCTCAGGATGACTCTCTGTAGCGGGCGGCAATCGAGGCGGCGCGGTTGCGCAGAGAAGTACGCAACGACCGCGGGGCCAGGGCTTCCACATCCGTGGTGAGCTGCCACAGCGCCCATTCGGCGTGTCGTGAATCTTGGAAGGTCACCTCCATCCGCAGCCAGCCGTTGGCGTCGGGTTCCTCGGTCCGGACGGCCAGCGCGGTGCTCACCAGGTCCTCCCGCCGCACCGGGTTCACCCGTACCAACACGGCGACTTGGTCGCCGCCGGTCCGAAACTGTGTGCTGCGTTCCTGCCAGGCCAGGTCCAGATCGACCCGGTCTGGTCGCTGTGCCGGTTCGGAGAGTTCCTTTGCAGCCAACACCCGCGACAGCCGATAAGTGCGGTTCGCGCCTGATCTCGTGGCCAGCAGGTAGCCCCGGTCGCGAACGGTGACCAGGCCGATCGGGTCCACCGTGCGCCACTTCGGGGTCTGGTCGACGGCCGCATAGTGGATATGCAGCTTGTTTCCGGCGAACACCGCGCGCCGGACCTCGGCCAAGACGGTGCCGGACACCTCCTCGGCGACCAGCCGACGCGAGAGCAGATCGGTCGCTGGGTCGATGAGCAATCGCTCGGCCACGTCAGCTGCGGTGTACCGATAGCTTTCGGGTAGCGCGTCAACCACCTTGAGCATCGCCGAAGCAAGCGCCGAGTCGAGGCCGAATGCCTGCGCGCCGCGCCGCGATCCGGCGACCAGCAAGGCAAGCGCCTCGTCGTGGTTCAGCCCGGTGAGCTCGGTCCGAAACCCGGGCAACAACGCGAAACCGCCGCGCCGACCGCGTTCGGCGAAGACCGGGACCCCGGCCGCGGACAGCGCCTCGATGTCGCGCAACACGGTGCGGGTGGACACCTCGAGCTCGTCGGCCAGCTCGGCCGCAGTCAGCCGCCCGCGCTGGCGCAGCAGCAGCACCAGCGACACCAACCGGTCGGCACGCACCCGAAAATCCTATCGAAATACATGACAGAGGATGTCGTGATTCGCTGGGAGGCTGACCACCACGACGTCACGGACCGGTGGCCACGGGGCCGACGGAGTGGGTCGTCAACGAATCGAACGGAGGCCGATGTGGTCGTGGAACGAACGGCAGTCAACCCGGTGACGTGGTCGGTGGAGATGGGCTTCAACCAGGGTGAGCTCGTCTCCGGGCACACCCGGACCCTGTATTGCAGCGGGCAGACCGCGATGAGCGGCGACGGCAAGCCCCAGCATCCCGGTGACATGGCGGCGCAGTTGGCGCTGAGCCTCGACAACGTGGAGGCCGTGCTCGGAGAGGCCGGGATGTCCCTCGCGAACCTCGTCCGGCTCAACGTCTACACCACCGACGTGGACCTGCTCTTCCAGCACTACGGCCTGCTGGCGTCGCGGTTGGGCGCCTCCGGGGTGGCCCCGACCACCACCATGCTCGGGGTCACCCGGTTGGCGATCCCCGGCCAGATGGTCGAGCTCGAGGGCACCGCCGTCGAGTGATGCCACCTCGCCGCCTCCGGTAGGCCTGCCGGGGGCGGCGCGCCCTAGCCGGCGGCGGGGTCGAGGTCGCGATCGGTCGATGACCCCGAGGGCGCCGATGGAGCCTGCTCGTCCCCGCGGCTGCGGGTGATCAGCCACCCGAAGACCGCCGCGACAGGGAACATGACCACGCCGTACACCGCGGCGGGAACCGCGATGCGCGTGCTGTCGAGCAGGCTGATCGCGATGGTGATCGCGAGCGTGCTGTTGTGAATGCCGATCTCCATGGAGCTGGCGATCGACTGGCGGCTGGCGATGCCGAGCCGTCGCGGCAGGACGTACCCGATGCTCAGGCTCAGGACGCAGAAGATCAACGCGATCAGACCGACGTCCGCCAGGTACCCGGTGACGTTCTCGCGCTCGGCGATCACCGTGCCGACGATGACCAGCGCGAGGACCACGGCCGACCCGATCCGCACGGGGCGGTCCATCCGATCCGCGAAGGCGGGCCACACCCGCCGGACCCAGACGCCGATGGCCACCGGGATCAGCACGATCGCGAAGATCTGCACCACCTTGGAGAACTGCAGGCCGAGCGAACCGGTGCCGTCCGACGGGTCGAAGTATCCGAGGGCGAAGTTGGTGATCAGTGGCAGCGACACCACCGCGATCACCGAGTTCACCGCCGTGAGTGTGACGTTCAGCGCCACGTCGCCGCGGAAGAGGTGACTGAACAGGTTCGCCGTTGTCCCGCCGGGGGACGCGGCCAGCAGCATCATGCCCACCGCCAGCAGGGGCGGCAGGTCGAACAACAGCACCAGCCCGAAGGCGATCGCAGGCAGGAGGATCAGCTGGCATACCAGGGCGATCGCGACGGCCTTGGGGTGCCTGGCCACCCGCGCGAAGTCCCCGACGGTCAGGGACAGGCCAAGGCCGAACATGATGATCGCCAACGCGAGCGGCAGTGCGACCGTGGACAGCCCGGAATTCATCGCAGATCCCCGTTTCCTGGAAGTCGCGCGACGTGCGGGGCGCCGCTGGCAGAGTCTCGGCGCAAAGATACGGGTGTCGGCGACGGAATTCGGCGTATCGCCCACATTCGTGACGGACGGGGCGGGCTCCATCTCGTCGCCGTCCTGATCGCCGGGTCCGCGCTGGCCAGCGGGCCCGCCGGAGTCTTTACCCTCCCGCTGACCCGGCACCGTGCGACGATGGAGGGGTGGGTAGGGCGGTCGGTCGCACAGCCACGGTTATCGCGTTGATCGTGGTGAGCGTCCTTGCGCTCCGCGGCTACCTGCCCGATGCCGAGAAGCCGCCCCCGCGGCCCAGCGTCGACGGCACGGGCGCGCTGGTCGCCATGCTCGTCATCGCCGCGCTCGCGGTCCTCGTCGCTGCGGTCGCACTGGTGGCGATGCTGGTGCTCGGCCCGACCAGGAGGCCGGGGAGCCCGGCCCCGACGTGGGTGGGCCATCGGCCCGCGCCGGGGCAGTGGTGGCGCGGGGTGGCGTGGTTCGGGTTCGCGGGCCTGGTCGTGGTCGCCGCGCTCGCCCTCGCGCCGAATCGAAACCGGGCATCGACGCCCGATCCGGATCGCGGCACGACGGATCCGAACGTGCCTGCGGTCGCGCCGCTACCGGCTCCCCGCGGCGGCGAGATCTGGCCGGACATTCTGCTGGTGTTGCCCCTGTTGGTCGCGCTACTGCTGGCCGGGGCCGTCGCCCGCGCGCGGCTCATGGTGTCCGCCCGGGACGCCGCACGCGAGGAGGGTGCGGACACCGTTGCCCGGCGGGCGACTTCCGAATCATTGCAGCGGGCAGCGGAACTGGGGCTGGTCGAGGTCTCGAACGCCGGTGCGGACCCCCGCGCGGCCATCATCGCCTGTTACCTGGCCATGGAGCGGGGCCTGCGCGAGGCGCCCGACGCCGCGCCCCTCGAGTCGGACACCCCGACGGAGGTGCTGGCGCGTGCGGTGCATCATGGCGCGCTGCACAGGGCGAGCGCCACCGCCCTGGTCGGGCTCTTCGAGGAGGCCAGGTTCAGCGGGCACGAGATGACCGAACGCCACCGCGACACGGCGGCGACGCTGCTGCGCTCGGTACTGGCCGAACTGAGGGAAACACGATGCGCCGCGTCGCCGTGATCGGGATCGTTCTCGTCGCGGCGCTCGAGGCTGTGGCGCTGCTGGCGGGCGCTTCGGCATCGGCGCTGATCGCGGTGGGTATGTCGGCGGCCGTGGTGATCTTCGCGATGCGTCGAACGGTCGACGCGGTCCGGGCGTCCGACGGTGGCGTCCCCGCCCAGAATTCCCAGCAGGAGATGTTGCGGCGCTGGCAGATTCGCACCGAGACGCTGGTGAGCTGGGCGGACGGTTCGCGTGCGGACTGGGATCGGCACCTGCGGCCGCTGCTCGCTCGCGAGTTCGTGCACGCGAGCGGTCCGCGCGGTTTCCGGGAGCACGCGGACCTCGAATCGGCAGGCGCCGTGATGTTCGGTGCGGACCTGTGGCGGTGGGTGGACCCGGCCGGTGCGCGAGCGGGTGACCCGGACGCGCCCGGCCCCGGGCGCGGCGCGCTCGAGCGGATCCTGACCCGACTGGAACAGCTGTGACAGCCGCGACGCAGGCCACCACCGCGCGCGCCGAGGCGGTCCTCGCCGAGATCGAGCGCGTCGTGGTCGGCAAGCGGGACGCGATCACCACCGTGCTGCTGGTGGTCCTGGCGGGTGGACACGTACTGATCGAGGACCTGCCAGGGCTGGGCAAGACGCTGATCGCGCGGTCTTTCGCGGCGGCGCTCGGGCTGGAATTCACCCGAGTCCAGTTCACCCCGGACCTGCTGCCCGCCGACCTCCTCGGTTCGACCATCTACGACATGCAGTCGGGACGGTTCGAGTTCCGCGCCGGACCGGTGTTCACCAACGTTCTTCTCGCCGATGAGATCAACCGCACACCACCGAAAACGCAAGCAGCGCTGTTGGAATCGATGGCGGAGGGTCAAGTCAGCATCGACGGCGTCACCCGACAGCTGCCGGAGCCGTTCATCGTGCTCGCGACCGACAACCCGATCGAATACGAGGGCACCTACCCGCTTCCGGAGGCGCAGCTCGACAGGTTCATGCTGCGGCTGCGGCTGGGGTATCTCGGCGCGGTGGACGAGCAGGAGATGCTGCAGCGGCGCCTGGACCGCGGCGCGGCGACGGTGGCGGTGCGGGCGATCGTGACGGCCGAGGAGCTGCACGCCATGAGGGGCAGCGTCGAGCAGGTCTCCGTGCATCCCGACGTGCTCCGGTACGTCGTGTCACTGGCGGCCGCGACCCGCTCCCATCCCCAGGTGGAGGTCGGCGCCAGTCCGCGGGCCGAGCTCGACCTCGTGCAGCTCGCCCGCGCGCGGGCACTCCTGAACGGTCGGGACTACGTCATACCCGAGGACGTCAAGGCGCTCGCCGCACCAGCTGTGGCACACCGGATCTCGCTGCGACCGGAGATGTGGGTGCGCCGGATCCACCCGGAGGAAGTGGTGGCCGACATCCTGCGCCGGCTGCCGGTACCAAGGGCGAGCGCGTGAGCACCCTCGACTGGCGCGCCTCACCCGCGGCGGCTGCACTGGCCACCTGTTCGGCCACCGCACTGGTCGTCGCGCTCGCCGTCGGCCGGCCGGAGCTGCTGGTCTTCGCCGCGCCGATGCTCGGCGCGCTCGCGGCGCGCGCGGTGCTGCCGCGCCCCGTCGAAGGGGTGGCCGTGCACGGGGCACCGGAAACGGTCCGGTTGTTCGAGGGGGAATCGGTGCGGCTCGCGGTCGCGGCGGACCCGGCAGGCCGCCCGCAGGACTGCGTGGTTCGGCCGATACCGCAGGAGGGGCTGGAGTTCGGCCCGATCGGCGAGGGTCCGGACGCCGCGCACCTCGGCCTGTCGATCACGGCCCGACGGTGGGGGAGCTATCGGCCGCGGGTGGCTGTCACCGCGACCGCGGCAGGCGGGTTGTTGACAGGGGCGGCGGTGGCCGAGGTGGCCAGGATCGACGTGTTCCCACTGGTGGATCCGACTCAACCGGGGATTCCGCGGACGAACCTGCCCGATCGGTTCGGCGCGCATCCGACCGACCGGCACGGGCCGGGGGTGGAGTACGCGGACATCCGGGCCTATGTACCCGGCGACCAACTGCGAGCGGTGAACTGGCCGGTCAGCGCGCGGCGCCGCGCACTGCACGTCACCGAACGCCGCACGGACCGGGCCGCGGACGTCGTCGTGCTGATCGATGCGCACCCACAGGCGCCCGGGCCAGCGAGCGAGAGCCTGGACAGATCGGTGCGCGGCGGTTGCCAGGTCGCGCAGGCGGCGCTGCGGCGCGGTGACCGCACGTCGGTCGTCGTGCTCGGGGACGGATCCCGCTGGCTCGGACCCGATCTGGGTCGTCGGCAGTTCTATCGCATCGTCGAGGCCGTGCTCGGGGCCGGGGAGCGCGCGCTGCCGCTCGAGGGCACCCTGGTGCCGCGACCCGCCGTGCCGCCGGGCGCGGTCGTGATCGCCTTCTCCACGCTGCTGGACACGGACTTTGCGCTGTCCCTCCTCGACCTCCGCAGGCGGGGCCGCGCCGTGGTCGTGGTGGACGTGCTCGTCGGTCCGCCGTTCGGGGACAAGCTCGATCCGACCGTCGCCCGGATGTGGCGGCTCGAACGCCGGAACATGTATCGGGACCTCGGCGTCCTCGGGGTGGATGTGGTCGAGTGGCAGGAGGATTCGTCGCTCGAACGCGTGCTGGCCGGGCTCGGCCTGCGCGGCAGGCGGGCGGTCGTGCGGCCATGAATGTGCGCGTTGCCGATGTCGTGGCCCCTGCGGCGGGCTGGTCGATGAGCGTCGCCGTCGTCCCGCATGCGCAGGTGCCCGCGCTGATCGCGGCTGGCCTCGCCGCGGCCGGGGTGCTCGCCGCACGGTGGAGCAGGATCGCCGTCGTCTGTGCGGTGCAGGCGGCGCTGCTCGCGCTGGCGCTGGGCGACCCGACGCCGGTGCAGGCGGGCCTCACGGGCGTGGGGGCGACGATGTTCACGATGGCCGCCCATGCGGCGCATGCCCCCGTGGTGGCCGTCGCCGAATCGCGCCTGGTGTTGGCGGTGGCGGTCGTGAGTGCGGCCGCGGCCGTGTCGGTGTTCCTGCTGCCCGCGGAGATCCCCTGGCTGCCGCTGGTCGGGCCGGTCGCCTGCGTGGCGGTGTACGCCTTGGTTCTCGCGCCCTACGTGGCTGCGGGAAACGACGAGGGGCCGCGCTCGCGATCGGCGAGCACGGCCCCTGGTGGGTCGAGCGGCTACGGCAGCAGCTGATCCATGAAGGTGTTGCTGTAGATCCGGTGCGGATCAAGGGTGTTGAACGTCGTGCGCGCGGTGTCCCAGTTGTCACCCGCGGGTACGCCGTCGCGGAAGCTCTGCGGAAGCGTACCGCCGATGATGTTGCCGTCGGTGTACGGCTTATCGGGGCCGAACGCCCAGCCCTTCGACCACTCCGGGCGGAACGTGTAGTCCGCGCCGGTGTAGTGCGAGCGCATCCACTGCTCCATCTCGCGGTAGAACGCGAACATCCCGGGGGTGCCGGGAACGCCGAGCACGTTCAACCAGATCGCGGTGTCCCACTCGGGGTGGTCGGGACGCGGCCGCATCGCCGAGATCGTCGGCGCGCCCGCGGACGGGACCTTGACGTCCGCCGCCTCGTCGAGGCCGCAGCAGCGGATCTCGACGGGGCCGTTGAGCGGGTACTGGCCCTTGGACCTGTAGAACTCGATGCGCTCGTTGAACCAGTTGGCGAAGTCGTGGATGACCCGGCCGATGTTCGCGCGGTTGGTGATGACCGCGCCGCCGCCCTCGGTCAGTCGCAGCGTGGTCGCCTTGATGTAGAACTGGATGTCCTTCGACCAGCCCCAGATATCGGTGGCGCCGGTCGCGGCGAGTCCGGCGACCGTGGTCGTGTACATCATGTTGCCGAACGCCGGGGCGATGCCGGGGGCGCCCGCGTTCATCTGTCCGAGCAGGTCGGTGAGCGGCTCCGGCAGGTTGTCCGAGAACGGGTAGTTGTACGGCCCGGTGACCTCGCGTGACCCGGCGGGCTTGTTGGGCGCGAGCGACCACACCTTGAGCCACGGCTTGTCGGTGAAGGGGTACCAGATCGCCTCGACGCCACCGTTCTGCGCGACGTAGCTCTCGAAGGTGCGACCGGAGGCGCCCTTGGCTCCGAACAGCTCGGTCCACTTGATGTCGGTGTGGCTCTGGCACCGCATCCGGAAGTTCGGCCCGGCCTGCAGGGTCACCGAGGTGAGGAAGGTGCGGCCGAGGTTGGTCAGCAGGGGCTTGATCTGAGGGTCGTTGCGCGAGTAGGTCTTCTGCGCGTACGCGGAGCCGTCCCAGACCACGGCGGTCAGTGAGGTCACCAGGTTGCTCAGCGACCCGTACGTGTGACCGGGCATGGTGCCCTGGCCAGCCGCGGGCAGGGCGGCACCGTGTGCGTCCACGGCCAGCGAGCCCGCGATGGACAGCACGCCCGGAGCGGGAAGGTTCGCCCAGCCGAGGCCCTGTGCCTGCAGCGCGGTCGTGATCGCGTCCAGGGTGGCGCCCGGGCCCGCGGTGACGGTCGCCGGGGCGCCGCCCGCGTTGATCGAGATGCCGTTGAGGTGCTTCATCGTGTCGACCAGGATGACCTTGTCGACGGGGGCGCCGTTGACGACGGTCAACGGGGTCCAGCCGTGCATGGCGCCGCGCGGGCGCAGCTTGTACCCGTTGGCATGCGCCCAGTTCGCCAGGCGGACAACGTCCTCCGCGGTCTTGGGGTGACACGTCCAGACGGAGTCCAGCATGATCTCCTTGGACCAGTTCTGGTATGCCTGCTGCGCGAGTTCGACGCCGCCCGGGAAGTTCGGCGGCGCGGGGAGGGTGGTCCCACCGCCCAATGAGCCCGAGCCGCCGGCCGAACCCGACGAGCCGAACGGAATCGCGTAGACGGGCGTCCACGCGCCCACCGCCGTCGCTGCCAGGGCCCCCGCCCCTGCCGCGAGGAATCCCCGCCTGGATAAGCCAAGACGCTTATCGTTCGAATCGGGCATGCGTTTACTCCAGTCGTAGTGAGAGAGGGGGAAGGAGTTGCTGTCGTTGGGGTTGGGTCGACCGGTCGGCCGTCCTGGGTACGGCCGACCGGTCTGTCGTGCTTGTTGGATCAGGCGAGCGTGAGGACCACGTCGGCCAGGGCCGGCGAGTCATCGCGCTCGAGAACGCTGGCCGAGATGAGCAACCGGCCTGCTTCTTTCCAGATCCGGATCTTGAGGGTCTCGCCCGGGTAGACCACCCCGGCGAATCGGGCCTTGTAGCCCTTTACCTTCGAGGCGTCAGCGTCCAGAGCGGCATCGACGGCGGCCTTGCAGACCATTCCGTAGGTGCACAACCCATGCAGAATAGGCGCAGGAAAGCCTGCCGCGCTGGCGAATTGGGGATCCGAGTGCAACGGATTCCGGTCACCGCACATCCGGTACAGCAATGCCTGCTGCGGCAGGATCGGTGCCTCGACCTCGAAGTCGGGTGCCCGGTCGGGAAGCGCGACCGACTCCGACGGGCCGCGCTCGCCGCCGAAGCCGCCCTCGCCGCGCGCGAAGATGGACGAGCGCGCGGTCCACAGCGGATTCCCGTCCAGGTCGGTCGTGGTGGATTCCTGGACGATGACCGCGGCCTTGCCCTTATCCCACACCTCGGAGATCCGGGTGGTGGTGCGGGCGCTTCCCTCCGCCGGAATCGGCTGGTGCACGGTCACTTCCTGGCTGCCGTGCACCACTTTCGCGAGGTCGATCTCCACGCCGGGGAAGGACACCTTCGGCGCCTCGGTGGCATGGATGTTGGCCACCACGGTGGCGAAGGTCGGCAGCACCTGCGGCTTGCCGTCCTCGAGGTAGCGCAGTTCCCCGGCGTCGAGCGGGCTCGCGCCCGCGCCGATGCCGAGGTGGTAGAGCTGCACGTCCGAGCTCGTCCAGGAGAACTCCTGGGTGGGCAGCTCGGCGCCGATCGCGATGGCGGGATCGATGGGCAACGTGACGTCCTGTCAGTTCGAAGTGGCGGGGGTGGTGGCAGATTCGGCGCTCGCGCCCGACTTCGCCTTGGCTGCGATGTCCAGTACCGCGAGGTACGCGAAGGTCATCGCGGGGCCGATCGTTGCGCCCGGTCCGGCGTAGGTGTGGCCCATCACCGGCGCGCTGACGTTGCCCGCCGCGTAGAGGCCCTCGATCACGGTGCCGTCCTCGCGCAGCGCGCGGCCGTCGACGTCGGTCTGGATGCCGCCCTTCGTGCCCAGGTCGCCCGGCACCATCTTGATCGCGTAGAACGGGGCCTTGCTGATCTCGGCGAGGCTGGGGTTCTTCAGCCGCGGGTCACCGTAGTAGGCGTCGTACCCGCTGTCGCCGCGGCCGAAGTCTTCGTCCTTGCCGTTGCGAGCGAAGCCGTTGAAGCGTTCCACCGTCTGGGTGAGGGAGTCGACGGGAAGCCCCGTCTTCTCGGCGAGTTCGGCGATGGTGCCCGCCTTGACCACCACGCCTGCCTTGAGCCAACGGCCGGGGAAGGGGGAGCGCGGCGTGATGCCCGCAAAGGTGTAGCGGTTGCGGTAGCGCTGGTCCAGGATCATCCAGGTCGGGATGTTCTCGCCCGGGCCCTCGCCCTGGCCGTACTTGCCGCCGTACATCATGTGGGTGGCCTCGACGTACGGCGCGGCCTCGTTGCCGAAGCGCTTGCCCGAGGTGTTGACCATCATCGAGCCGGGCAGGGTCCGCTCGGACAGCGCGAACCAGGGGCCGCCGGTCAGCGGGATGGACGGACCCCACCAGGCGTCGTCCATGAAATCGACAGCGGCGCCGAGCTGCTGGCCCGCGAGAATGCCATCGCCGGTGTTCGCCTTGGCGCCGACCGTCCACTCGGTTGTGATGGGGGCGCGCTGGTACTGCGTGCGCATCTCCGCGTTGTGCTCGAATCCGCCGGAACCCAGCACAACACCGTGCTTGGCGCGGATGACCTGCTCCTCGCCGTCGACGAGAACCTTCACGCCGCGGACGACGCCGTCCTCGGTGTACAGCTCGGTCAGCGGCGTGTTGAGCAGGATCGGTACACCCGCGTCGCGCAGACCGATGCGCATGCCTGCGACCAGGGCCTGCCCGCGGACCAGCAGGTCCTTGCCGGTGGCCTTGGCTGCCAGGAACCGCAGGCCGACCTTCATCGCGCGCATGGGCCCGCGGCGGTTGCGCATCAACAGGTTCAGCCACTTGTAGTCGGCCTGCGTGATGACGAAGTTCTTGGGCGCCTTGACGTAGTCGGGCTCGAGGTTCTTGCGGTCGTCGCCGAGTGCGTTGCCGTCGAAGGGGGTCGGCTCGACCGAGCGTCCGCCGAGGCGTCCGCCGGGGGCCTCCGGGTAGTAGTCCGAGTAGCCGGGCACCCACTGCAGCTTCAACGCGCTGTTGCGCAGCACGAACGAGAGCATCTCGGGTCCGCGGTCGAGGTAGGTGTCGATGCGCTCGGGCGCGACGACGTCGCCGATGATGCTGTGCAGGTACTCGCGCGCTGCCTCGGGGGTGTCGGTGACGCCGTCGGCCTGGAGCACCTCGTTGTTGGGGATCCAGACACCGCCGCCGGACCTGGCGGTCGATCCGCCGTAGTGGGCGGCCTTCTCAACGATGACGACGCTCAAACCCTGGTGTGCGGCGGTCAGTGCCGCGGTCATGCCTGCCGCGCCGCTGCCGACAACGACGATGTCGTATTCCTGCTTGCTCATGTAGAACACGTTATAGAATGATGGGGGTCTCAGTCCATGCTTTCTGCCAGGAAGTATTCCTGGGTTCCGCGGAACACGCTGGACGCAAACGGCAACACGTTCAGTGTGGAGAGGGGACTGATGAGGTCCTGGGACATGTCAACCGACATTGTGGTGGTCGGGTGTGGAGTCGCCGGTGCGTCGGCGGCAATCGAGGCTCTCGATGCGGGTGCGAACGTCGTCGCCGTCGACCGGTTCGCCGGTGGCGGGGCCAGCACCATCTCCGGTGGCATCGTCTACGCCGGCGGCGGCACCTCGGTGCAACGTGAGGCGGGCGTGGAGGACAGTGCCGACGCCATGTTCGAGTATCTGAGCCTCGAGGTCGGCGACGCCGTCCGGCCCGAGACGTTGCGCAGGTTCTGCGAGAACAGCGTCTCGACCGTGGACTGGTTGCAGTCGAACGGAGTCCCGTTCGAGGGGTCGCTGTGCCCCTACAAGACCTCCTACCCCACGGACCGGCACTACCTGTACTACTCCGGGAGCGAGGCTGCGGGTGGCTTCCGCGACGCCGCCACGCCCGCGCCCCGCGGGCACCGACCGAAGGGTAAGGGCACGTCCGGGAAGATGCTGTACCGCCCGCTGGTCGAGTCCGCGCTGGCCAAGGGGCTGCGACTGGAAACGCAGACCCGCGCGGTTCGGCTGGTCACCGACGATGCCGGCACGGTGGTCGGTGTCGAGTGCCTGAGCCTGCGCGATGCACCCGCCCGGGTGCGTGCCCGGCACGCCCGGCTCGCGTCGCTGTCCTCCAAGCCGGGTGTCTACTATCCGCCGCTGCGCAAGGCGATGGACAAGCAGATGGCACGAATCGAGGCCCGGTACGCCAGGCCGTTCCGGATCGAGGCGCGGTCGGGGGTGATCCTCAGCGCGGGCGGCTTCTTCGCGAACCGGGCGATGGTCGCCGAGCACGCACCGCGCTACCTTGGCGGGTTGCCGCTGGGCACCTCCGGCGACGACGGTAGTGGCATCGCCCTCGGCACCGCCGTCGGCGGTGCCACCGACAAACTGTCGAACATCTCGGCGTGGCGGTTCATCGTGCCGCCGACCGCGTTCCTCGGGTCGCTGCTGGTCGATAGGAAGGGGGAGCGAAAGGTCGACGAGTCTCGCTACGGCGCCGCGCTCGGGCACGCGATGATCGCCGAGGGTGACGGTCACGGCTGGCTGGTGGCCGACGCCGACCTGGTCGCGGAGGCACGCTCGCAGATGGGCAACCGGACCACCTGGTTCCAGCGGGTGCAGTCCGAGACGATGATGCGGATCGACGGCACCACGGCCGGCACCCTCGACGAACTCGCCGCGAAGGTGGGTATCGACCCGGCGGGGCTCGCCGCCACCGTGGCCGCGCACAACGACGCGATCATGGCGGGGACATCCGATCCGATGGGTAAGCCGGACGAGTTCCGTCGCCCGGCCCTGACCGCGCCGTTCTCGCTGTACGACGTTTCCCTGAAGAAGAGCCTGAGTAATCCGCTGCCGATGATCACCCTCGGGGGACTCGTCGTCGACGAGGACACCGGTGAGGTGCTGGCCGCCGACGGGGTTGCGATCGAAGGCTTATACGCCGCCGGCCGGACCGCCGTCGGAATTTGCTCGAACTCCTACGTGAGTGGGCTTTCGCTCGCAGACTGTGTGTTCTCTGGTCGTCGCGCCGCAGCGCACGCCGCTCGCCGCGGGGTTGCGCGTTCGGAGTCCGCCTCGACCGCATAGCTTGCGACCGAGGGGGAAACCGAGTGCTGTCGACGGAATCGCGTATCGAGGTCGCGGACCTCCTCCACGCCGCCGAGAAGGGGTTCGCACCGCTCGAACCGCTGGCAACGCTCTTCCCGGACATCGACATGGTCGACGCGTACGAGATCCAGTTGCTCAACATCCGCCGCCGAGTGGAGGCCGGGGAACGGGTCGTCGGGCACAAGGTCGGGCTCACCGCCAAGGCGATGCAGGAGATGTTGGGGGTCTCCGAACCGGACTACGGGCACCTGTTCGACACCACCGAACTGCACGAGGGTGAGCCGGTTCAGTGCGCGCGCTTCCTGCTGCCGCGGGTGGAGATCGAGGTCGCGTTCGTGCTCGGCGCGGACCTGCCGGGAGCGGACTGCACCGTCGACGACGTGATGGCGGCGACGGAGTTCATCGTCCCGTCGATCGAGTTGATCGACACCCGGATCAAGGAGTGGCGGATCGGGCTCGTCGACACGGTCTCCGATAACGCCTCGTACGCGGGGCACGCGCTTGGCGCCCAGCGGGTGCGGCCCGACGACATCGACCTCACCGCCATCGACGCAGTGCTCGCGATCAACGGCGAGCGGGTCGCGGAGGGGCGCAGCGACGCGGTGCTCGGCCATCCGGCACGCGCGGTCGCCTGGCTGGCTCAGACGGTGGACACTTTTGGTGTACGCCTGCGCGCCGGTGATGTCGTGCTGCCGGGGTCGTGCACCAAGGCCGTCGACGTTCGGCCGGGCGACCACGTTCGTGCCGAGTTCAGCGGGCTGGGGACGGTGTCCATCGAGTTCGTCTAGGAGGAGTTGATCATCCGATGACCAAGGCAAGCGTTGCGATCGTGGGCTCGGGCAATATCAGCACCGATCTGCTCTACAAGCTGCAGCGTTCGGAGCGGCTCGAGCCGCGCTGGATGATCGGCATCGACCCGGCCAGTGAGGGGCTCGCGCGCGCCCGCGGCATGGGCCTCGAGACCTCCGCGGAGGGCGTCGACTGGCTGCTGGCGCAGGACGAGAAGCCGGACCTGGTCTTCGAGGCGACCTCCGCCTACGTGCACCGCGCTGCCGCGCCGCGGTACCAGGAGGCGGGCATCCGCGCGATCGACCTCACCCCCGCGGCCGTCGGGCCCGCGGTCGTTCCGCCTGCCAATCTGCGCGAGCATCTCGACGCCCCGAACGTCAACATGATCACGTGTGGCGGCCAGGCCACCATTCCGATCGTGTACGCGGTCTCCCGGGTCGTCGCCGTGCCCTATGCCGAGATCGTGGCGTCGGTGTCCTCGTCCTCGGCCGGGCCGGGCACCCGCGCGAACATCGATGAGTTCACCAAGACGACCAGCCGTGGGATCGAGGTGATCGGTGGTGCTCGCAAGGGCAAGGCGATCATCATCCTGAACCCGGCCGATCCGCCGATGATCATGCGCGACACCATCTTCTGCGCGATCCCCGAGGATGCGGACCGCGCGGCGATCACCGACTCCATCCACCGTGTGGTGGCCGACATCCAGCAGTACGTGCCCGGATACCGGCTGCTCAACGAGCCCCAGTTCAACGAGCCGAGCGAGGTGTCGGGCGGCTATGCGACCGTCACGACCTTCGTCGAGGTCGAGGGCGCGGGCGACTTCCTGCCGCCGTACGCGGGCAATCTCGACATCATGACGGCGGCGGCAACCAAGGTGGGCGAGGAGATCGCCCAGAAGCTCCTCGGCGTGAGGGCGTGAGGGCGATGGCACCGGTCGACGGCAACGTTCATTTCGACGTTTCATGGGACATCCGGGTCACCGACACCTCCCTGCGGGACGGGTCGCATCACAAGCGGCACCAGTTCACCGGAGACGAGGTGCGGGCGATCGTCGGCGCGCTCGATGCGTCCGGGGTGCCGGTCATCGAGGTCACCCACGGCGACGGACTGGGCGGATCCTCGTTCAACTACGGCTTCTCCAAGACCCCCGAGCAGGAACTGATCAAGATCGCGGTGGACACCGCGAAGCGGGCGAAGATCGCCTTCCTGATGCTGCCCGGTCTGGGCATCAAGGAGGACATCATCGAGGCGCAGGACAACGGCGCGTCGATCTGCCGCGTGGCAACGCACTGCACCGAGGCCGACGTCGCGATCCAGCACTTCGGTCTGGCCCGCGAGCGCGGCCTCGAGACCGTCGGCTTCCTGATGATGGCGCACACCATTGCGCCGGAGAAGCTCGCGGCGCAGGCCCGCATCATGGCCGACGCCGGCTGCCAGTGCGTGTATGTCGTCGACTCTGCGGGTGCGCTGGTGCTCGAGCAGGTCGCCGACCGGGTCGAGGCACTCGCTGCGGAGCTTGGCGGCGACGCCCAGGTCGGCTTCCACGGACACGAGAATCTCGGTCTGGGCGTGGCGAACTCGATCGCCGCGGTGCGTGCCGGTGCCAAGCAGATCGACGGCAGCACCCGTCGTTTCGGTGCGGGTGCGGGGAACACGCCAGTCGAAGCGTTCGTCGGCGTCTGCGACAAGATCGGCGTCAAGACGGGCATCGACTTCTTCGCGATCGCCGACGCCGCGGAGGACATTGTCCGCCCGACGATGCCGGCCGAATGCCTGCTCGACCGCCAGGCCCTGATGATGGGCTACGCCGGGGTCTATTCCAGCTTCCTCAAGCATGCCGAGCGCCAGGCCGAGCGGTACGGCGTCTCCGCCGCCGAGCTGCTGGTGCGCGCAGGCAAGCGCAAGCTGGTCGGCGGCCAGGAGGACCAGCTGATCGACATCGCGCTCGAGCTGCAGCGGGAAGCCGCCGCCGGTTAGGAATTCTCCCACCTCCCCAATGTCACATTGATTCGCGTGAGCCGAACCAATGTGACATTGGGGAGGTCTTGGGTCGGGTGGATACGCAAGAGGGGCGGGGGGGCGGGGGGGGGGGGGGCCCCCGGGGTGGGATGGGGTGGGTGTTAAAAAAAAAAAGAAGGCGAACACAAACAACAAGTAATTAGAGGGGGTG
>NZ_JBHZBV010000008.1:0-145094 GCF_042754885.1 Rhodococcus sp. NPDC059179 | reverse complement strand
TTGCACCTTTGTGGCTTGTCTCCCAACTCTTTGTTTCTTTGGGTTGTTTTGGGTCGGGGGTCCTCCCAACGGGGGGGGCCCTGCGGGGTGGCGCCCCGCCCCTCTTGTGCAGATGCGACTACGACTCGGTGTCGCGCACCTCGACGATGCCCTCCAGCACGGCATGGTTGATGCTCGCGATCAGCCGCGGACAGGTCTGGCGTGACCCGGTCCGCCCGCCGACGCCTGCGAACTCAGGGCACACCTCGGCCGGATCGGCCTGCCACTGGATGCTGGTGTGGTTGAAGCTGTTCTTGCGGACCAGCACGCAGGTGTGGCAGGCCCGGCACTCCACCTCCTGCAGCCCGTCCTCGAGATAGGTCTGCAGGTCGACGGCGGTCTGCGCGCGGACGGCCTCGACCCGGGCCGGGCTGTTCGCGAAGTCCGGGGCCTTGGACCAGGTCGAGGTCATCGTCACACTCCCGTCGAGCTCGCGGCCTCGGCGGCGGCCTTCTCCTCCGCCTGGCGGGCCATGTTCTCTTCCACCTCGCGCTGCCAGGCCTCCACCGCCTTGGTGGTGTCGATCTCGAACTCGAAGCGCTGCGTCATCTTGTCATCGACGTCGGCGACGTCGACGTAGAACTGCTCGTACCAGCGGCGCAGCTGGTAGACCGGGCCGTCCTCCTCGCAGAGCAGCGGGTTCTCGATCTTGGTCTTGTTCTTCCAGATCTCCACGTCCTGCTCGAAGCCCATCGTCACACCCGCGGTGAACTTGCGCGCGAGCTTGTTGGTGGTGGCTTCGTCCAGGCCCTTCGGCTTCTCGACGCTGACGCCGTACATCAGCATGAAGGAGTCGTGGTCGATCGGGTAGTGGCAGTTGATCAGGACGCTCTCGACCTTGTACCCGCTGTAGTCGTTGTGCAGCCAGTTGACCATGTAGGACGGGCCGAAGTAGGAGGCCTCGGAGTCGAGGACGGACTCGGCGTACTGGGTGCCCATGCTCCCGACGTCGGGGCGGCCGTGGTTCTGCAGGTACTGCGTCGCGACGTGGCCCTCGAAGACGTTCTTGAAGTACTTCGGGAACCCGAAGTGAACGTAGAAGAAGTGCGCCATGTCCACGACGTTGTCGATGATCTCGCGGCAGTTGGAGCCCTTGACCTCGAGGCGGTGCCACTCCCAGTCGGTCCACTCGTCGGTGAGGACACCCGGGAGTTCGGGAATGGTGACGTCCTCCGGCGGCGGGTTGCCCTCGGGGTCGTTCCAGAGGAACAGCATCCCGTTGCGCTGCAGGGTGGTCCATGCGCGGGTGCGGGCCAGCGGCGGAACCCGGCGGGCGTAGGGAATGCCCGTGCACTTGCCGTTGCCGCCCCAGCGCCAGTCGTGGAACGGGCAGGCGACGGAATCGCCCTTGACGGTGCCCTGGCTCAGGTCGCCGCCCATGTGCCTGCAGTACCCGTCGAGCACCTGCAGCTTGCCCTCGCTGTCGGCAAAGACGACGAGCTTGGTGCCGAACGCCTCCACCGAGTGCGGCTTGCCGTCATTGAACTCGTTCTCGAGTCCGATGCAGTGCCAACCACGGGCGAACCGCGTCGGCGTCGTTCCCACGTCGATCTCACGAACCTTGCGGTTGGCGGGTGCGCCGCTCGTCTGCGTCATCTGTGCCCTCCACATCCCTTCGTCTTTGTTACTAGAACACGTTATAGAACTTGTGCCAGTTTTGCTAGATATTGGCGCCAGTAGTCGCAGTCAGGGACTTTCGTACCGGTGGAACCCATTCTGCTCGACACGAATGGGAACGTGTTCTAGTCTCAGGTGAAAGTGAAGCACCGAGACGCACGACACATGAGGGAGTGACCAGTGGGTGAGCACGACAGCCGCGTGGTGATCGAGAAGCTGAACGAGCTTCTGCCGACCCTGCGCGAGCGCGCACAGGAGACCGAGGATCTGCGGCGCATTCCCGACGATTCGATCAAGGCGCTCCAGGAGGCTGGCTTCTTCCGCCTCCTGCAGCCGGCGCAATGGGGTGGCCTCGAGGCGGATCCCGTCACCTTCTACACGGCTGTCCGCAACATCGCGAGCGCGTGTGGCTCCACCGGCTGGGTCTCCGGCATCATCGGTGTCCACAACTGGCACCTCGCGCTGTTCGACCAGCAGGCGCAGGAAGATGTGTGGGGGCAGGACACCGACGTGCGGATCTCCTCGTCGTACGCGCCGATGGGTGCGGGCGAGGTCGTCGACGGCGGCTACAAGGTCAACGGCGCGTGGGCCTGGTCCTCGGGCTGTGACCACGCCAGCTGGGTTGTGGTCGGCGGACCGGTGATCAAGGACGGGCGCCCGGTCGACTTCGGCAGCTTCCTGATCCCCCGCGAGGACTACCAGATCGACGACGTGTGGAACGTGGTCGGACTGCGCGGCACGGGCAGCAACACCATCGTCGTCAAGGACGTGATCGTGCCGCGCCACCGCTTCCTGAGCTTCAAGGCGATGAGCAACCTGACCGCGCCCGGCCTCGAGCTCAACACCGCTCCCGTCTACAAGATGCCGTGGGGCACCATCCATCCCACCACCATCTCCACGCCGATCGTCGGCATGGCCTACGGCGCCTACGAGGCCCACGTCGAGCACCAGGGCAAGCGCGTGCGCGCGGCCTACGCCGGCGAGAAGGCCAAGGACGACCCGTTCGCCAAGGTGCGGATCGCGGAGGCCTCCAGCGACATCGACGCCGCCTGGCGTCAGCTCTCCGGCAACGTCGCCGACGAATACGCCCACCTGCTCGCGGGCGAGGAGGTGCCGATCGAGCTGCGCCTGCGCGCCCGCCGCGACCAGGTGCGTGCCACCGGCCGCGCGATCGCCTCGATCGACAAGCTCTTCGAGAACTCCGGCGCCACCGCGCTGCAGAACGGCACGCCGATCCAGCGCTTCTGGCGCGACGCGCACGCCGGTCGCGTGCACGCCGCGAACGATCCCGAGCGCGCCTACGTCATGTTCGGCGGAGCCGAGTTCGGTCTGCCGCTCGCCGACACGATGGTCTGAGGCGACACATCGTGACGACAACTGAGCAGGCTGAGATCACCTACGAGTCGACCTCGAAGTTCGCCCAGGTCCGCCCGGACCTGAAGCTTCACTACCACGAGGCAGGCGTCGGCAACGGTCCGACGATCGTGCTACTGCACGGCGGCGGACCGGGCGCCTCCTCCTGGTCGAACTTCGCCAAGAACATCCCCGTGCTGGCCGAGAAGTTCCACGTGCTCGCGGTGGACCAGCCGGGCTACGGTCTCTCGGACAAGCCGACCGAGCACCCGCAGTACTTCGTGCACAGTTCCTCTGCGCTCAACGACCTGCTCGACACCCTCGAGATCACCGGACGGGTTCACCTGCTCGGCAATTCGCTCGGTGGCGGCGCCGCGGTGCGGTTTGCGCTCGACTACCCGGATCGCGCCGGTCGGTTGGTGCTGATGGGCCCCGGCGGGCTGAGCGTCAACCTGTTCGCGCCGGATCCCACCGAGGGCGTCAAGAACCTCGGCAAGTTCGCCTACCAGCCGACCAGGGAGAACCTCGAGTCCTTCCTGCGGATCATGGTGTTCGACCAGAAGCTGATCACCCCCGAGTTGGTCGACGAGCGGTTCGCCGCGGCGAGCACTCCCGAGTCCCTCGCGGCCGCAAAGGCGATGGGGAAGTCCTTCTCCGGTGCGGACTTCGAGAAGGGCATGCTCTGGCGCGACGCGCACAAGATGCGCCAGCGGGTGCTGTTGACCTGGGGCCGTGAGGACCGGGTCAACCCGCTCGACGGCGCCCTGGTGGCGCTCAAGATGATCCCGCGCGCGCAGTTGCACGTCTTCGGCGGTTGTGGGCACTGGGCGCAGCTCGAGAAGTTCGACGAGTTCAATCGACTCGCCGCCGACTTCCTGCTCGAGGGAGGTAAGTAATGGGTATCCGTTCACTTGCGTACATGCGCATCGAGGCCACCGACATGGCCGCGTGGCGCGAGTACGGACTCAAGGTCCTCGGCATGGTCGAGGGCAAGGGCACCGACTCCAACTCGCTCTACCTGCGGATGGACGACTTCCCGGCCCGCCTGGTGATCGTGCCGGGCGAGCGTGACCGCCTGATGGTCTCCGGCTGGGAGACCGCCAATGCGGCCGGGCTGCAGGAGATCCGGGACAGCCTGTCCGCCGCGGGCGTGCCGTTCAAGGAGGGCACAGCCGACCAGATCGCCGACCGTCGGGTCGACGAGCTGATCGTGTTCGAGGACACCTCCGGCAACACCCTCGAGGTGTTCCACGGGGCGGCCCTCGAGCATCGCCGGGTGGTGAGCCCGTACGGCCACAAGTTCGTCACCGGCGAGCAGGGTCTCGGGCACGTCGTGCTCACCACGGATGACGACCAGGCCTCGCTGCGGTTCTACCGTGACGTGCTCGGGTTCAAGCTGCGCGACTCGATGCGACTGCCTCCGCAGATGGTCGGGCGGCCCGCCGACGGGGAGCCGGCCTGGCTCCGGTTCCTCGGCTGCAACCCGCGCCACCACAGCCTGGCGTTCCTGCCGCTGCCGAACCCGACCGGCATCGTGCACCTGATGATCGAGGTGGAGAACTCCGACGACGTCGGCCTCTGCCTGGACCGCGCGATGCGCAAGAAGGTCAAGATGTCGGCCAGCCTTGGCAGGCACGTCAACGATCAGATGCTCTCGTTCTACATGAAGACGCCGGGCGGCTTTGATATCGAATTCGGTTGCGAGGGGCTCGAAGTCGAGGATGAAAGCTGGATCGCGCGGGAGAGCACCGCGGTGAGTCTGTGGGGCCACGACTTCACGGTGGGAATGAAGTAGTGACGGCGCCTCAGGAAGCGACTGGCGCGGAGATCGATCCGCGTCAGTTCCGCACCGTGCTCGGTCAGTTCTGCACCGGCGTCACGATCATCACCACGATCGACGACGGCGAGCCGGTCGGGTTCGCATGTCAGTCGTTCGCGGCGTTGTCGCTGGATCCGCCGCTGGTGCTGTTCTGCCCGACCAAGGCCTCGCGGTCCTGGGCGGCGATCGAGCGCAGCGGCAAGTTCTGCGTCAACGTGCTCGCCGAGGAGCAGCAGGAGGTGTGTGCCCGGTTCGGTTCCCGTGAACCGGACAAGTTCGGTGGAATCGACTGGGAGGCTTCACCTCTCGGATCACCGATCATCGACAGGTCGCTGGCGCACATCGACTGCACGGTGGAGACCGTGCACGACGGCGGGGACCACTTCGTGGTGTTCGGCCGGGTTCACTCGATGAGTGAGATTAAGACCGAGCGTCCGCTGCTGTTCTACCGCGGGCAGTACACCGGCATCGAGCCGGACAAGACGGTCCCCGCGCCCTGGCGCGACGACCTCGAGGCGTTCCTCACCGCAACAACCGAGGACACCTGGCTGTAGCCGCGCCGCCGACACGACTGAAGGGCACCTCTGAGGGGAGGTGCCCTTCAGTCGTTTTCGGGTTCAGGCCCCGAGCGTCGAACGGATCAGACGTCGAATTCGGCCGAGATGCCTGCGAATTCGGAGATCTTGCCGTCGCGGCTCTTCTGATCGCCGAAGTGCTGGATCCGATAGCGGCCCGAGGGCGTACCGGCGGGCACGTCCCAGGTGATCTGGGCAACCGAACAGTTCTGGCCCTCGCGCCGCCAGCGGTACTTGGTGGACCAGTCGCCGTCGTCGGCATGCCGGACCCAGCGTCCGCCCTCCTGACGCTGCACCTCCAGGAACGTCTCACCGTGGCGCAGATTGTTCTTCGGGTGGCCGGTGACGAACTCGACGACAACCTGATCGCCTGCCGCGGCGCGCGGGTTCGGCTGCACCAGAACATCTCCGAACCGGTGTCCGGGCGTGGGCTCGTCGAAGGTAACGCCGTCGACGAAGTTCGGCTGGAACCCGGACATGTCGCGGGGCGCCGGCCCGCGCGGGACCTCGCCGCCGGTGCGCAGGCCGACCGCCAGCTGCGAGTAGCCCTGCTGGTAGGCGGGAAGGGTGTTGCGGCCGAACAACGTCGAGCCGCCCTCATACTGCTGGGCCTCGTACTCCTCCGGCGTGGTGCAGTAGCTCGAGTAGGAGTTCGCGTAGCCCTGGAAGATCACGTTCTCGAGTGGCACCCCGAGTTCCTCGGCAACGGTGCGCCGAATCCGCAGGCCGGAGACGATGGTGAACTCGGCGGGGCCGCCGACCACGTAGATGTCGCCGATCCGGATGATCTGGATCTTCAGCACGCGGGGCACCCAGCCGTCCGGCGGGAGCAGGCCGACGGCGATCAACACCAGCTTGGGCGCCTGGGCGTCGGCCAGCCAGTTCGGGATCGGGGCATTCATTCCGCCGAGCGCGTCGACCATCGGGTTGCGGCTGCCCTCCGGGAAGAGCGGGATGGCGGGCCCGTCCTCGACGCTGCCCGCGCTCATCGCGGCGCCGACGCACGCAGGCGCGGTGCGACGCTGCTGCCCGTCGGGGGTGAAGCGGCCGTCGACGACCTGGTTGGCCATGTCGAGGTACATCACCCGGCTGTCGACCGTGGTCGAGGACATCGGGTCGGCGTCGGCAAAGGCCTTGCGGGCCGCGGCGACCTGACGCTCGCCGATGATCCGGGTGTTCTCGAACTCGTCATCGGTCGGGCCTTTGCCCGGCTCGAGATGCAGGTTGGGCGACATGTCGCCGGAGTTGGTCTGTGGGAAGGACGCGACGAAGTCCGGGGCGCCGTCCAGGTATCGGACGCCCGCGATGTCGTGCTCCCAGAAGTAGGACGCGGCGCCCTTGTTGTCGCCGGAGATCAGGTAGTTCTCGTTGGTCAGCGACGCGCAGTGGGTGGCGAACCAGTTGATGGCGCCGATGTCGGTGCCGCCCTGGCTGATCCGCAGGGTCCGCATGGCGGAGTCGATTCCGAGCGGGTAGTAGTCCCTGTCGCGCTGCGGGTTCCGGTCGAACGCGGCCCGGGACCGGTTGACGCTGGCGTCGGTGAGCTCGGTGCGCCCGTAGGCGAGGGTGCCGGGCGCGAGGGTGTCGTGTGCGGCGGTGATCGCCTCGACGATGCCGTTGACCTCGGAGTCGAAGACCTGCTGCTGGAAGCCCATGATCGCCAGGTTGTAGGCGTAGTCGTGCGACGCCCCTCCGCACGCGGCGTGGGAGTGTACGGCGGTCAGCATCACGTTGCGCTCGGTGTACGTGTCGCCGAAGGCATCGTGCAGGCGCCGGAGGACGGCGTCGTGCACGGACTGGAAGACCATGCAGGTGTCGACGCAGACGTAGACCACGCGCGCGTCGGCCGCGTCGGCGAACACGTACGCGCGGGCGCGGGTGCGTTGGTGCAGGCCCCGGGCGACCTGCTCGAAGCTCGAGTAGCCCATCATCCCGTTCTCGGCCACCGGGCCGGTCACGTCCGAGATGCCGACTCCGACACGGAGTCCGGCGCCCTGCGGCGCGCGGCGTCGGCCGGCGGGGGACGGGGTGGAGGCGAGGGCGGGGCCCGCGCCGATCGCGGCGAGCGCGGGGCTTGCCGCGGCACCCGCGAGCACAGTCCGTCGACTGATCGTGACCACTGGGGATCCTTTCGGAGAATCGGGCACCGTGTTGGTCAAGTGTCCAGGTGACAGCACACACCACCGCAGCCCCGTTGGCAAGACCCTTCGGCGACATATCGTCCGCG
The DNA here is from genome assembly GCF_042754885.1 of Rhodococcus sp. NPDC059179. Lineage (NCBI taxonomy): Bacteria > Bacillati > Actinomycetota > Actinomycetes > Mycobacteriales > Nocardiaceae > Rhodococcus > Rhodococcus sp. NPDC059179. The sequence goes on along the minus strand of NZ_JBHZBV010000008.1, from coordinate 137,464 downwards.
GCGCTCGGTGGGATCAGAAACGCGATGCGGCGAAGGCAGATTCGGATCATTCGATGCTGGTGTCGCCGAGAGCCTCCAGGACCTGCCGAAGTCCGTCGGCGGTCTCGTCGAATACGCCGCGATCGACATCGGCCAGCAGGAGGGCGTAGTTCGCGAAGTGGGCTTCGATCGCCCCGCGCCCCACCTCCTGGCCTTGCTCGGTGAGTCGGATCTTGACGATGCGTCGGTCCTCGCCGTCTCGCACGCGTTCGACCAATCCCTTGGCCTCCATCCGGTCGATGCGGTTGGTGATCGCGCCGGAGGTCACCATCGAGGCCTTGATGAAGGCGCCCGCCGTCAGCGCGTAGGGCGGCCCCGATCGCTGCAGGGTGGCGAGGACGTCGAACTCGCCTGCCTCGAGGCCGTGCTGAGCGGCCGTGGCCTTGGCCGACTTGTCCACAATCCGCGCCAATCGCTGCGCCCGGGCGAACAGCTGAACCGGCCAGAACTCCTCGACCAGGTCGGGGCGCTCCTTGGTCCATTGATCGAGGATGGCGTCCACGGCGTCGCTCATCGGTTCTCCTCTTATCTCGGCAATTTATCTCAACCTCAAGATACTTGACGTCGAGAGAGCCGTCTGCTTTTATTTCAACATTAAGACAGTCAAGGTTGAACGACAGGAGCCGGCATGACACTGCTCACCCGCACACGTCCCGACGAATCCCGCGCCGTCCCCGCTCGACAGATCCCGGCGCTCTGGCTGGCGCTACTGGCGACGCCGATCGCCGCCAGTGCGAACAGCCCGGTCCTGATCCTTTCGGAGATGGCCGACTCGTTCGGCGTCCGAACTGCGACGGCGACCTGGCTCGTCACCGTCTTCGCCTGGGCCATGGCGGTCGGCACGCCGCTGATGGCCGCGCTGCTGCGCCGCCGCGGACTGCGGCTCACCCTCGGCGTCGGCGCCGCGCTGATCGTGGCGGGCACCGCGCTCGTCGCCGTAGCGCCCTGGCTGCCGCTGGCGATGGCCGGCCGCGCGGCCCAGGCTGTCGGCGGAGCGGGCCTGGCCACCGTCGCGATGACCCTCGCGGGCTCGGCGCGCAGGATGGGTGTCATCACCGCGGGCTTCGGAATCCTCGGCGCGACGGGGCCGCTGCTCGGCTCGCTGATCGCTGACGTGGCGTCCTGGCGTGCGGCGCTTGCGATCTCGCTCGTGGCTCTCCTGGCCATCCCGGCCGTCGTCCGCCACCAGCCGGCCTTCGCGCCCGCCCCCTCCACCCCCTTCGACGTGTGGGGCGCGGCACTGCTCGTGCTCACCGCGACCGCCCTGGTCCTCATTCCCCGGTACCCGGCACCGGCCGTGGCCGCCGCGTTGGTGATCGGAGCCTTGCTGGCGGCCCACATCCGACGGCGTCCCGACGGCGTCGTGCCCGCGGCCCTGCTGCGCAGCCCGGCCTTCACCCTTTCGGCGACGCTCGTGTGCGCACTCGCGACCTCGTACTTCGCGCTGCTGTTCACGATCCCGCAGCTGTTGCGGGAGCGGACCGAATGGTCAACCGCCGCAATCGGTGCCGGGCAACTCGTGGCCCTGCTGACCGGCTCCGCGCTGTCACTGGCACTGGCCGCCGCCGCCGTGCGGATCGGCCGTTCCCGGGTCCTGGCTGTCCTGATCGCCGTCGGGGTACTGGCTCCGCTCACCGCGGCCCTGTCTCCGTGGGCGCCGCTGCTCCTGGTGGCGGCCGCCCTGGCGGTCTTTGCCACCGCCGCCGGTCAGGCCACGCTGTCGGTCTACGCCACCGCTGCCGCGCCGGAGTCCCAGCGCCCCACCACGATCGGTTTGTTCAATCTCTGTTACCAGCTCGGTGGGGCCTTCGGCCCGGCGATCGCGGCCCTGATCGTCCTGGGCTGACCGACGTCCGGATGTGCCGGACACGGGTGTTCACACCACCTGCGCGTCCCCGAAGGTCATCCGCAGATCCGGAATCGACGAGGTGAGCAGAGCGTGGCGCGGCAGGCCGAGCGAGCGCAGCTCGTCGGCGATGGGGTGGGTGCCCAAGGCGAGCTCCGCGCCGCCGATCCGTGAGCGGACGCCGGACGGGGTCATGTCCCACGGCGTGTGCCGGGTGACGCCGTCGAGATGCGAGTAGGCCGCCACGGCGGCGCCCGCTCCTGAGCCGGGCAGTGCGATGCCCGGCTTGATGCGCAGCTCGGCGATCAGCTTGCCGTCCTGGCTGACCGAGGCGCGCTTGGCCGGGCTGGCGTGGTCGGCGTCGAAGTCGGCCAGCACCTTGGGAAATCCCCAGATGCCCCGCCCGGCGGCCATCGTGAACTCGCCGTCGACGGGGAGCTGGTGGATCAGCGCGCCCACCCCGCCGGTGGCCAATGACTTGAGATCGGCGGCGACGGAGGACCTTCCGGTGCTGCGATGGCCCCGCACCATGAAGCAGACACCGAACTCGTTGTAGGGTCCCAGGTCGCCGTCGACGTAGTCGACGAACACCAGCACGCAGAGCCCGCGGCCGGGACGGTACTGGAGTATCTGCAATCCGGTGCCGTCGATCAGCGCCTGCGCCACGCCGGTCGGCACCGAGTACATGGCCATGAATGCCGTCGCCTGCCGGATCTGCACCGGCATCTCGATGCGCTTGCCGAGCACGTCGTGGGAGGTCGCGCCGTTCGATGTCACTGGGCCACCACGCCGCGAAGGCCGTCGGCGCCGTAGACCTGTTCGAGCATCGAGCTGAAATCCGGTCCCCGGCGCAACATCTGGCCGCCGTCGACGTTGATGATCTGGCCGGTGATCCAGGTGGACTCGTCGCCGAGCAGGAATCGTGCCAGTGCCGCGATGTCCTCCGGCTCGCCGATGCGGGGCAGGGGAGTGCAGGCCTGGTAGTCCTCGAGCAGCGGCCCGCCGTCCGTGATCAGGGCGACCAGGTCGGTGCGGGTGAGCCCGGGGCGAATGCAGTTGACCCGAACGTTGCTGGCGCCCAGCTCGTCCGCGCCGAGCTGCACGAGATGATCGACGCCGGACTTCGAGACGCCGTACGCGCCGAACCAGCGGTGGGTGTTGCTGCTCGCGATCGAGGAGATGGCGACGAACGATCCGCCCCCACCGCGGACCAGTTCGCGCGCGGAATGCTTGAGCGTGAGCATGGTGCCGGTGACGTTGAGGTCCACGGTGCGGCGCCAGGCATCGACGTCGATCTGGGTCAGCGGGGCGATCGTCTCGTTGCCGCCCGCGCAGGCGACCACCCCGTCGAGGCGCCCGGTCACCGCGGTGGCAGCCGCGACCGCGCCGGTCACCGAGTCCTCGTCGGTGACATCGGCGGTGTGGCGGGTGATCGACCCGCCGTGCGCGGGCGTGACCGTCGCGGCGGCCGCGATCAGCTTCTCCTCGGTGCGTCCGCAGATGGTGACGTGGGCGCCGGATGCGGCCAGGAGCGAGGCGACGCCGAGGCCGATTCCGCTGCCGCCCCCCGTCACCAGGATCGACCTGCCCTGCAATGCGCCCGTGCCGTTCGCGTCCACCGCGACTCCCTCCGCTTTGCAACTTGTTCTACCACCGGCGAGACGATTTGGATATGCAATGCCGCGAGCAGGAATAGGCTCGCAATCGGCTGGTGGGAACGGGTTCTGGAACGGCTGGGGCGAGGGGATGGACGGTATGCGACCCGACATCGAACTGGTGGACGGACGGTTCTATGCGGGTGAGCTCGGCGACCCGCGGGAGGCCTATGCCTGGATGCGCGCCAACGAGCCGGTGTTCCGGGATCGGGGCGGCATGGCGGGCGTCGCGACCTACGCCGGGCTGGTCGAAGCCGAACGCGATGCCGGACTGTTCTCCAATGCCGGGGGCGTGCGGCCGGAGATCGGGCCGCTGCTGCACATGATCGACATGGATGACCCGGAGCACCTGCACCGCCGCAAGCTGGTCAACGCCGGCTTTACCCGCAAGCGGGTCGAGGCGAAGGTCGACGACATCGAGAGGATCTGCGACGAGCTGATCGACGCGGTGATCGACAGGGGCGAGTGCGACTTCGTCCGGGACCTCGCCGCGCCGCTGCCGATGGCGATCATCGGCGACATGCTCGGTGTCCGCCCGCGGGAGCGGGAGATGTTCCTGGAGTGGAGCGACGACCTGGTCAAGGCCCAGGGCAGCAACGCATCCGACGAGATGATCGCGAAGATGATGGCGGCGTACGTCTCGTTCGTCGACTTCACCATGCGCACGATCGAGCAGCGCCGCCGCGACCCGACCGAGGACCTGACCAGCGTGCTGGTGCACGCCGAGATCGACGGCCGTCGGCTCACGGACGAGGACATCGTCGCCGAGACCCTGCTGATCCTGATCGGTGGGGACGAGACCACCCGGCACGTGCTCAGCGGCGGCATGGAACAGCTGATGCGTCACCCCGAGCAGCGCGGCAAACTCGCCGACGACCGGTCCCTCATCCCGCAGGCGCTCGAGGAGATGCTGCGCTGGGCCTCGCCGGTGAAGAACATGTGCCGCACCGTGACCCGGGATGTGGAGTTCCACGGCACGCAGCTGCGCGAGGGCGAGAAGGTGCTGCTGCTGTTCGAATCCGCGAACTTCGACGAGTCGGTGTTCGAGAACCCGGACCAGTTCGACATCACCCGGAACCCGAATCCTCAGGTGGCCTTCGGGTTCGGCTCACACTTCTGCCTGGGCAACCAGCTCGCCCGCGTCGAGGGCAAGCTGATGTTCGAGCGGCTGCTCGAGCGGATCCCGAACATGGAACTGGCGACCGACCGGCCGCTGCCGCGCCGCCCGGCGAACTTCGTCACCGGGCTCGAGGAGATGCCGGTTCGCTGGTAGCCCGCTGCCCGTGCGCGTTTCTGGTAGTGGGAGCTACCAAAAACGCGCACGGGCGCGGAGCGCCTACAGGCCCGCGAGCGACTCCATCGCCTGGATGAACTCCTCCGGCTGCCCGAACAGCTGCGAGCTGCCGTTGGCGCGCTTGAAGAACAGGTGCGCGTCGTGCTCCCAGGTGATCGCGATGCCGCCGTGCAGCTGGATGGCGTCCCCGGTGACCGCGAGCAGCGCCTCCGAGCAGTACGCCTTCGCGACCGCGGCGTCCGCCGCCGCCGACGGCAGGCCCTCGCTCAGCGAGTACACCGCCGCGTACGACGCCGACCGGGCCGTCTCCACCAGGAAGTACAGGTCGGCCATCCGGTGCTTGAGCGCCTGGAAGCTGCCGATCGCGCGACCGAACTGGACCCGGTCCTTGCTGTAGTCGACCGTCATCTGCAGGCAGCGTGCGGCGGCGCCGACCTGCTCGGCGGACAGCCCGACGATCGCGACCGTGCGGGCCCGCTCCAGGGCCGCGGAGGCGTCGCCGTCGGTCAGGCGCACGGCAGGCGCGGCGGCGAACTCCACCACCGACATCGGACGGGTCAGGTCCATCGTCGGCAGCTGGCGACGGGCGACGCCGTCGGCCGCCGGGTCGACCTCGAACAGCGCGACCGCGCCGTCGATGGCGGCCGCCACGATCAGGACGTCGGCGTGCGCGCCGTCGAGCACGTAGTGCGCGGTGCCCGAGACGGTGAACCCGTCGGTGTCGCCGCCCGATGCGGTGCACGCGACCTCGTCACTGCGCCAGTGCCCCTCGGGACCCACCCAGCACAGGGCGGCGATGGACGAGCCCTCGGCGATGCCGGGCAGCAGGCGCTCGCACGCCTCGGTGTTGCCCGTCGCCAGGATCGCCTGCGCGGCCAGGACCGCGGAACCGAACATCGGCGACGGCGTCAGCGCGCCACCGAGCTCCTCGAGCACCAGGTGCTGCTCGACGAGGGTGGCGCCGAAGCCGCCGAACTCCTCCGGGATCGCCAGTGCCGCGACACCGACCTGCTGGCACAACACGTCCCACAGGCCGCGGTCGAAGGGCTCACCCGACTCGAGGGTCTTGCGCAGCGCGGCCGCGTCGGCCCGCTTGGCCAGCAGCTGGGCAACCGTCTTGCGGAGTTCGAGCTGCTCCTCCGCGAACACTCCGACCCCGCTCACAGCGCGCTCGCGACCCGTGCGCGGTGCGCGGAGGCGGTGCCCCACGCGGACTGCAGAGCCCGCACCTTGGTCAGCCACAACGACAGGTCGCACTCGAGGGTGTACCCGATCGCGCCGTGCACCTGGAGTGCCTTGCGCGAGGCCAGGTATGCGGCGTTCGCGGCGGCGACCTTCGCGGCGGAGACGTCACGGGCGACGGTGTCGGAGCCGTCGGCGATGGCGATCGCCGCGCCGTACACCAGCGGGGTCGCCATCTCGACGGCGACCTTCGCGTCGGACAGGTGGTGCTTGACGGCCTGGAAGCTGCCGATGACGCGACCGAACTGTGCACGGTTCTTGGCGTACTCGGTTGCCGTCTCGATCATCGCGTGCCCGGCGCCGATCAGCTGCGCCGATACCGCGAGAACCGCGAGGTCGTAGGCCGTCTCGGCGGCCGCGGCCACATCGGGTCCCTGTGCAAGGGTCTCGACGGACTCGACCTCGAACAGGCGCCGAGCCGGGTCGACGGACTCGAGCTGCGTGGTCGCGCGGACCAGCTCGAGGGTGTCGCCGGAGACCCGCAGCACCGGGTCGGCGAGGTCAGCGTCGAGGGCCCGCGGGGTGGACGGCTCGAGCACCAGCGACGCGAGGGAGGAGCCGTCGGCGATGCCGGGCAGGAAGCGCTTGGCCAGCGACTGGTCGTCCAGCGCGGACAGCAGCGCGGGCACGGCGGCGGCGGTCTCGACGAGCGGGCCGGGGACGGCGGCGCGCCCCAGCTCGACGAACGCGACGGCCAAGTCGGCGGGGTGCGCGGCGATGCCGTCGTACTCCTCGGGCACCGCGAGCGCGGTCACGCCGGTCTCGGCGAGCTGGGTCAGCAGCTCACGGCCGGAGGCGGTGTCGTTCTCGCCCCAGGAGCGGACGACGGCCGGGGTGTTGGCGCCGGCGAGCAGGCCGCGGAGGCTGTCCGCGAAGTCGCGCTGCTCGGTGGACAGGGAGAATTTCATCGATCCGCCTTCGGGAGTCCGAGCAGCCGCTCGGCAACGATGTTGCGCTGAATTTCGTTGGTGCCGGCGTAGATCGGGCCGGACAGCGAGAACAGGTAGCCGTCCTGCCAGCGGCCGGCGAGCTCGCCGTCGGCGCCGAGCAGGTCGAGGGCCGTCTCGTGGATGCGGACGTCGAGCTCGGACCAGAAGATCTTGTTGATCGAGCCCTCGACGCCGAGCGGGACGCCCTCGAGCATCCGGGTGACGGTGCCCCAGGTGTGCAGGCGGTACGCCTCGGCGCCGATCCACGCGTCGACGACGCGGTCGCGGGCTGCGGTGTCGTCGCTGTCGGCGTTGGTCTTCCACACCTCGACGAGGCGGTCGACGGCGGACATGAAGCGGCCGGGGCTGCGCAGCGACAGTCCACGCTCGTTGCTGGCGGTGCTCATCGCCACGCCCCACCCGTTGTTGACCGCACCGACGACGTCGGCGTCCGGGACGAAGACCTCCTCGAAGAAGATCTCCGCGAACCCGGGTTCGCCGTCGAGCTGCGGAATCGGGCGCACGGTGACGCCGTCCTGGTTCAGCGGGAACATGAAGTACGTCAGGCCCTTGTGGCGCTGCGCCTCCGGGTCGGTGCGGAACATGCCGAAGCCCCAGTCGGCATACGTGGCGCGTGAGCTCCACGTCTTCTGCCCGTTGAGGATCCAGCCGCCCTCGGTGCGCCGTGCGGTCGAGCGGATGCCGGCGAGGTCGCTGCCCGCCTCCGGCTCGGACCACGCCTGCGCCCAGATGTCGTCGGCGCGGGACATGCGCGGCATGATCCGCGCGAGCTGCTCCGGCGTGCCGTGCTCGAACAGGGTCGGCGCGAACAGGAAGATGCCGTTCTGACTGACGCGACCGGGCGCGCCCGCCTTGTAGTACTCCTCCTCGAAGAGCACCCACTCGATCATCGACGCGTCGCGTCCGCCGTACTCGACGGGCCACGCGATGGTCGACAGGCGGGCGTCGGCCAGCTTGTGCTCCCACTCGCGGTGGGCCTCGAAGCCCTCCGCGGTGTCCATCGACGGCAGCGGCTGCGCCGGGACGTTGGCCGCGAGCCATTCGCGCACTTCCAGCTGGAAGGCGCGGGCCTTTTCGTCCAGTTCGAGATCCACTATTTCGCCTTCGCTTTCATACTGTTGACGTCCATTCCACCCAGCGAGTCCCTGCCCACCTCGGCATTGTGCGCGTGGGCGAAGTGATGCAGGCCGAACACCGAATCCATCCCGGCGCGCTGACCCATCAGGTCCTCGCACTGATTGACGGCCTTCTTGGTCAGCGCCAGACCGAACCGCGGCATCTGGGCCACCCGGTCGGCGAGCGCACGGGTTTCGGCGGCGAGTTCGGCGCGGGGGACCACCCGGTTGACCATCCCCACCTCGTAGCCGCGCTGCGCGGTGAAGCGGTCGCCCGTGAAGAGGATCTCCTTCGCGAACCGCGACCCGAGAACCCACGGGTGCGCAAAATACTCGACGCCCGGAATGCCCATCCGGACAACGGGATCGGAGAAGAACGCGTCCTCCGAAGCGACGATGAGGTCGCAGCACCAGGCCAGCATCAGGCCGCCGGCGATGCACGCGCCGTGCACCTGCGCGATCATCGGCTTCGGGATCTCCCGCCAGCGCCGACACATCCCCAGGTACACCTCGGTCTCCCGGGCGAAACGCTGGTCACCGCCCGGCTTTCCGAGGTGGTCCCACCACAGGGACGCCTTGTTCTCGTAGTGCACGTGATGGTCGCGGCCCGGTGTGCCGATGTCGTGGCCGGCGCTGAAGTGCTCGCCGTTGCCCGCCAGGACGATCACCTTGACGTCATCGTCCTCGACAGCGCGCTCGAAGGCGGCGTCGAGCGCGTACGTCATCACCGAGTTCTGCGCGTTGCGGAAGTCGGGACGGTTCAACGTCACGTACGCGACGTGCTCGCGGACCTCGTAGGTCACGACCTCGCCCTCGTGGGGGACAGCGTCGCCCACGCCGGGGGTGCCGCCGGGCAGCGCGCCTGGCGTCGTCATGCCTTGCCCTCGCGCAGGTCGTTCTTGAGCACCTTGCCGGACGGATTGCGGGGCAGGCCGTCGATGATCGTCACCTCGCGCGGGATCTTGAAGCCCGCCAACCGCTCCTTGCAGAAGGCGATGACCTCGTCCGCGGTCACGGCCGCACCCGGCTTCGACACCACATAGGCGCGGCCGACCTCGCCCATCCGCTCGTCCGGGATGCCGATGACGGCGGCCTCTGCGACGGATTCCATTCGGACGATGGCGTTCTCGACCTCGGCGGGGTAGACGTTGAAGCCGCCCGAGATGTACATGTCCTTGAGCCGGTCGGTGATGTCGAGGTAGCCGCGCTCGTCGAGGACACCGACGTCGCCGGTGTGCAGCCAGCCGTCCTCGTCGATCGTCTTCGCGGTCGACTCGGGATCGTCGAGATAGCCGAGCATGATGTTCTCGCCGCGCACCAGGATCTCGCCCTGGTCGCCGATGCGCACCTCCATGCCGGGGATGGCCCGGCCGGAGGAGGTGGACACGGTGACCGGGTCGTCGTCGGTGCGGCACATCGTCACCACGACCGCCTCCGTCTGGCCGTACGCGGTGAGGACCGCCTCGTAGCCGAGCTCCGACTGCAGGCGCTCGACGAGGACGACGGGGACCGCGGCCGCACCGGTGATCGCGATGCGCAGGCTCGACAGGTCGTAGTCGTCGCGCGTCGGGAAGTCGAGGATCGTCTGGTGGATCGTCGGGGCGCCCGGCAGCACGCTGATCTTCTCGTCCGCGATCGACGCCATGATCGTGGGGACGTCGAACACCGCGGCAGGCACGATCGTCGCGCCGCGCAGGATGCAGACCATCAGTCCGGCCTTGTAGCCGAACGTGTGGAAGAACGGATTTACGACCAGGTAGCGGTCGTTGCCGTCGACCTCGGCGCAGTCCGCCCATGCGTCGGCGATGCCGACGGTCTGGCGGTGCGCGGTCATGACGCCCTTGCTCTTGCCGGTGGTGCCGGAAGTGAACAGGATGTCGGCGATGTCGTCGGGGGAGACCGCGCGGGCGCGGGCGTCGGCCTCCTCGGCGGTGACCGGCTCGGCCGCGGCAGGCAGCTGGTCCCACTCGAGGATCTCGCCGCCGGGGAAGTTGGTGGTGGGCGCGTCGGCCGCCGGGTCGTCGGACGGCGTGCGGACGACCAGCTTCAGCGCGGGCAGACCGCCGGGACCGGCGGCGTCGAGGAGGTTCGCGAGGCGGTCGCTCTTGAGGAAGCGGGCCGGCACGACCAGGACCTTGGCGTGGGTGCGCTCGAGGAGGTCGAGCGCCTCGTGACCGGTGTAGCGGGTGCTGATCGGGACGAGTGTCGCGCCCGCGTACTGGGCGGCGAGGAACGCCTCCACCCAGTGGTGCGTGTTGGGGGCCCAGATCGCGACCCGGTCGCCGGCCTCGACGCCGTTGGCGATCAGCGCCCGCGCGGCGGTGCGCACGCGGTCGAGCAGTTCGGCGTAGGTGGTGCGGTCTGCCCCGTCGGCGACAGCCTCGTTCGACCCGAATTGATCAGCCGCGCGCCACAGCGCGGCCGGGGTCGTCCGGGGCTCGGTGGTCACGTCTGTACTCACAATCTCTCCTATGGCGAGGCAGAACCTCTATACAAAGCAAGTGCTTGGTAGGGTACCGTATCGCTGTGGACGTTAGCCAGGGTGAGAGCGAGGCCGCCGACGCGGCCTTCGCCAAAGAAGTACGCGAATGGCTCGAGGAGAACCTCTCGGGGAAGTTCGCCGAGCTGAAGGGCCTCGGTGGACCGGGGCGTGAACACGAGGCGTTCGAGGAGCGACTCGAGTGGGATCGCCACCTGGCAGCCGCGGGCTGGACCTGCCTCGGATGGCCGAAGGAGTACGGCGGCCGCGAGGCGACGCTGAACCAGCAGATCATCTTCCATCAGGAGTACGCGAGCGCCGATGCGCCTGCGCGTGTGAGCCATATCGGTGAGGAACTGCTCGGCCCGACGCTCATCGCGTTCGGTACGGAGGAGCAGAAGCGGCGCTTCCTGCCGGGTATCAAGACCGTCACCGAACTGTGGTGTCAGGGCTATTCCGAGCCCGGCGCGGGGTCGGACCTCGCGAACGTGTCGACCACCGCCAGGATCGAGGGCGACCAGTGGGTCGTCAACGGGCAGAAGGTGTGGACCTCGCTGGCGCACCTGTCGGACTGGTGCTTCGTCGTCGCCCGCACCGAGCCGGGCTCGGCGCGGCACAAGGGCCTGTCCTACCTCCTGGTTCCGATGAACCAGGAGGGTGTCGAGGTCCGTCCGATCATCCAGCTCACCGGCACCTCCGAGTTCAACGAGGTGTTCTTCGACAACGCCCGCACCGATGCGGACCTCGTCGTCGGCGGCGAGGGCAACGGCTGGGGCGTCGCGATGGGCACGCTCACCTTCGAGCGTGGGGTCTCCACCCTCGGGCAGCAGATCGGGTTCGCCCGCGAACTCGAGTCCATCGTCGAACTGGCCGAGCGCAACGGCGCTGCGCAGAACCCGGTGATCCGCAACAAGCTCACCCGCGCCTGGATGGGCCTGCAGGTCATGCGCGCCCACGCGCTGCGCACCCTGGCTGCGGTCGATGCCAGTGCCAACGGTGGCGAGGCGTCCGTCGCGAAGCTGCTGTGGGCCAATTGGCACCGCGGCCTCGGTGAACTCGCCATGGAGGTGCAGGGTGCGGCGTCGCTGGTCGGCATCGAGAACACCGAGCCCGGCGAGGAACTGAACGACCTGCAGCGCCTGTGGCTGTTCACGAGAGCGGACACCATCTACGGCGGCTCGAACGAAATCCAGCGCAACATCATCGCCGAGCGGGTGCTCGGACTTCCCCGAGAGGCTCGACCGTGACCACTTCCCTCAAGTCCCCCCTGGCCGTCGCACCCGCGGAGATCGAGGGCCACAACCTGCTCAAGGGCAAGAAGGTCGTCGTGACCGCGGCCGCGGGCACCGGGATCGGCTTCGCCACCGCGCGCAGGGCACTGCTCGAGGGCGCCGACGTGCTGGTCTCGGACTTCCACGAGCGGCGCCTCGGCGAGACCGTGGAGAAGCTGTCCGCCGAGTTCGGTGGCCAGCAGGTCGAGTCGTTCGTCTGCGACGTCTCGAGCACCGAGCAGGTCGACGCGCTGATCTCGGGCGCGGCCGAGAAGCTCGGTCGCATCGACGTCCTGGTCAACAACGCGGGCCTCGGCGGCGAGACGCCGGTCGTGGACATGACCGACGAGCAGTGGGACCGCGTCCTCGACATCACCCTCACCAGCACCTTCCGCGCCACCCGCGCCGCGCTGCGCTACTTCAAGTCGGTCGAACACAACGGCGTCCTGGTCAACAACGCCTCCGTGCTCGGCTGGCGCGCGCAGCATTCGCAGGCGCACTACGCGGCGGCCAAGGCCGGCGTCATGGCCCTGACCCGCTGCAGCGCGATCGAGGCCGCCGAGTACGGCGTCCGGATCAATGCGGTCGCGCCGTCCATCGCCCGGCACGCGTTCCTGGCGAAGGTGACCAGCGAGGAGCTGCTCGACAAGCTGGCCGAGGGTGAGGCCTTCGGCCGCGCCGCCGAGGTGTGGGAGATCGCCGCCACCATCGCGATGCTCGCCAGCGACTACACCACCTACCTCACCGGCGAGATCGTCTCGATCTCCAGCCAGCGCGCATAGGCGGCTCCGCCGCCCGTGAGTCCTTCTGGTCCCCATGTGGGCCAAAAGGACTCACAGGCGCGGAGCGCCTGTGGATAACCCTCGCCGGGGTCGGGCTTTACGTCGGACCCCGCGGTCACGATCCGGTGTATGTCCCCGGACCACGTTGGCCGATACGGCGATTGACTTCGCGGTGGCAGAGCCCCACGCGCGGGCAGCCTACGTCAGCCTGATCTCGTCGGTCACGAACCGTCGTATCCGGTTGGCGGACGTCCGGCAGCGCATGCAGGAGCGGGCCCCACGGCGTTATCACATGGCGCTCGAGGGCGCAGTCCGTGTGGGGTTCCGCGACCGACGCCGTGACAACGCCGCCGAACTGGCGGACCGGCCGCGACTGGTTTTCGGCTACGAGGAAACCGTCGGGACCCCGTGCGTGGCGGCCCAGGAGGTCGAGCGGGTCCTGCGTCGCGAGGGCTGGGTGAGGAGGGACGAAAACCCATGCCCCGCCTGTGCGTCCTTCTGGTCCGCGTGGGAGCTAGAAGGACTCACGGGCGGCGAAGCCGCCTAGACGGTGTAGCCGCCGTCGACGTTCAGCTTCTGGCCGGTGATGAAGCCGGCCTTGTCGCTCGTCAGGAAGCAGACGGCCTCGGCGATGTCCACCGCGGATCCGAAGCGCTGCAGGGGGATCCGGCTCATGGCGACGGCCTGCGCGCGTTCGTCGAGGTCCGCGTTGCCCATCAGCCGCTCCGCCATGCCGTCGGTGAGCATGCCGGGGCCGACGGAGTTGAAGCGGACGCCGAACCGGCCCTCCTCGGCGGCGAACGCCCGGACCAGGGCCTCGACGGCGCCCTTGGTGCCGGACGAGAGGCCGTCGCGGACGGGGTAGCGGTCGGTGGCCGCGGTCGTCACCGCGACGACCGAGCCGCGGGCCGCGCGGAGTCCGGGGAGCAGGGCGTGCACGAGTGCGAAGAAGGCGGTGGCCTCGGCGCCGAGATGCTCGGAGAAGGTGTCGGGGGAGACCTTGGACAGGTGCACCATCGGGACGTGCGGGCCTGCGGCGTGCACGAGTACCGACGGATCGCCGAGCTCGGCGCCGACCTCGGCGGCCCACTGCTTTACCCGGTCGCGGTCGGTCAGATCGACAGCGTCGGCGCGGGCCCGCCCACCTGCCGCGGTGATCTCCTCGACCAGGGCGGCGGCGCGGTCGGCGCCGAACCGGTAGGTGAACGCGACGGGCAGGCCCTGCGCGGCGAGTCGTCGGGTGATCTCGATCCCGATGCCGCCCGACCCGCCGGTGACAATGGCACAAGTATTTTGCTGCACCCCGGTACCCTAACAAGCGCTTGGTTGATACGCTGTCGGATGTGACCCCTCCGCCGAGAGCTGCCGAAGAGTCTGCCAGCAAGTCCGGCCGCCGCGCCGAACTCCTCGCGCTGGCCGCATCCCTGTTCGCCGAGCGCGGTCTGCGCGCCACCACGGTGCGCGACATCGCCGACTCGGCCGGGATCCTGTCCGGGAGCCTGTACCACCATTTCGACTCCAAGGAGTCGATGGTCGACGAGATCCTCAAGGGGTTCCTCGACGAGCTGTTCGGGCGGTACCGCGACATCGTCGCGTCCGGGCTCGGGTCGCGTGCCACCCTGGAGGCGATGGTGGTCGCGTCGTTCGAGGCGATCGACGGTTCGCACGCCGCGGTCGCCATCTACCAGGACGAGGCCAAGCACCTGGTCGGCAACGAGCGCTTCGAGTACATCACCGAGCGCAACAAGGAGTTCCGCGGCCTGTGGGTCTCGGTCCTCGAGGCCGGTATCGAGGACGGCAGCTTCCGCCCCGACATCGACGTGGAGCTGGTGTACCGCTTCATGCGCGACACCGTCTGGGTTCCGGTGCGGTGGTACCGGCCCGGAGGCCCGATGACCGCGGAAACGGTCGCCAAGCAGTATCTCGCCATTGTGCTCGACGGGCTCTCGAGCCCACAGTCACGGTCCGAATCGTAGGGAGTTAGTTCCATGCCTGAGGCATACATTGTTGACGCCATCCGCACCGCGGTCGGTAAGAAGGGCGGCGCCCTCTCCGAGGTGCACCCCGCGGACCTCGGCGCCGCGGTGCTCAAGCAGCTGCTCGAGCGCAACGAGGTCGACCCGCGGGAGATCGACGACGTCGTGTTCGGCTGTGTCGACGCGATCGGTCCGCAGGCCGGCAACATCGCGCGCACCGCGTGGCTCGCCGCTGGCTTCCCCGAGGATGTTCCCGGCGTCACCGTCGACCGCCAGTGCGGATCCAGCCAGCAGGCCGTTCACTTTGCGGCGCAGGCGATCATGAGCGGCACCGCGGACCTGATGGTGGCCGGCGGCGTGCAGAACATGAGCATGATCCCGATCGCCTCCGCGATGGTCGTCGGTGAGCAGTTCGGGTTCGAGACCCCGTTCAAGGGTTCGAAGGGCTGGGAGCACCGGTACGGCGACCAGGAGGTCTCGCAGTTCCACGGCGCCGAGCTGATCGCCGAGAAGTGGGAGATCAGCCGCGAGGAGATGGAGCGCTGGGCGCTGCAGAGCCACGAGCGCGCCCGCAAGGCGATCGCCGAGGGGCGCTTCGACCGCGAGATCGTGCCGATCGGCGAGTTCAGCATCGACGAGGGCCCGCGCGAGACCAGCCTGGAGAAGATGGCCGGGCTCAAGACCCTGACCGAGGGTGGACGCCTGACCGCCGCACTGGCGAGTCAGATCTCCGACGGTGCCAGCGCGACGCTGCTCGCCTCCGAGGCAGCCGTCAAGGCGCACGGGCTCAAGCCCCGCGCCCGGATCCATCACCTCAGCGCCCGCGGCGCCTCGCCGATCTTCATGCTCAGCGCGCCGATCCCGGCGACCAAGTACGCGCTGGAGAAGACCGGCCTGACCATCGACGACATCGACGTCATCGAGATCAACGAGGCCTTCGCCCCCGTCGTGCTCTCCTGGATCAAGGAGATCGGCGCGGACCCGGCGAAGGTCAACGTCAACGGCGGCGCGATCGCGAACGGGCACCCGCTCGGTGCGACCGGCACCAAGCTCTTCGCGACGATGCTGGGCGAGCTCGAGCGCACCGGCGGACGCTACGGCCTGCAGACCATCTGCGAGGGCGGCGGCACCGCCAACGTGACCATCATCGAGCGACTGGACTAGAAACCCGCTCGGCACAAACAGATTCGGCCCCGTGCCTCCTCCGATCGGAGGAGGTGCGGGGCCGAATTCGTTGCTGGACGGTGTGGGTCAGTCGATGGTGCCGATCAGCGCGGCCAGGGCATCGGCGATCCGCTCGCACCACGCATCCGAGTCTTCGTAGCCGCGCGAGACGCCGCGGATCATGGTGGCCGACACCAGCAGGTCGTAGACGGTGTCCGCGGTCGCCTCGGCACCCGCCCCCGCGTGGGGCACCGCCAGCAGGATCCGGTCGAGCAGGGCCTTGCGGACGGGCACCTCGGCCCGCTGCACCAGTCGGTCGTAGACGCCCTCGTTGTGATTCCAGGTGGACAGCAGCCCGGGTATCGCCGAGCGTGCGGCCGGGTTCGCCGTGCGGTCGAGGAACTTGCGGGTCCAGGCCAGCAGGTCGGCCCGCAGGTCATCGGTGGGCGGGGGCAGCGGCATGTCTCCCGCGGCCTGGAGGCCGAAAATCGCGTCCTCGATGATCATCTCGCGGGTGGACCAGCGTCGGTAGATCGCGGGTGCGCTCACCTTGGCCCGGCGGGCGATGGCCTGGATGGTGGTCTTCTGGTAGCCCGACTCGACGAGCAGACCGATGGTCGCCTCGAGTACCGACCGGTCGACTTGGGGATCGCGCGGCCGGCCGGGGCCGGTGGGTTCGACACGGCGATCTCCGGATCCATTCACATCGCCGGACAATACCGGAGTGACAGACCCTCAGAACCGGAATAGTTATGGGGCGGTACGCAACGCATGACCTCGCGCGGACGGTCCCCGGGGCTTATCGTCGGGATATGTGCCGAAACATCACCGAACTCCGCGGCCTCGAGCCCGCCGCCACCGCGGAGGAGATCGAGGCGGCGGCCCGTCAGTACGTCCGGAAGGTGAGCGGCGTGCAGAAGCTGTCCGACGCCACCCGGGAGCCCTTCGAGCAGGCGGTCGCCGAGGTCACCGCGACCACGATGCGGCTGCTCGGCGTGCTGCCCGCCCGTAAGCAGCCGCCGTCGACGGTGCCGCCGCTGCGCAGGCCCGAGGTCCGCGCCCGGATGGCCACCACCCAGCAGGGCTGACGGCCGCTCCGCCGCGTCGGGCGGCACCACGAGGTTCGTCACCCGCGCCGTCATGTCCGGGCGGACGCTGCCCTGGCCGCGAGGTTGTCCGCGACCTCCTGGCGCCACACCTCGACCGGGCGAGTGGTGTCCAGTACGTACTCGAACCGATCCACCATCTCCGAGGTGACGTCCGCCGTGTCGACGTAGAACTGTTCGTACCAGCGGCGCAGCTGGTAGACCGGGCCGTCCTGCTCGCACAGGAGCGGGTTCTCGATCCGGGTCTTGTTCTTCCAGATCTCGACGTCCTGCTCGAATCCCTTGGTGATGAACGCCCCCATGTTCTCCGCCATCCGGGAGGCCGCTGCCGCGTCCAGGTGGTCGGAGTTCTTCACGATCACCCCGTACGTGAGCACGAAGCTGTTGGCGTCGATCGGGTAGTGGCAGTTGAGCAGGACCGACTCGATGTCGAATCGGTCGTAGTGGTAGGTCAGCTCGTCGATCATGAAGGCGGGGCCGTAGTAGGCGGCCGCGGAGCTGTTCCCGACGAGTTTCGGTTCGCCGTCCTTGCTCGGCGGCCGGATGTCCTCGCGGCTGCGGCCGTTCATGAACTGCGCCGAGACGTGACCCTCGAAGACGTTCCTGAAGTAGGTCGGGAACGAGCCGTGCACGTAGAAGAAGTGCGCCATGTCGACGTTGTTGTCGATCAGCTCGCGGCAGTTGGTGTTGACGACGATCTGCTTGAACCCCTTCCAGTCCGTCCACTGGTCGGACAGCGCGCCCTCGATCCGCGGCGGGGCGATCTCGGGCGGCGGCGGGTTGCCCTCCGGGTCGTGGTAGACGAACAGCAGCCCGTCCTGGTCGAGGACGTGCCAGGCCCTGGTCTTCGCGATCGGCGGAACTCGGCGGGCGTAGGGGATGCCCGTGCACTTGCCGTTTCCGCCCCAACGCCAGTCGTGGAACGGGCAGGCGATCGAGTCGCCCTTGACCTCGCCCTGGGACAGGTCGCCGCCCATGTGCCTGCAGTAGGCATCGAGAATCTTGATGTCGCCCGCGCTGTCCGCGAAGACGACCAGCTTGGTGCCGAAGGCCTGGATCGAGTGGGGTGCGCCGTCATCGAACTCGCGGGAGAGGCCGAGGCAGTGCCAGCCGCGGGCGAACCGCTCGGGGGCGGCGCCTGCCTCGATCTCGCGGATCTCGTTGTCGTTCAGCTGGGTGGACATCGGGCGGCCTCCTTCTTTAGGGGGGGATCGGGCCTTGGGGATCGGGCCGATCAGGCGGTGACGCGACCGGCGTTGCCTGCGTCCACCGGGAGCACGGTGCCGGAGATGTGGGTGCTCGCCGTGTCGGCGAAGAAAAACACCGCGCGGGTGATCTCGAACGGGTCGAGCCACGGCGTCGGGATGGCGTGCAGGCCGCGCATCACGTCCTCGATGTCCGCGGCGCCGGGCGAGGGCAGGTCGGGGCGAATGTGCCGGTACAGCTACTCGTTGTGCAGCATTCCGGTGTCGATGTTGCCCGGGGCGATCGCGTTCACGGTGATGCCGTGCGGCGCGAGGTCGAGGGCGGCGCTCTTGGTCAGGCCGACGACGCCCCATTTCGAGGCGCAGTACGCGGCCATGCCGGGGTTGCCCTGGCGGCCGAGCATCGACGAGATCGTCACGATGCGGCCGTAGCCGCGGTCGACCATGCCGGGGGCGACGGCGCCGATGGTGTTGAACACTCCGGTGAGGTTGGTGGCGAGCACCTCGCCCCACACCGCCGTGGTGGTGTCCTGGACCGCGCCCTGGATCGAGACGCCCGCATTGGCCACCGCGATGTCGATGCGGCCGAACTCCGCGGTCGCGGACGCGACCAGCGCGTCCATGGCCGCGCGATCCGCCGTGTCGGCCTGGACCGCGAGGCAGCGGCGTCCGGTCTTCTCCACCAGCTTCGCGGTCTCGGCGAGGTCGTCGGTGGTGGCCATCGGATAGCCGACGACGTCGAGGTCCTGGCAACGGTCGACGATGACGACATCGGCGCCGCGCTCGGCGAAGGCCAGCGCATGCGAGCGTCCCTGCCCGCGCGCGCCGCCGGTGATCAGTGCAACCCTGCCTTCGAATCCGCTCACGGGACTCCCTTCGATTGTCGTTGCTGGACAGTCAGCCATGACGTCGGCTGTGTCGGCGCGGCTGTCTCGTGGCGCGGGATGAGAGGGGTGTCAGACCGCCCGGGCCAGCCGGGTGGCGGCGTCCCGCACCAGCGGCACGAGCCGGTCGAGTTGCACGGCGTCGCCGTCACCGGCAAGGCACAGGGAGACCGCCACACCGTCTCCGGTCCGGACGGCACAGCCGAGGCTGCCGATCCGCCCGGACTGGTCGCCCACGGACGCCTCGGTGGACTCGAAGGCGACTCCGCCGCGCACCCGGATCCGCGCGAGTTCGGCATGCAGCGTCGATCGCGTCCACGCCCGGCTTCCCGAACTGTGCAGCTGCGGAACCACCACCTGGTCCACCTCCTCCGGGGCGAGCAGCGCCAGCAGCGACCGCCCACCGGCGCCGCGGTAGGCCGGGTAGCGAGCGCCGACACGGGATCTGAGCAGTCGCCCGAACGGTCCACCCACCTTGTCGAGGAAGTACTCCTGACCATCGTCGAGGACGCCGAGGTGCACGACCATCCCGGTGCGTAGGTGCAGGTCCTGGAGAATGTCGTTGGCGCCGATACGGATCCGCGCGTGCGCGGCGTCGGGCCCGACGGCGCCGAGCGCGCGCGAACCCAGCCGATAGTTCCGGCCCCGGCGCGTCAGCCAGCCCAACTCAATCATCTCGACCACGATGCGGTGCGTGGTCGAGCGGGGCAGACCCGAGCGGGTGGCGAGGTCGTCCAGGCTCAGGTGGAGGTTCGGTCCGGTGAAGGAGTCGAGGATCATCGTCACGCGCTCGAGCAGGGACTCGCGCGCGCGGGGAGTCCGCTTCGTCGTAGTTCGCCAGGAGCCGTCCTCGGGCATCGTCGCATCCACCGGCCCGACGTTAGTGAGCTGTGCCACATATCTCGGTGATGGTCTCGGAGAGCGGGAACACCCGGCCGTGACGCAAGAAAGCCCCCGCATGCCGTTGGCGTGCGGGGGCTTTCGAGGTGGGAGCGTCAGGCCTTGAGCGCTCCGAGGGCGTCGATGCGCTTGACCGCGTCCGCCATGATCTGGTCGATCAGTTCCTGGCAGCTCGGCAGGTCGTCGATCATGCCGACCACCTGACCGGACGCCAGCACGCCCGCGTGAGCGTCGCCGTCCACGAGGCCGGCCTTGAGCAGCATCGGGGTGTTGGCGTACATGATGACCTGCAGCCACGTCTTGTCGGTGGACTTGTGCATGTCGAGCCCCTCCTTGAGGAGCGTCGACCACTTCATGCCGGTCATCGCCCTGACCTTCGGGGCGTTCCTGGCCGCGGCGATGAGTCCCCGTGCGTAGCTGGACTTCTCCAGGCTGTTCACCAGGTCCGTGTTCAGCACACGGTGCGGCATGCCGTCTACCTTGCGCGAGACCGTGGTGCCCTGCAGGTCGCGCTTGAGGTACTCCTGCTTGACCGACTCCGGCACCGCCGAGTCGCTGGTGAGCAGGAAGCGGGTGCCCATCGCGACGCCCGCGGCGCCGTAGGACAGCGCCGCGGCAAGGCCGCGACCGTCGAAGAATCCGCCAGCCGCGATCACCGGGATGTCGACCGCGTCGAGCACCGACGGCAGCAGCAGCGTCGTCGCGACCGCGCCGGTGTGACCGCCGCCCTCGCCGCCCTGCACGATCACCGCGTCGGCGCCCCAGGAGGCGACCTTGACGGCGTGCTTGGCGGCACCGATCGACGGGACCACGACGACGCCGTTGTCCTTGAGCTTGCTGATCAGGTCCTTCTTCGGCGCCAGCGCGAACGAGGCGACCTTGACCTTCTCGCGAATCAGCAGGTCGATGCGCTGCTGGGCATCCGTCGCGTCGGCGCGGATGTTGACGCCGAACGGCTTGCTCGTGAGCTGCTTGGTCTTCTTGATCGCAGCCTCGAGCTCGTCGTACGTCATCGTCGCCGAGGCGAGGATGCCGAGGCCGCCGGCGTTGGCGGTGGCCGCGGTCAGGCGCGGACCGGACACCCAGCCCATGCCGGTCTGCACGATCGGGTGCTCGATGCCGACCAGTTCGGTCAGCGGGGTCCGCAGCACGGCGGTCATGCCTGGACCTCGCGCTCACGCAGTCCGCGCGGGTCGATGACCTCGCGGATCAGGCGCAGCTCCTCGGCGGTGGGCTCGCGGGTCACGCCCGCCTCGGCCAGCCCGGCGACCTCGAAGGAGGTGTTCTCGGCGACCTCGGCCGCGGTGACGCCCGGGTGCAGGCTGAGCGCGCGCAGGGTGTTGCCCGGTCCGCCGAAGTCGAAGGACCCGAGGTTGCTGACCACGCGGTGCAGGTGCAGGTACTTGAACGCCGGGTTCTCGGGATCGACCTTGTCGTAGCCGACGCCGGAGACGACGTCCACCTTGTCCACGAACACCCGCGAGGAGTGCTTGGGGACGAAGTAGCTGGTGGCGTGGTTGATGGTGTTGCCGGGGGCGCCGCGGACGCCGAACATCTGCCGGGTCGGCTGCTGCAGCGGGCCGAACGCGGACAGGTTCTGGTTGCCGTACCGGTCGATCTGGTTGGCTCCCATGACCACGTGGCGGCGGCCGGAGGCGACGACGTCGAACACCTTCCGGAACGGCATCCAGCCCTCGATCGGGGCCTTCGCACCGACCGCGGGGGTGTCGCTGAAGATCAGCGCCTCGCCGTCGGTGATGAGCAGGTCGGGCTCGGTGGTGAGCCGGGCCAGCCGCGCGCCGATGGTCGACAGCGTCGACATCGGGCTGGCCATGATCTCGCCTGCGCCCGCGAAGATCTCGGCGCACGCGATCGCGCAGTATTCCGCGCGGGTGATGGTCTCGGTGGAGGTCATGCCTGCTCCTCTGCGAACTTCTTGACGGCGGCCTGGTAGTCGTCCTCGCTGCCGGACAGGTAGGTGTCGACGAAGGCCTGCCACGACTCGGGGGTCTTGGCTGCCTCCGCGTAGTGGCGCTGGAACTTCTCGTCGCGGCCGTAGCTCTCGCCTGCGAGGGTGAAGTGTGCGCCGTTCGGGGCCTCCACGACGCCGTCGACCATCATGCGGTTGAGGATCAGCTGCTGCAGGGGAACGGCTTTCACCAGTTCCTCGGTCTCGACGATGCGCTCGACGGAGACGTAGCGCTTTTCGGCGGCCATGCAGTACAGGTCGTCGAAGTACGGATCGACGCCGTTGTAGGCGGCGTTGCCGTGCTTGTCGCCCAGGTTCAGGTGCACGAACGACGCGTCCAGGTTCAGCGCGGGCATCGCGATGAGCGTCTCGGCCTTGCCGGACTCGTCGGCGTACGGCGAGGTGACGGTCTTGAGTTCGTCGCCCCAGAAGTTCAGGACGTCCGAGCCCAGGCCCGCGCGGATCGGCAGGAACGGCAGGCGCGCCGCGGCGGCCTCGAGGCCGCACTTGACCATGCCCTCGTCCATCTCGCGGACCTCGATGGCACCGGTGGTGCGGGCCTTGGCGAACCAGGGGTCGTAGAACGGCGCGGAGTCCAGGGACACGAAGCCGTAGTAGGCCTTCTTGACTTTGCCCGCCGAGCACAGCAGGCCCAGGTCGGGTCCGCCGTAGGTGACGACGGTCAGGTCCTTGATGTCCGAGCGCAGAATCGCGCGCACGAACGCCATCGGCTTGCGGCGCGAGCCCCAGCCACCCAGGCCGATCGTCATGCCACTGCGCAGTTCGCCGACGACCTCGTCGAGCGACATCCTCTTGTCACGCATTGTCTTTCAACTCCCTACTTGTTCGCGCGCGGCTTGCCGGTGGCGACGAACTCGTCGCGGTGCTCGTCGGCGACGCCGGCGAGGTTCAGCTCGAACGTGAAGCCCTGCTCGATCCGGTAGCTGGTGTGCACGTCCATCACGTCGATGCGGTTGATCGCTTCCTTGGCGCGCCGGATGACCCGGGTGTCCTTGGCGGCGATCTCGCCCGCGATCTTGAGTGCGCACGCGTCGAGCTCGGCGCGCGGGACGACGTCGTACACGGAGCCGAAGTGCTTGAGCGTCTGGGCGTCGACGTTCTTGGCCGTGTAGTACAGCGTGCGCATCATGTGCTGGGGGACCAGCCGGGCCAGGTGCGTGGCCGCGCCGAGTGCGCCGCGGTCGACCTCGGGCAGGCCGAAGATCGCGTCGTCGGACGCGACGATCACGTCGGCGTTGCCGACCAGGCCGACGCCGCCACCGACGCAGAAGCCGTTGACGGCGACCACGACGGGGACCTCGCAGTCGTAGACCGCGGAGAACGCTGCCGCGCAGCCGCGGTTCGCCTCGATCAGGGCGCCGTGGCCCTCGGTGGCCTGCATCTCCTTGATGTCGACGCCGGCGTTGAAGCCGCGGCCCTCGGCTCGCAGGATCACCACGTGGGTGCTCGGATCCTTGCCCGCCGCGAGGACGGCGTCGGCCAGTTCGAACCATCCCTTAGACGGGATGGCGTTCACCGGCGGGTAGTCGACGGTGACCGTGGTGATGCCGGCCCCATCGGATTTGGAAGTGATTCCCATCGTGATTCCTTAGGTAGGTCGCCAAACCAAGCGATTGCTTGGTAAGTTAGCACACCTGCGGGTCGGGCTGGAGTTCGCTTTTGGGCGGATGGCCCCAGCTCCCGCAGGGAATCCCTGCAACCGCAGAGATCCCTGACAGTGGAGGTACTGGTGGAGCTAGGTCTTGACGGCAGCGTGGTGCTGGTCACCGGCGGAGTGCGCGGAGTGGGCGCCGGCATCAGCCGCGCCTTCCTGCGCGCGGGCGCCACGGTGGTGACCTGCGCGCGACGGCCGGCCGACGAGCCGATCGAGGTGGACGGCCGCGGCGTGGAGTTCATCTCCTGCGACCTCCGCGACGCCGAGCAGGTGCAGTCGATGATCGACTCGATCGTCGCCACCCACGGCCGCCTCGACGCCGTCGTCAACAACGCGGGCGGGGCCCCGTACGCGCTGGCGGCCGACGCCAGCCCCCGCTTCCACTCGAAGATCGTCGAGCTCAACCTGCTGGCGCCGCTCCTGATCTCGCAGATCGCGAACGCCGTCATGCAGAAGCAGGACACCGGCGGCTCGATCGTGATGATCAGCAGCGTCAGCGGCAGTCGCCCCTCGCCGGGGACCGCCGCCTACGGCGCAGCCAAGGCGGGCATCGACAGCCTGTCGGCCAGCCTCGCTGTGGAGTGGGCGCCGAAGGTCCGGGTGAACTCGATTGTCGTCGGGCTCGTCGAGACCGAGCAGGCCCACCTGCACTACGGCGGCGCCGACGGCCTCGCCGCGGTGAGCGAGACCGTCCCGCTGGGTCGGATGGCACGGCCCGAGGACATCGGGAATTGTGCAACCTTCCTGGCGTCGCCGCTGGCGTCCTACGTCAGCGGTTCGACACTGACCGTGCACGGCGGCGGCGAGCGCCCCGCCTTTCTGGCGGCATCAACAGCAGAGGAGACCAAGAAATGAGCGGACTTGTAGACGGTCGCGTCGTCATCGTGACGGGCGCGGGCCGCGGTATCGGACGGGCGCACGCGCTGGCGTTCGCGGCCGAGGGCGCGAAGGTGGTCGTCAACGACATCGGTGTCGGCGGTGACGGCGCCGCGACCGGCGAGAGCCCCGGCGAGCAGGTCGTCGCGGAGATCATCGCGGCAGGCGGGCAGGCCGTGGTGAACGGCGACGACGTCGCGGACTGGGACGGCGCGCAGAACCTGATCAAGACCGCCATCGACAACTTCGGTGGTCTCGACGTGCTCGTCAACAACGCGGGCTTCCTGCGCGACCGGATGCTGGTCGGCATGAGCGAGCAGGAGTGGGACTCGGTGATCCGGGTGCACCTCAAGGGCCACTTCGCTCCTCTGCGGCATGCCGCCGCCTACTGGCGAGCGGAGTCCAAGGCCGGTCGTCCGGTGGACGCGCGGATCATCAACACCAGCTCGGGTGCCGGGCTGCAGGGCAGCATCGGTCAGGGCAACTACGCGGCCGCCAAGGCGGGCATCGCGGAGATGACCATCCAGGCCGCCGCCGAGCTGAAGAACTACGGCGTCTCCGTCAACGCGATCGCGCCCGCGGCGCGCACCCGGATGACGGTGGGCGCGGGCGGCGCGATGGCCGAGGCGATGGCCGCTCCCGAGGAGGGCTTCGACGCGATGGCGCCGGAGAACATCTCCCCGCTCGTGGTCTGGCTGGGCAGCACCGAGTCGAAGAACGTCAGCGGCCGGGTGTTCGAGGTCGAGGGCGGCAAGATCACCGTCGCCGAGGGCTGGCGGCACGGACCCACCCAGGACAAGGGCGAGCGCTGGGATCCGAAGGAGATCGGCCCCGTCGTGGCGGACCTGCTGGAGAAGGCGGAGACGCCCACCCCGGTCTACGGGGCATAGGCGGCTCCGCCGCCCGTGCGCGGTTAACGGGTCCAGGGACCCGTTAACCGCGCACGGGCACGTAGTGCCTACGCGGGGGAGCGGACGATGACCGTCGTACCGGGGAAGAAGGCGGCGAGTTCCGGCCGCGACAGCTTGATCACCGCGGTGCCGTAACCCTGCTTGCGCGCCTCGGGCGCGACCCACACCGCGAGCTCCACCTCGCCGCCGTGCAGTTCGCCGAAGACGAGCCCGACGCATTCCGGCCGGTCGCCGCTGGTGTTCTCGGCGACGAACCACGCCGCCGTCTCGTCGTCGACGCGGCCGAGGCCGGCTCGACGCTCGTCCTCGACGCGATCCGACGCCCACGGCGCGCCCTCGTCGTCGAGCTGCTCGGCGGAGCGGCGCCGGTAGAGGTCCGCGTCCTCGTCGCGAGAAGTGAACGGCCGCAGGCGCACATTCGCCCCGGTGCTGAACGGGCGCTGCTCCGGCAGCCACTTCAGCGTCGCTTCCAGGTTGGTCACCTCGTCGCGGAGGTGGTCGCGCTCCAGCTTGGTGAGGCGCCCCAACTGCAGCCCCAGCACCGCGTTCGCATTGTTCTCGGTCGTCTCGAGGAGTTCGCTCACGCTGCGTACGGCGGCGGCGTGGTCGTCACTGTCGACGATGGCATCGAGGACCTCGTGCCGCAGATCGAGCGCCCGCAGCAGTGCCGAGGCGAGCTCGCGTCGGTCGAGGATCTGATCTTGGGGGCCAGCCGTCATGACGAAATCTCCCTATCCGTTGAGTGTGCAACAGCGGAGCGTGCACCTGCCGGGTGGGCAATCCTGCGCGCTCCCCTCAGATTCTCTGTCAACGGGCCCGCAATTGCCACCAAGATGTGGGCTGGTGCTCAGCGCTCCACGGCTGGGTGAAACGCTCATGCGGGAACGCCACTCCAAGGCTGAGTGTGACCGGAACGAGACGCTTCTGAGCATGGTGAATCACTCGACGGAGTTCTGTCGTACCCAGATGGCACGCTCAACGCATGCAACTCCGATACAACTTTCGCCTCTACCCCACAGTGGGGCAGCGGCGGTCGTTGGCGCGGGCATTCGGGTGTGCGCGGGTCGTGTTCAACGATGGCCTCGCGGCACGGCGGCAGGCGCACCGAGACGGGGCGGGGATTACCGACACGGAACTGTCGAAAATGCTCACCCAAGCCAAGCGAACCCCCGAGCGGGCATGGCTGGCCGACGTGTCCTCGGTCGTGTTGCAGCAGGCGCTCGTTGATTTGAACACCGCGTACCGTAATTTCTTCGCCTCCATCACAGGCGAACGGAAAGGCCCGACGATTGCGCCGCCGCGATTCCGGTCCCGCCGCGACAATCGGCAGTCCATCCGCTTCACCCGCAACGCGCGCTTCTCCGTCACCCCGGGCGACAAGTTGAGGTTGCCGAAGATCGGCGACGTGAAGGTTGCATGGTCACGACGACTCCCATCGGATCCGTCGTCCGTGACCGTCATCAAGGACGCGGCCGGGCGCTACTTCGCCTCGTTCGTGGTGGCCGTGGACACCACCCCGCTTCCCGAGCTGGATTCGGAGGTGGGGATCGACCTCGGGCTAACGACATTCGCGGTCCTCTCTGACGGCAAGACCATCGACAATCCGCGAGTGTTTCGCCGGGCCGAACGCAAACTCCGCAAAGCCCAGCAAGCACTTTCACGCAAACAGAAAGGATCGAGCAACCGGACCAAGGCCCGGATCAAGGTCGCCAGGGCGCATGCCAGGGTCTCCGATACGCGCCGCGACTTCGCGCACAAACAGTCCACGACGATCATCCGCGAAAACCAAGCGGTGTACGTCGAGGACCTCTGCGTGAGGGGATTGGCCCGAACCCGGTTGGCAAAGTCGGTGCACGACGCCGGATGGTCCATGTTCACCTCGATGCTCGAGGAGAAAGCCGCACGGTACGGGCGGCATTTCGGCAAGGTGGACAGATTCTTCCCCTCGTCCCAGCACTGCTCGCGGTGCGGGGTCGTCGACGGGAAGAAGCCGTTGCATGTCCGAACCTGGACGTGCCGGTGCGGTGCAGTCCACGACCGCGATCTGAACGCAGCAGTGAACATTCTCGCCGCCGGGCAGGCGGAGAGACTAAACGCCTGTGGAGCGTAGGTAAGACCTGCAGCGATGCCGGCACTGTGCGACGAAGCAGGAACCCGCCGAGAGCGCCACACGGCGTTGGTAGGAATCTCCGGCTTTCAGGCCGGGGAGGATGTCAAGCGCACACGACGACGGGAATCTTCCGGTCCGTCCAGGCCTGGTAGTCGTCGAACTCGGGATACATCGCGACCAGCCGCGGCCAGAGGTCCGCACGCTCGGCCTCGTCCGCCACCCGCGCGACCAGATTCCGGACGTCGGAACGGATCTGGACCGTCACGCTGGGGTTGGCCTTGAGATTGAGATACCAGAGCGGGTTCTTGGGCTGCCCGCCCTGCGAGGCGACCAGCACGATCCGGTCGCCGTCCTCCAGGAAGATCAGCGGGGTCACCCGGGGCTCCCCGGTCTTGCGCCCGGTGGTGGTGAGCAGGCAGATCGGCAGGCCGTGCTTGGCGGCGCTGCCGACCCGCCACTTACCTCCGACGCGGCCACCGGTCCATCGATACGCGCGCACGTTCGACCTCGACATCCACTTGATGACGAAGCGGGTGAACCCGGTATCGAGCAGCGGTGGGCGGTTCATCGTCGGATCAGATCCGCTCGATGATGGTGCCGGTGGCGAGCGCGCCGCCCGCACACATCGAGATCAGCGCGGTCGAGGCATCGCGGCGCTCGAGCTCGTGCAGGGCGGTGGTGATCAGCCGTGAGCCGGTGCTGCCGACGGGGTGGCCGAGGGCGAGCGCGCCGCCGTTGACGTTGACCTTGTCCATGTCCGGGCCGTGCACCCGGGCCCAGGACAGCGCGACGGACGCGAAGGCCTCGTTGACCTCGAACAGGTCCAGGTCGCCGATCTTCATGCCGGCCTTCTCGAGCACCTTGGCGGTGGCCTGGACCGGTCCGTCGAGGTGGAATTCGGGCTCGGCGCCGACGAGCACCTGCGAGACGATCCGGGCGCGCGGCTTGAGGCCGAGGGCCAGGGCGCGGTCGGAGTCCATCAGCAGCACCGCGGCGGCGCCGTCGGAGATCTGAGAGGAGGTGCCCGCGGTGTGGATGCCGCCCTCGATGACCGGCTTGAGCTTGGCGAGCGATTCCGCGGTGGTGTCGCGCAGGCCCTGATCCCGCGAGATCACCGTGGTCTCCTCGGTCGGCAGCTTGTCCTCGCCGATGACGGGGGCGGTCACCGGGAGCACCTCGCGGTCGAACCGCCCTTCCTCCCACGCCTGCTTCGCGAGGGCCTGCGAGCGGACGCCGAGGGCCTCGATGTCGTCGCGGGTGATGCCGCGCCGCTTGGCAATTCGCTCGGCGGCCTCGAACTGGGCGGGCATGTCGATGTCCCACGACGCCGGGCGACGGGGGCCGGCCTCGGTGCCGACGTTGGCGCCGAGCGGCACCTGGCTCATCTGCTCCACACCGCAGGCGATGCCGACGTCGATGGCGCCGGTGGCGATCAGGCCTGCGATCAGGTGGTTGGCCTGCTGTGCGGAGCCGCACTGGCAGTCGATGGTGGTGGCGCCGGTCTGCCAGGGCAGTCCGGCCGCCAGCCAGGCGGTGCGGGTGACGTTGTTGGACTGCGCGCCCGCCTGGGTCACGCAGCCGCCGATGACCTGCTCGACGAGGAGGGGGTCGATGCCCGCCCGCTCGAGCAGTCCGAGCTGAGCCGCGCCCAGGGTCTCCGCCGCGTGCAGGCCGGACAGCCAGCCGCCTCGCTTGCCGATCGGGGTGCGAACTGCCTCGACGATTACTGGTGTGCCCACGGCGGGCTCCTTTCCACGTGTACTACCAAAAAGTAGAACAGGTTCTCCCTGTTGGGCAAGGAGTTGACCCTCAGTTCTTTGCCTAGTCTTTCGCTGATCGAAGCTCTATGCTTCAATCTTTATAGAACGTGTTCCACATCACGCGCGGCGCCGATCGCGATGGCAGGAGACAGCAGTGGCACAGCCCAACATTCCCGCAGGGTTCGACTTTACGGATCCTGACATCTACGCACACCGGGTACCGGTCGAGGAGCTCGCGGAGGTCCGCAAGACCGAGCCGGTGTACTGGGTCGAGCAGCCCGACGGCATCGGTGGCTTCAACGACGGTGGCTACTGGCTGGTCACCAAGCATGCCGACGTCCGGGACGTCTCGATGCGCAGCGATGTGTTCTCCACCTGGGAGAACACCGCGATTCCGCGCTTCGCGGATGACATCCCGCGCGAGAACATCGAGCTGCAGCGCTTCGTGCTGCTGAACAAGGACGCCCCGGAGCACACCAAGCTGCGCAAGCTGGTGTCCCGCGGCTTCACCCCCCGCGCCATCAACGGACTCAAGCAGGAGCTGACCGAGCGCGCCGAGGCGATCGTCAAGGCCGCGGCCGCGGAGGGTAGCGGCGACTTCGTCACCCAGGTTGCCTGTGAGCTGCCGCTGCAGGCCATCGCCGAGCTGATCGGCGTGCCGCAGGAGGACCGCGGCAAGGTCTTCGACTGGTCCAACCAGATGACCGGATACGACGATCCCGAGCTCGACATCGACCCGCAGGCCGCGTCGATGGAGATCCTCGGCTACGCCTACCAGATGGCCGAGGCGCGCAAGGCGAACCCGACCGACGACCTCGTCACCACTCTCGTCGAGGCGGACGTCGACGGCGAGGAGCTCAGTCCGGAGGAGTTCGGGTTCTTCGTGATCCTGCTCGCGGTCGCGGGCAACGAGACCACCCGCAACGCGATCACCCACGGCATGAAGGCCTTCATGGACAACCCCGAGCAGTGGGAGCTGTACAAGAAGGAGCGTCCGAAGACCTCCGCCGACGAGATCATCCGCTGGGCCACCCCGGTGGCGTCCTTCCAGCGCACCGCGCTCGAGGACACCGAGGTCGGTGGCGTGGCGATCAAGAAGGGCCAGCGCGTGGTGATGAACTACGTCGCGGCGAACTTCGACGAGGAGGTGTTCGAGAACGCGGAGAAGTTCGACATCCTCCGCGATCCGAACCCGCACCTGTCCTTCGGTGGCACCGGCGCGCACTACTGCCTGGGTGCCAACCTGGCCCGGATGGAGATCGACCTGATCTTCAACGCGATTGCCGACTTCCTGCCGGACATCGTCGAGGCCGGCGACCCGCGGCGCCTGCGCTCCGGCTGGCTCAACGGCATCAAGGAGTACCAGGTCGACTACAAGACCGGCGGCTGCCCGGTCGCCCACTAGGGCAGTAGACAGACCAATATCATCCGGCAGCGCCGGCGCGAATGACCTTCGCGCCGGCGCTGCCGTTTTGTCGCGGTGGGCTGTCTCAGCCGTGCAGCCAGCTGTCCCAGGCAGGCACCACCAGTTCGGACAGGGCCGCATACCCCTCGGACCGTGGATGGGCGCCGTCGCCGCACCGCACCTGCCGACGCCAGATGTCGTGGTCCACCAGGGTGGTGAACACGTCGACGAAGGCGCAGCCGCGGGACTCGCAGATCTCGCGAAAATCACTGTTGAGTCCCATGATCCGGCGGTTGTGCTCGTCGTCGTGCACGGGCGGCGGGCCGACGAAGAGGATCGGTGCCCGCGGCGGCGCCGAGGCGTCGGTCGCAGCGTCGGCCGCGTCCAGGCAGTGGATCAGGTTCTCGCGTGAGGTCGCGGCCGGGACCCGGGGACCGTCGTCGGTGGCGGTCGCGTCGTTGGCCCCGAACGAGAACACCAGCCGCAGGTCGGTGCCCGGCGGCCGACGCCGCGCGACCTCGTCGCGAAACCGCGCGCGGATGTCGGACGACGTGTCGCGCCTGATCCCCAGGTTGTACCCGGTGACCGGGCGACCGGCCTGCGCGCTGCGGGCCAGCAGGCGGCCGGTCCAGCCGAGCGCGGTCTCGTCGCCGACACCGGCGACGAACGAGTCGCCGATGAAACAGACCCGGAGATCCTCCGGTTGCCTCTGCATGGAAGGTCGTCCTCTCGATCGGTTGTGGGGCGCATTCACCATGCCGTGAAACGGGAACGGCCGCACCTCGATTACGAGGTGCGGCCGTTCCCGCGTGCGTTCGGACTAGAGCTTGACGAGCGTTTTCATCGCGCGCTCGACCTCCCAGAATGCCCGGATCGACTGCAACCTGCCGTCGGGGTTGACGCGATAGACGTACACGCCTTCCGCGTCGATCTGCGCGCCGGCCATCACGGTCCGGATGGTCGCGATGTAGACCATCTCGTCACCGCAGATCAGGGTGTCCCTGACCTGGAACTCCAGCGAATCGGTGTTGGCGATGGTCATGTCGTAGAAACGGCCGATCGCCTCCCGTCCGTGATGGCCCTTGCCCTCGGGGTCGAAACCTGAAGGGCCGACCGGGTCTTCGACCCAGCCGTCCTCGGCGAACAGCGCGAGCCAGTCCTCCTTGCGCTTGCCGCTGGCGGCCGCCTGCGACGCGCGGGACGCGATCGCGGCCGGGTGTTCGGTGGTGGTCTCTGTGGTCATCGTGTGGTCCCTCAGCGGATGTACTTGTCGGCGAACTTGCGGAGCGAGTCCTGCTTGGCCTCGAGGGGAGCGTCGAAGGCGACCCCGTCGAAGATCCACGGCACCACGATGGCATCGGTGATGCCTGCGCCGGCGAGTTCGGCGTAGCCGTCCTTGCCGAAGCGGTCGATGCACACGGCCTGCATCTCGAAAGGCTCATCCGCGCGGCCGTATTCGGCCCGGAGATCGTCGAGCTTGCGCTTCGTCTCGACCAGGTCCTTGAACTTCATCATCGCCGAGGTCCAGCCGTCGCCCACCCGGGCCGCCCGGCGCAGCGCCACGTCGGTGTGTCCGCCGACGTAGAACGGCACCGGCTTGCTCGGTGCCGGACTGATCTGCAGCCGGTCGAAATCGAAGAACTCGCCGTGGAACTCGACCATGCCGCCCGCGAGGGTCAACTTGATGATCTCGATCATCTCGTCGACGCGTGCGCCCCGCTTCTTGAAGGGCACGCCGCACCACTCGAACTCCTCGGGCGCCCAACCGATCCCGACGCCGAAACCGAAGCGGTTCCCGGTCAGGTTCGCCACCGAGCCGACCTGCCGCGCGAGCAGCAGCGGATTACGGGACCCCAGCTTGAGCACGTTCGTGTAGAAGCCGATGGTGGAGGTGGCCGCACCCAGCGCCGCGGCGGCGATCAGCGGATCCACCCACGGAGTCTCGGCGTTCCACATCCGGGAGCCGTCGGGGGTGTACGGGTAGTCCGCTGCCGCCGTCTCCATGTAGAACAGCGAGTCCGGCAGGGCGATATTGGCGAACCCGCACTCCTCGGCGGTCTGCGCGAGCGGGATGAGCTGGTCGAGCGGGCTCATCGCGATGCCTACGGTGAACTTCACGGCGCGTCCCTCCTAGTTGGTCGGGCGGTCGGAGCCGACCACCCACATCGCGAAGTACTGCGAGCCACCGCCGTACGCGTGGCCGAAGGCCTTGCGCGCGCCGTCGACCTGATGGTCACCGGCGCGTTCCATCACCTGCATCGCCGACTCGGCGTACCGGATCATGCCCGATGCACCGATGGGGTTCGACGAGAGCACGCCGCCCGAAGCGTTGACCGGCATCCGCCCGCCGATCGCGGTCTCGCCTGCCTCGGTGAACTTCCAGCCCTCGCCCTCAGCCACGAATCCGAGGTTCTCCAACCACATCGGCTCGAACCACGAGAACGGCACGTAGATCTCGGCCTCGTCGATCTCGGTGAGCGGATCGGTGATGCCCGCGGCCTTCCACAGTGCGGCCGCAGCGTCGCGGCCGGCCTGCGGGTTTGCGACGTTGCGGCCGGCGTACGACAGCGGTTCGGTGCGCATCGCGGTCGCGTGGATCCACGCCACCTTGCGGCCGTCGGCCTCGACGGCCTTCGCAGCGTCCTCGTTGCCGATCACGATGGCGCAGGCGCCGTCCGAGGACGGGCAGGTCTCGTCGAAACGGATCGGGTCCCACAGCATCTGGGACGCCATCACGGACTCGACGGTGATGTCGGCCTGCTTGAGGTGCGCGTACGGGTTCAGTGCACCGTTGCGGCGGTCCTTGACGGCCACCATCGCGCCGATGTGATCGGGGGCGCCCGAGCGGCGGATGTACGAGCGCACGTGCGGGGCGAAGAACCCGCCCGCCCCTGCGCCGACCGGCATCGTGAACGGCACCGGCGTGGACAGCGCCCACATCGCGTTGGACTCGGACTGCTTCTCCCACGACACCGCGAGTACCCGCTTGTGGACGCCGGACTGCACCAGGCTGGTCGCCACATTGCCGGTCGAGGCGCCGACCGATCCTGCGGTGTGCACGCGCAGCAGCGGCTTACCGTTGGCGCCCAACGCATCCGACATCGCGAGTTCCGGCATCATCGACCCCTCGAACAGGTCGGGGGCCTTGCCGATCACGATGGCGTCGATGTCGTCCCAGCCGACGTGGGCGTCGGCCATCGCGCGGTCGACCGCCTCGCGGATCATGCCTGCCATCGTGACGTCGTGGCGCTTGGCGACGTAGTAGGTCTGGCCGGTGCCGAGGACGGCTGCCAATTGCTTCGCCATCAGTTGTTGCGTCCTTCCATGACTGCGACCAGGTTCTGCTGCAGCACAGGGCCACTGGTGGCGTGGGCGAGGGTGCGCTGCGCGTCACCGCTCATGATCTTCTGTGCCGCGTAGCCGATTCGCTCGAGGCCGCCGGAGAACATCGGGTTGCCGGTGAGCGGGCCGCCCGACGGGTTGATCGTGGTGGCATCGGTCAGCCCGATCGCCTCGCGCAGGATGATCTCCTGATGCGTGAAGGGGGCGTGCAGCTCGGCGACGTCGATGTTCGAGACATCACCCCCGGTCGCGGCGCGGGCGGCTGCGGCGGTCGACGGCGACACGGTCAGGTCGCGCGATCCGATGACGGGGGAGTCGATCCGGTGCTCGATCCCGGTGATCCACGCGGGCCGCTCGCACAGCTCGCGGGCACGGTCGCCGCGGGCCAGGATGATCGCGGCCGCACCGTCGGTGATCGGCGCGCAGTCATGCGCGCGCAGCGGGTCCGCGACGTACTCGGACGCCAGCAGCGTCTCGACGTCGACGTCGCCGGAGAACTGCGCGTTCGGGTTGCTCTTCGCAGCGGCGCGGCTGCGCTTGGCGATCTGCGCCATGTCCTCGGCCGTCCACTTGCCTGCCTCGAGCCCGAGCCGGGCCTGCAGGCCTGCCATCGAGACGGAGTCGGGCCACAGCGGGGCGACCAGGTAGGGGTCGGTCTGCATCGCAAGGATCTGCCGGAGGTTGCCCGCCGACGACTTGCCGAAGCCGTACACCAGCGCGGTGTCGACCTCGCCGGTCATGATCTTGACCCAGGCCTCGTACAGCGCCCAGGCGGCGTCCATCTCGACGTGCGACTCGTTGATCGGCGGCACGGCACCGATCGAGTCGATCGCGGAGATGAACGAGAACGAGCGTCCGGCCAGGTAGTCGGACGATCCTGAGCACCAGAAGCC
The DNA here is from genome assembly GCF_042754885.1 of Rhodococcus sp. NPDC059179. Lineage (NCBI taxonomy): Bacteria > Bacillati > Actinomycetota > Actinomycetes > Mycobacteriales > Nocardiaceae > Rhodococcus > Rhodococcus sp. NPDC059179. The sequence continues at coordinate 102,615 of NZ_JBHZBV010000008.1, read as the reverse complement.
GATGTCGGACTTGGTGATTCCCAGCTCCGAGTACAACTGCTGGAAGCAGGGGACGAGCATCTCGACACCGTTGGTGGTGCCGGTTGTCTCGCGCACATGGGGGGCCTGTGCGAAGCCGACGACTGCAATGTCTGTCATGGTCTTTTCGGCTCCTAGAGGTGGTGCTTGTAGGTGTCGTAGTCCGCGTCCGGCTCACCGCTGGGACGGAAGTGGGAGACGTTCCGGAGTGAGTACACCCACTCCTCCTTCGGCCGCCAGACGGCCTCGACGCGCATGCCCATCCGGACCTCGGCCGGATCGACCTCGAGGATCAGGTGCAGGAACGGGATGTCCGCGCCGTCGAGCAGGACATAGGCCGCGACATACGGGGGCTTGATCGACTGGCCCAGGAACGGGACGTTGACGATGCAGAAGGTCGTGATGACGCCCTTGTCGGACACCTCGACCTGCTCCTTGGTGGGCATGCCGTCGGTGGGGTTCGCGCCGCGCGGAGGCACGTACACCTTGCCGTTGGCGTCGGTGCGGCCACCGATGATCTTGCCCTCCATGAGGCCACGCAGGTAGTAGGTCTCCTCGAACGAGGCGGTGTGCGTGTAGTGCAGGTCGATCGGGGTGACGATGTCGGTGACGGGCTCGCCGCCGGACGGCGCCGGGGCCGACTCGCTCTCGCCGGGTTCGAAGCACGCGATGTCGCGGATGTGTCCGGTGCGCTCGTCGGCCCAGCGGACCCGCACCCGCATGCCCGTACTCATCGCGTCCGCCGATCCGGCGTCGACGGCGTGCAGGATCGACGTGTCGGCGCCGTCCAACTTGACCAGTGCCCACGCGAACGGGTGGCTCAGCGGCTGACCCTCGATGGGATCGGGCATCCACGTCCAGCTGACGACCGTGCCGGTGTCCGAGACGTCGACGAAATCGGTCATCGGCTCGTGGGTGGTGGGATCGAACTCCGTCGGCGGCACGTGGACGCGACCATCGGAGCCTCGGGCGCCAACGACCTTCCGGTCGCGTAGGCCGGTGACGAATGCTCCGATGGTCGGTCCAACGGACCGCGTGTAGTCGAATTTGAGATTTAGTGGTGCCCTCAGGGGCTGCTCGGCCACTTGGGTCTTTTCAGGGGTCACAAAGTCGAGTAGAACAGGTTCTTATTCCACTGGCAATAGTCACTGTTGAACTGGAGGATTTTCGTGAAGCTTGGGTTGCAACTCGGATACTGGGGCGCCCAGCCCCCCGTCAACGCCCAGGAGTTGGTGACCGAGGCCGACACGGCTGGATTCGACGCGGTGTTCTCGGCCGAGTCGTGGGGCAACGACGCGTTCACCCCGTTGGCGTGGTGGGGCTCGAGCACGGAGCGGATCCGGCTCGGCACCTCGGTGGCGCAGCTGTCCGCCAGGACGCCGACCAACTGCGCCATGCACGCGTTGACCCTCGACCACCTCTCCGGCGGCCGGGCGATCCTGGGCCTCGGTGTCTCGGGGCCACAGGTCGTCGAGGGCTGGTACGGCCAGCCGTTCCCGAAGCCGCTGGCGCGCACCCGGGAGTACGTCTCCATCGTCCGACAGGTGCTGGCGAGGGAGGCGGTGGTGACCAACGACGGCCCGCACTATCCGCTGCCGTACACCGGCGATGGGTCCATGGGCCTCGGCAAGCCGCTCAAGCCGATCACCCACCCGCTGCGCGCTGACCTGCCCATCTGGCTCGGCGCCGAGGGCCCGAAGAACGTCGCGCTGACCGCGGAGATCGCGGACGGCTGGCTCGCGATCTATTACACGCCGCGGCTGGCGCCCATGTACAACGAGTGGCTCGACGAGGGCTTCGCGCGGCCGGGTGCCCGGCGCAGCCGCGAGGACTTCGAGGTCGCGGCCACCTGTCAGGTCGTCATCACCGACGACCGCGCGGCGGAGATCGCGAAGCTCAAGCCGATGACCGCGCTGTACGTCGGCGGCATGGGCGCGGCGGAGGTGAATTTCCACGCCCAGGTGTACACCCGGATGGGCTACGGCGACGAGGTCAAGGAGATTCAGCGACTCTTCCTGTCGGGCAAGAAGGAGGAGGCGGTCGCGATGGTGCCGGACGAGATGGTCACCGACACCATGATCATCGGCAACGTCGACGAGGTGCGCACCCAGGTCAAGGAGTGGGAGGACGCGGGCGTCACGATGCTGCTGGTGACCTGTCGCGACGTCGAGCACATGCGCCGGCTCTCGGCGGCGGTCAACCCGGCCTGATTCGGGTGGAACGCGTTGCAGGGGCGGTGCGCGCCACTATGGTCGCGTGATGCACGAACGCCTGGCGGATCGACGCCTCTGGACCTGGGTGGTCCTCCTCGGTCTGACGGGCCAGCTGGCCTGGACGGTCGAGAACATGTACCTCAACGTGTTCGTCTACGACACGATCACCGACTCGCCCGCGGCGCTGGCGACCATCGTCGCGACGAGCGCGGTCGCCGCGACGATCGCGACGCTGCTCGCAGGCGCCGCGTCGGACCGCACCGGTCGGCGACGCGAATTCATCGCGGCGGGCTACGTGCTGTGGGGCGCCTGCACCGCCGGGTTCGGGCTGGTCAGCGTCGACACCGCCGCGTCGTTGCTGCCGATGCTCGATGCGGTCGTCGTCGCGGTGATCGCCATCGTCCTGCTCGACTGCGTGATGAGCGTCCTCGGCTCGACCGCCAACGATGCCGCCTTCAACGCGTGGGTCACCGACTCCACCCACCCCGGCAACCGCGGCCGGGTCGACGGCGTGCTCGCCACGATGCCGCTGCTCGCGATGCTGCTGGTCTTCGGCGCGCTCGACCCGCTGACCAAGGGCGGCCACTGGAGCCTGTTCTTCTCGATCATCGGCGGTGTCACCGCGCTCGTCGGCATCATCGCGTGGTTCGGGCTCCGGGAGCCGCGGCAGCCGCGACCGGGCGGCAGTTACCTGTCCTCGGTCCTGCACGGCCTGCGGCCGAGCACCGTGCGCGGCAACCCGCGGCTGTACGTGGCGCTGCTCGCGTGGGCGATCCTCGGCACGAGCACGCAGGTCTTCCTGCCATACCTGATCATCTACGTCCAGCGCTACCTCGACATCGACGGCTACGCCGTGGTGCTCGCCTCGGTCCTGCTCGGCGCGGCCGTGATCAGCGTCCTCGGCGGCCGGGTGCTGGACCGCGTCGGTCCGTCGCGGGCGATCGCGCCCGTCGCCGCGGTCTACGCCGTCGGGCTTCTCCTGATGTTCCCCGCGCGCGGCATGCTCGCGGTCATCGGCGCCGGGATCGTGATGATGTCGGGGTTCATGCTCGGTGTCGCCGCCATCTCCGCGACCGTCCGCAACCTCACGCCGCCCGACCGGGCCGGGCAGGTGCAGGGGCTGCGGATGATCTTCGCCGTCCTCATCCCGATGGTGATCGGTCCGTTCCTCGGCGCCGCCGTGATCGCCGGTGCCGACGAGACCTTCGTCGACCTGGGCGTCGTGAAGCAGGTGCCGACCCCGTGGATCTTCCCGGCCGCCGCCGTCGTCGTGGCGTTGATCGTCATCCCCGCACTGCTGCTGCGGACCGTGCGGTCCTGGCCCAAGTCTCTGGAGACTGTTTCGTGATCACCGTGTGGGGCGAGGCCCTCGACCCCGACGACGCCCTGCCCGAGTACCCGCGCCCCCAACTGGTGCGCGACTCGTACGTCAACCTCAACGGCAGGTGGGACCACGCCTTCACCCCGTCCGAGGTCACCGAGCGGCCGCGCACGTGGGACGGCGAGATCGTGGTGCCGTTCTCTCCCGAGGCGCCGCTGTCGGGCGTGAACCGCACCCTGCAGCCGGACGAGGCGCTCTGGTATCGCCGCACCGTCGCGCTGCCCGACGGCTTCGTCCGCGATCGGGTGCTGCTGCACTTCGGCGCGGTCGACCAGGACTGCGAGGTCTGGGTCGACGGCACGCGCGTCGGCGCGCATCGAGGCGGCTACCTTCCCTTCACGCTCGACATCACCGACGCCCTCGTCGGAGACAGCCACGAGCTCGTGGTCAGGGTCCGCGACGTCACCGACACGTCCTGGCGCAGCCGGGGGAAGCAGAAGCTCGAACGCGGCGGCATCTGGTACACGCCGCAGTCGGGGATCTGGCAGACCGTCTGGCTCGAGTCGGTTCCACGTGAATGGGTCGAGCAGCTCGTGCTGACACCGCATCTGGCGAGCGGTGAGGTCGAGGTGTGTGTGGTCGCCGGCGGCGACGGTACGGCCGAGGTCGCGGTGAGCGCCGACGGTCGCGAAATCGTCTCCGGGAGCGTCACGGTCGGCGTCCCGACCCGGCTGCGGCTCGGAGACGACGTGCGCCGGTGGTCGCCCGACGACCCCTTCCTCTACGACGTCCAGGTCCGGCTCGGCGACGACCGCGTCTCGAGCTACGTCGGGATGCGCTCGTTCGGGCTCGGCCCCGACGCGTCCGGTCGCACCCGCCTGCTGCTCAACGGTGAGCCCTACCTGCACGCGGGCCTGCTCGACCAGGGGTACTGGCCCGACGGCCTCTACACCCCGCCGTCGGACGAGGCGTTCGTCCACGACATCCGGACGGCCAAGGAACTCGGTTTCACGATGCTGCGCAAGCACATCAAGATCGAGCCGCTGCGCTGGTACCACCACTGCGACCGGCTCGGCATGCTCGTCTGGCAGGACATGGTCAACGGCGGTCGCAGCTACAAGACGGCGGTCGTCACCGCGCCCGTGGTCCTGCCCGTGAAGCTGGACGACTCCCGCTACGCGCTGTTCGGACGTCAGGACGCCGAGGGGCGCACGGAGTTCCAGGGCGAGCTCGACGACACGGTCGCGTTGCTGCGGTCGGTCCCGAGCGTCGCGGCATGGGTGCCGTTCAACGAGGGCTGGGGGCAGTTCGACGCCGTCGCCGCCACCGCGCGGATCAAGGAACTCGACCCGACCCGGCCGGTCGACCACGTCAGCGGTTGGCACGACCAGGGCGGCGGCGACATGGCAAGCCGCCACGTCTATTTCAGGCCGTACCGTCTCTCACGCGCCGACGCCGAGGACGGGCGTGCGTCCGTGCTCTCGGAGTACGGCGGCTACTCCCACCGGGTGTCGGGGCACGTGTGGAACGACCAGGAGTTCGGCTACCGCAAGTACGCCGACCGGGGGTCGTTCGAGCGAGCGTTCCTGCGGCTGCAGCACGCCCAGGTCGGGCCGGCTGTCGAGCAGGGGCTGACGGCCTTCGTCTACACCCAGCTCGCCGACGTGGAGGACGAGACCAACGGACTGATGACCTACGACCGCCGGGTACTCAAGGTAGACACCGAGGCGGTCCGTGCCTCGAACCAGCGGCTGCGGCAGCGGCACGACCACGCGGCCGGAGGTTCCGCGCTGCCGCTGGCCGTGCGGGAACGGGAGATCACCGAGCCGGTCTCGCTGACGCTGCCCGACGGACACCTCAACCCCGATGCAGTCGGATGGACGCGCACGCCGCTGATCACCACCGACGGGATCGGCAGGGGCCGGGTGGGCAAGGGCCGCAACAAGCGCTGGGAATACTGGGCGGTGACCACGCCGACCCACGTGGTCGCGCTCGTGCTCTCCGACATCGATTATGCTGCGGTGCACGGTATCTGGTTGCTCGACCGGACCAGCGGCGAGACGATCTCGTGTGACGCCATAGGCGTGGGTGGGCGTAGCGCCACCCTGCCCGGCACCCTCGGCGCCGGTCCGGCCGGGTCCCGCACCAAGAAGGTGCGGATCGACATCGACGAGGTCGACGGCGGGACGCGGCTGCGGGCTCGCGGCGAGCGGGTGGAGATCGACGTCATCGCCCACCGCCCCGAGGGGCACGAGTGCCTCGGTGTCGTCGTCCCGTGGTCCGACACGCTGTTCCAGTACACGGTCAAGGACGTCGCCCGGCCCGCGACCGGGACCATCCGCGTCGACGGCGTCGCCGCGGACGTGCCTGCGGGTGAGTCCTGGGCGACCCTCGACCACGGCCGAGGCCGCTGGCCGTACTCGGTGCGCTGGAACTGGGGTGCGGGTTCCGGCCGTACCGACGGCAAGGTGGTCGGCATCCAGGTCGGCGGGAAGTGGACGGACGGCACCGGGTCGGTGGAGAACTCACTGGTCGTCGACGGGCACCTGTCGAAGATCAGCGAGGAGCTGGTCTGGACCTACGACAGCGACGACTGGATGGCGCCGTGGCGGATCGCCGGTGACACAGTCGATCTCACCTTCATGCCGTTCCATTTGAAGAAGTCCGTCACCGACTTCAAGGTCTTCTCCGCCAAGACGCACCAGTGCTTCGGCCACTGGTCCGGGAAGGTGCAGGACGACACGGGCAGCTGGGTGCGGGTCGAGGACGTCGTCGGCTGGGCCGAGGACGTCCACAACCGCTGGTGAGGTCGCAGCCCCGTGCCGGACGATTCGCGTGATGCGCCTGCCGCCGTGGCAGCGAGCCTCGCTAGCGGGGTTCGGCCGTGGGCCGGGTGAACAGGTTGACCAGGTTCCCATCAGGGTCGCGGAACATCGCTGACCGGTTGCCCCATGGCATCGTGGTCGGCTTGAGGACGATGACGTCCAGCGCCGGCTGCAGGCGAGTGAACTCCGCGTCGACGTCCGCGACGAGGAACTCGATGATGACCGAGTCGTTGCGGCCCGGCTGTGGGGCATGCTCGCCGAGCATTGCGACGGTCGCCACGCTGCCGATCGCGAGCGCCCCAGCGGCGGTGCGGAATTCGGCGAACACGGGAGCAGGTCGGAGCGCGGGCATTCCTGTCACGAGCTCATAGAATCGGGCGAGGCGTTCGATGTCGTCGGTGATGATGCGGGTCGATGCGAAGTCCATGGTGATCCTTTCGTGCGGGTCGTTCGACCCGATGCCGCCATGGTGCGCCGCGCCCGCGACAACGTTATGTCGGTGTTTCAGAAACTCCCGTACCGGTCCTGACGGAGCGGAGGGTGCCGTAGGCGATGTCGAGGTCGTCTGCTCGGAGTGATCGGCGAGGCGCCCGCTCGCCGGTCGTCTCCGCCGACATCACGCGATCACCTCGGAACGCGCGAATGCCGTCGCGAAGCCGGCACCAGCCGATCAGGTACCAGTCCCGCCCCTTCCCGACATAACCGAGGGGCTCGACATCGCGAAGCGTGTCGGCGCCGTCCCGATCCCGGTACGCGATCCGCAGCACGTTCCCCGAAGGGAGAGCGCCCGCGAGTTCAGCCGGGGCAACCGAGACGGGGCCGTCGTCGAGCAGGTGGATGCGTGATGCGAGCTCCGCAGTCTCGTGGAGCGTGCGCTGATCCATCACCGCCACGACTTTGCGTAGCGCGGAGGTTGCAGCGGCGCGGAAGGGGCTCGTGGTGAGCATGCCCAGTGCGATGGTGACGGCGAGCGCTTCGTCGACGGTGAACCCGAGCGGGGCGAGCGTGTGCGACGTGTCGATGCAGTAGCCGCCCGTCCGGCCGGGTTCCGCCCAGATGGGCACCCCTGCTTGTTGCAACGCCGACAGGTCCCGTTCGATCGTGCGGGTGCTCACCTCGAACTGTTCCGCGAGCCGTCGGGCGCTGCGCGGGCGCGGGGCAACGGCGCGAAGCTCCTCGACCAGCGCGTACAGCCGGTCGGTGCGATTCATACGCCGACCCTACTCGTGGTCTCCTGGCGGTCACGTGGCAAGCAAAACCCCGACGACCGAGTGCTGTGTCGTCGGGGTCGGCATGTCGATGCCGGTGTGCGGGTCCGCTACTTGCCCTGGAACTTCGGCGCGCGCTTCTCGGCGAACGAGCGGGGGCCTTCCTTGGCGTCGTCGCTCTTGAACACCGCGGCACCGATCTCGGCCTCGAGCTTGAAGGCATCTTCCTCGTGCATGCCCTCGGTGACGCGGATGGTCTTGAGGATCGCCTGGACGGCGATCGGGCCGTTGGCGGCGATGGCGTCGGCGATCTCGAGTGCCTTGGTCAGTGCCTGCCCGTCGGGGACGACGTGGCCGATCAGGCCGAGCTCCTTGGCCTCGGGTGCCGGGACATTCCGGCCGGTGAGCAGGATTTCGGCGGCGACGGTGTAGGGGATCTGGCGCACCAGACGGACCGCGGAGCCGCCGAGCGGGAACAGTCCCAGCCGTGCCTCGGAGACGCCGAACTTGGCGCTCTCGCCTGCCACGCGGATGTCGGTGCCCTGCAGGATCTCGGTGCCTCCGGCGATGGCCGCGCCCTCGACTGCGGCGATCAACGGCTTGGTCAGTCGGCGACCCTTGAGCAGGGCAGGCAGCTTGGTCAGGTCCATGCCGCCCTTGCCGAACCGGTCGCCGGGAGCGTTCTTGTTCATTGCCTTGAGGTCCATGCCCGCGCAGAACGTGCCGCCTGCGCCGGTCAGGATGGCGACGCGGATGTCAGGATCGTTGTCGACCTGGTCCCAGGCCGAGGTCATGATCGACATCATCTCGCCGGAGAGGGCGTTGCGGGCCTCCGGCCTGTTCATCGTGACGATGAGGACGTGGCCGCGCTTCTCGACGAGGCAGTGCGGCGACTGTTCCGAAATGTCGGAAATCTCGGCTGTGGTGGAGGACACTCTCGGCTCCCGATATCGTGTGAGTTGAGTCTCACATTGGCTCTTGCCAGAAACGGTAACACGTTCTACTTTGATGGGCGTGGCCCTAAATATCGCAGACTTCGTTGAGCACTCCATCGACCTGAACCCCGAGCGCGTGGCGCTGCTGGACGGGCGTCGCGAGTTCACCTATGCACAGTTCGAGGACCGGACCAACCGGCTGGCCCACTACCTGCTGGATCACGGCGTCAAGCCGGGCGACAAGGTGGGCATCTACTCGCGTAACACCATCGAGGCGATCGAGGCCATGGTGGCGGTGTTCAAGGCGCGTGCGGTGATGGTGAACATCAACTTCCGTTACGTCGAGAACGAGTTGCAGTACATCTTCGAGAACTCGGACATGGCCGCGCTCGTGGTCGAGCGTCGCTACGCCGACAAGGTCGCGAACGTGCTGCCGAACACCCCGCTGGTGAAGACGGTCGTCGTGGTCGAGGACGGCAGCAGCGACCTGGACTACGCCGGGTTCGGTGGCGTCGAGTACGAGGAGGCCCTCGCGCAGTCCTCGCCCGAACGCGACTTCGGCGAGCGCAGCGGCGACGACATCTTCATGCTCTACACCGGCGGCACCACCGGTATGCCCAAGGGCGTCATGTGGCGGCAGGAGGACTGGTGGCGGGTGCTCGGTGGCGGCGTCAACTTCGTCACCGGCGAGCGTGTTGAGGACGAGTGGCAGATCGCGAAGGTCGGTGCCGCGAACCCCGCGATGGTGCGGTTCCCGATCCCGCCGATGATCCACGGCGGTGCCCAGGCCGCGGTATTCCACAGCCTCTTCGGTGGCGGCACCCTGGCGCTGCACCCCGAGTTCGACGCACACACGGTGTGGCAGGTCATCGACCGGCACAAGGTCAACCTCATCTTCATCACCGGCGACGCGATGGCCCGCCCCATGCTCGACGCGCTCAAGGAAGGCAACCCGGAAACCGGTGAGCCGTACGATCTCTCGTCGCTGTACGTGCTGGCTTCCAGCGCGGCGTTGTTCTCGCCCGCGCTCAAGGAGGAGTTCCTCGAGCTGCTGCCGAACCGCCTGATCACAGACTCCATCGGCTCCTCCGAGACCGGATTCGGCGGCCTGGCCACCATCACCAAGGGTTTCGAGCACACCGGCGGACCGCGGGTGAAGATCGACGCCGCGACCGTCGTCCTCGACGACGACGGCAACCCGGTCGAGCCCGGTTCCGGCACCGTCGGGCTCCTCGCGCGCAGCGGTCACATCCCGCTCGGCTACTACAAGGACGAGAAGAAGACCGCGGAGACCTTCAAGGTCTACAACGGGATTCGCTACTCGATCCCCGGCGACTACGCCACGGTCGAGGAGGACGGCACCGTCACGATGCTCGGCCGCGGCTCGGTCTCGATCAACAGCGGCGGCGAGAAGATCTACCCCGAGGAGGTCGAGGGTGCGGTGAAGGCGCACCCCGAGGTCTTCGACACTCTGGTCGTCGGCGTGCCGGACGAGAGGTTCGGTCAGCGGGTCGTCGCGGTCGTCGCCACCCGGGATGGCGCCCGCCCGAGCATGAACGACATCGTCGCAGCGGCCCGCAAGGAGATCGCCGGATACAAGGTGCCGCGCAGCGTGTGGTTCGTCGACGAGATCAAGCGGTCGCCGGCAGGTAAGCCCGACTACAAGTGGGCCAAGGGCGAGACCGAGTCCCGCGAGGCGGACGACCACTACACGAGTGGAAACGCTTGATGCGCAACGAACTCGCCGAGAAGTTCGGCATCGCGTACCCGATCTTCGCCTTCACCCCGTCCGAGCATGTGGCGGCCGCGGTGTCGCGGGCGGGTGGACTCGGGGTGCTGGGCTGCGTGCGGTTCAACGACCCGGACGAGCTCGAGGCGACCCTCGCCTGGATGGACGAGAACACCGACGGCAAGCCGTACGGCGTCGACATCGTGATGCCTGCCAAGGTGCCGACCGAGGGTGCCGCCGTCGATCTGGACAAGCTGATCCCGGCCGAGCACCGTGCGTTCGTCAACCGCACGCTCGACGAGCTGGGCGTGCCGCCGCTGTCGGACGACGTCGAGCACGCCACCGGTGTGCTTGGCTGGCTGCACTCCGTCGCCCGCGCGCAGGTCGATGTGGCGCTCCGGCACCGTCCGGCGCTGATCGCGAACGCGCTCGGGTCGCCGCCGAAGGACATCATCGACGAGGCGCACGCGCACGGGGTGCCGGTCGCCGCTCTGGCGGGCGCGGTCTCCCACGCGCTCAGCCACGTCGACAACGGCGTCGACATCGTCATCGCCCAGGGCTACGAGGCGGGCGGCCACACCGGCGAGATCGCCTCGATGGTCCTGGTGCCCGAGATCGTCGACGCGGTGGGCGATACCGCCACCGTGCTGGCGGCTGGCGGGATCGGCAGCGGTCGGCAGATCGCCGCGGCCATGAGCCTCGGAGCCTCCGGCGTGTGGATGGGTTCGTACTGGCTCACCGCCGAGGAGTACAAGCTGGGCAGCGCATCGGGCGAGGGCCCGTCCGCGATCCAGCGCGCGCTGCTCGACGCGACGTCCTCGGACACCGTGCGCTCGCGCATCTACTCCGGCAAGCCTGCCCGTCTGCTCAAGACCAAGTGGACCGACGCGTGGTCGAAGCCGGGCGCACCGGACGCACTGCCGATGCCGCTGCAGAATCTGCTGGTCAGCGAGGCGCACCAGCGGATCGTCGCCTCGGAGAACCCCGAGGTGGTGGCGATGCCAGCAGGCCAGATCGTCGGGCGGATGAACGAGATCCGGCCGGTCGCCGATTCGATGGCCGACCTGGTCGCCGAGTTCGAGGCGACCGTCGCGCGACTGGAGAAGCTCAAGTAGCAGTGCACAAGCGGAAGGCCGGGTACGTCGATGACGTACCCGGCCTTCTGTTTGTGCAGACGAACTTTCAGGATCCGGTCGCGACGGTCAGCGCTGGAGCTCGGCGTCGAGCTTCGCCCGCAACTCCGGGGTGACCGGCTCGAACTCGGAACTGCCCGGCGCGCGGAACCAGACCGGGTCGGCGGCGTTCCAGCGTTCCGCGCTGAGCGAGCGGGCGAGCACCTTGTACGTCGCGGTCTTCGGCAGGTCCGCGGCGACGCGGACGAAGCTAGGTAGCTGCTTCGGGCCGAGATCGGTCTGGGCGCTGAGGAACTCGGCGAAGTCGCCGATGTCGAAGCCATCGGTAGGGACCAGTGCGACCGCGACCCGGTCGCCGACCTGGGGATCGGGGACCGCGTAGGCGGCGACCTCGCTCACCCGCGGATGCCTGCCGAGGATGTTCTCGATCGGTGCGGTGCCGAGGTTCTCCCCGTCGACCCGCATCCAGCCGGAACTGCGGCCGGCGAAGTAGACGAAGCCGTCGGTGTCGCGGTAGCCGAGGTCGCCGCTCCAGTACTGGCCACCCCGGACCCGCTCGGCCTCGGCCTCGGGGTTCTTGTAGTAGCCGGCGAAACTGCCGGTACCGGCCGTGTTCACCAATTCGCCGGTTGCCTGGTCGGCGTTGAGGATGTGTCCGTTCGCATCGAATTCAGCGGGCGGGCAAGGGGTTCCGGTTTCCGGGTCGAGGACCTCGATGCCGGCGGGAAGCAGGCCGAGCGCACCGGTGGGGGTGCCGGGGCTGCGGGAGATCAGCACACCGCCCTCGGTGGAGCCGAATCCGTCGACCACCCGGGCACCGAACCGACGTCCGAACTCCTCGATGGCCGACGGTGATCCCTCGTTGCCGTAGAGCACCTTGAGGGGGTTGTCGGCATCGTCCTCGCGTTCGGGAGTGGCCAGCACGTACGCGAGCGGCTTGCCGACGTAGTGCGCGAACGTCACGTTGAAGCGTCGGACATCCGGAATGAACTGCGACGCAGAGAACTTGCTGCGCAGCGCGAGGTTTCCGCCGGCAGCGAGTGCGATCGCCCAGCACGCCATCACGGCGCCCGAATGGAACAGTGGCATCGAGGCGTACGCGGTGTCGTGGCTGGTCAGGCCGAACCGCTCCGCGAGCATGACCCCTGGCCCCGCGACCATTCGATGCGTCACGCGAACGGCCTTCGGGTCTCCGCTGGTGCCGGAGGTGAAGATCAGCATGAACAGGTCGTCGCCTGCGGCTCGGCAATCAGGTGCGGAACTGTTGCGGTGAGTTGCAAGTAGTTCCGGCCACTGGGGGCCGTCGACGGTGAGCACCCGGACACCGTCCAGATCGAGCCCGTCGAGCAGTGCGAGCTTCGAGGAATCGGTGACGACCAACTGGCAGTCGGCTCGGGCGATGTCGCCGGCCAGCGCAGGGCCGCGGCGGGTGGGGTTCAGTCCGACCAGGACGGTGCCGCCGATCGCCGTGGCACCGAGCAGCAGCGAGAACTCCGGCACGTTGTCCAGCAGCACCCCGACGTGTCGGGGTGCTGCCGGATCGAGCAACGAGTCCAGCGCGGCCGCGATGTCCGTGCTGAGTGCGACGTGCTCCGACCACGGAATCCGGCGGTCCTCGAACAGGATTCCGTGATCGTGGTCGTCGCGAAGCCGCAGCAGCAGATCGGTGACGGTGGGCGTGGGGGTCGTCATGGGGTGCAGCCTAGGGTCAGGCAGGCACGTCGGCCAGCGCCTGTCCCAGTCTGCGCAACTGCTCGGTCGCCGAGCCGAGCGCGAACTCGTTGTGCTTGGCGGCCAGGAAGTAGCGGTGCACGGGATGGTCGCGGTCGAGGCCGACGCCGCCGTGGACGTGGATGACGGTGTGCGAGACGCGGTGACCGGCATCGGCCGCCCAGAACTTGGCGGTGCGGACCTCTTCCTCGGCGGGCAGGTTCTCGCTGAGCCGCCAGGCGGCCTGCCAGAGCGTCGACCGGACGCCCTTGACGTCGATGAAGGCATCGGCGAGGCGCTGGGCCACGGCCTGGAAGCTGCCGATCGGGCGGTCGAACTGCACCCGCTCGCGGGCGTACTCCGCGACCAGTTCCAGGGACCGCTCCAGGGTGCCGAGCTGGGTCGCACTCAGCGCGACCGCGGCGCGGGCCAGGATCGAGTCGAGGACCTCGGCGCCGCGCTCGGTGCCGCCGAGGACCTGGTCGGTGCCGACGAGGGCCCCGGACAGCTCCACGAGCGACTCGGCGCTGTAGTCGGTGGTGAGCTGGCGCTCGACGCGCACGCCCGGGTTGGACGGCTCGACCAGGAAGACCGCGACGCCCTCCGGGGTGATCGCCGGTACCAGGATGACGTCCGCGAAGGCGGCGGCGGGCACGGTGATCTTGGTGCCGGTGATCGACCAGCCGTCGGCGGTGCGCTCGGCGCGGGTGACCGGCTGGGCGGGATCGAGGTTGAGTTCCTCGGCGAGCGCGACGGTGAGGACGAGCTCGCCTGCGCCTGCCCGGCGAGCGAGGTCGCGCTGCGCCTCGTCGCCGTACTCGGCCAGCGCGGACGCGGCCAACACGATCGAGCTCAGGTACGGCACGGGGGAGAGGGTGCGGCCGAGCTCCTGCAGCACGCTGCTCTGCTCGAGGATGCCGAATCCGCCGCCACCGACCGCTTCCGGCAGCGCCGCGGCGAGCACGCCCGCGTCGGCGAGCGCTTGCCAGAGCTTGTCGTCGAAGCGGTCCTGCGCGGCGTCGAGTTCGCGGAGGCGGTCGTTGGTGGTCAGCTTCTCGGCGATGCTCCGGGTCAGCTGTTCGAGGTCCTGCTGGGCCTCGGTACGTGTGAAGTCCATGAATGGTTCCTTTGCTCAGCGCTTGGCGGGCGGCTGGCCCAGCGCGGTCATGGCGAGGATGTCGCGCTGCACCTCGTTGGTGCCGCCGCCGAAGGTGAGGATCAGCGAGGAGCGGTGCATCCGCTCGACGCGTCCGCGCAGCACCGCGCCTGCGGAGTCCTGGCGCAGGTAGGCCAGCGGTCCGAGGACCTCCATCAACAGCCGGTATGCCTCGGTCGCGAACTCGGTGCCGAATACCTTGCACGCGGAGGCGTCACCCTTGCTCGGGGCGTGCGCGGACGCGACCTCCCAGTTCAGCAGCTTGAGGTACTCGGTCTTGGCGTGCACCCGAGCGAGGTTGATCTGCACCCACTCCTGGTCGATGACCCGGCTGCCGTTCGCCATCTTGGTGTTCTGTGCCCACTCGACCGTCTGCCGCAGCGCGCCCTGGATCGGTGCGGCGGAGACCAGCGCGACCCGCTCGTGGTTGAGCTGGTTGGTCATCAGCGACCAGCCGCCGTTCTCCTCGCCGACCAGCGCGGTCGAGGGGACCCGCACGTCCTGGTAGTAGGTGGCGCTGGTGTCCGGGCCTGCCATGGTGTGCACGGGCGTGTAGGAGAAGCCCTCCGCGGTGGTCGGCACGATGAGCATGCTGATGCCCTTGTGCTTCTTGGCGGCGGGATCGGTGCGGACGGCGAGCCACACGTAGTCGGCGTAGGCGATCAGGCTGGTCCACATCTTCTGACCGTTGATGACGTAGTCGTCACCGTCCTTGACCGCGGTGGTGCGCAGGCTGGCGAGGTCGGTGCCCGCTCCGGGCTCGGAGTAGCCGATCGAGAAGTGCAGCTCACCCGAGGAGATCTTGGGCAGGAAGAACTTCTTCTGCTCCTCGGAGCCGTAGTGCATGATCGTCGGCGCGACGGAGTTGATGGTGAGGAACGGCACCGGGGCGCCTGCGATCGCGGCCTCGTCGGTGAAGATCAGCTGGTCGAG
The DNA here is from genome assembly GCF_042754885.1 of Rhodococcus sp. NPDC059179. Classification (NCBI taxonomy): domain Bacteria; kingdom Bacillati; phylum Actinomycetota; class Actinomycetes; order Mycobacteriales; family Nocardiaceae; genus Rhodococcus; species Rhodococcus sp. NPDC059179. The sequence continues at coordinate 87,434 of NZ_JBHZBV010000008.1, read as the reverse complement.
GGCCGACCGCTCCTGTCCGCCGTACTCCCTGGGCCAGCCGAGGGTGAGCCAGCCGTCCCTGCCCATCTCGCGCACGACGTCGCGGTAGACGGTGCCGGATCCGTACTCGCCGGACTGGGCGCTGAGCGCTTCGCGACGCTCGGGAGTGATGAGCTTCGCGAAATAGGCGCGGAGCTCCTCCCGCAGCTTCTGCTGCTCGGCGCTGTAGGTGATGTGCATCGGTACCTCTCAGCTCTCTGACACAGGTTCTAGTGAAGTTTGGTGCGCCATCTCGTTGCGATTGGTGGCGTGCGCGAGACGTGTTTTCGGCCCGTCACTACGGGTTTTTCGCATCATTGCACAGGAGTGGAACGGGTTCTAGTCTTATGCTGGATCTGCCCGCGGGTCCAGCCCATAGTCCCGCGTGCCGCAGACGTCGATTCGAACGAGAAGTGAGGTTCATTCATGGAGGTCAAGGTCGATAGGGATCGCTGTGAGGCGAACGGTGTCTGCGTGGGTATCGCGCCCGACATCTTCGATCTGACGGACGACGACGAGCTGGTGATCACGCAGCCCGGCGACGATGCCGATTCGGTGGCCAAGATGGAGGAGTCGGTCGCCCAGTGCCCGCGCGCGGCGCTGACCATCGAGCGCTAACTGTCCTTGCCGCAAATAGGAACACGTTCTAGAGTGAGCGCCGTCACGGATGTGGCGGCGGAACCCGCTCTGGGGGCCGCATTCGAATCACGAAGGCAGTGGTGAGTTTGACTAGTCGCGAGGTAAGTCTGGACGGCAAGGTCGCAATCGTGACCGGTGGCGCGTCGGGTCTCGGCAAGGCGGAGGCGCTCGGCCTCGCCAGGGCGGGCGCGAATGTCGTCATCAACGATCTGGTGGCCAACGAGAACGCCGATGCGGTCCTCGACGAGATCGCGACCCTCGGCGGCAAGGCGGTGTTCGTCGCGGGCGACATCGGCGAGCGCGCCACGGCCGACGCGTTGATGGAGGCCGCTCAGCAGGCCGGCGGCGTCGACATCGTGGTCAACAACGCGGGCATCGTCCGGGACAAGATGCTCTTCAGCATGTCCGACGAGGACTGGGATCTGGTTCTCAAGGTTCACCTGCGCGGCCATTTCCTGCTGTGCCGCAACGCGGCGGTGCACTGGCGGGCGGAGTCGAAGGCGGCCGGGGCGCCGGTCTACGGCCGCCTGATCAACACGTCCTCCGAAGCGGGCCTGCTCGGCCCGGCCGGGCAGCCGAACTACGGTGCGGCCAAGGCGGGCATCACCGCGCTCACCCTGTCCGCCGCGCGCGGGCTCGAGCGCTACGGCGTCCGCGCCAACGCGATCTGCCCGCGGGCGCGCACGGCGATGACCGAGAACGTCTTCGGCGACGCCCCCGCGGACGGCACCGACCCGCTCTCGCCCGAGCATGTCGTGAACCTGGTGTCGTACCTGGCCTCGCCCGCTGCCGACGCCATCAACGGCCAGGTCTTCATCGTCTACGGGCCGATGGTGGCGCTGATGGCCGCACCGGTCGTGGAGCAGCGCTTCGATTCGCCGGACACCGTGTGGAGCCCCGAGGGCCTCGCGGACTCGCTCGGTGGCTACTTCGAGGGGCGCGACCCGGCGAGGATGTTCGCGGCGACCGCTGCGGTCAAATCGCTCGGCTGATCGGAGAGAAACGCCCGGATTTCGTCCCGCAGATAGTTCGGCTGGGTGAAGATGGTCTCCGGTGTGGGGTTTTGACCTGCTCCAATGCAGTGAGTACGTGTTCTAGATTTCCGCGTGTCCGGGTGGGGTGGGGACGAATCCCGGAGTGGTCGCGGCGAGCGCCCGAGTGGCCGAACGAGCGTGGGGGAGAACCTTCGCACTTGTGTGGATACTCGATGTCGTCGTCGATGACCATCGGGTTTCACAATGCACCTGAGTGATGAAAGACAAAGGGAGTCAACGTGGCCGGATGCCGCGTGCTCGGAGGTGGTCTCCGAGCACGCGGCTCCGGTCGCGCCGAACCGGGCCGGCTCGGACTCGCTGAACGCGAGTCCAGTGCCGCCGGGTCCGCTCTCCCGGCGGTACGAGTTGACCAGCATCGATGCGTCCGGAGGCGAACACCTTTGACAGGTGAACACGTTCTAGTTAGTATGACCTGGATCACAGGCGTCCGGGGGGATTCCAGTTGCCCCCCGCGACGCCCTGCGCGAGAACACTGACGAGGAGGCACGATGGACGACCTCCTTCTGGTGCCGCTGCGCGCCGTGGGCGGCTTCTTCGCGATGGCGGGGGAAACCTTCAAGGAAATGGGCCGGCGGCCCTTCCAGCACCGCGAATTCATAGACCAGGCCTGGTTCGTTGCCCGGGTGTCGATGGTGCCGACGGTGCTCGTCGCCATCCCGTTCACCGTGCTGGTGGTCTTCACGATCAACATCCTGCTGCGCGAGATCGGCGCGGCCGACCTCAGCGGCGCGGGCACGGCGCTCGGCGCGGTCACCCAGGTGGGGCCGATGGTCACCGTGCTGATCGTGGCAGGTGCGGGTGCCACCGCGATCTGCGCCGACCTCGCCGCGCGAACGATCCGCGAAGAGATCGACGCGATGAAGGTGCTCGGTATCAACCCGATCCACCGGCTGGTGGTGCCGCGGGTTCTCGCCTCGACGGCGGTCGCGCTGCTCCTCAACGGCTTGGTGAGCACCATCGGCATCGTCGGCGGCTTCATGTTCTCGGTCTTCCTGCAGGACGCGAACCCCGGCGCCTTCGTCAACGGGCTCACGCTGCTCACCGGTTTCGGTGAGCTGATGCTCTCGCAGCTCAAGGCCGGGTTGTTCGGCATGATCGCCGGACTGGTCGCCTGCTTCCTCGGGCTCAACGTAAAGGGTGGCGCAAAGAGTGTCGGTGACGCGGTGAACCAGACGGTCGTCTTCGCCTTCATGGCACTATTCGTGGTGAACGTCCTGGTCACCGCCGTCGGTATCAAGCTGACGGCGGGGTGACGGGATGGCACTCGCGCTGACAGGGCGCTTCCGGGGGACCAGGAAGCGAATGGGCAAGGTCTCCCACTCGATCGACGGCATCGGTGAGCAGGCGCTGTTCTACTGGCGGGCGGTGGCCTGGGCGCCCCGCGCCCTCGTCCACTACCGGAAAGAGACGATCCGGCTGATCGCCGAGATCAGCATGGGCACCGGCGCGCTCGCCGTCATCGGTGGCACCGTCGTGATCGTCGGATTCCTCACCCTCTTCGCGGGCGGCACCATCGCCGTCCAGGGCTACAGCTCGCTCGGCAACATCGGCGTCGAGGCGCTGACCGGCTTCTTCGCGGCCTTCATCAACGTGCGCATCGCGGCGCCGGTCATCGCGGGCATCGGGCTCGCCGCGACCATCGGGGCAGGCTCGACCGCCCAGCTCGGCGCGATGCGGGTGACCGAGGAGATCGACGCGCTCGAGGTGATGGCGATCCCGTCGATCCCGTACCTGGTGAGCACCCGCGTGATGGCGGGCATGATCGCGATCGTCCCGCTCTACGCGCTGGCCGTGGTCGCGTCCTTCATCGCCAGCCGGTTCGCGACCGTCGTCATCTACGGGCAGTCGCCTGGCGTCTACGACCACTACTTCTCGACGTTCCTGATACCAACGGACATCCTGTGGTCGTTCGCCCAGGCGATCGTGATGGCGCTGGCAATCATGCTCATCCACACCTACTACGGGTACAACGCCAGCGGCGGCCCGGTCGGCGTGGGCGTGGCCGTCGGTAACGCGGTGCGCACCTCGCTGATCGCGGTCGTGACCGTCACCCTGCTCATCTCGCTCGCCATCTACGGCGGGTCCGGCAACTTCAACCTCTCGGGATAGCGCGAATGACCGATTCCACGTGGAAGAAGAAGACCGCGGCGCTGGTCATGGCCGGTAGCCTGGTCGCGATCTCGGCCGTCGCGCTGACCATGTTCTCCGGCGGCTTCACCGACAGCGAGCCGGTGACGGTGACCGCCGACCGTGCCGGTCTGGTGATGGACCCCGACGCCAAGGTGAAGATGCGCGGCGTCCAGGTCGGCCGCGTCGAGTCGATCGGGCAGGACGGTGACCAGGCCCAGCTCGAGCTGGCGATGGATCCGTCGTACCTGCACCTGATCCCGTCGAACGCACAGGTGGAGATCAAGTCCACCACCGTGTTCGGCGCCAAGTACGTCAACTTCGTGGTGCCGAAGAATCCGTCGTCCAGCTCGCTGGCGGCAGGCACCACCATCGCCGCTGACTCGGTGACGGTCGAGTTCAACACCCTGTTCGAGAACCTCTCGACGTTGCTGCAGCAGATCGAGCCGGAGAAGCTGAACGCCACCCTCGGCGCGATCTCCGAGGCACTCAACGGACGCGGCGACGAGCTCGGACAGCTGCTGGCCGAGAGCGACCAGTACCTGAAGAAGATGAATCCCGCACTGCCACAGCTGCAGCGCGATCTGGCGGCCGCCTCGACGGTGACCAACGTCTACGCGGACGTCACGCCGAACCTGATGCGACTGCTCGACAACGCGACCGCGACCAGCGGCTCCATCGTCGACGAGCAGGCGAACCTGGACCTGCTGCTGATGAACGTGACCGGGCTGGCGAACAACGCGAACGGCGTGGTCACCGAGAACGAGCCAAACCTGACGAAGTCGCTGTCGGACCTCAAGCCGACGACCGAAGTGCTCGCCGAGTACTCGCCGTCCCTCGCCTGCATGCTCGTCGCGCTGCAGAAGACGGTTCCCGCCGCCAACGAGATCTTCGGTGGTCTGCAGCCGGGCGTCGCGCTGAGCACGAGCTTCGTGTACGGCGTCGAGCCGTACACCTACCCGAAGGACCTGCCGAAGGTGAACGCGACGGGCGGACCGAACTGCGCAGGCATGCCGAACTTCGACCCGAAGCGCGACGGAAACGCGAACTTCCTCGTCGCCGACACCGCGACGGTTCCGTACGTGCCGTCGACGAAGGTGAGCACGAACATGCCCAAGGTCTTCCAGTTGCTGTACGCGGGCGTCAACCCGGACGGGGGGAAGTGATGCGGCCGACCACCGTCAAACTGCTGATCTTCACCACGGTGATGACGCTGATCTTCGCCGGACTGGCGATCGTGTTCAGCCAGTACCGTTTCAGCAGCTCGGATTCTTTCCAGGCACAGTTTACCGATTCCTCCGGTGTCAAGCCCGGCGACAAGGTGCGCATCGCAGGCGTGCCGGTCGGTGCGGTGACGGGCGTGGCCGTCTCGGGGGACAACCTCGCCGAGGTCGACTTCAATGTCGACAGCCAGTACGAGCTGTTCAAGAGCACCAGGGCGACCGTGCGGTACGAGAACCTGGTCGGCGACCGGTACCTCGAGCTGCTCGAGGGTGCCGGCTCGATGGAACAGCTCGGCGACGGCGGGACCATCCCGGAGGAGCAGACCTCGCCCGCGCTCGATCTCGATCTGCTGCTCGGCGGGTTCAAGCCGCTGCTGAAAGGCCTGGACGCTGAGCAGGTCAACGACCTCTCCGGCGCGCTGCTGCAGGTCTTCCAGGGGCAGGGCGGCACGCTGGTGTCGCTGCTCGGCAGCACCAGCTCTTTCACCTCCACGCTGGCCGACCGGGACGAGTTGATCGGTGAGGTGATCACCAACCTCAACACCACGCTCGGCACGATCAACGACAAGGGCGACCAGTTCTCCACCACGATCGATCAGCTTCAGCAGCTGGTCAGCGGGCTCGCCAAGGATAAGGATCCGATCGGCAACGCGATCCCGCAGATCGCCACCGCCACAGGGGATCTCGCGGAGCTCCTGCAGGGCGCGCGGCCGGATCTGCAGTCCACCATCGTCGAGACGGGCCGCGTCGCGACCCAGCTCGACCTGGGTAAGGCCGACCTCGACTGGGTGCTCGGGGAGCTGCCCGGGGCATACAAGAAGCTGATCCGGGTGGGCGCGTACGGCGGGTTCTTCCAGTTCTATACCTGCAGCGTGAATCTGAAGTTCTCCGGGCCGGACGGCAAGGACCTGCGGGTGGAAATGCCCTGGGTCCCGAAACAGACCACCGGGAGGTGTGCGTTCAAATGACGAAGCCTCGCGAAAGAGACCCCGTCCAGATCGGGATCATCGGCCTCGCCGTTGCAGGCGCGCTGGTGGTGGCCGGCCTGCAATACGACCAGCTGCCCTTCATCTCCGGCGGCGGCCAGTACACCGCGCACTTCGCCGATGCAGGCGGACTGATGACCGGCGACAAAGTCACCGTCTCGGGTGTCAACGTCGGCACCGTCGACAAGATCGACCTGGACGGACCGCAGGTGCTGGTCACCTTCACCGTCCAGGACGGGATCGCCCTCGGCGACGAGACGAGCGCCGCGGTCAAGACCAACACCATCCTCGGCCGCAAGTCGCTCAAGGTCACACCCTCTGGCGGCGGCACCCTGCGCAAGTCCGAGACGATTCCCTTGGAGCGCACCAACTCCCCGTACTCGCTCAACGACGCGCTCGGCGACCTGTCGAAGTCCGTGTCCGAGCTCGACACCGATCAGCTCAACAACTCGCTGAACGCGATGTCCGACACGCTGGCGGACACCCCGCCCGAGCTGCGGACCGCGCTGTCCGGGATGACCAGGCTCTCGGCGAGCATCAATTCGCGGGACGAGAGCCTGCGCGAGCTGCTCTCCCGGGCGGAGAGCGTGACCGGAATCCTGGCGACCCGGAGCGACCAGATCAACTCCCTGATCCTCGACGGTAATCAGCTGCTGGGCGAGCTCGACCGTCGCCGGAACGCGATCAGCGAGCTGATCGTGAACACCTCCGCGGTGTCCCGCCAGCTCTCCGGGCTGGTGCAGGACAACCAGGAACAAATGAAACCGACTCTGGAGAAGCTGAATTCGGTGGTGGCGGTGCTGCAGGAGAACAAGGAGAACATCGGGAAGGCCCTCGACGGGCTGGGTCCCTACGCGAGCGCGCTCGGCGAATCCGTCGGCAGCGGACCGTTCTTCATGGCGTACGTGGCGAACTTCAGCGTCGGCGCCATGACCCAGGCACTCACCGACTCGCTGGTCTGGCCGGAGCACGCGCAGAAGGACCTGCAGAACTTGGTCAAGCCGCCGGTCGTCACGCCCGTGGACCCGAACCGGTGAGCGCCCCGATGACCGACCGCAAGAAGTGGCTGCTGCGCGGTGGCGCAGCGGCGGTGGTGATCGCCGCGCTGGTGGCGGGAACCCTGTTCCTGTTCCCCGGGCTCGGGAAGAACCGGATCACCGCGTACTTCCCGACGACGACCGGCATCTACGCGGGCGACGACGTGCGGGTACTCGGCGTGACGGTGGGCAAGATCGCCAGCATCGATCCCGAGGGCGAGAATGCGAAGGTCGAGATGGACGTCGACTCGGGCATCGACATCCCGGCCGACGCCAAGGCGATCATCGTGGCGCCGAGCCTGGTGGCGGCCCGCTTCATCCAGCTGACGCCGGTGTTCACCGGTGGCGCAACGATGGGTGACGACGCCGAGATCCCGTTGGAGCGCACGGCCGTTCCGGTCGAGTGGGACGAGATCAAGGCGGAGCTCTCCAAGCTCTCCACCGCGCTCGGACCGGAGGGGGGCGCCGACCAGGGCTCGCTCGGCCGGTTCATCGACACCGCAGCCGACAACCTCGAGGGCAACGGCGACAGCATCCGCGCCACCCTGCGTGAGCTCTCCGCCACGATGCACACCCTTTCGCAGGGCCGCACGGATCTGTTCTCCACGATCAGGAACCTGCAGACCTTCGTCTCGGCGCTGTCCGCCAGTAACCAGCAGATCGTGCAGTTCAGCGGCCGGCTCGCGTCGGTGTCCGAGGTGCTCGCCGACAACACCGACGAGCTCGGGGTGGCGTTGAGCGATCTCAACGTGGCAATGGGCGACGTGCAGCGGTTCGTCAGCGACAACCGGGCCGGTCTGACCGAGTCCGTGCAGCGGCTCGCCGACGCGACCCAGGTGCTGGCGCAGAAGCGGCCGGAGCTCGAACTGGCGCTGCATATCGCGCCGAACGCGCTGGCGAACTTCAACAACGTGTATCAGCCGGCTGCGGGTTCGATTACCGGCGTCCTCGCGGGCGCCAACGCGAACAACCCCATCAATATGGTCTGCGGCATGATCGAGGGACTCGAGAGCAACGAATCGGACCGCAGCGCGGAGCTGTGCAAGGAATTCCTTGGGCCGGTGCTGAACTCGGTGGCGATGAACTACCCCGGCATCCTGACCAACCCGGCCACCGGAGTCGCGGCCATGCCGGACCAGCTCACCTTCAGCCCGCCGAGCCTGGAGAACCAGATCCCGGCGCGGTCCGCCAAGGCGCCGGCCAAGCCCGTCGCCGGCCCGCTCGGCGGCCTGCCGACGATCAACGTGCCCAAGGATCTCGAGTCCTTGCTCAAGCCTGGAGGTGGCCGATGACACGCAGCAGCAGCAGCTACCGCACGGTCGCGCTCGGATCGATCGCGTTCGGCCTGACGCTCGCCCTCACCGGGTGCGAGTGGACGGGGTTGAACTCGGTTCCCATGCCCGGCACCCAGGGCGGCGGGGACGGCGCGTACTCAGTGCAGATCGAGATGCCGAACGTGACCACCCTGGCGGAGAACTCGCCGGTGCGGGTGGACGACGTCACGGTCGGTGCGGTCGAGGACATCGAGGTGCAGAACTGGCACGCGGTGGTCACCGTCTCGCTGAACGAGGACGTCGAACTGCCGGCGAACGCGACCGCGAAGATCGGCCAGACCAGCCTCCTCGGCTCGCAGCACCTGGAGTTGGCGCCGCCGGTCGGGATCGCCCCGGAGGGCACGCTTTCCGACGGCGACGTGATCCCGATGGCGCGGGCTGGGGCGTACCCCACCACTGAGCAGACGCTGTCCTCGTTGTCTGTCGTCCTCAACGGCGGTGGACTGGCTCAGATCAACGACATCACAAGGGAACTCAACGCGGGCCTTGTCGGACGCGAGGACTCGATCCGCGACCTGCTGCCGCAGCTCGACCAGCTGGTCGGCAGCCTGGACCGTCAGCGCGGCGAGATCATCACCGCGATGGAGGGCCTGGACCGGCTGTCGACCACCGTCAACCAGCAGACCGCGACGCTCACCGCCGCGCTCGACGGCATCCCGCCCGCCCTCGAGGTGCTGGTCGGCCAGCGACAGAACCTGACCGATGCCCTCATCGCTCTGGGGAACTTCAGTAGCACCGCGACCCGGGTTATCAACGAGAGCGGCGACGACCTCAAGGCGAACCTGCACTCGCTGGTGCCGCTGCTCAATCAGCTGGCAGGCACGGGAAATGCGCTCACGGAGTCGCTGCAGATCATGCTCACCTACCCGTTCCCGTTGAAGAACCTGGACCAGGTGATCCGGGGGGACTACGCGAACCTGATGATGACCGTCGACCTGACCCAGAAGCGGCTGGACACGAACTTCCTCACCGGCACGGGCCTGGGCGGCACGCTCGGCGGCATCGAGGGTGCGCTCGGCAAGACAGCGGGCGTGGCCGGGCAGTCGACGAACCCGCTACAGAGCCCAGCCCCGAAGCCCGCAGCCAAGCCGGCCGCGGCGCCCGCACCGTCGATTCCCGGACTTCCGCAGATCCAGCTCCCGCAGATCCCCGGCCTTCCGCAGCTAGGAGCGCCCAAGCCATGATGCTGTCGAAGTTCGTCCGCGTTCAGCTGGTCATCTTCTCGATCCTCACTGTGGTCGGGTTGACCGTGATGGCGACGCAGTACGTCCAACTCCCGGCGCTCTTCGGGATCGGACGGTACGACGTCACCGTCGAACTGCCGTCCACGGGCGGCCTCTACCCGCACGCCAACGTCGCCTACCGCGGAACCAACGTGGGCACCGTCGACGAGGTGGTGCTCACCGAGTCCGGGGTGGACGCGAAGCTGTCCATCGGCAGCAAGTACAAGATCCCCGCCGATGTGGACGCCGAGATCAAGAGCGTGTCCGCGGTCGGCGAGCAGTACGTGGACCTGATCCCGCGCGAGGATTCCGAGCCGTACCTGTCCGACGGAGACGTCATTCCCGTGGACCGGTCGTCGGTGCCGCAGGATGTCGGTGCGCTGCTCGACCAGGCGGACACCCTGGTCAAGAGCGTCTCGAACACCCGGCTGAAATTGGTGGTCGACGAGGCGTTCAAGGCGTTCAACGGTTCCGGGCCCGAGTTGCAGCAGCTCATCGACTCGGCGCGGCTGTTCGTCCAGGAGGCCAACGCCAACTCCGACGCGACGCTGACGCTGATCGATCAGGTCGGCCCGCTGCTCGATACCCAGGTGGTCAGCAGCGACGCGATCCGGTCCTGGACCAAGAATCTGGTGACGTTCTCCGATCAGCTGCGCGCCAGCGACCCGGACCTGCGGGCGATTCTGCAGAAGGGCCCTGGCACCGCTGCGGAGGCCAATGCGCTCTTCCAGGACCTGAAGCCGACGCTGCCACTGCTGCTCGCCAACCTGGTGAGCGTCGGCGAGGTCGGGGTGATCTACAACAAGAGCATCGAGCAGATCCTGGTGCTGTACCCGCCGATCACCGCCGCGCTGATGACGATCGCGCTTTCGGGTCCCCGGGACGAGGGTGCGATCGTGAACTTCGCGATGGAGGTGAACGACCCGCCGCCGTGCACCACCGGGTTCCTCCCCGGCGATCAGTGGCGTCCCGGCAACGAAGTGTCGACGCCGGACACCCCGCCCGGCATGTTCTGCCGGGTGGCGCAGGACGATCCCACGACCGTGCGCGGCGCCAGGAACAGCCCCTGCATGGAGTTCCCCGGTAGGCGCGCACCGACCCCGGCTGAGTGCCGCACCGGCTACGTCCCGCTGGGCAACAACCCGCCCAACGGCCCGGTCATGCCGCCGAATGTACCCTCGTACACGACAGTTCCCAGCTCCTATGGCGAGTCGGTGGAGGCGCCGGTGACGGCGCGGCCGTACGACCCCAAGACGGGCAAGTACACCGGCCCCGACGGCCGGTTGTACACCCAACCGGCGTTGGCGTCGGGGGACTCGTCCGGAAAGGAGTCGACGTGGCAGACGATGATGACAGGTCAGCAGGGCTGACGGCCGAGAACAAGCCGGCTCCCCGCAGGCGGGCGAGCCGCAGCGCAGGGCCCCCGGTCGAAGAGAAGACCGAGTCGCCCGCGGTGGTGGCGGACGAGACCGTCGACGCGGATCGGACCACGGATTCGGTCGAGGTCGAGGCCGAGTCGACCGCCGTTGAGGGCGCCGAGGCAGCCGAGGCCACCCCCGGCCGCAGGCGCCCGACCGTCGCGATGGCTGTCGCGGGCCTGCTGGTGCTGGCCCTGCTCGTGGCCGGGATCGTGCTGCTGATCGACAGGAACGCGGCCAACGACCGCGACGCCAAGCGGAACGCCTTCGTGCAGACCGCCCGGCAGACCGTGCTGAACCTGACCACGATCCGTCCGGAGACCGCCAAGGAGGACGTCGAGCGCATCCTCGCTGGCGCGAGCGGCGACTTCAAGGCGGAGTTCGACGGCAGGCAGGACCCGTTCGTCAGCGTCGTGAAGGAGGCCTCGGTCACCACCGAGGGCCAGATCATCGAGGCCGGTCTCGAGAGCGAGGACGGCGACAGCGCGAAGGTGCTGGTCGCGGCGCGAGCCAATGTGACCACGCCGGATCAGTCCCAGTCGGGTCCTCGCGACTTCCGGATGCGCGTGACGGTGACGGACGACGGCGACCGCATGACGGCGTCGAAGGTGGAGTTTGTGCCATGAGCGAAGACAAGTCGACCGAGCAGGTCACCGACACGGCAGCGGAGAAGGGTGCAGCGCAGGGCGCGCCCAGGAACGCCGGTCGCACCGCGCTCGTCGCGGTGGCGGCGGCACTCGTTGTCGCCCTGGCCGCGGGTGTCGGGGTGCTGTTCTATCAGCACCTCCAGGACAACCGCAGCGAGCAGGCGCGCACCGACTCGGTGGCGGCGGCGGGCGAGCAGGCGGTGGCGATGCTGTCCTACGACTACAACACCGTGGACAACGACCTCGCCAAGGCTGCGGACGGCCTGACCGGGTCGTTCAAGGACGACTACAACACGCTGGTGGCGGAAGTGATCGCGCCGGGCGCGAAGGAGAAGAAGCTCACCGTGCAGGTCACGGTGCAGGGCAGCTCCGTCGTCTCGGCCGACCCCGACGACGCCGTCGTGCTGCTGTTCCTCAACCAGATCACGACGAGCGCCGACACCCCCGACGCGGCCACCACCGGTAGCCGGGTGCGGATGGAGATGCACAAGGACGGCGACCGCTGGCTGACCGGCCGGCTCACCCCGATCTAAGGCAGCTGCGCTGCCCGTGCGCGTTTGGCGGGTCTACAGACCCGCTAACCGCGCACGGGCGCGCAGCGCCTATGCCTTGAGCTCGTCGCCGAGCAGCGCACCGCCGGCCACCGAGTCCCGCGCCAGCGCGTTGAGGAACGACTTGGCCCAGCGGTCCACGTCGTGTGCGAGCACCTGACGGCGCATCGCGCGCATCCGGCGGCGGCCCGCCTCGCGATCCTGGGTGAGCGCCGCGACCATCTCGTCCTTGACGCCGTCCAGGTCGTGCGGGTTGGCCTGATATGCCTGACGCAATTCGGCTGCGGCGCCGGTGAACTCGCTGAGCAGCAACGCCCCGCCGAGGTCGCTGCGGCAGGCCACGTACTCCTTCGCGACGAGGTTCATGCCGTCCCGGAGCGGGGTCACCAACATGACGTCGGCGGCGACAAAGAAGGCGATCAGCTCCTCACGGGGGATCGGCCGGTGCAGGTAGTGCACGACGGGCCGACCGACCTGACCGAACTCGCCGTTGATCCGGCCGACCTGCTGCTCGATGTCGCCGCGCATCTGGATGTAGCTCTCGACCCGCTCGCGGCTGGGGGTCGCCAGCTGGATCATGATGTTCTGGGCCGGATCCATCCGGCCCTCCTCGAGCAGCTCGCGAATCGCGTTGAGCCGGACGTCGATTCCCTTGGTGTAGTCCAGCCGGTCCACGCCGAGCATGATCTTGTCCGGGTTGCCGAGCTCCTTGCGGATCTGCTTGGCACGGTCGCGGATCGACTTCTTGCGGGACAGCTCGTCGAGCTGGCCCGAGTCGATGGAGATCGGAAACGCCCCGACCCGCACATTGCGGAAGCCGACCTGCACGACGCCGAGCTTGGACCGGACCCCGACGTTGCCGCGCGACGTCGGCTGGCCGGCCAGCCGCCTGGCCAGGTACAGGAAGTTCTGCGCGCCGCCGGGCAGGTGGAAGCCGATCAGGTCGGCGCCGAGCAGGCCCTCGACGATCTCCCGCCGCCACGGCATCTGCATGAACAGCTCGACCGGGGGGAACGGGATGTGCAGGAAGAACCCGATGGTCAGGTCCGGGCGCAGCATCCGCAGCATCTTCGGCACCAGCTGAAGCTGGTAGTCCTGGATCCACACCGTCGCGCCGTGCGCGGCGGCGGCCGAGGTGGCCTCGGCGAACCGCCGGTTCACCTCGACGTACGCGTTCCACCAGCAGCGGTCGTACACCGGTTTGACGATCACGTCGTGGTAGAGCGGCCACAGGGTGGCGTTGGAGAAGCCCTCGTAGTAGTCGGCGACCTCCTGCGCGCTCAGGCGCACGGGGTGCAGTTCGATGCCGTCCTCGACGATGGGGCCCAGGTCGGTGTCCGGGACGCCCGGCCATCCGACCCAGGCGCCCTTCTTGCCGCGAAGGATCGGCTCGAGCGCGGTGACGAGGCCGCCCGGGCTGCGCTTCCACCTGGTACTGCCGTCGGGCAGGGTCTCGAGATCGACGGGCAACCGGTTGGCAACGACAACAAATTCCGAGGCGGAGCCCACAGTCATCCTTTGTTCGGATGCCGCCGCGGCCGCGGCCGGCGCCGGCTGACTAGTCGATCTTGGCCGAGGGGCCGATCCCGAGCATAGACAGCAGCATCCGACATTCGTCGGCGTCCGTCGCATATGCCGCGACAACTCGTTGTGCCTGACGCGCGGTCTCGTCCGCTACGGGCTCGAGCTCCTCGTCGGCGATGTCGTTCTCGGCGGTCGTATTCGCGGCCATGTCGCTTGTTCCTCTCGGGCGGAGTACGCGTGCTGCGGCAGGTCGTACTTGTCCGCGACTCTATGAGAACCGGGCTGTCCGGCGCTACTTCCACGTCAGTTAGGGTGTACTAACTTCAGCGGCGGTGGATCGCCGCACATCATGGGGAGGCTTGATGGGGCGCAAATCTGCGCGCGGCGGCGGTGCCGGGATTCTGCGGCGGACCGTCGCACGGAACCGCGGCAGGCTCACGGTCGGTACGGCGCTGCTCGCCGTGCACCAGATCGCCGAGACGCTGGTGCCGATCGCGATCGGCGTCATCGTGGACCGGGCCATCGCCACCGGGGACACCCCGTCGCTCGTCGTCTCCGTGGTGGGGCTCGCGGTGCTGTTCCTCGTCCTCACGGCGGCCTGGCGCACGGGCGCCCGATTCATCGTGTTCGCGATGCAGCGCGAGGCGCACCTGCTCCGGGTAGAGGTCGCCGGGCGGATCCTGCACCCCAGGGGAGTGCGCACGGACCTGCGCTCGGGCGAACTGCTCACCGTCTCGACGTCCGATGCGGACCGGGAGGCCTGGATCCTCGATGTGCTGCCGCGCATCGTCGCGGCGCTGGTCGCCGCCGTGGCCTCCGCGGTCACCCTGCTGGTGATCGACGTCCCGCTCGGCCTCGCCGTCCTGATCGGCACGCCGGTCATCCTGGGCCTGATGCAGCTCGCGGCGCCGCTGATCACCAGGCGCGCCACCGCGCAGCAGGAGGCGACCGCCCGCGCCTCCGGGATGGCAACGGACCTGGTGAGTGGGCTGCGTCCGCTGCGCGGTCTCGGTGCGGAGCGGGCCGCTGCCGCGCGCTACCGGGGGGCCAGCGCCGACGCGCTGCGGTCCACCCTGCGCGCGGCCAAGGCCACCGGCGTCTTCGTGGGGACCTCGGTGACGGTCAGCGCGCTGCTGGCGGTTGGCGTCGCGGGCGTGGCCGGCTGGTTCGCACTGCAGGGCCGGATCTCGGTGGGCGAACTGATCACCGTGGTCGGGCTGTCCCAGTTCATCATCGAGCCGCTCGGCACCATGGCACGGATGCCGGGCTTCCTCGCCACCGCCAGGGCCTCCGCGGACCGGCTCGCGCTGGTGCTCGACGCGGACCCGATGGTCCCCGCCGGGTCGCAGGCCCTGCCGTCTTCCGTCGCGCTGGAACTCGCCGACGTCAGCTACCGCTCGCTGAGCGGCCTCGACCTTCACGCCCGCCCCGGCGAGCTGGTGGGGGTGTTAGCGCACCGTCCGCAGGACGCCGAGGCGCTCGCGCACCTGCTGTCCGGGCACGTCGCGCCCGAGGACCACGGCGGCACCGTGACCGTCGGCGGTGTGCGGCTGGCCGAGATCGACCTGGCGCAGGCGCGCAGTGCCGTCCTGGTGGAACCGCACAACACGGACCTGTTCGCGGGGACGGTCGGGTCCAACGTGGTGGCGGGCAGTCCCGCCGCCGATGACGCCGCGGTACGTCGGGCACTGGCCGCGTCCGCAGCGGTGGACGTCGTCGACGCGCACCCTGACGGGCTGGACCTGCCCGTCGCGGACCGCGGTGCGAGCCTGTCCGGCGGACAGCGGCAGCGGGTGGCGCTGGCCAGGGCGTTGCTCTCGCAGGCACCGGTGCTGGTGCTGCACGATCCGACCACGGCCGTCGACGCGGTGACCGAACAGGCCATCGCGGAGGGCATTTCAACCCTGCGGCACGACGGCGACGTCGGGGTGCACACCACCGTGTTGATCACCAGCAGCCCCGCGCTGCTGGCGGTCGCGGATCGGGTGCTGGTGCTCGACGGGGGCCGCGTCGTCGGCGAGGGCACGCACGCCGCCCTCGCCGCGGCCGACGAGAACTACCGAAAGGTGGTGCTGCGATGAGCGTCACCGCAGAGCCCCGGCCCCTGCTCCCGATCGCGACGGCAGGGGAGAGCTGGGCGTGGCTGCGGGCCGAGTTCGCCCGCAACCGTCGGTTGACGGGGTTCACCCTCGGCGTCGGGATGGTCGGGGCGGCAGTGTCGCTGGTGCCGATCTACGTGTTCGGGATCCTGGTCGACCGGGTGCGGGCGCAGGCGCCGACCGAGATCATCGTCGGTGTGGTCGCGGTGATCACCGTCGCCGCGCTGCTCGGCGGTCTGTTCGCGGGCTGGGGCTCCGTGCTGATCAGTCGTCTCGGCGAGGGCATGCTCGCCCGGCTGCGGGAGCGGACGGTCGAGCGTGCGTTGACCCTGCCGATCGCGACGGTCGAGCGGGTGGGCAAGGGGGACTTGCTGTCCCGGGTCGGCGACGACATCTCGGTGATCGGCAAGGCCGTCTCCGACGTGGTGCCGAACCTGGTCTCGGCGGTGTTGCTGGTGGCCCTGAGCATGATCGCGATGCTCGGCATCGACTGGCGGCTCGGGCTGGCGGGCGCGGTCGCGCTGCCGATGTACGCGCTCGCGTTGCGCTGGTACCTGCCGCGGTCGGGCCCGATGTTCGCCGCGGAGCGGGTGGCGATGGGGGAGCGTTCCCAGGCGCTGATCAGCAGCATGCAGGGCGCGCGCACGGTCCGCGCCTACGGGCTCGAGGACGCGCACCTGGCGGAGATCGACCGCGCGTCCGGGCAGGCCCGTGACATCGCGACCGGGGTGTTCACCTTGTTCACCCGGTTCGCAGGCCGCGGCAACCGGGCCGAGTTCGTCGGGCTGTCGGTGATCCTGGTGGTCGGTTTCGCGCTGGTGAAGGGCGATCTGGTGACCGTCGGCGAGACCACCGCGGCCGCACTGCTGTTCCACCGACTGTTCAACCCGATCGGAATGCTGATGTACACGTTCGGTGAGATGCAGTCCGCCGGGGCCAGCCTGGCGCGACTGGTCGGCGTGGTGAACATCCCCGCGTCGACCGCGCCCGCATCGGGGGCCGTACCGAAATCGGCCGAGCTGCGCCTGACCGGGATCCGGCACAGCTACGACGGATCCCGGGAGGTGTTGCGCGGCATCGACCTTCGCATCGAACCCGGGACCCGGGTGGCGCTGGTCGGCTCGACCGGCGCAGGCAAGACGACCGTCGCGGCGATCGCGGCCGGCTCTGTCACGCCGACGGCGGGCGTGGTGTCGATCGGCGGGGTCCCGCTGGCCGAGCTCGGCGACGGACTGCGTGAGCAGGTGGTGATCGTGAGCCAGGAGGTGCACGTTTTCGCAGGCCCGCTGATCGAGGACCTGCGCCTCGCGCGGCCGGACGCGACCGCCGAGCAGGTGCGGGCGGCGCTGGACACCGTCGGCGCGCTCGGCTGGGCGGACGGACTGGCGGACGGGCTCGACACCGAGGTCGGGGAGGGTGGGCACGCGCTGACCGCGGCGCAGGCGCAGCAGCTGGCGTTGGCCCGTCTGGTGCTGGCCGATCCGGCCGTCGCGGTCCTCGACGAGGCCACCGCCGAGGCGGGCAGCGCGGGCGCGCGGGACCTCGAGGTGGCGGCGGAGGCGGCGACCCGGGGGCGCACCACGCTGGTCGTGGCGCACCGGCTGACCCAGGCGGCCACCGCGGATCGGGTGCTGGTGCTCGAGCACGGCGAGGTCGTCGAACAGGGCAGCCACGACGAGCTCGTCGCGGCAGGCGGGCGGTACGCGCAGCTGTGGTCGGCCTGGGCGGGCCGGTAGGTAGGGTCAGCCCACCGCGGGGCCGACCGCCCCGCGGTGGAACCCCTTCTTGTCGTAGAGCAGCGTCACCGTCGCGCCGAGGACCAGGCCGATCGCCAACCCGATCGCGGTCATCGTCACCGCGTGCGTCAACTCCGCCGCGCCGGCGGAGCCGAAATACAGCAGGGACCGGACACCCAGGTACACCTGGTGCATCGGTTCGAAACTGGCGAGCCACCCGAAGAACGGCGGGGTGGCCTCGATCGGGACGGTACCGCCGGCCGACGGCAACCCGAGGACGACGAAGACGATCAGGTTGACGATCAGACCCACGGTGCCGAACGTGGCCAGCACCGACAGCGCCGTCACTCCGACGGCAAGGATCGCGAAGCTGCCGTACATCCACAGGCCCAGGGCGTTTTGCATCGGCATCGACAGCAGGTGCGCGATCCCCACGTACAGGCCGGACACCAGCGGGGCGAGTATGGCCACGACCCCCCACTTGACGGCGAGCGTCCGCATCCGGGAGATCTCCGCCGCCGGATTGTGCACGTAGCGGGGGCCGAACTCGGTCGGGGCGAACCCGAGCATCCCGTCGACGAGGGTGTTGATGATCATCGCGCCGGTGAACCCGGCGAGGATCACCAGCAGCGCGTAGTAGAAGGCGGACAACCCGTTGCCGGTGTGCTCGGGGAGCGGCTTGTGCGGCACCGTCAGCACGTCGACCGGGCTGGCAAGCGTGAGGCGGGCCGCCCCGGCGATCGGGGTGTCGGCGACCGCGGACTCCACCTGTTCGGTGATCTGCTTCCCGATCGTCTCGTTCACCGTGGCCATCGCCGGGCCGGCGATCGCCTCGACGATCCCGACGCCGAAGGTCCCCGCCCGCGGGTTGGTGTAGACGGTGATCACCGGCCGTTCCACGTCGCCAGGTACGACGCCGGCCTGGGCCAGGATCATCAGGCGTTTGGTGAAGTCGGAGGGGATGACGATCGCCCCGTACGCGTCCGCGGAGTCGAGCATCGACTGCGCGGTCCCGATCCCGACCTGCTCGAGATCGACCTTGTCGGTGGGGATCCCGGCGACCAGTCCGTCGACGATCTGGTCACCGACGTTCTGCCGCACGTCGGATCCGGGCGCGACGTCGCCCTCGTCCTGGTTGACGACCGCGATCGGGAAGTCGTGCAGGCTGCCGCGCGGGTCGAGGATGCCGCCGAGGTACAGCCCGGCCAGCAGTGACATCACCGCCGCGACCGCCGCGATCGGGGCCAGCCAGAACAGCGGGGTGCGCACGATGTGCGTTGGACGGTCGGTCGAACCCGGGCTCGTCGATGCCACCGTCGGTACCTCTCGCTCGGAGTTCGGTGCCCTGAGTGTGGCAGGTACGGCGAACGCCGGCAGTGCAATTGCACTGCCGGCGTTCTGGGTTGGCTGGTCGCTCCGCAGGCTCCGCTCCTGTTCGGGTCCGCCTTCCTTAGTGGGAAGCGGCCCTCTCCTCCTCGGGGAGCGGCTCCGCGGGCAGCTCCCGCTGTAGCTTCTCGCCCTCGATGTCGACGTTCGGCAGGATCCGGTCCAGCCATTTCGGCAGCCACCACGCCTTGTCGCCGAGCAGGGCCATCACCGCCGGGATGATCACCATGCGGACCACGAAGGCGTCGAAGAAGACCGCTGCGGCCAGGGCGAAGCCGATCGACTTGATGAACGAGTTCGGCTCCGCGATGAAGGCGGCGAACACCGAGATCATGATCAGCGCGGCGGCGGTGACCACCCGCGACCCGTGGGTGAACCCGATGGTGATCGCGTCCTTGGCGGAGGCGCCGTGCACGTACTCCTCGCGCATCCGGGTCACCAGGAACACCTGGTAGTCCATCGCCAGGCCGAAGACCACACCGATCAGGAAGATCGGCATGAAGCTGACCAGCGGCTGCGGGTTCGCGATCAGCCCGCCCCAGCCGTTCTGGAAGATCGCGACCGTGGCGCCGAAGGTGGCCGCGACGGAGAGCAGGAAGCCCAGGGTGGCGGTCAGCGGCACCAGGATGGACCGGAACACCAGCATCAACAGCACGAACGCCAGCCCGACGACCACCGCGAGGTACGGGATCAGGGCGGACTGCAGCCGGTCCGAGACGTCCGTCTCCAGCGCGGTCATCCCGGTGACGCCGTAGTTGACGCCGATCTGCTCGTGCAGGCTCGCCTCGCCGTCGCGGAGGCCCTGCATCAAGTCGACGGTCCGCGGATCGGTCGGCCCGGTTGCCGGGGTGACGAGGATCTGCGCGGTGTCACCCGCCGGATTGACCGCCACGACCTGGGCGTTGGTGACGCCCGGCTGGGCCTCGACGCTCGCGACCACGTCGCCGAATGCCTGGTTCGCCGGGACCGTGGCGTCGTGGGCATCGACGACGACCAAGAGCGGAGCGTTGCGGCCGGGGCCGAAGCCCTCGTCGATCAGGTCGTAGGCCTGCCGCGCACTGGTGGCGGGGTCGCCCGTGGCCTGGCTGGGCAGGGCCAGTTTCAGCCCGGCGGCGGGCAGGGCGAGTACGGCCAGCAACAGCACGCCGCCGATCAGGGGAACGAGGGGAACACGCGTGATCCAGTTGGCGTAGCGCATCGCCCGGCTCGGCTGCAGCGAGCCGGATTCCGGGTCCTTGGCCTTGACGAACGGGATCTTGCCCGCGAACACCTTGGTGCCGAACAAGCCGAGCATTGCGGGCAGGAAGGTCAGCGCGATGAGCACCGCGATGAACACGGAGAACCCGGCGGCCATGCCCATGTCGGTGAGGAACTTGATGCCGACCACCCGCAGCGCGACCAGCGCGATGATCACCGTCAGCCCGGCGAACACCACCGCGGACCCGGCGGTGCCCACGGCCCGCCCGGCGGCCTCGGCCTTGTTGTCGGTGACGGTCAGTTCGTGCCGGAATCGCGAGACGATGAACAGCGAGTAGTCGATGGCGACGGCGAGGCCGATCATGATGGCCAGGGTCGGCGTCATCGACCCGAGCTCGGTGAATCCGGTGGCGATGGTGATGCCGAGGCTGCCGATGCCGACGCCGATGATCGCGGAGATCAGCGGCAGGCCGGCGGCGACGAGCGAGCCGAAGGTGATCATCAGGACGACCGCGGCCACGGCCATGCCGATCAGCTCGGTGGTCCCGCCTGGGGCCTCCATGACCTCCGCTGCGCTGCCGCTGAGCTGAATGTTGAGCCCCGCGTCGCGGCCGATCTGGGCGGCCGCGTCGATCTGGGCGGTCAGTTCGTCCGTGACATCGGCGGCCTCGCCGGTGAACGGGACGTCGACGTAGCCGACGGTCGCGTCCGGGCTGAGCGTGGACAGCGCCTGCGCGTCGGCGAGCGCCTGCTCGAGGGGCTTGCCGGTCTCCGCGGCCTGCTGGGTGACCATCTCGATCAGGCCGTCGTTGGCGACGACGGGATTGACCAGGGCCGAGCTGCGCTCACCCTCGGCGGGCGGCGTGGCGGGGTCGGCCTTGGCGGCCGGCTCGACCTGTTCGATGCCGCGCACCTGCGTCAGCACGGCGTCCATGGCGGCCTCGTTCGCGGGGGTGTCCAGCCGCTGACCGTCGGGGGCGGCGAAGACGAATCGCGCGCTCAGTGCGTTGAACGGGTCCTTGCCCGCGGCCGGGAAGCGCTCGGCCATCAGATCCTGGGCCTGCTGCGCGGGCGTCCCGGGGATCGTGACCGAGTCGTTGGTCGGCCCGGAGAGGGTCGCGGCGCCGACGCCCATCAGGACGAGCAGGACGAGCCAGACGGACAGGACCGTGCCCTTTCGCCGATAGGCGAACTTGCCGATCCGATAGAGATAGGTGGCCATGGAGGACCCTTCGATTCGAGGTGGGGACGGGTCGGTCAGTGCTGTGCGGGGAGAGCCGGCTGCGGGATGCCGGAGCGCAACTGGCGGAACGCCTCGGAGACGAGGGCGCCAGGGGAGTCGTAGTCGGTGGTGCCCTGCATCCATAGGTCGATCGCCGATTTACAGGCCGCTCCAACCGTCATCTGGAGGAGGTTGGGGTACAGGTCGGTGTCGACGTCGGTCCCGGTGCGTTCGGCGATGGCCTCGCCCAGGATTCGGGAGACGCGTCCGTGCAGTTCGAGCTGACGGGCCAGGAGTGCGGGGCTGTCCTCGACCAGCGCCATCACAGCGAAGGTCTCGGCGAGGTCGCGGGAGGGATCCATCACGACGTCGACGCACATGTGCTCGAGGGAGTCCCAGATCGGCTCGTCTCGCGGCCGGGCCCGCAGTTGCTCCACCCACTCGGTCACTTCGGTCTCGAAGCGATAGAGGATGGCCTCTTCCTTGGACGGGAAGTAGTTGTGAAAGGTGCGCGTGGAGACGCCCGCGTCGGAGGCGATGGCGTCGGCCGTCACGCAGTCGATGCCGAGGGATCTGGCGAGCCGGACAGCGGCGTCGCTCAGCGCCCGTCGGGTGGCGGCCTTCTTACGGTCGCGCAGGGGCAGTTCCGGATTCACCCCATCGACGGTACGGAAAGTGCAGACCTCTGCAAAGTTGCAGAGGTCTGCAAAAATGGTGTGGTTGCCCACACCCGACACCGCTCGGTGACGACCGTCACCTTGCGGGGATCGTCAGCTCAGGTAGCCGCCGCCGTGCGGGAAGAACTCCTTGCCGGTCATCTCGGTGCCGTCGTCGAGGCGGACGCGCTCGATTGACAGGCCCCGGTTGCGGCCGTTCCACGCGTCGGGTCCGGCGACGATCACCATGCCGTCGCCCTCGTGGATGAAGACCCGGCCGGGGGTGCCGCCGTAGCAGCCCTTGGACACCGAGGACTTGATGACGCGGATGCGCTGGCCCTTGAAGTGGGTGAACGCGTTCGGGTAGGGGTCGGACTGCGCCCGGACCAGCCGCTCGATGACCTCGGCAGGCCAGGTCCAGTCGATCCGGCTGTCCTCCGTGGCGCGCTTGTGGAAGAAGGTGGCCTGCGATCGGTCCTGCGGGGTCCAGTCCGTGCGGCCGGACTCGATCAGGTCGAGGGCGTCGACCGTGATCGGGCCGATCATGTCGACGGTGCGGTGGAACAGGTCGGTGACCGTGTCCTTCGGGCCGACCGGCGTGGTGCGCTGCAGCACGATGTCGCCCGCGTCGAGCTCCTCGTCCATCAGGTGTGCGGTGAGGCCGACCTCGGGCTCGCCGTTGATCAGCGCCCAGATCAGCGGGGAGAAGCCGGTGTACTTGGGCAGCAGCGAGTCGTGGATGTTGAGGGTGCCGTAGCGGGGCGCCTCGAACACGTCCTTGGGCAGCCAGGTGCGCCAGTTGTTCGCCACGATGATGTCGGGGTCGGCCGCCTTCAGGGCCGCCTTGAAATCCTCGTCGGGCTTGTTGGCGATGTGCACCGGCACGCCGTGCTCGGTGGCGAGGTCAGCGACCGAATCGGCCCACATTCGCTCGTAGGCGTGCTCGCTCTTGGGGTGGGTGACCGCGAGGACCACCTCGTGCTTGGATTCGAGAAGAGCCTGCAGGGTACGGTGACCCCAGGTCTGGTATCCGAGCGTGGCGACTCTCAAGGTTCCTCCTGGGGCGAGCGCGTGCATGTGCCGTCGAGACGATCGACGCGGGGCTAGCTTAGGCTATCCATAGCGACGGTGTCGGACCGTGTCCCGGTTCCCCGCTAGAAAGGCTCGTCGATGCCGCTCGCCACGATCAATGGGATTCAGCTGAATTACCAGGTCAAAGGCTCAGGAGATCTGGTCGTCCTGATCATGGGGACCGGCAGCCCCGGTCGCGTGTGGGACCTGCACCAGGTTCCGGCGCTGCTCGCGGCGGGGTATCGCGTGTGCACCTTCGACAACCGTGGCATCGCCCCGACCGACGAGTGCGTGGACGGCATCGCCATCGAGGACATGGTCGCGGACACCGCGGCGCTGATCGAGCACCTCGGCGGACCGGCCCACGTGATCGGCACGTCGCTCGGCGCCCGCGTCGCGCAGGAACTCGCGCTCGCGCGCCCCGAGCTGGTTCGCAAGGCCGTCTTCCTCGCCGCGCACGGCCGCCGGGTCGCGCTGCAGAAGGCGCTGTCCGAGGGCGAGCGGGAGCTCGACGCTCAGGGCATCACGCTGCCCGCGAGCTACCGGGCCGCGATCACCGCGGTGCTGAACCTCTCGCCCGCCTCGCTGGTCGATCAGATGGCGGCCCAGGACTGGCTGGACATCTTCGCCTTCTCCAAGGCGGAGACGAGCCGTGGCGTGCGCGCGCAGCAGAATCTGGACGATTTCGGTGATCGGCTCGCGGCGTACGGCCGGATCACCCTGCCCTGCCTGGCGGTCGGGTTCGCGGACGACCGGTTGGTGCCGCCGCACCTGGCCGCCGAGGTGGCCAAGGCCATCCCGGGCGCGAACTACGTGGAGTTGCCGGACTGCGGCCACTACGGCTACCTGGAGCGTCCCGACGCGGTGAACTCCGCGATCCTGGACTTCCTCACCGGCTAGTGCCGGGTAGTTTGTCTACCCTAAGGGTAGATAGCCTATCCTAAGGTCCGAAATCACGGCGCCGAATCGCGCCGCGCGACGATGATCGGACCTGTATGTCTTCTCTCTCGGACTCGACGGCTCGCCCGCACGCCACCGGACAGTGGCTTCCCGTCACCGCCGCGCAGTCCGAGGTATGGGTCGCGCAGCAGCTCGCCCCGGCCAGCCCGGCCTACAACATCTCGCTGACCATCGAGGTGAACGGCCCGCTCGACATCGCCCGCGCGGTCGAGTCCGTGTACCTGACCATCCGCCGCGCCGAGGCGCTGCACGTGCGGTTCGCGGTCG
Source organism: Rhodococcus sp. NPDC059179 (assembly GCF_042754885.1). Lineage (NCBI taxonomy): Bacteria > Bacillati > Actinomycetota > Actinomycetes > Mycobacteriales > Nocardiaceae > Rhodococcus > Rhodococcus sp. NPDC059179. Next base: position 63,058 of record NZ_JBHZBV010000008.1, on the reverse strand, counting down.
GACCCGACGAGGTGCTCCGGCAGCAACGACTCGACCCGCAGGGGTGGACGCTGCGGATCGTCGACCTGCGCGGCCGTCCGGATCCGGCGGCCGCTGCCCGCGCCTGGGTCGAGGCCGACATGCAGACGGTCGCGGAGCTGGACAGCGACGAGGCGCTGTTCACCCAGGCGGTCCTGCGGATCGACGACGAGGTGACGTGGTGGTACCAGCGCTACCACCACAGCATCATCGACGGCTACGGCATCGTGCTGCTCGTCGCCGAGGTCGTCGGCAGGCAGGAGCATCCGGAACTCCACTTCGACGAGCAGGACTGGTCGCTGCAGACCGCGATCGACGCGGACGTCGAGTACCGCGGGTCCGGGCGGTACGAGGCGGATCGCGCGCACTGGCTGGAGTGGCTGGCCGACGCCCCCGAGCCCCCCGTGCTGCTCCCTCCCTCCCCGGACCCCGTCGCACCGCCGATCAAGGCCAGCGTCGAACTCGATGCCGCGACCGTCGCGGAGCTGTACCGTTTCGCCGACGCGCAGGGCATCCGGCGCACGCGAATCCCGTTCGCGATGATCGCCGCCTACCTGCACCGGGTCAGCGGACAGTCCGATCTGATGCTGTCGGTGCCGCTGACCGGCCGCACCGGGCGGGCGTTGCGGCACCTGCCGTCGATGGCCTCGACCATCCTGCCGATGCGGCTGCACGTCGACGGCGACAGCACCCTGGCCGCCCTGACGGCCGACATCGACCACGGGCTGATCGGCCTGCTCCGGCACGGCCGGTACCGGGGCGAGGACCTCGCCAGGGAGGCGCGTGCGCTCGACCCGTCGCGGCGGGTGTTCGGCCCGGGCATCAACATCGTGCTGTTCGAACACTCGATGACCTTCGGCGGCAGCCCCGCGTTCGCGCAGAACATGGTGACCGGCGCGATCGGTGAGCTCGACTTCACCGTGCAGCGCGGCCAGGAGGGCGAGTCGATGCGGATCGACCTGCGGGTCGGTGCGGGGCTCGAGGACGACCTCGAGCGGCACCGCGTGCAGCTCACCCAGTTCCTCGGCCAGCTCGCCGCCGAGCCTGGCGCCCCATTCTCGCGGTTCGACGTGATGTCCGACGAGCAGCGGCGTCGGGTGCTGGAGGACTTCAACGACACCGCCCGGCCGCAGCCCAGCCACACCGTGCCCGAGCTGTTCGCGGCCCAGGTGGCTGCCACCCCGGACCGGGAGGCCCTGATCGCGGGGGATGTCCGGCTCAGCTACCGGGACCTCGGCGAGAGGGTGAACCAGCTCGCGCGACACCTGGCCGAGCGCGGGCTCGCGCCGGAAGAAGTTGTCGCGGTGGGCGTTCCGCGCTCCGCCGAGATGGTCGTCGGGCTACTCGCTGTGATGGTCGCGGGCGGCGCCTTCGTGCCGCTCGACCCGGCCTGGCCGCAGGACCGCCGCGACCAGGTGCTCGCCGACGCGGGCGCGCGGCTGGTCCTCACCGGACCAGGCGGGGTGCAGACCTCGCCGGAGGCCGCGGTCGCGGTTGACCTGGCCGACTGGGCGCACGCCGGGCAGTCGGCGCAGCCGCTCGACGCGGCGATCGCGGGCCAGTCGCTCGCCTACGTCATCTTCACCTCCGGTTCGACCGGCAGGCCCAAGGGCGCGATGATCCGGCACGAGGCGATCTGCGCGCGGCTGTTGTGGCAGGTCGAGGAGGTGCTCGGGTTCGGCGTCGACGACGCCGCGCTGTTCAAGGCGCCGCTCTCCTTTGACATCTCGGTCAACGAGATCCTGCTGCCGCTGGTCTCCGGTGGCCGGCTGGTGGTCGCCGAGGCAGGCGGCGAGCGCGACCCGCACTACCTGCTCGATCTCATCGAGCGCGAGCGCGTCACCTTCGTGTACTTGGTCTCGTCGATGCTCAGCGTGCTGCTGGACCTGGACGAGGGCGGGCAGGCGCTCGGCGGGCTCCGGCACGTCTGGTGCGGCGGCGAGGTGCTCACCCCGGAACTGTTCGACCGGTTCCGGCGTCAGCTCGGCACCACGCTCTACCACGGCTACGGCCCCGCCGAGGCGACCATCGGTGTCTCCCATGTGATCTACCGCGACCGGGCCGAGCGGATCGCGTCGTCCATCGGCAGGCCGAACCCCAACACCCAGCTGTACGTGCTGGACTCGCAGCTGCGGGCGCTGCCGCCCGGGGTCGGCGGCGAGCTGTACGCGGGCGGATACCTGCTCGGCCACGGGTACGTCGGCGCCGCCGCCCTGACGGCCTCACGGTTCATCGCAAACCCGTTCGCCACCGACGGATCCCGGCTCTACCGCACCGGCGACCTCGCACGGTGGGCGGAGGACGGCACCCTCGACTTCATCGGCCGCGCCGACAACCAGGTCAAGATCCGCGGCATGCGCCTCGAGCTCGAGGACGTCGAGGCCGCGCTCGCGTCGCACCCGGGTGTCCGGGACTGCGCGGTGCTGGTGCGCGAGAACAACGGCGCCAAGTACCTTGCGGGCTATGTGGTCCCGCAGGCCGGCCACACCGGGCTCAGCGCCGACGAGGTGCGGGCCTGGGCGGTGTCCAAGCTGCCCGAGTACATGGTCCCGACCGCCGTGCTGCTCCTCGACGAGTTCCCGCTGACCGCGAACGGCAAGCTGGACCGGCGCGCGCTGCCGGAACCCGACCTGCGCGCCGCGCTGCCGGGTCTGGCGCCGCGCACCGAACGCGAACAGCAGCTGTGCGCCATCATCGCCGGGGTGCTCGGCGTCGACAGCGTCGGCGTCACGGACGACTTCTTCGCGCTCGGCGGCGACAGCATCGTCGCCATCCAACTGGTGAACCACGCGCGTGGCGCAGGCATGAACTTCAGCGCCCGCGAGGTCTTCCAGTTGCGCACCGCGGAGGCCATCGCCCGCGAGATCGAGGGGCGTGCGGAGGCACTGGTGGACCGGCTCGACGAGCCGCTCGGCGAGGTGCCCGCGACGCCGATCATCGCCCACACCAGCGAATCCGGTGAGGCCGTCGCCCGTTTCCACCAGTCGGTGCTCGTGCAGACGCCGGTCGGGTTCCACGCCGATGCGGCACGCGCGGCGCTGCGCGCCGTGATCGAGCGGCACGACGCGCTCCGGGCCGCACTGGTCCGGGGTGAGCGCTGGGCGCTGTCGGTGCCCGAGACCGCGGGCGCGACGGAGATGGTGCGCCGGGTCGAGGCCGAGAACCTGTCCGCGGCCGAGCTGGACGCCGTGGTTTCACGCGAAACAATCGACGCCGCAGCGCGACTCGACCCCGACGCGGGCGTGATGGTCGCGGCGGTCTGGTTCGACGCCGGGGCCGACCGGCCGGGCCGGTTGCTGCTGGTGGTGCACCACCTGGTGGTGGACGGGGTGTCCTGGCGGATCCTGCTCGAGGATCTGGCCCGCGCCGGATCCGCGGTGACGGAGGGCATTCCGGTCGAGCTGGCGCCGGTGGGCACCTCGCTGCGGCGCTGGTCCCAGCTGCTGTCCGAGCGGGCCGAATCCGGTGCGTTCGACGGCGAACTCGACCATTGGCTCGCGGTGTCGCGGACGCCGGACCCCGCACTCGGCTCCCGGGCGCTGGACCCGGCCATCGACCGCTGCGGCGACGCCGAATCGGTGACGGTGAGCCTGGAGCCCGAGTTCACCGGGCCACTGCTCGGGGCCGTGCCCGCCGCATTCGGCGGCCAGGTCGGCGACGTGCTGCTCACCGGACTCGCTGCGGTGCTGGCGGACTGGCGAGGCCAGGCCGGGACCCAGGTGGTCATCGACCTCGAGGGCCACGGCCGCGAGGAGGACGCCGCGGGCAGGCCGGTGGACCTGGGTCGCACGGTCGGCTGGTTCACCAGCCTGTACCCGGTCCGGATCGACGCCGGTGTGCTCGAGGACGGACTCGACCCCGCCGCCCTCGGCGCGGCGGTGAAGGCGGTCAAGGAGCAGCTGCGCGCGGTGCCAGGCAACGGAATCGGGTACGGCGCGCTGCGGTACCTGAGCCCGTCGGGCGCGGAGCTGACGACCGGTACCGCCCCGCAGGTGCTGTTCAACTACCTGGGTCGAGTTGCCGCCTCCGGCGGCGGTGGCACGGTTTCCGCCTCGGAGGGCGTCGACTGGCTCCCCATCGCGATGGACGGCGCCAACGATCCCGACGCGCCGATGGGCCACGCCATCGAGTTCAACGCGATCGCGGAGGACGGACCCGACGGGCCGACCCTGCGCACCACCATCTCCTGGGCGCCGGGATTGTTCTCGTCGGCCCGGATCGCCGCGCTGTCCGAGGCGTGGACCGCGGTGCTGCGCGCGCTCGCCGCGAGCGCCCCGTTCGGCGGCCACACCCCCGCGGACTTCCCGTACGCGCGCATCGGGCAGGCGGACGTGGACCAGCTCGAGGCCGCGGCGACGGATCTCGTCGACGTGCTGCCGATGACCCCGCTGCAGGAGGGCATCTACTTCCACAGTGCGTTCGAGACCGAACACTCCGATCCCTATGTGGTGCAGCAGATCATCGAGCTGACCGGCCCGGTGGACCCGCAGGCGCTGCACGTCGCGCTGCAGACGGTCGTCGACCGGCACGCGGCGCTGCGCACCGGGCTGCGCGCGGTGTCCGACGGCCGGGTGGTGCAGGTGGTCTCCGGCGACGCCCGCGTCCCGCTGGAGTCGGTGGACCTGCGCGGACTTGGCGCCGACGACGCGTCGGCTCGGGTCCGGCGGATCCTCGCCGACGAACGGGCGCGCGGCTTCGACCTCGAGCGGGCGCCGCTGCTGCGGTACGTGCTGGTGCAGAAGGGGCCGGACCAGCACCTGCTGCTGCAGTCGATCCACCACATCGTCGCCGACGGCTGGTCGGTGCCGGTGATGCTGCGCGAGCTGATGGCCCTGTACGCCCAGGGGGGCTCCGCGCCCGTGCTCCCTGCCCCCGAGCCGTACCGGAACTACCTGGGCTGGTTGGGTTCCCGCGACCGGGATGCGTCGATCGAGGTGTGGCGCACGGCGCTGGCCGGGGTCGACGAGCCGACCGGACTCGGCGCGACCGAGCGGGGCACCGAGGTCGGCGTCCGCGAGGTCAAGGTGAACCTGTCCGCGGCACAGACCGCGGACCTGATCGCATTCGGCCGCGCCCGCGGCCTGACGCTGAGCACCCTCGTGCACGGCGCCTGGGGCCTGCTGCTCGGACGGCTCACCAAGCGCCGCGACGTGCTGTTCGGCTCGACGGTGTCCGGGCGCGGCGGCGACCTGCGCGGCATCGAGACCATGGTCGGGCTGTTCATCAACACGGTCCCGGCCCGATTGCGCTACCGCGCAGAGGAATCCGCCATCGAGGCGCTTGCCCGCTGGCAGGACGAGCAGTCGACGCTGCTCGAGCATCAGTACATCGGCCTGAGCGAGTTGCGCAGGCTCACCGGCCTACAGGAGCTCTTCGACACCCTGGTGGTGTTCGAGAACTACCCGATCGGCGAGGGCGCCGTCGCCGACCCCACCGGCCGGCTGGAGATCACCGGCATCACCTTCGAGGAGAACCCGCCCTACCCGGTGACGCTGATCGTGGCGCCAGGCGACGAGTTGCGGCTGGAGGTCAAATACCAGGCCGCGGTGATCGACTCGGCCACCGCGACGCGGCTGGCCGACGGAATGGTGACCTTCCTCGGCGAGCTGCTGCGCGACGGTGACCAGCCGATCTCCGCGCTCGCCCTGGTGACCGCCGCGGAGCGGGACGAGCTGGAGGCGAGCTGGGCCGCATCCTCGGGGCAGGCGGAGGTCCGCACCCTCACCGACCTGCTCGACGAGCAGGCCGCCCGCACCCCGGACGCCGTCGCGGTGGAGTTCGAGGGCGCAACGCTGACCTACGCGGAGCTGCACGCCCGGGCGAACCGGCTGGCCCGCGAGCTCGTCGGGCGCGGGGTGGGACCGGAGTCACTGGTCGCCGTCGCGCTCGGGCGTTCCCTCGAGCTGATGGTCGCGCTGCTCGCGGTCGGCAAGGCGGGCGGCGCGTACCTGCCGCTCGACCTCGACTATCCGGCCGAGCGGTTGTCCTACATGCTGGCCGACGCCGAGCCGGTGTGCGTGCTCACCGACGGCGCGGACTTCGACTCCGCGCTGCCGGTGCTGGCGGTGGATCTGTCCGAGCCCCAGGGGGATTCGGGAGCGCCGCTGGACGGCGTCCGCGCAGGCGCGGGGCTCTGCGTCCGAAGTAATCCGGCGTACGTCATCTACACCTCGGGTTCGACCGGAAGGCCCAAGGGCGTGCTGGTGCCGCACGAGGGCATCGTCAACCGGCTGCTGTGGATGCAGTCCGAGAACCCGCTGACGGTGGGGGAGCGGGTGCTGCAGAAGACGCCGTCGAGCTTCGATGTCTCGGTGCCCGAGTTCTTCGGTCCGCTGATCGCCGGGGCCACCGTCGTGCTGGCCAGGCCGGGCGGGCACAGGGACCCGGGCTACCTGGCCGGGCTGATCGCCGAACGTGGCATCGGCCGTGCGCATTTCGTGCCGTCCATGCTGGAGTTGTTCCTCGCCGAGCCGGGCGCAGCCGGATGCAGCGCGCTGCGGGTGGTCGCCTGCTCGGGAGAGGCGCTGTCCGTCGCGTCCGCCCGCCGGTTCGCCGAGGTGCTGCCCGGGGTGCGGCTGGACAACCTCTACGGGCCGACTGAGGCCGCCGTCGAGGTGAGCTACTTCTTCGGGGCGCAGTCGATTCCCGAAGGCGCGCACACCGTCCCGATCGGCGCGCCGGTCGCGAACACCCGGCTGTACGTGCTCGACCAGTACCTGAACCTGGTGCCGCCGGGCGCCGAGGGTGAGCTGTACCTGTCCGGGCCGCAGCTGGCCCGCGGCTACCTGGGCCGCGCCGCGCTGACCGCGGACCGGTTCGTCGCCGACCCGTTCGTGGCCGGCACCCGGATGTACCGGACCGGCGACCTGGTGCGCTCCGTGGACGGTGAACTCGAGTACCTCGGCCGCGCCGACGATCAGGTGAAGCTGCGCGGCTTCCGGATCGAGCTCGGCGAGATCGAGGCCGCGCTGCTCGCCGATCCGTCGGTGGCCCAGGCCGCCGTCCTGGTCCGCGAGGACCGCCCCGGCCAGCAGCGGCTGGTCGCCTACGTGGTGCCCTGCGGGCCCGTGAGCACTTCCGGCCCGCAGGGGGACCAGAAGTACTCACAGGCGCTGGCCGCCTTCTTGCCGGCGCACATGGTGCCCAGCGCGTTCGTGGAGCTCGACGCGTTGCCGCTGAGCCCGAGCGGCAAGCTCGACCGCAAGGCCCTGCCCGCGCCGGACTTCGCGGTCGCGGTGTCGGAGGCGGCCCCGAGCACGGACACCGAGGGACGCATCGCGGCTCAGTTCGCGGAGGTGCTCGGCCTGGACCGGGTGGGAGCAGGCGACGACTTCTTCACCCTCGGCGGCGACAGCATCCTCGCGATCCGGCTGGTGAACCTGGCCCGCCGCGACGGCGTCACGCTCACCCCGCGCCAGATCTTCGAGCAGCGGACCCCGGCCGCGATCGCGCGGCTGATCGGCGACGCGTCCCCGGTCGCCGGGGCGACGGTCGACGCCCCCGTCGCGGACGGCATCGGAGAGGTGATCCCGCTTCCCGTGGTGCACCGGCTCTCCGAATGGTCCGGCGGCACCGACCGTTTCAACCAGGCGGTGCTGCTGCACACCCCGGCAGGCGCCGACGAGCGCGGACTGACGGCCGCGCTGCAGGCCCTGCTCGACCACCACGACGGCCTGCGCGCCCGCCTGACCCGGCACGCCCACGGCGTGTGGTCGACGGTGACCACCGAACCCGGCTCGGTGAGCGCCGCCTCGGTCCTCACCGCCGTCGACGCCCGCGACCCGGAGTCGCTGCGCCACCTCGTCGCCGAGCACTCGGAGACCGCCACCGAGCGGCTCGACCCCGAGGCGGGCGTGATGCTGCAGGCGGTGTGGTTCGACGCCGGACCGGAGACCGTCGGCCGACTGCTGATCGTCGCGCACCACCTCGTCGTCGACGGGGTGTCCTGGCGGATCCTGCTCGAGGACCTCGCGATGGCCCATGTGGCGGCCGCGTCCGGTCAGGACCCGGCGCTCGATCCCGTCGGCACCTCGCTGCGCGGGTTCGGCCGGATCCTCGCCGAGCAGGCGCAGGGCGCCGAGCGCCTCGCCGAGCTGGCGCACTGGACCGCCGCGACCGCGCCCGGGGCGGCGCTGGTGCCGGAGGTCTCTGGTCACGCCACCATCGGAACCGGCTCCCAGCACCGGGTTTCGCTGTCGACCGAGGACACCGCCGCGTTGCTGACGGCGGTGCCCGCGATGGCGAACGCCGACGTGACCGACGTGCTGCTCAGCGCGCTGCGGATCGCGGTCAGCCGCTGGCACCGCGACACCGGCCGGTCCGAGTCGGACCTGCTGGTCGACCTGGAGCGGCACGGCCGCGAGGAGTTGGCGCCAGGCGTCGACCTGTCCCGCACCGTCGGCTGGTTCACCAGCATCAGCCCGGTCCGGTTGCGGGCGGGCGACCGACCGCTGGACGTGCTCAAGGACGCAAAGGAGCGGCTGCGGGACGCGCCCGACGGCGGCATCGGCTACGGCATGCTGCGGTACACGAACGCACGCACCGCCGCCCTGCTCGCCGCGCGCGCGGAGTCGCAGGTGCTCTTCAACTACCTCGGCCGGATGCCGTCGGCCGAGCTCGGCATCGCGGTGCCGTGGGCCCCGGCCCCCGAGACCGGCGCGCTGTCAACCGATCCCGACGCGGACATGGGCGGGCCGTACCAGCTGATCGTCAACGCGCTGTGCGAGGACACGGCCGACGGCCCGGTTCTCACCGCCGTGTTCGGCCGCTCCGAGCTGGGGCTGACGGACGCCGACGGTGAGGCGCTGAGCCAGGGCTGGGCACAGGCGCTGCGTGAGCTCGTCGAGACCGCGCAGCGCCATGACGGACCGGGCGTGCTGACGCCGTCCGACGTGCCGCTGGTGGCGCTGAGCCAGGACGAGCTGGACCTGATCGCCGAGCGCAGCCCCGCCGGGGTCGAGGCGGTGTGGCCGCTGTCCCCGCTGCAGGAGGGCCTGTACTTCCAGGCGACCTTCGATGAGGGCACCGACATCTACACCGCGCAGTTCTCGCTGGACTTCGAGCACCGCCTCGACGTCGACCGGCTGGACGCGGCGCTGCGCACCCTGCAGCGTCGAAACCCGACGCTGCGTGCGGGATTCGTGAGCGAGGGCCTCACCGCACCGGTGCAGTTCATCACCGCCGACCTCGAGGTCCCGATCGTGGAGTTCGACCTGCGCGAGCTGGAGCAGGCGGACCGCGAGCCGCACGCCGCCGAGCTGATGGCCACCGACCGGCTGACCCCGTTCGACCTGACGTCGCCGCCGCTGTGGCGCGCGATGGTGATCCGCCTCGGCGACGACCGCGACCGCCTGGTGGTCAACCGGCAGTTCCTGCTCTGGGACGGCTGGTCGAACGGCATCGTCGTCAGCCAGCTGCTGGCGCTCTACGAGTCCGGCGGCGACGACAGTGGTTTCCCGTCCGCCACGGGCGGTTTCGACGACTACCTGGGCTGGCTGCGCGACCGCGACAGCGAGACCGGGCGGGCGGAGTGGCGTCACGCGCTGGCCGGTCTCGAGGAGCCGACGCTGATCGGGGCCGCCGCGACGTCGGCGCCCGCGCTGCCCGGCCGCCGCGACACCGTGCTCACCCCCGAGCTGAGTGAGCGGCTGCGGTCGAGGGCCGCCGCGACCGGGGTCACCTTCAACGCGATCCTCAGCGGCGCGCTCGCCCTGGTGCTCGGCGCCGCGACCGGTCGCGACGACGTGGTGTTCGGCATCACCGTCGCCGGACGACCCCCGGAGGTCGAGGGCCTCGACACCGTGGCCGGGCTGTTCCTCAACACGGTCCCGGTCCGAACCACGCTGCGGCCGGGGGAGCGGGTGGAGGACCTGTTGCGGCGCAGCCAGTCCGAGCGACTCGGCCTGATGCCACACGACTACCTCGGCCTGGCCACGATCGGGCGCGAGTCCGATCACCGTCAGCTCTTCGACGTGCTCTACGTGCTGCAGAACTTCGTCGACGAGAACCAGGTGTCCGCGCTCAACAGCGCGCACGACATCAGCGGCGGCGACAGCGTCGACCACACGCACTACCCGCTGACCGTCGTGGTCACGCCCGGTAACCGGGTGAAGATCAAGTTCGAGTTCCGTCCCGAGGCGGTGGCCGCCGCGACCGTCGAATCGTTGCTGGCCCGGTTCGTCGGGCTGCTCGAGCTGTTCGCCGACGACGTGTCCGCGCCGGTCGGGTCGCTGGACCTGTCGCTGCCCGGCGAGCGCGCCGCGCTGGCCGCGGGCTCGATCGAGCGGGAGCTGCCCGAGGCCACCATCGCGGACCTGTTCGCTGAGGCGGCCGCGCGCACCCCCGACGAGGTCGCGCTGGTCTTCGGCGAGCAGTCGGTGACCTACCGGGACCTCGACGGCCGGATCAACGCCATGGCCCGGAGGCTTCTGGCGCACGGCGCAGGCCCGGAACAGATTGTGGCGCTTGGCCTGCCGCGGTCGGTGGAGATGGTCGTCGCGCTGTTCGCGGTGCTGCGCACCGGGTCGGCGTACCTGCCGCTCGAGCTGGACCACCCGGCGGAACGGCTGGTCGGCATGCTCGACGACGCCCGCCCTGCCGTGCTGGTGACCACTCTCGCGGTCCGCGAGACCCTCGCCGGCTTCGAGGGCGCGGCGATCGTGCTCGACGGCGACGAGGCCCAGGCCCAGGCCCAGGGCACCGGACCGTTGACGGACGCGGAGCTGGGCGGCTTCGCGCCCGGATCACCCGGGCGGCTGGACCACCCGGCGTACGTCATCTACACCTCCGGATCGACCGGTAAGCCCAAGGGCGTGGTCACCGGGTATCGCGGCCTGACCAACATGCAGTTCAACCACCGCGCGGAGATCTTCGACCCGACGATCGCCATGACGGGCGGTCGACGCCTGCGGATCGCGCACACGGTCTCGTTCGCGTTCGACATGTCCTGGGAGGAGCTGCTCTGGCTCGTCGAGGGTCACGAGGTGCACATCTGCGACGAGCACCTGCGCCGCGACGCGGAGGCGCTGGTCGCGTACTGCAACACCCACGCCATCGACGTCGTCAACGTGACGCCGACCTACGCGCAGCACCTGTTCGAGGAGGGCCTGCTCGACGACGGTCCGGGCGAGCACCGGCCGCCGCTGGTGTTGCTCGGCGGCGAGGCGGTGCCGGATTCGGTCTGGAACCGGCTGCGGGACACGGACGGAACGTTCGGCTACAACCTGTACGGCCCCACCGAGTACACGATCAACACCCTCGGCGGCGGCACGGCGGACTCCGCCACCCCCACGGTCGGCAAGCCGATCTGGAACACCCGCGCCCACATCCTCGACTCGTGGCTGCGTCCGGTCGCGGACGCCGTGGCGGGTGAGCTGTACATCGCGGGCATCGGACTCGCCCGCGGCTACCTGGACAGGTTCGGCCTGACCGCCGAGCGGTTCGTGGCTGACCCGTTCGAGATCGGTGGCCGGATGTACCGCACCGGCGACCTGGTTCGCCGCGGCGCCGATGGGAACATCGACTTCCTGGGCCGCACCGACGACCAGGTGAAGATCCGCGGTCACCGCGTCGAGCTGGGCGAGATCGAGTCGGTCCTCGCCGGGCTGGACGGGGTCAAGCAGTGTGCGGTCATCGCGGCCCCCGGACCCGGCGGCGTCAAGCGCCTGGTCGGCTACGTGGTGCCCTCCGGGCCCGTGAGTCCTTTTGGCCCCCATGCGGGCCAGAAGTACTCACAGGCGCTGCGCGCATCGTTGCCGGACTACATGGTCCCCGCGGCCTTCGTGGAGACCGACACCCTGCCGATGACGGTGAACGGCAAGCTCGACGTTCGCGCGCTGCCGCCGGTGCCGGATGCGGTCGGCTCGGGTTCACGCGGCCCGGAGGATCACATCGAGCAGGTCTTGTGTGATCTGTTCGGCGAGGTGCTCGACGTCCGCGAGCTCGGCGTGGAGGACAGCTTCTTCGACCTCGGTGGGCACTCGCTGCTGGCGACCCGGCTGATCAGCCGGGCCCGGTCGGCGCTGTCCACCGAGCTGACGATGCGGGACCTGTTCGAGGCGCCCACCGTGGCGGAGCTGGCGGAGCGGGTCCGCGCGCGGGGTCAGGCGGTCCGCCCGGTGCTGGCGCCCGCGGTCCGGCCCGAGCACCTGCCGATGTCGTCTGCACAGCAGCGACTCTGGCTGATCCAGCAGATCGAGGGCGATTCCGCTGCGTACAACTTCCCGATCGTGCTGCGCCTGAGGGGCGAACTCGACAGCGAGCTGTTCGCGGCCGCGCTCGCCGACGTCGTCGGCAGGCACGAGTCGCTGCGCACCGTGTTCGGCGAGGTCGACGGCCTCCCGGTGCAGCGAATCCTCGACGAGGCGACGCCCGAGCTGACCGTGGTCGACGGGACGGAGGACGCGATCGCGGACCTGGTCCGGGACGCCGTGCTGCGGCCCTTCGACCTGACCCGCGAGATCCCGTTGCGCGGCAGCGTGATCCGGCTGGGCCATGACATTGAGGGGCGTGACGATCACGTCCTCGCACTGGTGCTGCACCACATCGCCACCGACGAGTGGTCGGACCGGCCGTTCCTGCGCGACCTGATGCTCGCGTACGCCGCCCGGGCGCACGGGCAGGCCCCGCAGTGGCAGCCGCTCGCTGTGCAGTACGCGGACTACACGCTCTGGCAGCGCGAGTTGCTCGGCGACGCCGCGGACCCGAAATCGGTGCTGAGCGAGCAGCTCTCGTACTGGGAGGCGGCGCTGTCCGGTGCGCCGGAGGAGCTGACGCTGCCAACCGATCGGGCCCGGCCGGCCCGGCCGAGCTTCGCGGGCGGCGCGATCGAGCTGGACCTCGATGCCGGCACCACCGCGGCGCTACGGGCACTGGCAGCCGAGAGCGGCGCGAGCATGTTCATGGTGCTGCACGCGGCCACCGCCGCGCTGCTGCATCGGATCGGCGCGGGCGACGACCTGCCGCTCGGCGCGCCCATCGCGGGCCGCACCGAGCAGGGCCTCGACGAGCTGGTCGGGTTCTTCGTCAACACCCTGGTGCTGCGCACCGACGTGAGCGGCAACCCGACGTTCGGCGAACTGCTGGCCCGGGTCCGCGAGCTCGACCTCGCGGCGTTCACCCACGCCGACGTCCCGTTCGAATCCGTTGTGGAGCGCCTGAACCCGGCGCGCACGCTGGCCAGGAACCCGCTGTTCCAGGTGATGGTCGGCTACCACAGCCGCGGCGCCGACATCACCGAGTTGGGTGGGCTGACGCTGGAGCCGGTGCCGCTGCAGGAGCGGACCGCCAAGTTCGACCTGGTGTTCAACTTCACCGAGTTCCTGCCCGCGGCCGACGGTTCGGGCGCGGGCGAGGGCCGGATCCAGCTGCGGCTGGAGTACGGCGCGGACCTGTTCGACCGGTCCACCGCGGATGCGATCGCCCGCCGTCAGCTGGCACTGCTCGACGCCGTCGCGCAGGAGCCGACGCTCCCGATCGGCGCGGTCGACGTGTTCCTGCACGGCGAGCGCGACCTGGTGCTGGTGGACTTCAACGCCACCGCGCGGACGGTGCCGGAGGAGACCATGGACGCCTCGTTCGCACGCTGGGTCGCGGCCACGCCGGACGCGGTGGCCGCGCTCGACGAACACCGCGCCGCGACGTACGCCGAGCTGGACGAGCGGTCCGACCAGATCGCCGCGGTGCTCGCCGGCCGCGGCGTCGGCGCGGAATCGGTGGTGGGCCTTGCCGTCCCGCGCTCGGTGGACATGGTCGCCTCGGTGCTGGCCGTGCTCAAGCTGGGGGCCGCGTACCTGCCGCTCGACCTGAGCCACCCGGCGGACCGGATCTCCTACATGCTCGCCGACTCGAAGGCGGGCGTGCTGCTGAGCACCGTCGCGGAGGCCGCGCGGATCGAGGAGGCGCCGGGACTGAGCCGGGTGCTGCTCGACGAGCCGGAGACCGTCGCGGAACTCGCCGCGGCGCCAAAGCCGGTGACCGCGGTGCCCAACGGCATCGACCACGCGGCCTACGTCATCTACACCTCCGGATCCACCGGCAGGCCGAAGGGCGTGGTGGTCTCGCACGAGGGCATCTCCAGCCTGGTCGCCACCGCGGAGGACCGGATGCGGCTGACCCCGGGATCGACGGTGCTGCAGTTCGCCTCGGTCGGGTTCGACGTCGCGGTGTTCGAGCTGTCGATGGCGCTGTGCACCGGCTCGCGACTGGTGATCGTGCCGGACCGGTCCCGGGTCGCGGGCCCGGAACTGACCGACTTCATGCACGAGCACGAGGTGACGCACGCGATCATCCCGCCGTCGCTGATGGCCGCGCTGCCGCCGGGCGCCCTTGTGCCCGAGGGCTGCACGGTGCTGGTCGGCACCGAGACCGTGCCGCCGGACCTGATCGGCCGGTGGGCGGAGCGGCTGAATCTGCTTGCCGCCTATGGCCTCACCGAGGCCACGGTGAACAACACGCTGTGGCAGGCGCAGCCCGGCTGGAACCAGGCCGTGCCGATCGGCATCCCCGACCCCAACGAGCAGGCGTTCATCCTCGACGCGCGGCTGCGGCCGGTTCCCGTCGGTGTCGCGGGCGAGCTGTACATCGCGGGCCGCGGCCTGGCCCGCGGCTACCTCGGCAAGCCGGCGCTGACGGCGGGCCGTTTCATCGCCAATCCCTTTGGGCCCGGCCGGATGTACCGCACCGGTGACCTGGCGCGCTGGCGGGCCGAGGGCAACATCGACTTCCTCGGCCGCGTCGACGACCAGGTGAAGATCCGTGGCTTCCGCATCGAGCTCGGCGAGATCATCGCCGCGCTCGCCGACAGCCCGGGCGTCAACCAGTCCGCCGTCGTCACCGACCGGGACGGGTCGATCGCCCGGCTGATCGGGTACGTGGTGCCGGTCGAGGGTGCGGACGTCGACCCGGCCGCGGTGCGCGCCCACGTGGCGTCGTCGCTGCCGGACTACATGGTGCCGAGCGTCGTCATCGTGCTGGACGGGCCGCTGCCGCTCACCCCGAACGGCAAGCTGGACCGCAAGGCGCTGCCCGCGCCGGACTGGTCGGAGCTGACCGGCGACGTCGCGCCGCGGACCCCGAGGGAGCGGGTGATCGCGGACCTGTTCGCGGAGATCCTGCACCTGCCCTCGGTCGGCGTGCACGACAACTTCTTCGATCTCGGCGGTCACTCGATGGCCTCGATGCAGCTGGTCGGCCGGGTGCGCACGGAACTCGGTGCCCAGCTGAGCATTCGGGAGGTCTTCGATGCGCCGACGGTCGCGGAGCTCGCCGAGCTGACCGAGGCCGGCACCGCCGACGGCAGACCCGTCCTCGTCGCGGGCACCAGGAATGACGGCGCCGCGCCGTTGTCGCCGCCGCAGCGCAGGCAGTGGAGGATGTACCGGCAGTCGCCCACCGCCAGCCACGCGCTCTCGCTCTACCCGGAGCGGCCGCTGGACGCCGAGCTGCTGGCGCTGGCGCTGGACGACGTCGTCTCGCGGCACGAGCCGCTGCGCACGGTGTTCTTCGAGCGCGACGGCGACGTCTACGGCCAGGAGGCGGTCCGCCCGGCAGTGGGCCTGGTCGACGTCGGCGACGACGACCTGCACGCGCGGGTGTTCGAGCTGGCGCAGCAGCCGATGGATCTCACGGAGCAGGCCCCGTTGCGGGTCCTGCTGGTCGAGGACGCGTCGGGACGCCAGGCCCTGCTGCTGGTGATGCACTACCTGGCCGTCGACGAGTGGTCCGTGGTGCCGTTGCTCGGGGAACTGCTCGCCGGCTACCTGGCGCGGCAGGCGGGACACGCGCCCGAGCTGCCGCAGCTGCCGGTGACCTACGGCGATTACGAGGCGTGGTCGCGGCAGGTGCTCGGCGATCCCGCGGACGAGTCGAGCAGGCACGCGCGGCAACTCGGGTACTGGCGGGAGCGACTGTCCGGTCTGCCGGAGGCGTTGAGCCTGCCGGGCGAGCGGCCGGGTGGCCCGCGCCGCGGCGACGTGGTGCCGCTGCCGATCGACGAGTCGCTGCACCGCGACATCGACGCGTTGGCCCGCCGGACCGGGACGTCGATGTTCATGGTGCTGCAGTCGGCGCTTGCCCTCGTCCTCACCGAAGCCGGTGTGGGCGAGGACCTTCCGATCGGCGCCCTGGTCGCCGGCCGGACCGAGGAGGCCCTGTCCGGGTTGATCGGCTGCTTCTTCAACACGGTGGTGCTGCGGACGGACACCTCCGGCGATCCGACCTTCGCGGATTTGCTGGCCCGGGTCCGGGAGAGCAACCTGTCCGCGCTCGAGCATCAGGACGTCGGATTCGATGACGTGGCAACCGATCTCGGTGGCGACGCGCTGCGGCCGCAGGTGATGGTCGTGCACCACGAGCAGGCCCGCCTCGGCGAGGTGGACGGTGTCTTCGGCGGACTGCTGCCGGTCCCGGTCGGGGAGCCGGTGTCGGACCTGACGCTGAGCTTCTACGAGCCGGTGGGGGATGGCCCCGTGCACGCCTATCTCGGCTACCGGACCGACGTGCTCGAGCCCGCCGTGGTGGCGGCGCTGGCGGACCGGTTGCCTGCCGTTCTCGCCGCCGTGTGCGCCGACGAGGACCGTCGGATCGGGGCGATCGGATGACGACCCGCCTCGCTCTGCGAATTAGGGTAGGCTGCGCTACTATTCAGCGCGGCCCGATTGTTGGACCCCGAGCTTTGTCAGCAACTAGCAGTGCAGCCGCCGGCCGAACCGGCGAGGATGGATGACGCGTCATGGATACGACTCTCCCGGCCACTGACCGCGGTTCGTCGCCGACCTACGATCTGGTCGGCGTCGGCTTCGGCCCGTCCAACCTGGCGCTGGCAATCGCGATCGAGGAGCACAACGCCAAGTGCGCCCCCGGCGACCGGATCGAGGCGCTCTTCCTGGAGAAGCAGGACCGCTTCCGCTGGCACCCCGGCATGCTGCTGGACGGCGCGACCATGCAGATCGCGTTCCCGAAGGACCTGGTGACCTTCCGGAACCCGGCCAGCTCGTTCAGCTTCTTCTCCTACCTGTTCGATCGCGGCCGGCTGGTCGACTTCGTCAACCACCAGACCTTCTTCCCGACCCGGCACGAGTTCCACGACTACCTGCAGTGGGCGGCCGGTCGCGTCGACGCGGACGTCAGCTACGGCACCGCCGTCACCAAGGTGCACGGTGAGCCCGGCGTCGACGGCACCGTCGACGAGTTCACGGTCGAGGCCGCCGACGGCCGTCAGGTCAAGGCCCGCAACCTCGTGGTCGGGGCAGGCCTGCAGGAGCGGATCCCGGACTGGGCGACGCCGTCCGCGCGGTGCTTCCACAACCACCAGTTCCTGTTCCGGATCGGCGAGCTGCCCGAGCTCGAGCACCAGCGGTTCGTGGTGCTCGGCGCCGGCCAGAGCGCGGCCGAGGTGGTCCAGTACCTGCACAGGAACTTCCCGCAGGCGGAGGTGCACAGCGTGTTCTCGCGCTACGGCTACAGCCCGGCGGACGACAGCCCGTACGCGAACCGCATCTTCGATCCCGGCGCCGTCGACGAGCTGCACGGCGCCTCCCCCGAGGACCGCGCGCGCATCCTGGCCCTGCACAAGAGCACGAACTACTCCGTGGTCGACATCGAGCTGATCAACGAGTTGTACACCACCGAGTACCAGGAACTGGTGCGCGGCCAGCGTCGGCTGTTCATGCGCCGGGCGTCCGAGATCGACGGCGTGGTCGAGACCGAGGAGGGCATCGAGGTCAGCGTGCGCAGCAACCTCGACGGGCTCACCGATTCGCTGATGTGCGACGCGCTGGTGCTCGCCACCGGCTTCACCCCGACCCCGCTGAGCAACCTGATCGGCGACCTCGCCCCCGAGGGTGGGGTGGCCACCGAGGTGGACCGCGACTACCGCCTGGTCACCCCCGACCATGTCCGCGGCGGCATCTACTTGCAGGGCGGCACGGAGAAGACGCACGGCCTCACCTCGTCGCTGCTGTCCAACGTCGCCATCCGGGCGGGTGAGATCGTGAATTCTGTGCTGGATAATCGCACCGGCCACGGCGATCTTGATAAGGTCAAGGCGTCCGCTGGGGTGGAAGCCTCAGCGCTGGAAACACCGATGAACGAATTTGCGACAAGCGAGGCCAGATGAGCACCAATCCCTTTGACGACGAAGACGGCCGTTTCTTTGTGCTCGTCAACGACGAGGACCAGCACTCGCTGTGGCCGACGTTCTCGGACGTCCCGCAGGGGTGGCGCGTGGTGTTCGGTGAAGACAGCCGCCAGGCGTGCGTCGAGTACGTCGAGGCGAACTGGACCGACATGCGCCCGAAGAGCCTGCGTGAGGCCATGGAGCGGGACGCTGCCGAGCGCGGCAACCAGAGCTGACGACCCGGCGCCCTCGGCGCCGACACACTGACTACGACGCCCGATTCTGTCCCGACCTCCGTCGGCTCAGGGTCGGGCGTCTCAGCGTTCCGGTGCGGCGCAGTATCCGCGGCCGCCGCATGGTCCGGGCGATCCACTCGCCGAGGGTGACGCCCGCGGCGAGCGCGCAGCCGATGCCGAACGCCGACAGCAGCGCGCTGAACCCGTCCAGCAATTCGTTGTTGAGCAGGGCGTACAGGCCCCGGTACAGGGCGAGGCCCGGCAGCAGCGGGGTGATGCCCGCGACGGCGATGACCTGCGGCGGCGTCAGCGCCCGGCGGGCCAGGATGCCGCCGACGGAGCCGACCACCGTCGCGGCGATGGCCGAGGCGATCACCGGGCCGATGCCCACGCTCAACGCCAGGGTGTAGACGAGGATCCCGGCGGCGCCGCCGATGCCGGCGATGGGCAGGGCTCGTCGTTCGGCGTAGCAGGCGACCGCGAAGAACAGCGAGGTGAACGCGCCCGCGACCACCTGGACCGGGATCTGGGCCAGCGCAGGCGGCGACACCGTCGTCAACACCGGCAGCGTCGAGCCCAACGCGCCCGCGACCCGCAGCGAGATCGCGACGCCCGCGATGATGCCGCCGGTCATCATGACCACCTCGAAGAACCGCGCGACCGCGGTGATCGGCGCGCCGGTGATCGCGTCCTGCACCGAGCCGACCAGCGACAGCCCCGACAGCAGCACGATCACCCCTGCGGCGATGATCAGCGACGGCCGGATGGCGATGCCCAGCTGGTCGCGGAAGGTGTAGAGCAGGCTGGCGGGCGCGGCGGCGATCAGCCCGCCCACCACGTGCTGGAAGAAGAACGGGAGCCCGACCGCGTTCAGCCTGCGATTGACACGGTCGATGACCATCGTGGTCAGGAAGCTGATGACCGCCACCAGCAGGGTGCCGCCGAGCAGCACCGAGGCGGACGCGGCCATCGACGCCCAGGCCAGTGTCGCCGTCCAGCGGTTGTAGGGGTGCGGCGCGCGGGTGATCCGGGTCAGCTCGTCGTGGGCGTCGTCCGGGCTGACCGCCTCCGTCCGCAGCCGGCGGGTGAGCCGGTCGACGGCGGCGAGGCGGGTGAAGTCCAGCGCCCGGTAGTGCACGATCCGCATGGTGGCGGCGGGCGGCATCGTCGGACCGCGGTAGGCGCTGATCCGGATCGCGTTGTAGGTGACGTCGACGTCGCAGCGGGCGAGCCCGTACGTCGCGGCGACGAACTGGACCTGGGCGGTGGTGTCCATGGCGGACGTGCCAGACGCGAGCAGCACCTCGCCGGAGCGGAGGGCGATGTCGAGGACCTCCGCGACCTTGGCGTCGTCGGTCAGGTCGATCGGCTGCAGCGGGGCGGGGGCCGAGGTCTGGTCGTCGACCACGGCTCGTTCTTCACCGATCAGCCTGTTCAGCGAGGTGAGTGCGTCGCGCAGGCGCCCCCTCGCCACGTCAGGACACCGCGTCCTCTTCGCTCAGATCCGTTGCCGCGAGGGCTGATTCGAGGTCGTCGTGGCGGAAGATCGAGGTCACCTGGTCGTGCACCACGCGGAAGGCCGTCGCGACCGTCGCCTTCTCCTCGGGGTTCGCCGCCCAGCTGGCCTCCTCCTCGACCACCACGACACCGCTGTGCACGAACATGCGGCCCGGAATCAGGGTCAGGCCCGCGCTGGAGGCCCACTCGCGCAACGCGGTGAGGCCCTGCCCGGCACCCTTCGGGCCGGCCACCTCGACGTCGTCGCTGGACAAGGCGAGGAGGGTGTCGATGTCGGAATCGTTCAGTGCGTCGTGCCACGCGAGGACCGTGGCGATCTCCGAGGTGCTCATGCCGTCCACGCTATCGGTTTCCGCCGCGGAGGGCGTGCAACGGAGAGCACTGTTTCGGTGCACCCCATGCCCGGGGGTGCGTCCTAGTCGGATGCGTAGCTGCCGGTCAGCTCCGCGCCGATCCGCGCCAACTCGTCCCGCACGGCCTGCGGCTCGAGCACCTCGACCGCCGCGCCCCAGCCGGCGAGGTTGCGGGCGATGTCCAGTGGGGTCGGCGCGGCGAGGCGGATCCTGGCGCGACCGTCGTCGGCGTCGCCGTCGGCGTGGCAGTGCCTGCCGAAGTGGTTCCGCAGGATCGGTACGAACCTGGGCTCGATGAGCACGGTCGCCCAGGTGGCCCCGCGCCGCTGCTCCATCTTCCCGACCACCTCCTCCCAGGCGTCGGCGAGCTCGAAGTCGTCCGGGCGCTCGGCGGGCTGATCGGTCGGCTCGGCCTCGGCGATCCGGTCGACCCGGAAGGTGCGCTGGCCGCGATCGGTCCCGGCGATCAGGTACCAGACGTCGTCCTTGTCGACCAGGCCCCACGGGTCGACCAGCCGCTCGGAGCGCTCCCGGGCGCCGTTGACGTACGTCAGCCGGACCTTCCGGCGGCGGATCACCGCGGACTGCAACAGCTCCACCATCGCCGGTCGTTGGCGATCGCGCTCGCCCCACCGGGTCGGGTCGATCATGGTGGCGCTGGCCGCGGCCTCGGCCTCGGCCCGGAAGGTCTGCGGCAGCGCCCGGACGAGTTTGCGCAGCGCGGCCTTGGCCTCGCCCGAGACGGCCGCGGCCGGGCCGACGAGCAGGAACAGCGCCTGCGCCTCGGTGGCGGACAAACCGGAGAGGTCCGTGCGGGCGCCGCCGACGAGCGACCAGCCGCCGCCGCGACCGGCCTGCGGGTAGACCGGGATGCCGGCCGTGGACAGGGCCTCCAGGTCGCGGCGGGCGGTGGCGACGGACACCTCGAGCTCGTCGGCGAGTTCGGCGGCGGTCACCCGGCCGCGGGTCTGCATCAGCAGGAGGGTGGCAACGAGTCGGTCTGCGCGCATGTTTTTCATCTTCCTCGAAAAAGTGCTCACTTGGTGAGCACTTTGAGCGGCAGGATGGCTTTCATCACCAAATGAGCGAGTGTCACCAACCGGAAGGAACCACCAATGTTGCGAGGACTCACCACCGTCAGCTTCTTCGCCGACGACGTCGCGGCCGCCCAGGCCTGGTACACCGAGGCGCTCGGCATCGAGCCGTACTTCGCGCGTGAGATCGGCGGGGCGATCGCGTACGTCGAGTTCCGTATCGGCGACTTCCAGCACGAGCTCGGCATCATCGACGGCCGGTTCGCGCCGCACGCCCGCCAGGAGCAGCCCGCCGGCCAGGTGACCTACTGGCACGTCGACGACGTCGAGGTGAGCTTCGAGCGGCTGCTCTCGCTGGGCGCCACCGTGCACGACAAGCCGACCGAGCGCGGACCCGGATTCGTCACCGCGTCGGTCGTCGACCCGTTCGGCAACATCCTCGGCGTGATGTACAACCAGCACTACCTCGACATCCTCGGCTCGAAGGAGGCGTGAGATGAGCTCGACCGACACGATCTCGACCGAGGTGAGCACGTTCGTCGCGAGCAGCGCCACCGCCTGGCGCGACTGGCTGGAGCGAAACGGCCAGTCCGAGAAGGAGATCTGGCTGATCATCCATCACAAGGACAGCGCCACGCCGAGCCTGCGCTATCACGAGGCGATCGAGCACGCGCTCTGCTACGGCTGGATCGACGGCCTGCACCGCAGGCGCGACGCGGACAGTTCCCAGCTCCGGTTCACCCCGCGCACCCCGCGCAGCACGTGGAGCCGGGTGAACAGGGAACGCGCGGCGAACATGATCGAGCGGGGCCTGATGACCGCGCACGGCCAGGCACTGATCGACCTGGCCAAGGCCAAGGGCACCTGGCAGGTCGTGCCCGACGACCACGCCGCCGCCCTGCCCGACGACCTGCGGGAGCCGCTGCACCGAAACGAGGCCGCAGCCGCGAACTTCGAGAAGTTCCCGCCGTCGTCGAGGCGGCTGATCCTGGAATGGATCGCGACGGCGAAGAAGCCGGAGACCCGGCAGCGCCGGATCGATCGGACGGTCGCGCTGGCGGAGGTCAACGTCCGGGCCAACCACCCGGGAGTTCGGGTCGGCGGCGCAGGCGCGGCCCGCACCATTCCGCAGGCCGCGGCGCTGTGACAGCCTGAGCTATGCGCATCTCGGTGCGGGAAGGCCGCGAGGCAGGCCGGAAGTGGTTCGCCGGTTCCGTCGTCGGTGTCGCGGTGCTGCTCGTCGGGTGCGGCCCGGCGACGGACGGCGACACCGCGGCGACGACGGATGCAGCTCGGGCCGACTTTGCCCGGACATTCGACATCGGCGGCGGGCGGCAGATGTTCCTGGAATGCCGCGGCACCGGGTCCCCGACGGTGGTGCTCGTGCCCGGCGCCGTCGCCGCCGCCGACACCTGGAGCGAGGTGACCGATCCGTCCGGCACCACAGCGCCGAGCGAATCCGCCGTGTACCCCGAGGTCGGCACCTTCACCCGGGTCTGCGCCTACGACCGCCCCGGGACCGTCCGCGGGAACGAGGAGTTCACGCCATCGACGCCGGTGCCGCAGCCGACCTCGCCGGAGCGGGACGCGTCGGATCTGCAGGCGTTGTTGACCGCCGCCAAGGTGCCCGGCCCCTACGTGCTCGCCGGGTGGTCGTACGGGGGACCGATCACCAGGATTTACGCGAGCACCCATCCCCGCGATGTCGCCGGACTCGTCCTCGTCGACGGCACGTCGGAGTTCCTCCAGACCGAGCTGACCCCCGCCGAGTTCACGGTGTTCCTGGAGACGACCGAGCGGGACAACGCGGCGCGGACGGCGCAATGGAACGACGTGGAACGATTCGACCCCGTTGCCGCCTTCGCCCAGCTTCGCGCCGCACCGCCGGCGCCGGCCTTGCCGGTCGTCGTGCTCAGCGGAGACACGTTCGACGCCAACGCCTTCCGCGCCCGCCTGCCCGCCGATGCGCCTGCCGATTTCCCGGAGGTGTTCTGGCGGGCCCAGCTGGCGTCGCAGGACGATCTCGCCGCGCTGTTCCCGGCCGCGCGGCACGTCACGAACACGAACAGCGGACACAACATCCACAATGAATCGCCGCAACGGGTGATCGACGCGATTCGTGACGTCGTCACCCGCGCGACGGGCCGCTAGGACGTCGACGCCGCGCGGGACCGCGTCACGTCTCTCCCTCCGGCGGGGCGGCCGCCGTGATGTGGCTCAGCACGCACAGCCACCGATCACCGCGTCGCACGAACACGTCAGACGTCCATTCGTCGACGTCGAACCGCTGGCCCGCGTAGTGCGCGGTGTTCGTCACCCGCGCCGTGAACACCGCGGCGTCGCCGTGGATCCGGACCCTGGCGCCGCTGACCCGGTCCATGGCCGAGTGGGTCAGCTCGCCCGATCTGACGAGGCCAAGGAACTGCTCCCTGGATGAGATCCCCGACTCGGAGACGATCACCCAGTCGTCCGACATGAAGGTGGCTATCCGTTCGGCGCCGTTGGAGACGATCGCTTCGTACCAGTCGTCGCAGAGCGTGACGAGCTCAGCGCCTGCGCCCGCGATCAGGTCGTCGTCCATGGAACTGCTCCGTCCTCTGGTCTCACCTGCACCCATCCTAGGAACCGCGAGGCGCCGCCGACTTGGACGATTGGGAACGCCCGGCCGGGACCCACCCGGCGCGGGTCGGCGTTTGAGGCACCGGGAACCGGTCGCCCCGCGCGGGTGGATATGATGGGCGCGCTTTATTCGCCTCCTTAGCTCAGTGGTAGAGCACTCGCCTTGTAAGCGAAAGGTCGTCGGTTCAATCCCGACAGGAGGCTCGACGCGAACGCCCCGCCGAGAATCTCGGCGGGGCGTTGGTCGTCAGAAGGGGAGGCCGGTCAGCACTCGCCCGTGATGCCGGCGTCCACGCCGCGCTGGAAGTCGGTCTTGTCCTGGTCGGACTTGGTGGCCCAGTCCGGCGCGGCCTTCGCGAGGGCGGCGAACTCGGCGCCGATGGCCTCGGGTGTGCTGCCCTCGCCGGTCAGCCCGGCGTCCTTCAGGGTCTTGATGTACTCGCGGATCCCGTTGCAGGTGTCCTGGTAGATGTCGCCGGTCGGCTGCGGCGATTCGCCGATCGCCAGCTCCTCGACCGTGCTGGGGGAGGCGGAGTCACCGGCCTTCTCCGAGGTGTCCGACCCGCAGCCGACGAGGAGGAAGGGCACGGCGGCGGCCGCGACGGCGGCGTTGAGGATTCGTTTCATGCCCGTATCAGTACCAGACGATCCGGTCGGGTCCGACAGTGCACTCCCCGTTCCGTCCGATCCCGGATCCGTTGTCCCGCAAGAGCACACACTCCTTGCCGTACGCACACCCCCGTTGGCAGCCCAGCGGGGGTGTGCACCCGTGAGAAAGTGTGTGACGCCTACGCCGCCCAGTTGCCCGGCGACTCCGTCAAGGCGAAGGGTGGCCCGGGCCTGCGATCATGGCTCGGTGAGCGACGCGCAATCCCGAATCAGGCAGTTCCTGACCACCCATGCGCCGCCGACGCCCTGCCTCGTCGTCGACATCGACGCGATCGTCGATCGTCTGCGCGAGTTCCAGGGCGAGTTCCCGAATGCGAGGCTGTGTTACGCCGTCAAGGCGAACCCCGAACCCGCAGTGGCCCTGGCGTTGACCGCGCATGGCGCCGGGTTCGACGTGGCAAGCCCGGCCGAGATCGACGTGTGCATCGCCCAGGGCGCCGATCCGACATCGCTGTCCTACGGGAACACGATCAAGAAGCCTGCCGATATCGCGCATGCCTACGCGCGCGGCGTCCGCGAGTTCATCACCGACGCGGAGGGTGATGTCGACAACCTGGCCGAGTTCGCCCCCGGCGCGCAGGTCTGCGTCCGGCTCCTGGTCGACGGTCCGCCATCGGTGACGCCGTTCGGGCGGAAGTTCGGCTGCGAGCCCGACGTCGCGGTGGGCCTGCTCCGCCGAGCGGCCGGGCTGGGCCTGGACGCCGCGGGCCTGAGCTTCCATGTCGGCTCCCAGCAACTGGACCTGTCCGCCTGGGACGGGTGTATCGCGACGGCGGCGAAGCTGTTCACGGAGCTCGCGGCGGAGGGCATCACGCTGCGCAGGCTGAATATCGGTGGCGGCTTCGGTGCGGCGTACTCCGGGTCTGCCCCGTCGCTCGCCGATTACGCCGAGGCAGTGCGGCGTTCGCTGCGGGCGCATTTCCCGGGCCAACAACCCGAATTGGTGATGGAACCCGGCCGCGCTCTCGTCGCGGATGCCGGGTTGATCAGAGCCGAGGTGATCCTGGTGGCCAGGAAATCGGGGACCGACGCGCACCGCTGGGTCTATCTGGACGTCGGCCGCTACAACGGCCTGGCCGAAACCGAGAACGAATACATCGCGTACCGGTTCGAGACGGTGGCCGAGCACGGGGGCACCGACGGCCCGGTCATCCTGGCTGGCCCGACATGCGATGGTGACGATGTGCTCTATCAACACACGCCCTACCGGCTGCCGCTCGACCTCCGGGCCGGTGAGCAACTCGACATTCTCGGGGCGGGCGCATACACGGCCAGCTACTCGTCGGTGGCCTTCAACGGCATTCCGCCGCTGCGCACGTACTGTCTCGTCGGTGGAGAGCTCGCTGATGACGCCTGACCAGCACCACGTCAATGAATTCGCCGGCACTCACGTGGTGGCGGAATTGCACGGGATCGCACCGGCCCGGTTGGACGATCCGCGGTTCCTGCGGGACACGCTGCGTACGGCGCTGACCGCTGCCGGGGCGACCGTGTGCGAGGTGATCGAGCACCGCTTCGAGCCGCAGGGAGTAACCGTTCTCGCGTTGCTGGCCGAGTCGCACGCCTCGGTGCACACGTATCCGGAGCTGGGTTCGGCATTCGTCGACGTGTTCACCTGTGGCCCGAGCGCGGACCCGGAGCTCGCGGTGCGCCTGCTCGCCGACGCGCTCGGCGCCGAGGTCTCGGGCAACCGGGTGATTCCACGGGGTCCGGCGACGGCGCGCCGAATCACCGAATCCGTCGGTGCCGGCCTCACCCGGACGTGGGAGATGTCGGAGGTGCTGCACGAGGCGGACACCGATTTCCAGCACGTGGTGATCGGGCGGACCGAACAGGGTGTGTCGCTGTTCTGCGACGACGAACGCCAGAGCACCGAGGCGACCCAGCTGATCTATCACGAGGCGTTGCTGGTGCCCGCGCTTCTGCTGGCCGAGCAGGTTCGTCGGGTGCTGGTCATCGGGTCCAGCGAGGGTGTGGTCAGCCAGATCGCCGTCGCCGCAGGGGCGGAGGTGGTCGACCACGTGGACATCGACAGGGCCGCGGTGCGGGCCTGCGCCGCACACCTTCCGTACGGATACTCGGCTCCCGAACTCGACGCGGCCGACCGCGGAGACGGGCCGGTGCGCATCCACTACCGCGACGGTTGGGAATTCCTCGCCGAGGCGGTCGCGGCTGGGCGGCGGTACGACGTGGTGGTGATCGACCTCCCGGACGAGAACGATGATCCGGAAGCGCAGCACAATCGCTTGTACGGCAAGGATTTCCTGCTGCGCTGCGCCGAGGTGCTCGCCGACGGCGGTGTGCTCGCCTGCCAGGTCGGCTGTCCGACGATCTGGCGCAACGACACCCTGCGGCGCGCATGGCTGCGGTTCATCGAAACCTTCGGCACGGTCGTCTATTACGGCTCCGACGAACATGAGTGGGCGTTCCTGTCTGCCCGCGTGGACCGGCTGACGGACCCCGTGAGCGAGCTGATCGCCCGTCTGCCTGCGTCGCCCTACCGACCCGTCACGATCGACGAGCTCGCTCTGATTCGAGGGACAGTGCCACCGCATTCGATTCGCAACCCCGCGGAATTGGGGTAGTGCGATATTACGGCTCGATCAGGCCGGCGCGGATCGCATAGCGGGTCAGCGCGAGCCTGTCTCGCAGGCCGAGCTTCTGCAGAAGGTTCGCTCGATGTCGGTCGACCGTCTTGGAGCTGATGTTCAGGGTGGTCGCGATCTCTCGGGTGGTGTCGCCCTCGGCGATCAGTTTCAGTACCTCCTCTTCGCGAGGCGTGAGGATGGTGGTCGGTAATGACTCGCCGAGCCGGGCCCGGTGCAGGTAGTCGCGGATCAGTGCGGTGATCGCACCGGGGTAGAGGAACGGTTCGCCGCGCAGCGTCGCACGGCATGCCTCCAGCAGGTCGCGGTCGGCGACGGATTTGAGGACGTAGCCGGACGCGCCGACCTTGAGTGCTTCGAAGAAGTACTGCTCGTTGTCATACATCGACAGGATCAGGATCCGGATGTGGGGATGGTTCCGGTTGATCTCTCGGGCCGCTTGCAGCCCGGTCATCCGCGGCATCGCGATGTCGAGGATCGCCAGGTCCGCCGGGGTGTGGTCGAGTGCACGGATTGCCTCGTAACCGTTGGCTGCCTCGGCAACCACCTGCAGGTCGGGCTCGGCATCGAGGATCATCCGCAGGCCGCTGCGCACCATGGCGTGATCGTCCGCAAGCAGAATGCGAGCAGGTTGTCCGATCATCGCGCGCTCGATTCCACGCGCAGTGGGACGACCAGCCGGAGCTCGGTCCCCTCTCCGGGGGGCGAGGCGATGCTGAGTGTGGCATCGACCAGCAGCGCCCGCTCGCGCATTCCCTTGATCCCGGCCCCGTCGGCGACCACGCCACCTTTGCCGTCGTCCGCAACGCACAACGTCAGGTGTTCGCCGGTGACATGCAGGTCCAGCCGTACCTTCTCGGCCCCGGCGTGACGGGCGACGTTGGTGAGGGCCTCCTGCGCGACGCGGTAGCAGACCAGTTCGGTGTTCGGGTCCAGCCGGGCGAGCTGGGGGTCGATGTGCTTGGCGACATCGATCCCGGCGGCCTGGGTGAACTCACTGCACAGGGCGTTGAGCGCACTGTGCAGGCCGAGGTCCTCGAGCACATCGGGGCGAAGCCGACGGGCAATGCCGCGGACCTCGTCGAGGCTGGCGCGCACCGCTTCCTGGGCGTTGTGAAGGTCGTCGCGCAGTTCCGTCGGCGCCTTGTCGGCCGCGTGTTTGAGTGCGAGCAGGGCGACGGTGAGGCTTTGGCCGATCTCGTCGTGCAGTTCGCGCGCGATCCGCTGACGCTCGCCTTCCTGTGCCGCGAGTGCCGACCCGCTCGCCGAGGTCCGCTCGGTCTCGAGACGGTCCAGCATGGCGTTGAACGATGCGATGAGGTGGTGCAGGTCGCCGTTGCCTCGATCGCCCATGCGGTCGCTGCGGCGCGGGGGATCAACCCGGCTCATGGAACTGGCGAGCTGGTCGAGCGGTGCGAGGCTCGATCGCAGCAGGAGGGCGTTCGCTGTCAGGATCACGGCCAGTCCCACCACGAGTACGGGGATCTCGGTCACCCTGATACGCGATGACACGGTCGCCGGTGTCAGCGCGAGTGCGAGGGTGCCGAGCGTGAACACCAGCCCGTTGATCACGAATACTCGCCGGAACAGTCCGCCGGCGGGGGTGCGTGCGTGCCCTTGGAACCGGTCCACGATCGATGCGCGACGGTTCATGCCTCCAGCGTGACCGCACAACCTCGAAACTGTCCATACATATCGTTGCCCAGCACAAATGGGTGTCGCAGCCGATTGTGACGGCATCGACCGTCTGCGCAGACTGGGTTCATCCAATGGGGAGGTTCGATGGACATCAATCGGACGACTGTCCCCGGCCAGGGCGTGTTGCACCACATCGTCACCCGCGCCGGGGAACACCTCTGCCTGCTGGTCGATGCCGGCACCCGGCGGGTGCTCATCTACGACGAATCCGATCTCGACGTTCCTGCCCGGTCGATCGCGCTGGAACCCGACGAGGCCGACCAGGTGGCCGAAATCCTGCAAAGTCGACCGATCGCAGATCGACTCGCTTCGCTGGAACGGCAGGTCAACGAACTGATCGGAGAACGAGGACGATGATGATCACCACGTCGGCCTGCGCGCAACGGAACGAAGCCATGCAAGCACACGAGATCGCGGTGACCCCGCCCACCGTTCGAACGAATGATCCTGTGTCGAACGCGGTCCGTCTGATGGTGGTGAACCGGCTTCCCGGACTGATCGTCGTCGACGACGCGGACCGCCCGATCGCCGTGCTTCCGGGTACCCAGGTGCTGCGCCTGGCGATTCCCGAGTCGTATCAAGACGACCCGGCACTGGTCCGCACGATCGACGAGGTGCACGCCGACCTGTTCTGGAGGGAGCCCGGCCGGCTGACCGTCGGCGATTGCCTGCCGAGCCCGGTCGCCAAGCCGACCACTGTGCCGCCCGAGGCGACGCTGCTCGAGATCGCCACCGTCATGGCGAGGAAGCACAGCCCACTGATCGCCGTGGTCGATCGGGCAGGCAAACTGGTCGGCGCGGTGACACTCGAGCGGCTCCTGACCAGCCTGGCGGTTGCCGGGCCCGGTGACTGATCCCGGCCTCGGAGACCCGGTCGCGACGGCAGGCTGAGCAATGGCACCCGTGCTCGCATTGGCGATCTTCGTCGGGGCCCTCTGGTTCATCGCCACCGAGCGCGCGCACAAAGTCAAGACGGTCCTCGTCGCCGCAGCCCTGATGGCGCTGCTCGGCCTGATCCCCGGGGAGCAGGTCTTCTACTCCGAACACGAGGGGATCGCCTGGAACGTCATCTTCCTGCTGCTCGGCATGATGATCATCGTCGGCGTGATCAAGCAAACCGGCGTGTTCGACTATCTGGGCATCTGGGCGGCGAAACGCTCCCGCGGCAAGCCGTTCCGGCTGATGGTCATGCTGATGCTGATCACCGCCATCGCATCGCCGGTCCTCGACAACGTCACCATCATCATGCTCATCGCACCGGTGACCGTTGTCGTATGCGCCCGCCTGCACATCGCCCCACAGCCATACCTGATCGCCGAGGTGCTGGCATCGAACATCGGCGGCGCTGCCACGCTGATCGGGGATCCGCCGAACATCATCATCGGCAGCCGAGCTGGTCTGACGTTCAACGACTTTCTTATCCACATGGCGCCGGCGGTGATCGTGATTTTCGCGTTGTTCGTCGTCTTCACCAGGGTGTTGTTTCGCTCGGCGCTGCGTACCGACAAGGTGCAGTTGGCCCAGGTGATGGCCTTGCAGGAGCGACGCGCGATCAAGGACACTCGGCTGTTGACCCGGTCGCTGGTGGTGCTCGGCCTCGTCATCGTCGGATTCGGGCTGCACTCAACGTTTGATCTCGCGCCATCGATCGTTGCACTCGTCGGTGCCGGGGCGATGCTGGTGGTCACCGGGGTCGACGTCACCGATGTGTTGCCGGAGGTGGACTGGGCGACGCTGGTGTTCTTCATGGGCCTTTTCGTGATGGTCGCCGGACTCGTACACACAGGAATCATCGAGGCCGTCGGTACGGCAGCCGTCGCGGCGTTCGGCGACAACTACTTCCTGGCGGCCACCGCACTGATCTTCGGGTCAGCCCTGCTCGGCGCGTTCATCGACAACATTCCCTACACCGCGACCATGACCCCGGTCGTGGAGGGCATGGCCGCGCAGGCGCCGGACACCGAAACCGGACGGGCACTGTGGTGGGCCTTCGCTTTCGGCGCATGCTTCGGTGGCAACGGCACCGCGGTCGCGGCCAGTGCAAACGTCGTCGCGATCGGTATCGCGCACCGTGCCGGCCATCGCATCACCTTCTGGCAGTTCACCAAGTATGGGATGGTCGTCACCCTGCTGAGCACAACGCTGGCATGGGGATACGTGTGGCTCCGATACTTCTGACCATGGTCGGGTAGGCCAGCGCGCTCGTACGACCAATACCGGAGTGACGGTGTGAGATGCTCGCATTGATTTGAAACGGAGGACGGTGTGATTCCGTCGGAGGGTTTTGAGGTACGCCGCGCGACGACGGCGGACGCCGCTGTGGTCGGGCGCCTGCTGTACGACTTCAACACGGAGTTCGAGACGCCGACGCCCTCTGCTGAGGAGTTCGCTTCTCGATTCGAGGGGCTATTGACCCGCGACGACGTGCTTGTACTGCTGGCTGAGGGAGTGGACGCGGTCGGGTTCGCCTACCTCACGTTGCGTCCCACCCCGTACGGAGACGGTCCGCTTGCGCAACTCGAGGAGCTCTATGTGCGTCCTCCGCTGCGAGACAACGGCATTGGCACCGACCTGCTCGTCGCGGCGCTCGCCGATGTCATGGGGCGCGGGGCGATCGAAATGCATATCAACGTCGACGAGGTCGACGTCGACACCCGCCGATTCTATGAGCGGCACGGGTTCGTCAACATCGAGCCCGGCGAGGACTATCGGATGCTCTGTTATCTACGAGAGCTGTGACTGGTAGACCTATGCTTGTCCCGGACACAGTCTTCCGGCCCGAGGAGCGCGATGCCCGAGATCACGGTGGACACCGGCGACGGTCCGATCGGCGCGGTGCTCGAGATGCCGTCCGGAGACGGTCCTTGGCCTGCTGTGGTGGTCGCGCACGACTTGTTGGGCCTGAGCGTCGACATCAAGAACATCGTCCGCCGCATCGCCGACGCCGGCTACCTGGTCCTCGCCCCGAACCTGTACTCCCGCGGCGGCCGCGCGCGCTGCGTGACGCGGGTCTTTCGGGAGCTGATCCGGCGGGACGGCAGGGCGATCGATGATCTCCTCGCCGCCCGCACGGCGCTGATCGACCGTGAGGACTGCACGGGTGCGGTCGCCATCGTCGGGTTCTGCATGGGCGGCGGGTTCGCGCTCGCCATGGCGCCCAAGGGTTTCGACGTCTCGGCCCCGTTCTACGGGGTGCTACCCCGGCATCTTGATCAGGCGCTGAACGGATCGTGCCCGATCGTCGCGAGCTTCGGCACACGGGATCCCGTCCTGCGCGGGGCGGGTCCGGCGCTGGAGCGGTCCCTGGGACGGCTCGGCGTCGCACACGACGTCAAGACCTATCCCGGTGTCGGGCACAGCTTCGCGAACCGGCTCCCGGTTCCCGCGCCGCTGCTGCGGATCACCGGTTTCGCCTACGGTCCCGACGAGACCGAGGACGCCTGGCGTCGGGTGTTCGCCTTTCTCGACGCGCACCTGCCCGGAACGGGTTAGCTGTACTCGGTGCCGTTGCCGCGTCCGCCCTTGAGCCACCGTCCGGGCAGCCGGCCGGCGAGCTCGCCAAGCGGACCAACCGCTGCGCTGAGCACGCCGACCGTCTCGCGGAGCAATTCGATACTGTCGCCCATCTTTTCGAGGTTGGGGGCGAGCGCGGCCAGCGTCTCGGACAGGGAGACGATCTGATCGAGCGGGCCGCCCTCCTTGATGATGCGTTCGACGGCCCCGTCCTCGGCGAGCAGGGTCTCGAGGATGCCGCCCTCTTCGAGCGCCCGGTCGATGAGGCCGCCCTCCTTGGTGAGGGTCTCCAGGGGGCCCGCGGTGGCGGTCAGCCGCTCGAGCGGCCCGTCCTCCGCGGTGAGCCGGTCGAGCAGTCCGCCCGGCGAGAGCAGCCGTTCCACCGGTCCGTCCGAGTCGAGGAGCCGGTCCACCGGGCCCCCCGTCGCGAGCACGCGCTCGAGGGGTCCGCCCGGTTCGATGAGTCGCTCGAGGGTGCCGCCCGGCGCGGTGAGCCGGTCGACCACGCCGCCCGGTTCGAGCAGTCGGTCCAGCGGGCCGCCGGGGCGCATGGCCTGGCCGAGCGGGCGCTGGTCCGAGGCGAGCTCGGCGACCTGCTGCAGCAGTTTCAACGGCCCGGACGGGTTCGCCGCGGCGAACCCGCCGAAGCTCGCTGCTCCCGAACTCGTTGAGGCGGCGAGCATGACGCGCGCCGCGCCGAGCGCGGTTTCGGCAACACCCAGCGCCGAGTCGGTGATCGCGAGGCTGGCCCGCGCCGGGACTGTGACGATCGCCACCAGGTTCATGAGGGTAACTTTAACCATGGGATGACGGGCATCACGTCCGCTCGGGCGCGCGCCGGGTGGATCAGTGCAGCACCTTGAGGCCGATGACGCAGCCGACGATGCCGAGGATCAGCAGGATCTTCACGACCGACGAGGATTCGGAGCCGGTGATCATCGCGTAGGCGACCGTGAGTGACGCGCCGATCCCGACCCAGACCGCATACGAGGTGCCGATGGGAAGGCTGCGCATCGCGTAGGCGAGTCCGCCCATGCTCAGCACGAGGGCGACGCCGAAGACGATCGAGGGGCCGAGTCGCGAGAAACCGTCGGACTTGCCGAGGGCGGTGGCCCAGACTGCTTCGAGCACTCCGGAAATGACGAGCACGATCCATGCCATGGTGTGATTCTCCAGGGCACCGTCTTGTCGCTGGCCGGGTACGGTGCTGCTCGTCCGGGTGTCGTGATCGACTGGTCTTTACCGTAGCAAACGAGGTGTGCGGCGGCGGGTGTGTTCGGTCACCCGTCGGTGGCCTCGGGCGTCCGGGAGATCTGCACGATCGCCAGCCGATTGCCCAGCCCGCCCGGATACGGCGAGATCCGCAGGTGCGAGCGCGCCCACTCGTCGTCGCCTGCCCGCAGCCGGGCCACGGCCTCGACCGGCTCGGACGACCCGGCGTTGAACCGCGAGCGGGCCAGCTCCAACACGCCCTGGTCGTCCGGGTGGATGATCCTGTCGCCGCCCTCGATTCCGCGCCAGTGCACCCAGGGGGCGGCCTCCGCCAGCCACATGGTCAGCACCCCCAGTTCGGTCTCGAACAGGGCGGTGTAGATCCCGGCCCCGCGCATCACCTCCTGCATGCCGAGTTCGGCGAGCGTCGGCCTGCGCGGTTCGACCGTGTCGGTGACGTCGTGCCAGAGCAGGCGCAGGCCCGCCTGCCCCGGCTCGGTTCGGGCCCGCGCCCAGCAGTGCCACCGCATGATCCGGCCGTCCGCGTGCAGCACGCTCATGTCGGCGTCCCATCGGGAGCCCGGCTGCGGATTGAAGGCCAGCGCGAACAGCGATTCGGACTCGTCGAACTTCACCGCCTTGGCGTAGTACTCGGCGGGCGTCCGCTCGGCGACGTGATCCTCCGGGAGGACGCCGGACATCATCGATGCCTCGAGCGTCTGCGCGATCATGAGGCGCTCGAGCAGCCAGGAGATCCCGGAGGCGATCCGCGGCGCGGACGGCTCGACCTCGGCGTCCCCGATCCACAGCTGGACGCCGTGGGCGTCCCCGGACGGGCCGAGGACCGGGAAGGCCTCGAGGCGATACCGCCTGCGTTCCCCCTTCTGGCTCTGCGCCTCCAGGATCTCGCGGCGGCGGCCCGCCCGCGCGGCCTCCACCAGTGGTTCGACCCGGATGCCAGGGGCAGGCGACAGTCGGCCGGGCGAGGTCCATGCGCGCACCGTTCCGCCGGTGCTCACGACCGTCGACGAACCCTCGGCCAACGTTTCGATCAGGTGCCATTCGTTCATGGTGTGTGGCCGTCCCCGGTCGATCGCGATCGGACCAGGAGCGTGAAGCCGCGCGGCTTGAGGGTGACCGCTTCCTGGATGTCGAGCGTGTACGCAGGGTCGCCGGTGAAGTCGTACCGGCGCAGCAGTTCCGCCAGCGTCAGCACGGCTTCGTGCAGCGCGAACTGGCGGCCGATGCACGCTCGCGGGCCGGTCCCGAACGGCCGGTACGCGTCGCGAGGCCGCTTGCGGACCTGGTCCGGCAGGAACCGGTCCGGGTCGAAGGTCTCGGTGTCGTTGCCCCACACCGGGTCTCGATGCAGCTGGGGCAACAGCACGAACACCCACGACCCGAGCGGCATCGGGTAACGGCCGCCGAGCACCGTGTCCGCCCTGACCTTGCGGAAGTAGCCCGGCGCGGCGGGCCAGAGTCGCAGGGTTTCGTCGACCACCCGGCGCAGGTAACGCAGCTTCCCGACCTGATCGAACGAGAGGGGTTCGCCGCCGGGGGCCACGGCGTCGAGTTCGGCGCGGGTGGCCGCCGCGATCTGCGGGTGCTTTGCCAGATAGTAGAGGGCGAATCCGAGTGTCCCCGCCGTGGTCTCGTTCCCGGCGACCAGAAAGGTGAGCACCTGATTGCGGATGTTCACCGGGTCGAGGGACTCCCCGCTGGCCGGATCGACGGTGCTCAGCATCAGGTCGAGCAGGTCGTCGTGGCCACCCGGGTGTCGGCCGCGCTCCTCGATCACCTCGTCGACGACCGAGCGCATCAGCGCGATGTCGGCCTTGTGCTGGGCGGCGGCCTTCCTGCCGAACAGCTTTCGCACGAACGGCAGGTCGTTCGAGGTGTGGTTGATGTGTGCCAGCGCCCGCGACATGGCCGTGACGAACGGATCCTCCGTCACGGGTCGCTCCGCGGGCTCCGCTCCTGTCGATTTCGTGAACGAGCCGAAGTCGTATCCGAACCCGGCCAGGCCGATCACGTCGAGGGTCAGCCGGTTCATGTCCCGGGGGACATCGACCGGATCGCCGGCCGCCGCGGCCGCATCCCAGGACGACCGGAGACCGTCGAGGGCGCGGAGCATCGAACCGTGATAGCCCCGCAGCGCGGCCTGGCTGAAGCCCGGGGCGAGGATGTTGTGCGCCTTCTGCCAGTTCGGCTCGCTGTTGAACGCCGTGAAAAGCCCGTCCTCCGCGACGCCGCGGAGTTTGCGGATCGGCTGGCCGAGCGACTTCGCCCAGATCGATTCGTCGTTGACCTCCGCCACCAGGTCGACCCCGGAGACGACGACGAGGCGTTGACCCAGAATCTTGCGCTCGAAGATCGGGCCCAGCTCGGCGGCCATCCGCATTTCCTTCTGCACCGGCTTCGCCGGGTCGACGCTCAGCAGGTCGCCCAGCACGGGCAGGCGATGGCGCGGCGTCGGGATGACCGCTGCCGGTCCGGCGGGTGCGGCCGGCCCCTGATCGGTCGCGGGGGACGACCCGGCTTCGCGGCGCGGGCACTGGTCGGCGGTCACTCCCAGAGTGTGCCGCATCCGCGGCTGGCCCGATTCACGGTTTCTTCAAGGCGGTGGCGGGAGGGTCGTTCGCCGGGCGTATCCCCTGGTGGGGCCGCCCGGCGGACGCCTCGCGATCCGGACCCCTCGAGGTGCGTGAGCACCCGATCCCGGATCGAGTCGGAGGACGGGCACGAATGGACCCCGGACGGCGGGCGTCCGGTGCTGTGACCGTCGAGGTCGGCGTGCCCCTGACGAACAGGTGAGCCACACCGTGAGTGCTGCGTCCGGTTCCGACGTCGACAGGAACCGGGGAACTCCCGCGAGGGAGCGCAGGAGCACTCTAGCGTACGGACGCCGCGCCCCTTCACAGGAAGTTCACAGCCGATGGTCAGGGTCCTGCCGAGATCGCCGAAGATGATGGCGGAGTGACCGCCACCAGACCCGAAGCCCGGGTGTTGATCGTCGACGACGAGCCGACGATCGTCGAACTGCTATCCGTGAGCCTGCGCTTCCAGGGTTTCGAGGTCGAGACCGCCGCCACCGGACCGGAGGCCCTCGACCGGGCCCGCACCTTCCGGCCGGAGGCGCTGATCCTGGACGTGATGATGCCCGGCATGGACGGCTTCGGGCTGCTGCGCCGGCTGCGGGCCGACGGCGTCGACGCGCCTGCGCTGTTCCTCACCGCCCGCGACGCGGTGGAGGACAAGGTCGCCGGGCTCACCCTCGGCGCCGACGACTACGTGACCAAGCCGTTCAGCCTGGAGGAGGTGGTCGCCCGGCTGCGGGTGATCCTGCGGCGGGCCTCGCGCGACGGACGGTCCGCCGAGCCGGCCCGAATCCGGTTCGCGGACCTCGAGCTCGACGACGACACCCATGAGGTGTGGAAGGCGGGCGAGCCGGTGTCGCTGTCGCCGACCGAGTTCACCCTGTTGCGCTACTTCATGGTCAATGCAGGCGTGGTGCTGAGCAAGACGCGGATCCTCGACCACGTCTGGCATTACGACTTCGGCGGCGAGGTCGGGGTGGTCGAGTCGTACGTGTCGTACCTGCGGCGCAAGGTGGACACCGGGGAGACGCGGCTGATCCACACGCTGCGCGGGGTCGGCTACGTGATGCGCGAGCCCAGGTAGCCCGCCGATGCGCCGAATGCCGCTGCGGTTCACCCTCGTCGCCGCGCTTCTCGTCCTCGCCGCGCTCGGTCTGCTCGCCTCGGGTGTCGCGGTCACCTCGTCGATGGAGCGCTCGCTGATCGACCGCACCGACACCATGCTGCGCGACGCGTCCCGGGGCTGGGCCAAACCGCGGGAGGACAGACGGCTGCCGCCGCTCGCGGGCGAACCGGGACCGGACCGGCCGCCGACCCCGTTCTACGTTCGGTCCGAAACACCAGGCGGGGCTATACGATTCGTGATCAACGACGGCACGGCGGTGCCGGATCTGCCAGCGGACCCTGGGCCCGACCCGATCACCGTCGGCTCGGTCGACGACCCCGGCCAGCACTGGCGCGCGTTGACGACCACCACCCTCGACGGCACCGTCACCCTGGCGGTCAGCCTCTCCGACGTCGACGACACCGTGGAGCAGCTGATCATCCTGCAGCTCGGCATCGGAGCAGGCGTGCTGGCCGCGCTCGGCGCCGCGGCCTATGTCGTGGTGCGGCGCAGCCTGCGTCCGCTCGTCGAGGTGGAGCACACGGCCGCGGCCATCGCGGCGGGGGACCTACACAGCCGGGTCCCCGAATACGGCGGCCGAACCGAGGTCGGCCGGCTGTCGGCGGCGCTCAACGGGATGCTCACCCAGATCCAGACCGCCTTCGCCGCCACCGAGGCGTCCGAGGAGTCGGCCCGTCGGTCCGAGCAGAAGATGCGACGGTTCGTCGCCGACGCCAGCCACGAACTGCGCACCCCGCTGACCACCATTCGCGGGTTCGCGGAGCTGTACCGGCAGGGCGCGATGCGCGACACCGAACTGCTGATGTCCCGGATCGAGGGCGAGGCGTCGCGAATGGGCCTGCTCGTCGAGGACCTGCTGATGCTCGCGCGACTGGACGCGCAGCGGCCGCTCGCGCGCGACACCGTTGACCTGCTGGCGGTGGCGTCCGACGCCGTGCACGACGCCCGCGCCATCGCGCCGGACCGGGCGATCACGCTCGAGGTGGTCGACGGACCGGGCCGCCCGGAGGTGCTCGGCGACGACGCCCGGCTTCGGCAGGTGCTGACCAACCTGGTGAGCAACGCGCTCGGGCACACCCCGGCCTCGGCCTCGGTCACGGTGCGCGTCGGCACCGTCGGTCGACACGCGCTGCTCGAGGTCGCCGACACCGGCCCCGGCCTGGACGAGCAGGCCAGGGAGCGGGTCTTCGAGCGCTTCTACCGCGCGGACACCTCGCGCACCCGGCAGTCCGGGGGCAGCGGACTGGGCCTGTCGATCGTGGCGGCACTCGTCGCGGCGCACGGCGGCACCGTCACCGTGGACTCGCCCGAGGCGGGCGGGGCGGTGTTCCGGGTGCTGCTGCCGCGCGCCGACCAAGGCGCTGACGCACCCGTGCGCGGCTAACGGGTCCGGAGACCCGTCAACCGCGCACGGGTGGCGGAGCCGCCTAGGTCAGGACGGATTCGTGCCGGGCGCGGTCGAAGGTCGGCAGCGGTCCGCCGTTGCGCAGTGTCTCCGCGATCCGCGGGTCGGCCAGGTGCAGGCGACCGATGGCGGCGAGATCGAATTCGCCTGCCCCGATGCGTCGTTCGAGCTCGTCGATGTTGTCGACGCTTTCCATGGTGTCGCCTGCGATCCGGCCGTCGCGCAGTGACTTGCCGAGGCCGACGCAGCCGACGCTCATGGTGATCGCGCCGGTGGTCTTCTTCGCCCAGCCGGCCAGCGACAGGTCGCTGCCCTCGAACGCGGGGGCGTCGAACCTGCGCGAGCTGGCGTCCAGGACGTCCACGCCCGCGTCGACGAGGGCCCGCAGGATCACGCCCAGATCCTCGGGGGTCTCCGCGATCCGGGCGGTGAAGTCCTGCTGTTTGTGCTGCGAGAACCGGTACACGATCGGCAGCTCGTCGCCGATGGCCGCCCGGATCGCGCGGACCACGGCGACGGGGAACGCGGTGCGGCGCTGCAGGTCTCCGCCCCAGGCGTCGTCGCGCAGGTTGGTCGAGGACCACAGGAACGAGTCCAGCAGGTAGCCGTGGCCACCGTGGACCGCGATGCCGTCGAAGCCCAGCTCCACGGAGGTGCGGGCGGCGTCGGCGTAGGCGGCGATGACGGCGGCGATGTCGGACTCGGTCATCGCGGCGGTCTCCGGCACGGCCCGCTCGACGTACTCCTGCGGGTAGGAGGTGACGCCGGGGGTGCCCCACACCCCGGACGGACGCATCGGTGCGACGTCCGGCAGGTCGACCATCGCGCCGAAGAGGGGCCCGACGTGCCAGAGCTGCGGGATGATCCGACCGCCGGCCTCGTGCACCTGGTCGACGACGCGGCGCCAGCCGTCGCGGGACGCGGGGGTGTGCATGTTCGGCACGTCCGGGTGGTCGATGGCGCTGGGGTGGTCGATGCCGACGCCCTCGGTGACGATCAGTCCGGTGCCGCCCTCGGCCCGGCGGCGGTAGTACTGCGCGACGTCCTCGGTCGGCACCCCGCCGGGGGAGAAGGTGCGGGTCATCGGGGACATGGCGATGCGGTTGGGCAGCGCGAGCCCGCGGATGCGCAGTGGTCGGTAGAGCGGGGATTCGGTCGTCATGGTCACAACGCCTCCACGAAGGACCAGAAGCCGGGCGTCTCGTCGACGCGCAGGCGGGTGAGCTTGCGGTAGCTGATCAGCCACTGTCCACCGACCTTGCGGTAGTTCTCGTGGTAGTGGCCGTACCCGTGCAGGTGGTGCTCGGTGGTCACGTCGGACCACCAGAGCTTGTCCTCCATGGACCAGATCCCCGTCGCCGTGGTCGGCGAGGTGAGGGTGATCTCCGGGCAGTGCGCGTGGTGGACGGTGGTCACGAAGACCGGGCCGTCGAGGAGCCGGCTGATGGCCCGGGTGAGGGCCTCGCCGCCGACCACCCGGTTGGCCTCGCCGTCGGTTCCCGGCTGCTTGTCCTGGGGGAGTCCACCCCACGACTGGCTGACGATGTCGTCGGTGTGGAACGACGCGTAGCGGTCCCACTGCTTGGTGTCCATGCAGCGCAGGCGGGCGGCGAAGAGGCGCTTGATCTCCTCGATGTCGGCTGTCCGGCGGGCGATCTCGCCCGCGTCGACGTCGCCTGTGGGGGTTGAGGTCACGGTTTCTCCTGGGTGGCGGGGGTTGGGCCGGTCGCGACGGACCGCCCTGTGGGCAAACAGTTGATATGACGTAGATCATATGCATAGAGTGATCAAGCGCTTGATAGGGAATCGAGCAAGCGCTTGGATGCGGCCTAAAAACCACCGGTCCCAGCTCCCTGGGCCCCGGATCGAGTAGGAGTCCGAAGTGAAGAAGTTCAGTTTGTCGGTCGTCGCCCTGGCCGGGGCAGGCGCGTTGACCCTGGCCGGTTGTTCCGGCGGCGGCGCGGGCGGATCGGACGACGCGTTCGACGTCTACGTCGCGGGCGCGATCAGCGGACCCGACCAGCTGGCGAAGAACGCCAAGACCTCCGTGCTGGCGGTCGAGGCCAGCGCCAAGATCGCCAACGAGTCCGGCGGCATCGGCGGCAGGCAGATCAAGGTCACCGTCCTCGACGACGGCGGAGACCCGACCATCGCGGTCTCCAAGCTGCGGGAGATCGCCTCGGGCGACAGCAAGCCGGACCTCTACGTCAACACCGGTTCCTCGACCGTCGGCACCGCGACCGTCCCGATCCTGACGCAGAACCGGATCCTGTCGTTCACGATGAGCCCCACCGCATCCGGGGCCGATCCCAAGGTCGCGCCGTACAACTTCGACATCTCACCGAGTGCCGAGGTGTACGCCAAGGGCATCGCTGCCTTCATCGCGGGCAAGCAGTATCAGGACGTCGGCATCATCCACGGCAACAGCACCTACGGCGAGAACTTCGGCAACGCGATGGTCGCCGCGCTCGGCTCGGCGGGCGTCAAGGTCACCGAGAGCAAGGAGTACGACACCGCGGCGCTGGACATGACCGCGCAGCTGCAGTCGCTCAAGAACGCCGGAACCAAGGCCCTGGTGGTCGACGCGTACGGCGCGCCCCTCGGCTACCTGATCCAGAGCCTCGAACGGCTCGGCTGGGACGTCCCGTTGATCGGCAACAACTCCGTCGCGGGCACCTCGTCGATCGCGACCCCGCCGCCCGGCGGCTTCCTCGGCGTCCCGCAGACCAAGGACATGGTCATGCAGATGTTCCACAGCACCGCGTACGACCCGGCGGACGAGCTGGTCAACACCGCGGTCGACACGATGGCAGGCATGGGGACCATCGCCTCGACGCTGATCGTCGCGGCCTCCTACGACGCCGTCCCGATGGTCGCCGCTGCCGCCGAGAGTGCGGGCGGCACCGACCTCGACAAGCTGGTCGAGGCCATCGAGGACATCGAGGTGCAGAAGCAGGCGAAGACCGCGATGATCCCGGTGCCGAACTACAGCGCCGAGAGCCACAGCTCGAACCCCGACGCCTCGACCTTCACCTACATCGCACCGACGCCGCTGCTCAACGGGCAGTTCGCGAACCCGGCCGCAGGCGGGGCCTGACCGCCGATGACACTTCTGTGGTCAGGACTCGCGCTCGGCGCGGTCTATGCGTTGGTGGCCATCGGCTACAACATCGTCTACATCTCCTCGAAGGCCTTCAACTTCGCGCACGCGCAGCTGATGATGCTCGGCACGTTCGTCGCCTACACGGGGCTGGTCACCCTGGATCTCCCGGTGATCGTCGTGGTGATCATGGCGATGCTCGTCGTCACGGTGGTGGC
The DNA here is from genome assembly GCF_042754885.1 of Rhodococcus sp. NPDC059179. NCBI lineage: Bacteria > Bacillati > Actinomycetota > Actinomycetes > Mycobacteriales > Nocardiaceae > Rhodococcus > Rhodococcus sp. NPDC059179. The sequence continues at coordinate 21,021 of NZ_JBHZBV010000008.1, read as the reverse complement.
AGGCCTCGAGGAGGTGCTGGCGATCCGGCCGGTCTCCGATCATCGGACGTTGCTGGTCACCACGCTCGGTGTGGCGATCCTGCTCGACGGTGTGACCCAGCTGCTCTGGGGCCGGGACCCGCTCTCCGTGCCCTTCACCGGCGGTAACAACGTCGTCGAGATCCTCGGCGGCCGAACCTATCCGGCCGAGATCGCGCTGCTCGTCGTCGCCGTCGTGCTGGTGGTGGCGCTCAGCCGCTTCACCAAGATGAGCCGCTACGGACTCGCGCTGGTCGGCATCTCCGAGGACGAGGAGGCCGCCAAGCTCAAGGGAATCAACGTGCGCGCCTTCATCTTCGCCGCGTTCCTGCTCTCCGGTGCGATCGCAGGCCTGCTCGGCGTCTTCGTCGGGCCGAAGACCTTCGCGGTCGCGACGCTCGGAACGTCGTTGGCGCTCAAGGGCTTCGTCGCGCTGGCGATCGGCGGCTTCGGCTCGCTGTACGGAGCCCTGATCGGCGGCCTGTCGGTCGGCGTCATCGAGGCCGTCGCGACCTATCAGCTCGGCGCGCAGTACAGCAACCTCACGGTCTTCCTGGTGCTCATCGTGATCCTGATGATCAGGCCCGCAGGCCTGTTCGGCAAAGTCAAGGAAAGGGTGGTGTGACCATGTCCGCGTGGCTAGCCATTCGGCGAATTCCCAGCTGGGTCTTCCCGCTCGCGATCGGCGTCCTGCTGATCTTCCTACCGGCCTTCGGGCTCGGATACAGCACCACCCGGAACATGCAGCTGGCCTGCATCCTGGCGCTGGTTGTCAGCGGCCTCAACCTCAGCCTCGGCTACGCGGGCGAGCTGGCGCTCGGCCAGGCCGCGATGTACGCGGCAGGCGCCTACACCGCCGGCCTGCTCTCCGTGCACGGCCACACCGACCTGATCGTGCAGATCGTCGCGGCGGGCGCGGTCGCGCTGCTCGTCGGCCTGCTCACCGGCATCCCGGGCCTGCGCCTGGGCAGCTGGTCGCTGGCGATGACGTCGTTCTTCCTGGTGCTGCTGATCCCCGACGTCCTGTCCATCTTCAGCGAGACCACCGGCGGCAAGAACGGCCTCAGCGGGATGGAGCAGGCCACCCTGTTCGGTTCCGTGGTCGACTCCGAGAGCTTCTATGTGGTCGTGGTCGTGGTGATGATCGTGTGGTTCGCGGTGCTGCGGAACCTGGTCCTCTCGCGGCACGGTGTGGCATTCCGGACGCTCAAGCAGAGTCCGGTTCTCGCTTCGGCACAGGGCATCTCGGTCTACCGGATGAAGCTGACCGGCTACGCCATCGGTGCCATCCCGGCCGGCCTGGCCGGTGCGCTGTTCGCCAACACCGACCTCTACATCTCGCCGATGTCCTTCGGCTTCACCTTTGCGATGACCGTGCTGGCGGCCAGCATCCTCGGCGGCTCGGCCAGCATCTACGGCGCGCTGGCCGGCGCAATGATCATGCAGTTCGGCCCCAACCAGTCCACCGAGTTCCAGGACTACGCCCTGATCTTCTACGGCATCTTCCTGATCATCGGCGGGGTGCTGCTCAGTGGCGGCCTGGCGAAGTTCGGCAAGCTGGCCATCGAGAAGCTCGACCGTAGAGCCGGGTACGTGCCTGCGACGCCTGCGGTCGACGGCGCCGCGACAGGCGGCCGGGGCGAGCGGATCGACGGCCAGGTTCTGGTGGTCGACGGGCTGGAGAAGGCCTTCGGCGGCAACAAGGCACTGAACGGGGTGAACCTGACCGCCCGCCCCGGCGAGGTGACCGCGCTGATCGGGCCCAACGGATCCGGCAAGACCACGCTGATGAACATGATCGGCGGCTTCTACCGCTCCGACGCAGGCGTCATTCGGCTCGGTGACGGCGAACTGCAGACCCTGACCTCCGACGCCGTCGCGCGCCGCGGCGTGGCGCGCACCTTCCAGACCCCGAACATCCCCGAGGACATCACCGTCCTCGAGTCCGTGCAGACCGGGCGGTACAGCACCGACCGGGTCTCCATGGTCAGCGCGATCCTGCGACTACCCAAGTACCGCAGGATCGTTCGCGAGGACCGCGCCGAGGCCATGCGGGTGCTCGACCTCGTGGGCCTGGCCGGTCAGGCCAACGAGAAGGCGTCGGCCCTGCCGCTGGGCAACCGCCGCCTGCTCGAGCTCGCCCGCGCGGTGGTGGCGCGGCCCGCGCTGCTGCTGCTCGACGAGATCGCGTCGGGTCTCGACGAGGACGAGATCCTTCGCCTGGCCGAGCTGGTGCGTCAGATCCGGGCGGCCGGTGGCACGGTGGTGCTGGTCGAGCACAACTTCGACCTGGTGCTCAAGCTCGCGGACGTCATCTACGTGCTGGCCCGCGGCGAGGTCATCGCGCAGGGCCCGCCGGAAGAGATCGAGACCAACCCGCGGGTGCTCACCGAGTACCTCGGGATCAGCGTGGAGGAGGTGTCGTCCTGATGTCGGAACACGGATTGACGGTCGAGCGGCTGGCCACCGGCTACGGGGACATCCGGGTGGTCACCGACGTGAGCCTGACGGTGGTCCCCGGGCAGATCACCGCGCTGCTGGGCCGCAACGGCGCGGGCAAGACCACCACGCTGCGGGCGATCACCGGGCTGAACAAGGCGAACTCCGGCACGGTCCGGCTCGAGGGCAAGGACATCACCTCGATGCCAGCGCACAAGCGGGTCGCCGCCGGGCTGGCCTACGTGCAGGAGGGCAAGAAGGTCTTCCGGGAGCAGACGGTGGACCAGAACCTGGTGCTCGGGGGCTTCTCCCGCGGGCTGGGCAGGCGCAAGCTGGCGGGCTCGCTCGACGACGTCTACGACATGTTCCCGATGCTCGCCGAGCGGAAGAACCTGTTGGCCGGGGCCATGTCCGGCGGTCAGCAGCAGATGCTGGCGATCGGGCAGGCGCTGATGTCGCAGCCGAAGGTGCTGTTGCTCGACGAGCCGTCCGGCGGCCTGGCACCGGTCATCGTCAAGGACGTGCTGCGTCAGGTCGAGGCGCTCAAGGCCCGCGGCCTAGCGGTGCTGCTGGTCGAGCAGGAGGTGGACACCGCGCTGTCGGTTGCCGACCACGTGACGGTGATCGACATGGGCAAGGTCGTGATGGACAAGCCGGTGGCGGCGATCACGAACCGGGACAGCCTGCGCGAGGCCTACCTCGGCCGCGCGGACATGTCGTCGGTGGTCTGAGCGACCGCAGCCCTACGACGCACGCGACCCCGCCCGGCAGCAGCCGTGCGGGGTCGCGGTGTGTGTGGGTGGGGGCGGGGGTCAGGCGGGGACGTGCGCGCCGTGGCCGAGCTCGCGCAGCGTCGCCTTGATGGTCGCCTGCGCCTCGTCGAGGGACTCCGGCGACGGGTTCGGGTCGGCGCCGGAGATGTTGAAGTCACCGAGGCTGAACGCCGGGAACACGTGCAGGTGCAGGTGCGGCACCTCCAGGCCGGCGATCAGCAGGCCGACCCGAGGGGCATCGAAGCCCTTGCGCACCGCCTGCCCGACGATCTGCGCGACCGCGGTGCACTTGGCGAGCACGGCACCGTCGAGATCCTGCCACTGGTCGATCTCCGCCCGCGGAACCACCAGCGTGTGCCCCTGGGTGATCGGGTTGATGGTCAGGAAGGCGACGACGTCGTCGTCCTCCCAGACGAACCGGCCCGGGAGATCGCCGGCGATGATCATGCTGAAGACGGATGCCATGGCCCGATTATGCCGGGTCACCCGGTGCGGCGATGCGGGACGATGCACCGGTGAGAAATTCACCTGCCGGCGGGGTGAGCAGCGCGATGTTCGGATTGTGGCTCAGCTTGGCCAGTTCCACATGCCGTGCGTTGGGCAGCACCGCGGTGATCGCGCGAGCGGCGGTGCGCAGCAGATCGCCGCTCTTTCCTCCGGAGATGACCAGGGTCGGCACGGTGATGCCGGACCAGTTCGCCGCGCGCAGCGGTTCGCCGCGCATGTAGTCGCCCATGACGGCCCAATCATGGGCTGCCGCGGGGGCTGTCGCCTTCAGGCTCTTCCAGAACGGCGTGAATCGCATGACGGCGACGAAGGGTCGGGGCATGCCCATCGCGTGGGTCATGTAGAACTTCACCACCTCGCCGCGGCGGTCCTCGGCAATCAGCCTGTGCAGCGTCAGATGGAGATTTTCCTGGGGAACGAAGTTCTCGTGGTTCACCACGAACGGCGGCTCGAAGGCGATCACCTTGGTGATGCCGGGCACCCGGCCCGAGGCGGCCGCCAGCAGTGCGAGTCCCGCGCCGGAGGACCAGCCGAACAGTGCGGCGGATCCGCCGGTCGCCTCGACCAGCGCGGCGATATCGTCGATTTCGTTCTCGACGTCGTACACGCCAGGCGAATCGCTGCTGTCGCCGCGGCCGCGACGGTCGTAATTGATGACGGTGAGCCGGTATTCATCGGCCAGCTTCTGGGCCAGCTCCACCATTTTGGGGAACTCGCGGTAGCTGAATGCGCCACCGACGAGAATGACGGTTCCGCGATCGCCGCCGACATAGCGGTCGAAGGCGAGCGTGATGCCGGTTGGGGTGGTGATGGTTTCCATGGTCTGAGGCCTTTCGTCGATCTCCGTTGTCGCCGTGCGATCGGTTCGCCAATGGAGACGGCGATCGGCTCCGGTACTCATCGCCGCCACCGTGTGACGTAGCACACACCTCCCGCTTCGGCGTCCACAGGAAGTTGCCAGCTGCGGTCCAGGGAGGTTGCAGATTCGGCCAGCACCGTGGCCACCATGACGACGAACTCCCTTGTCCGCCGTGGCGATCGGCCGCCACCCGACGGCGCGCCCACCGTCACCCTCGACCTGGTGATCCCGGTGTACAACGAGGAGCGCGACCTGGAGCGCTGCGTGCGCAGGCTGCACGAACACCTCACCGGGTCCGTCCCGTACCCCAGTCGGATCACCATCGCCGACAACGCCAGCACCGACTCGACCCTGGCCGTGGCCCGTCGCCTCGCCGCCGAGTTCCCCGAGGTCCGGGTCGTGCACCTCGACCAGAAGGGGCGCGGCCGCGCGCTGCACGCGGTGTGGAGCGCGTCCGACGCCCAGGTCGTCGCGTACATGGACGTGGACCTGTCCACCGACCTCAATGCGCTGATGCCGCTGGTGGCGCCGCTGGTCTCCGGGCACTCCGACGTGGCGATCGGCTCACGCCTGACCCGCTCGGCCCGGGTGGTCCGCGGGGCCAAGCGGGAGGTGATCTCCCGCTGCTACAACCTGATCCTGCGCGGCGCGCTGCGCGCCAAGTTCTCCGACGCGCAATGCGGGTTCAAGGCGATCCGCACCGACGTGGCCCGCGAACTGCTGCCCCTGGTGCGGGACACCGGCTGGTTCTTCGACACCGAGCTGCTCGTGCTCGCCGAACGGGTGGGGCTGCGGATCCACGAGGTTCCCGTGGACTGGGTCGACGACCCGGACAGCACCGTCGACATCGTCGCCACCGCGGTCGCCGACCTCAAGGGCGTGGCCCGGGTCGGTCGTGCGCTGGCCACCGGCTCGCTGCCCGTCGCGGCCTTGCGCACGAGCATGGGCCGCGAGCCGCTGGTGCAGGGCGTGCCGCACGGCATGGTCGGGCAGCTGGTGCGGTTCGCGGTCGTCGGCGTGGTGTCCACGGTGGCGTACGCGCTTTTGTACCTGGCACTGCACGCGGTGACCGGCGCGCAGGCCGCGAACCTCGTCGCGCTGCTGATCACCGCCGTCCTCAACACCGCGGCCAACCGGGCGTTCACGTTCGGGGTGCGCGGCTCGGCCGGCGCCGCCAGGCACCAGGCTCAGGGCCTCGCGGTGTTCGCGTTCGGGCTGCTGCTCACCAGCGGATCGCTATTCGCCGCGCACCGCTGGCTGCCGGACGCCTCCAAACATCTCGAGCTCGCGGTCCTGGTGATCGCGAATCTCATTGCCACCGTCACCCGTTTTGTCGCACTGCGCTGGGTGTTCCGCCATCACCACGAAGGAGTCACCCAGTGACCACCACCGAAGTGCCACCGATCGTCACCGCCGATCCAGAGCCCGCTCCGGTCCGCCGGAACCTGGAACCGTGGCTCCTCGCCGCGTTGCTGCTGGGGACCGCCGTCGCCTACCTCTGGGTCCTCGGCGCCTCCGGCTGGGCCAATTCGTTCTATTCCGCCGCGGTGCAGGCGGGTTCGCAGTCCTGGAAGGCCTTCTTCTTCGGCTCGTCCGATGCCGCCAACTCGATCACCGTGGACAAGCCGCCCGCCTCGCTGTGGGTGATGGCGCTGTCGGTGCGGATGTTCGGCCTCAGCGCGTGGAGCATCCTGGTGCCGCAGGCGTTGATGGGCGTCGCCTCGGTTGCGCTGCTCTGGGCCACTGTTCGTCGGTACTTCGGTTCCGCCGCGGGACTTCTCGCCGGCCTGGTGCTGGCGCTGACGCCGGTCGCGGTGTTGATGTTCCGGTTCAACAACCCGGACGCGCTGCTCGTGCTGCTGATGGTGGCGGCCGCATGGGCGCTGCTGCGGTCGATCGGGGACGGCCGCACCCGGTGGCTGGTGCTCGTCGGCGTTTTCGTCGGCTTCGGCTTCCTCACCAAGCAACTCCAGGTGATGCTCGTGGTGCCGCCGCTCGCGCTGACCTACCTGCTGTTCGGGCCGCCCCGCCTCGGCAAGCGGATCGTGCAGCTGTTCGCGGCGCTCGCCGCGATGGTGGTCTCGGCGGGCTGGTGGCTGCTGGCGGTGGAGCTGTGGCCGGCGGACTCGCGCCCGTGGATCGGTGGCTCGCAGGAGAACTCGATCCTCGAGCTCACCCTCGGATACAACGGGCTGGGCCGGCTCAACGGCAACGAGCGCGGCAGCGTCGTCCCCGGCGGGGGCGAGGCGATGGCGGGCGGCCCGCCCGGCGGCGGTGGCGGGATGTGGGGGAGCACCGGCATCACCCGCATGTTCGACGCCGCCCAGGGCGGTCAGATCGCCTGGCTGATCCCGGCGGCGCTGATTCTGACGGTGTTGGGAATCGTGCTGCGCGGCAAGGCGTCCCGTCGGGATCCTCAGCGGGCAGCGTTCGTGCTGTTCGGCACCTGGCTGGCGGTGACGCTGCTGGTGTTCAGCTTCATGGCCGGGATCTTCCACGCCTACTACACGGTGGCCCTTGCGTCGCAGATCGGCGCGCTCGTCGGGGCGGGGGCCGTGGCCGCGTGGCGTCGACGCGACGCACCGTGGGTGCGGATCGTTCTCGCCGTGACGGTCGCGGTGACCGCGGCGATGGCCTGGGTGCTGCTCGGCCGTGGCGAATCGTTCCTGCCGTGGCTGCGCTGGGCGATCGTGGTGGTCGGCGCGGTCGCGGTCGCACTGATGCTCCTGCCCCGGCTCACCGGCCGGCTCGGCACCGTCACGGTGCTCGCCGCGCTCTTCGTGGGGCTGGCCGGTCCGGCCGCCTACGCGGTGGACACGATCGGCACCCCGCACACCGGTTCGATCGTCTCGGCCGGGCCGAGCACCGGCGGCATGGGTGGACCAGGCGGAGGCGGCGGACGGCAGGGCGGGTCGCGACCGGACGGTGCGCGACCGGGCGGGGCCGACGGCTTCCCCGGCGCGCCCGTCGGGATGACCCCGCCGGACGGGATGGGTCGGGGGCTGCCCGGCGGAACCGGCGGCGCGGGCGGACTGCTGCGCGGAAGCGAGCCGAGCGCGGAGCTGACCGCCTTGCTCGAGGCCGACGCCGACAGCTACACCTGGGTGGCCGCCACCATCGGGTCCAACAGTGCCTCCGGATATCAGCTGGCCACCGAGGAGCCGGTGATGGCGATCGGCGGCTTCAACGGCAGCGACCCCTCGCCGACCCTCGAGCAGTTCCAGCAGTACGTGGCCGACGGAAGGATCCACTACTTCATCGGGGGCGGCGGCATGGGCCGGGGTGGCTCGGAGGGCACGGGGTCGCAGATTTCCGCTTGGGTGGCAGAGAATTTCGCCTCCACCACGGTCGATGGCGTCACAATGTACGACCTGACCGCGCCTCGGGTACAGGGCGGGCCGTAGTCTGAGGTCCGTGCGCGTACTCGTTATCGGCTCCGGAGCCCGTGAACATGCCCTTCTTCTCGCCCTCGGGCGCGACCCGGGGGTGACGGCCCTGTTCGCCGCCCCCGGCAACGCCGGGATCGCGAAGATCGCCGAGCAGCACCCCGTGGACGTCGCGTCCGGGGAGGCCGTGGTGGCGCTGGCACGGGAGGTGTCCGCGGACCTGGTCGTGATCGGTCCCGAGGTCCCGCTGGTGGTCGGGGTCGCCGACGCCGTCCGGGCGGCCGGGATCGCGTGCTTCGGGCCGTCCGCGGCCGCGGCGCGGATCGAGGGTTCCAAGGCGTTCGCGAAGGACGTGATGGCCGCGGCGGGCGTGCGGACCGCGCACAGCGAGATCGTGGACAACCCCGCCGACCTGGACGCGGCCCTTGACCGGTTCGGTCCGCACTGGGTGGTCAAGGACGACGGGCTCGCGGCGGGCAAGGGCGTCGTCGTCACCACGGACCGCGGCGCGGCCCGCGACCACGCCGCCGAGCTGCTCGAGACCGGGCACCCGGTGCTGCTGGAGTCCTACCTGGACGGGCCGGAGGTCTCGCTGTTCTGCCTCGTCGACGGCGAGACGGTGGTCCCGCTGCTGCCCGCGCAGGATCACAAGCGGGTTGGCGACGGCGACACCGGGCCGAACACCGGCGGCATGGGCGCCTACACCCCGTTGCCGTGGCTGCCCGCGGAGACCGTGACCCAGATCGTCGACGAGGTGGTCGTCCCGGTGGCCGCCGAGCTGGTCAAGCGGGGCAGCGGCTTCTCCGGGCTGCTGTACGCCGGCCTCGCGATCGGCAAGGACGGGCCCGCCGTGGTCGAGTTCAACTGCCGCTTCGGTGATCCCGAAACCCAGGCCGTGCTGGCGCTGTTGGAGTCGCCGCTCGGTGAGCTGCTGAACGCCACCGCGACCGGCGCCCTCACCGAGGTGGCGCCGCTGCGCTGGCGCGATGGCGCCGCGGTCACCGTGGTGCTGGCCGCAGAGAACTACCCCGGACGCCCGCGTACGGGCGACGTGATCAGCGGCGCGGACGCGGACGGTGTGCTGCATGCGGGCACCGGCCTGCGCGAGGACGGTGCCGTGGTGTCGGCAGGCGGGCGTGTGCTCAGCGTCGTCGGGGTGGGGTCCGATCTGACCGGCGCGCGCGAGGACGCCTACGCCAAGCTCGCCGAGGTTCGGTTGCCGGGCGGGCACTACCGCCGCGACATCGGCCTGGCCGCCGTCGAGGGACGCATCGGTATCTGAGCCCACTCCTGACACCGGCTGGGCGCCCGTCCAGGGCTCCAATGCGTATAACACTACAGTCGATGTCGTTGTCTCGCGGGCGGTTTCGCGAAGCCGTTCCGCAGTGTGAACGATTGGCCGGTTACCACGCGGTAACCGGCGGTATCTCTCGTATAACAGGTTCCAGTTTTGCTGGCCCTGGACAGAGAGGTTCCGTTGAGCGTTCACCGAGCATCACAAGGTTTTGAGGCAGTAACCGACACCCGGTTCTCCCGCAGGAGGTTCTTGGCGGCGACGGGTTTGGCGGCGGGAGCGGTGGCGCTCTCGTCGTCCTGGGTAACCGCCGCGGCGGCGCCACGACGGGCACTGAATACCGGCGATCGGGTGCCGGCCCTTGTTGTCGGGAGTGGCTACGGCGGTGCGGTCGCCGCGTTGCGGCTGACCCAGGCGGGCGTCGACACCCACATCGTGGAGATGGGCAGGTCGTGGACCACCCCGGGCTCCGACGGGAAGATCTTCTGCGACATGCTCAACCCCGACAAGCGCTCGTTCTGGCTCCGGAACTACACCGATCAGCCGGTCGGGTACCTCCTGGGTGTGCCGCTGGTCAACCGGCCCATCGAGAAGTACGTCGGGGTGCTCGATTCCGAGAACATGGGCGGGATCCGGGTCTACCAGGGGCGCGGGGTGGGGGGCGGCTCACTGGCCAACGGCGGCATGGCGGTCACGCCGAAGCGCAGCTACTTCGAGGAGATCCTGCCCTCGGTCGATTCGAACGAGATGTACGGGACGTTCTTTCCCCGGGCCAACGCGGGCCTGGGCGTGAACCACATCGACCAGGCCTGGTTCGAGTCGACGGACTACTACAAGTTCGCCCGCGTTGGTCGGAAGACCGCCGAAAGATCCGGATTTGCAACGGCATTCGTGCCGAACGTCTACGACATGAACTACATGAAGCAGGAGGATGCGGGGCAGGTCACCAAGTCGGCGCTGGACGGTGAGGTGATCTTCGGCAACAACCACGGCAAGAAGTCGCTCGACAAGACGTACCTCGCGCAGGCCGCGGCGACCGGCAAGCTCACCATCACCACGCTGCACGAGGTCACCAAGGTCGCGCCCGCCGCGACCGGCGGCGGATACACGGTCGAGATGAAGCAGATCGACGAGCAGGGCAACACGATCGCGACCAAGACCGTCACCGCCGACAAGGTGTTCTTCGCGGCAGGCAGCGTCGGCACCAGCAAACTGCTGGTCAAGATGAAGGCGCAGGGGCACCTGCCGAACCTGCCGGGCGCGGTCGGCCAGGGCTGGGGCAACAATGGCAACGTGATGGTCGGCCGCGCCAACCATGCCTGGGACGCCACCGGTGCCAAGCAGTCGTGCATCCCCACGATGGGCATCGACAACTGGGCCGACCCGGCGGGGCCGGTGTTCGCCGAGATCGCCCCGTTCCCTGCGGGCGCGGAGCTGTTCATCAGCCTGTACCTGGCGATCACCAAGAACCCGGAACGTGCTCAGTTCCAGTTCAACTCATCGACCGGCAAGACGGAGCTGTCCTGGCAGACGTCGCAGAACCAGCCCGCCATCGACATGGCCAAGCGGGTGTTCGACAAGATCAACGCCAAGGAGGGGACGATCTACCGCACCGACATGTTCGGTACGTACAAGACCTGGGGCGACGACTTCACCTATCACCCGCTCGGCGGTTGCATCCTGAATCAGGCGACGGACAACTTCGGGCGGTTGCCCGAGTACCCGGGCCTGTACGTGATGGATGGCTCGCTCGTCCCCGGCAACGTCGGTGTCAACCCGTTCGTCACCATCACCGCGCTGGCCGAACGCAACATGGCGACCATCGTCGCGAGCGACCTGCACTAGCCAGCTGCGCGCAGTCGGGGCGCGACGGCGTCTCGTGTGGGCTTGCCTGCCCACGCGGGGCGCCCTCGACGCTACTGGCCGTGGGGCGGAACCTCGGAGCTCTGCAACCTATGTCAGCGCGGGTGGGCGCACTCATACAAAGCACGAGGATTTCTTTGTGTCATCGGACCAGTAGGGAGGTCATTTGCGACCGAGAAGCGTTGAACAGTACTGGCAAGAGTTGGTGTGGCGCAGGCGTTTCGACGGTTCACTCGGAAAAACAAACTTTGGGAATGTTACCGGTAGGTAGCTGTAGATTCTGGCGCTGCCTCTGCTGTAGAACGAGTTTCTACTTTTAGTGCATCGTTCAAACAGAGAGGTTCCGTTGACCGAGTACGAGACGTCGCGCAGCAGCTTTACCGCGACCACGAAATCAAAGTTTTCCCGCCGCAGGTTCATGGCGGCGACGGGTGTTGCGGCCGGTGCCGTTGCTCTCACGCCGTCGCTGCTGGCGACCGCCGCGGCGGCCTCTCCGCGTCGCGCGCTGAATACCGGCGACACAGTGCCCGCCCTCATCATCGGCAGCGGCTACGGCGGTTCGGTGACCGCGCTGCGGCTGGCGCAGGCCGGCATCGACGCGCACATCGTCGAGATGGGCAAGGACTGGTCCGGTTCCTCCGGCGTCTTCACGTCGACCACCTCGCCGGACAAGCGTGGGTTCTGGCTGAGGGATCGCACGGCGCAGCCGGTCTCGCACTTCTTGAGCGCGTCGTTGGACAAGGACATCGAGAAGTACGTCGGCATCCTCGACTGCGAGAACATGGGTGGCGTCAACGTCTACCAGGGCCGCGGTGTCGGCGGCGGGTCGCTGGTCAACGGCGGCATGGCCGTCACGCCCCGGCGCGGCTACTTCGAGGAACTCCTGCCCTCGATCGACTCCAACGAGATGTACAGCACCTTCTTTCCCAGGGCCAACGCCGGGCTCGGCGTCAACAACATCGATCCGGCCTGGTTCGAATCGACCGAGTGGTACCAGTTCTCCCGCACCGGCCGCAAGACCGCGGAGCGGTCGGGCTTCAAGACGGTCTTCGTGCCCAACGTCTACGACATGAACTACATGAAGCAGGAGGCGGCCGGTTCGGTGCCCAAGTCCGCGCTGGCGGGCGAGGTCATCTTCGGCAACCACCACGGCAAGAAGTCGCTGCCCAAGACGTACCTCGGGCAGGCCGCGGCGACCGGCAAGGTCACCATCACCACGCTGCACCGCGTCACCAAGGTCGTCCCGAGCGGGGCCGGCTACTCGGTGGAAATGGAGCAGATCAACGAGCAGGGCGGCGTGATCGCGACCAAGACGGTCACCGCGAACAAGGTGTTCTTCGCGGCGGGCAGCGTCGGCACCAGCAAGCTGCTGGTGGCAATGAAGGCACAGGGGCACCTGCCGAACCTGTCCGGTGAGGTCGGGCAGGGCTGGGGCAACAACGGCAACGTCATGGTCGGCCGGGCCAACCACATGTGGGACGCCACCGGCAACAAGCAGTCGTCGATCCCGACGATGGGCATCGACAACTGGGACGATGTCGGGGGACCGGCATTCGCGGAGATCGCGCCGTTCCCGGCGGGTGCCGAGCTGTACGTCAGCCTGTACCTCTCGATCACCAAGAACCCGGAACGTGCTCAGTTCCAGTACAACTCGTCGACCGGCAAGGTCGGGCTGTCCTGGCAGACCTCGCAGAACCAGCCGGCGATCAACATGGCGAAGCGGATCTTCGACAAGATCAACAAGAAGGAAGGCACGGTCTACCGCACCGACATGTTCGGCGGGTCCAAGACCTGGGGCGACAACCTCACGTACCACCCCCTCGGCGGCGCCATCCTGAACAAGGCCACCGACAACCACGGCCGACTGCACGGGCATCCGGGCCTGTACGTGATGGACGGCTCGCTGGTGCCGGGCAACCTGGGTGTCAACCCGTTCGTCACCATCACCGCGCTGGCCGAACGCAACATCGCCAACATCGTCGCGAACGACATGCACTAGTCCGAAACTCTGCGTGAACATGTTCTCGCTACGCCGGAGGCATCCTTTGTGGGTTCGGACCCGCAATGGGTGCCTTCGGCGCGTGAGAAGCGTTGAACGGTACAGGTGATAGTGCTGTAGCACAGGCATTTCGGTGGTTTCTGTTTGACCTGCAAAGTTTCCACTTGTTACCGACCGGTATCGCGAAATTCGGTGTGGTCACGGCTGTATAACGAGTTCTACTTTATTGGCCCGCTCAAACAGAGAGGTTCCGTTGACCGAGTACGAGACGTCGCGAAGCAGCTTCACCGCGACCACGAAATCAAAGTTTTCCCGCCGGACGTTCATGGCAGCGACGGGTGTTGCGGCCGGTGCGGTTGCGCTCGCGCCGTCGATGCTTGCGACCACGGCCGCGGCCTCCCCGCGGCGCGCCCTCAACACCGGCGACACGGTGCCTGCCCTCATCATCGGCAGCGGCTACGGCGGCGCGGTGACCGCGCTGCGGCTGGCGCAGGCCGGCATCGACGCCCACATCGTCGAGATGGGCCGGGACTGGGGCACGGCCGGCTCCGGGGTCTTCACCAACACCACCTCCCCGGACAAGCGCGGCTTCTGGCTGAGGGATCGCACGGCCCAGCCGGTCTCGCACTTCATGGGTGTCTCGATCGACAAGGACATCGAGAAGTACACCGGCATCCTCGACTGCGAGAACATGGGCGGGGTCAATGTCTACCAGGGCCGCGGCGTCGGCGGCGGCTCACTGGTCAACGGCGGCATGGCCGTCACGCCCCGGCGGGGCTACTTCGAGGAGATTCTTCCCTCGGTCGACTCCACCGAGATGTACAACGTGTTCTTCCCCAAGGCCAACGCCGGGCTCGGCGTCAACAACATCGATCCGGCCTGGTTCGAGTCGACCGAGTGGTACAAGTTCGCGCGCACCGGCCGCAAGACCGCGGAACGGTCGGGCTTCAAGACGGTCTTCGTGCCCAACGTCTACGACATGAACTACATGAAGCAGGAGGCCGCGGGCCAGGCCACGAAGTCCGCGCTGGCGGGCGAGGTCATCTTCGGCAACCACCACGGCAAGAAGTCGCTGCCCAAGACGTACCTCGGGCAGGCTGCGGCGACCGGCAAGGTCACCATCACCACGCTGCACCGCGTCACCAAGGTTGTCCCGAGCGGGGCCGGCTACTCGGTGGAGATGGAGCAGATCAACGAGCAGGGCGGCGTGATCGCGACCAAGACGGTCACCGCGAACAAGGTGTTCTTCGCGGCAGGCAGCGTCGGCACCAGCAAGCTGCTGGTGGCGATGAAGGCGCAGGGCCACCTGCCGAACCTGTCCGGTGAGGTCGGTCAGGGCTGGGGCAACAACGGCAACGTCATGGTCGGCCGGGCCAACCACATGTGGGACGCCACCGGCAAGAACCAATCGTCGATCCCGACGATGGGCATCGACAACTGGGACGACGTCGGGGGACCGGCATTCGCGGAGATCGCGCCCTTCCCCGCCGGCGCCGAGCTGTACATCAGCCTGTACCTGGCGATCACCAAGAACCCGGAACGCGCGCAGTTCCAGTACAACTCGTCGACCGGCAAGGTCGGACTGTCCTGGCAGACCTCGCAGAACCAGCCGGCGATCAACATGGCGAAGCGGATCTTCGACAAGATCAACAAGAAGGAAGGCACGATCTACCGCACCGACATGTTCGGCGGGTACAAGACCTGGGGGGACAACCTCACCTATCACCCCCTCGGCGGCGCCATCCTGAACAAGGCCACCGACAACCACGGCCGGCTGCACGGGCACCCGGGCCTGTACGTGATGGACGGCTCGTTGGTCCCGGGCAACCTGGGTGTCAACCCGTTCGTCACCATCACCGCGCTGGCCGAACGCAACATCGCCCATATCGTCGCGAACGACATGCACTGAGCGTGCGCACGATCTGTACCGAATAGCAGCCCCCCTGCCGGCAGCGGCCCCGAGGATCCGATCCTCGGGGCCGCTGTCGTGTGGTTCCGGTCACGGCAATCGCCAATGGACTTCGAGCGCAAGGCACTACCCTCGTCCCGGTGCGAGCAGAGTCCAAGCGATCCCAGGTCCCCACCTTCCACGTGATGGATGTCTGGAAGGCCGCCACCGAGCGGGCCCGGACCCATGGCGATGTCCTGACCCTGGCCGCGGGTCAGCCGTCGACGCCTGCTCCTGCGCCGGTGCTGCGCGCGGCCCGCGAGGCTCTCGACACCCAATTGCTCGGCTACACAGAGACGTTCGGGATCCTGCCGCTGCGGGAGGCGATCGCCGACTATCACAGCGGGAAGTCGTCGATCGCGGTCGACCCGGAGGACGTCGTGGTCACCACCGGCTCCTCCGGCGCGTTCACCCTGATCTTCCTGGCGGCCTTCGACGCGGGCGACACGGTGGTGGTGGCCAGGCCCGGCTACCCGGCGTACCGCAACACCCTCGCCGCGCTCGGCTGCCGGGTGATCGAACTCGATTGCGGCCCGGACACCCGGTTCCAGCCGACGGTCGCCATGCTCGAGGCGCTTGACGAGCCGCCTGCCGGACTGGTCGTCGCCAGCCCCGCGAACCCGACCGGCACGGTCATCGACCCGGCCGAACTCGCGGCACTCGCGCGCTGGTGTGAGGAGCACGGCACCCTGCTCGTCTCCGACGAGATCTACCACGGGATCGAGTTCGGCTCCGGGCACTCGGCCACCGCGTCCGCCTGGGAGACCTCGCGCGAGGCCGTTGTCGTCGGCTCGGTCTCCAAGTATTTCTCGATGACCGGGTGGCGCCTGGGCTGGATGCTGGTGCCGACCGGGCTGCGGCGCTCGCTGCAGCGGCTCGCGTCGAACATGACGGTCTGCCCGCCGGCGATCTCGCAGTACGCGGCGGTCGCGGCCTTTACCGACGAGTCCCGTGCCGAGTTGGACGGGCACGTACTGCGGTACGCGGCGAACCGCGACCTGGTGCTGGCCGCGCTGCCGAGGCTGGGCATCACGGATCTGGCACCGGCCGACGGCGCGTTCTACGCCTACGCCGACATAGGCCACCTCACAAGCGATTCGACGTCGTGGTGCGCGGAACTGCTCCGGGAGACCGGGGTGGCGCTGGCGCCGGGAGTCGACTTCGACACGGTCAGAGGCGATCGGACTGTGCGGATCTCGTTCGCAGGCGCGACCGCCGATGTGGCCGAGGCGCTGGAAAGATTGGGGCGCAGTGCTGCACTCGGACACTGACGGGGCGGCCGTCCCGCCCGCGTCGGCACCGGGTCGAACGAAACCGGCTCGGCGCAGCGCCTCCGCTGGCACGATGGGCCGGGTGTCTTCCGCCGCGACTCCCAAGGGTGAACGGCGTCGGATGGCGCTCGTCGAGGCCGCAGCGGATCTGATGCTCGAGGGCGGGTTCGAGGCGGTCCGCCACCGGGCGGTGGCGCAGCGGGCCGGTCTACCGCTCGCCTCGACCACCTACTACTTCGAGTCCCTCGACGACCTGATCGCGCGCGCGGTGGAGCTGAGTGGCAGCCGCGAGATGTCGACCATGCGCTCCCACATCGACGAGATCGCGCAGGCCGACCGCGACGCGGAGGCCATCGTCGAACTGATCATCGAGCTGCTGGTCGGCCCGATCGAGGGCGCCGCGCGGGAGCACCTGATCGCCCGGTACGAGTGCTTCATCGCGTCGGCCCGGCACCCCCAGCTGCGGGAGGTGCAGCGGCGGTTGCGGATTCAGTTCGACGATGCCCTCGGTGAGGTGCTGCGCAGGTCCGGCCGGGAGGTCCGGCAGGAGGGGCTGCGCAGGCTGCTGTGTGTGGTGGACGGGGCCGTCGTCGGGGCGCTGAGCGAGTCCGACCCCGACCCCAAACAGCTGGCCAGGGAGATGCTGCTGGAGGTCATCGACGTCGCGGCGCCGCCGCTCCCGCCGGAGGAGCCGGGGACGTAGGCCGTAAACTGGGCACTCGTGAGCCGCATCCCCAACGTCCTTGCCAACCGATACGCCAGCCCCGATCTGCGGGAGCTGTGGTCGCCCGAGCACAAGATCGTGCTCGAGCGTCAGCTGTGGCTGGCGGTGCTGCGGGCGCAGGCCTCGCTCGGCATCGACGTGCCGGAGGAGGCACTCGCCGACTACGAGCGGGTGCTCGAGCAGGTGAACCTCGACTCCATCGCGGACCGCGAGCGGGTGACCCGGCACGACGTCAAGGCTCGGATCGAGGAGTTCAACGCCCTCGCCGGGCACGAGCACGTGCACAAGGGCCTGACCAGCCGCGACCTCACCGAGAACGTCGAGCAGCTGCAGATCTTCCGTTCGCTCGAGCACGTGTACGCGCACGGCGTCGCGGTCGCCGCGCGGCTCGCGGAGAAGGCCGCCGAGTACTCGTCGCTGGTCATGGCGGGCCGCAGCCACAACGTCGCCGCGCAGGCGACCACCCTGGGCAAGCGGTTCGCCTCCGCGGCGGACGAGCTGCTGGTCGCGCTGACCCGGCTGCGTGAGCTGATCGACCGGTACCCGCTGCGCGGCATCAAGGGACCGATGGGCACCGCGCAGGACATGCTCGACCTGCTCGACGGCGACACCGAGAAGCTGGACTTCCTCGAGGCGAAGGTCGCCGAGCACCTCGGCTTCGCGCACGTGCTGACCAGCGTCGGCCAGGTGTACCCGCGCTCGCTCGACCACGACGTGCTCTCCGCGCTTGTGCAGGTGGGCGCGGGACCGTCGTCGTTCGCGCACACCATCCGCCTGATGGCGGGCCACGAGCTGGTCACCGAGGGCTTCCAGCCCGGTCAGGTCGGCTCGTCGGCGATGCCGCACAAGATGAACACCCGTTCCTGCGAGCGCGTCAACGGCCTGCAGGTGGTCCTGCGCGGCTACGCCTCGATGGCTGCGGAGCTGGCAGGCGCCCAGTGGAACGAGGGCGACGTGTTCTGCTCGGTGGTCCGCCGGGTCGCGCTGCCGGACGCGTTCTTCGCGATCGACGGACAGATCGAGACCTTCCTGACCGTGCTCGACGAGTTCGGCGCCTACCCGGCCGTGATCGAGAAGGAACTGACCCGCTACCTGCCGTTCCTCGCGACCACCAAGGTGCTGATGGCCGCGGTCCGTGCCGGTGTCGGACGCGAGACCGCGCACGAGGTCATCAAGGAGCATGCGGTCGCCGTCGCGCTGGCGATGCGGGAGCAGGGCCGCGAGCCCGACCTGCTGGACCGTCTCGCCGCGGACGAGCGTCTGCCATTGGACAGGGCCGCCCTCGACGCCGCCCTCGCCGACAAGTCCGCCTTCATCGGCGCGGCCGAGGCGCAGGTCGCCTCGGTGGTGCGTCGGGTCGGGCTGTTGGTCGAGCAGAACCCCGAGGCGGCGAAGTACTCGCCGTCGCCCATCCTCTAGGCGCCTTCGGCACCTGTGCGCGTTTGACGGGTCCAGGGGCCCGTCAAACGCGCACAGGCAGCGCAGCTGCCTACAGTTTGTCCAGGATGCGCCGCAGCTCGGCGCGGTCGTGCTCGTCGAGCGCCGCGAAGAAGTCCTCGGCGTCGGCTGTGCGCGCGGTCTCGAGTTCCCCGATGATCCGGCGACCCGCCGCGGTCAGGCGGACGCACGTCGCGCGCCGGTCGGCGGCGTCCGGGACCCGTTCGGTGAGCCCGCGCTGCTCGAGCCGATCGACGACCTCGGTCGCGGATCGCGGCGCGATGTGCAGCGCCTTCGCGACGTCCCCGAGCCGGGGATGCCGGTCCGCTTCGCGGCCGATCACGTGCAGTGCGCGGTACTCGTGGGGGGAGAGCTGCCACGGTTCCAACGCGACGAACCAGCGTCGGCGCAGGGCGCGGGCGCTGGTCATCACGAGATCCCGGAGCGTGTCGGGGTGCTGCTCGGCCATGTGACTTAGGCTACCTCACTTGACATAAACCTCATAGTGAGGGAACCTCAGTATGTCTTACCCCGACATCACGAGAGGGGTGGTTGAATGCCAAGCCCCCGAAACGGCGGGCCCGGACCGGGCCCCCGTGCACAGAAGATCGATCCCGCGGACCGCGCCCAGCTGGCCGATTCGCCGGTGAGCCTGCGCCGGATCGGCGCCCTGTTCTCGCCCTATCGCCCGCAGATCGCCATGGTCACCGCGCTGATCGTCGCGGCCTCCGCCATCTCCCTGGCCAACCCGTTCCTGGTCCGCGCCGTGATCGACAAGGCCATCCCCGACCAGGACGTCACGCTGCTCGTCTGGGCGGTGGTCGGCATGCTCGCGGTGACCGTCGCCGGCTCGGTGCTCGGCGTCGTACAGACCTGGATCTCCACCACCGTCGGCCAGCGCATCATGCACGGACTGCGGACCCGGGTGTTCACCCATCTGCAGCGGCAGTCGCTGGGCTTCTTCACCCGCACCAGGGGAGGGGAGATCCAGTCCCGCCTGACCAACGACATCGGCGGCATGCAGACGGTCGTCACCTCGACCGCCACCTCGATCGCGTCCAACGTCACCACCGTCGTCGGCACCGCGATCGCGATGGCCGTGCTGAGCTGGCGGCTCTCGCTGCTCTCCCTGATCGTGCTGCCGCCCGCAATCTGGCTGACCCGCAAGGTCGCCCAGATGCGACGGGAGATCACCGCCCAGCGCCAGCGCACCCTCGCCGACATGCAGACCCAGATCGAGGAGTCCCTGTCGATCAGCGGCATCCAGCTCGGCAAGACCCTCGGCGCGGGACCCGCCATGTCGCAACGCTTCTCGGACACCTCGCAGACGCTCGCCGACCTCGAGGTCCGGTCCCAGCTGTCCGGCCGCTGGCGGATGGCCACGATGAACATCGTCTTCGCCGCCATCCCCGCCCTGCTCTATCTCGCGGCCGGGCTGCCCGCCACCTCCGGCGGCATGACCATCGGCACCCTGGTCGCCTTCACCGGGCTGCAGGCCGCGCTGTTCCGGCCGCTGATGAGCCTGCTCGACGTCGGCGTCTCGGTGACCAGTTCGCTCGCCCTGTTCAGCCGCATCTTCGAGTACCTCGACCTCCCCGTCGAGATCGACGACCCCGAGCATCCCGTGCACCTGCGCCGCCAGGACGCGGCGGGCGCGGTGCGGTTCACCGGCGTCGGCTTCCGCTACGACGGATCGGACCGGAACGCGCTCGACTCGGTCAGCATCGAGGTGCCCGCCGGGTCCTCGCTCGCGCTGGTCGGCGAAACCGGCTCGGGCAAAACAACTCTCGCCTCCCTGGTGGCCCGCCTGCACGATCCGACCGCAGGCGCGGTGAGCATCGACGGGGTGGACCTGCGATCCATCCCGCTCGCGGAACTGTCCGAACTGGTCGGCGTCGTCTCGCAGGAGACGTACCTGCTGCACGCCACCATCCGCGAGAACCTGCGGCACGCCAGGCCCGAGGCCACCGACGCCGACATCGAGGCGGCGGCGCGCGACGCCCAGGTGCACGAGCTGATCGCGTCCCTGCCCGACGGCTACGACACCGTCGTCGGCGCCCGCGGGCACCGGTTCTCGGGCGGCGAGAAGCAGCGCATCGCGATCGCCCGCACCCTGCTGCGCGACCCGCGGGTGCTGATCCTCGACGAGGCGACCAGCGCGCTGGACAACGAGACCGAGCGGGCCGTCCAGGCCGCGCTCGACAGCGTCAGCCGGGGACGCACCACGATCACCATCGCGCACCGGCTTTCCACGATCCAGGGCGCCGACCAGATCGTCGTGCTCGATCACGGACGGGTCGCCGAGCGCGGTGACCACGCGGAGCTGGTCGCGCTCGGCGGGCGGTACGCGGGACTGCTGGCAGGCGCCGACCAGGCGGCGGGCGAGCTGGTACTGGCGGGTTAGGGCATGTCTCCCAATCCCCATTTCGGCGCCCCTGACGTCCAATCGCCGCCCTGCGGCGTTGTCGTCGTCGCCGATACAACAGCGGTATCGGCTCCTCCT
>NZ_JBHZBV010000007.1:0-229719 GCF_042754885.1 Rhodococcus sp. NPDC059179 | reverse complement strand
ACGCCCGGCCCCATTCCGAACCCGGAAGCTAAGCCCTCCAGCGCCGATGGTACTGCACTCGACAGGGTGTGGGAGAGTAGGACACCGCCGAACATAAATTGCGAATGCCTCGCATTGCAGTCTTGAAAGAGACTGTGATGCGGGGCATTTCGCATATCCAAACCAGTTCACCCCCCACCCGCCGAGAGTGCACCTACCGGCAGGCCACTCGGCCGATGCCCCGACACCTGCACACTCGACGAAACCCGGGCGGCCATCGACCTGGCCAGGGCGTCCGCCTTGTATGAGCGGATCGGGTTCAGCCCCGTCGGCACTCACGCGGAGTACGCGGTGCCTCAGGGCTGAATAGCGGGTCTGGCCACCCGTTGCCTATGCCCAACCGGTCCTGACAGCGCCCGCTCTTGTTCGGATCCGGCGGTCGGGCACTGGCCCGGGCTGAAGCGGCATCGAGGCCGGGTTATAGTTGCGTAGTGCAACAACGATCGACGGACGTCACCCAGGTACACGAGGAGCTCGTGCACCTGGTCCGGCAGCTGATGACCGGGGAGCGTCCTGCCGACGGGTTGCCGACGTTCGCCCAGCACTCGGTGCTCTCGTACATCGCCCGCAACCCGGGATGCCGGGCAACCGAGATCTCCGACGCCTTCGGGGTGCACCGGTCGACGGTGTCGCGGCAGCTGCGCGGATGCGTCGACGCCGGGTGGGTCCAGGCCGAACCCGGACCGATCCGCAGCGGTCATCCGCTCAGCCTCACCGAGCCGGGCCGCGACCTCCTGGACAACGCGGACCGACGCCGGCTCGACGAGGTGGGGGAGCGGGTCCGGGACTGGTCGGCCTCGGACATCGCCGACCTCGCGCGCATGCTGCACCGGTTCCGCACCAGCACCGCAGACCAAGACATCGCCAAGAGCATCGGAGCAGACCCCCGTGCGTGAGTACACCACCAACGCCCAGTTCACCGTCGCAGGCGACGACGCGATCGTCCGGTCCGTCTACCGGCAGGCGCAGGAAGCGCCCCAGCGGGTGCTGTTCAGCCGGCCGGTTGGCGACGACTGGGTCGACGTCACCGCCGCGGAGTTCGCGGACCTGGTCGTCGGCGTCGCGAAGGGGCTGATCGCGGGTGGAGTCTCCCGCGGTGACCGGGTGATCCTGTTGTCGGCCACCCGGTTCGAGTGGTCGCTGTTCGACTTCGCGATCTGGGCGGCGGGCGCGGCGTCGGTGCCGATCTACGACTCGTCGTCGGCCGATCAGATCCGCTGGATCGCCGAGGACTCGGGCGCCGTGACCGCGATCGTCGAAACCGACCGGCACGCGGCGGCATTCGACGGATCCGGCCTGACCGTGCGACAGATCGACGACGACGCGGTGGGCACACTGATCGCGGCGGGCGCGCACCTCGGCGATGCCGAGGTCCATGACCGTGTCGCCGCGATCCGGGCCGACGATCTCGCGTCGCTCGTCTACACCTCAGGCACCACCGGCAGACCCAAGGGCTGCATCCTGACGCACCGGAACTTCCTCTCCGAGGTCCGCGGCATCCTCACCGCCAGCATCGGCGAGGTCGCAAAGCCCGGCAACCGGATGCTGACGTTCCTGCCGCTCGCTCACGTCCTGGCCCGCGCGGTCTCGCTTGCGATGTTCGAAGCCGGTGGAACGCAGGCGCATTGGGCGAACTTCGGCACCGTCGTCGGACAGTTCGCCCGGTTCAAGCCGCACACCATCCTCGGCGTGCCGCGGGTCTTCGAGAAGGTCCGCGACTCGGCCGCGCACAGCGCCGCGCAGGGCGGCGCCGTGAAGAAGGCGATCTTCGACTTCGCCGAGACGACCGCAATCCGTTACAGCGAGGCGCTCGATCAGGGCGGGCCGTCGCCGCTGCTCCGCGCCCAGCACTGGGTCGCGGACCGGCTCGTCTACTCGAAGCTCCGGGCCGCGCTCGGCGGCGACTGTTGGTGGGCCATCTCCGGCGGCGGCGCACTGATGCCCAGCCTCGGACACTTCTTCCGGGGCGTCGGCGTACCGATCTACGAGGGCTACGGCCTCACCGAGTCCACCGCGGCGCACTGCGTCAACGTCCCCGGTGCGCAGAAGATGGGAACCGTCGGTCAGCCCTTGGGCGGCAACAGCGTTCGCATCGCGGCCGACGGCGAGATCGAGCTGCGCGGCCCGGTGGTGTTCGGGGGCTACTGGCGCAACGAGGAGGCCACCGCCGACACCTTCGACGACGGATGGCTGCGGACCGGCGACCTCGGCGACCTCGACGAGGACGGCTACCTCACCATCACCGGCCGCAAAAAGGATCTGCTGATCACCGCGGGCGGCAAGAACGTCTCACCGGGACCGCTCGAAGATCGGATGCGTTCGCACGCCCTGATCTCGCAGGCCGTGGTCGTCGGGGACGCACGCCCGTTTATCGGCGCGCTGCTCACCGTGGACCCGGACGTGTTCGCGCTGTGGAAGACCGAGAACGGCAAGCCGGCCTCGGCGTCCGTCTCGGATCTGAGTGAGGACGCGGACCTGCGCGCCGCGCTGCAGCAGGTGGTCGACGACGCGAACAGCACGGTCTCGCATTCCGAGGCGATCAAGAAGTTCACGATCCTCCGTCGCGATCTCACCGAGGCGGACGGCGAGATGACCGCAACCCTGAAGATCAAGCGAAACGTCGTGACCCAGCGCTTCTCCGAAGAGATCGACGCGCTGTACGGCTGAACCGAACGCGGCTAACGCATCTCGCGGATCAGCGGGTACTGCGGCGTCGGATGCTCCAGTACCGCCTCGTCCCGATCCTTGAGGTGGCGGTCGAACATCGCGGTGACGAGGCCGTCGATCGTCCTGGTCACCTCCTCACGCGGAGCGGTTCCGAGGCTCAGCCCGCCGGGGATCTCGAAGGCGGGGAGGTCCGGCACGTTCTGCGGGACGAAGTGCTCGGCATCGGTGAAGCTGGCGTGCCCGGTGTCGGCGATCGCGTAGACGCGACTCCACCCGCGGGGCGTCCGGAAGTACTGGTCCCAGAAGCGCTCGCGGCCCTCGGGGCTGTCGGCGTGCAGCGAGCTGATGATGCTCAGCAGCGGACGGGTGGCGCCCTCGGTGACGATCGGGCTCGGCGCGGTGCCATAGAAGAGGGCGCCGTCGAGATTCACCCCGGCGTCGAGTCGGGGTTCGGTACGCAGCACCTCGGCGGTGGACGCGCCGCCCATCGAATGACCGAACATGCCGATCCTGGACGGGTCGATCGCGTCGGCCAGACCGGCGGGGAGGGACGTCGCCGCGGCGTCGTCGTCCCCGCGCGAGAGCGACTCGACGAAGTCGATCACGAACTTCGCGTCGGCGACCCTGGTGTCGACGGCCTTGCGCAGGGTGGCGTCGGAGTAGGAATCGGTGATCCTCTGCGGAACCACCCGACCGTCCGGGAACACCGTGGCGAGGGCGTCGCCGGTGTGATCGATGCTGATCACCACGTACCCGTGGCTGGCGAGATGCTCGGCGGTGCCGGTCGAGAGCGTCCTGGGCATGTAGAACCCGGGGGAGAAGAGCACCACCGGCAACGAGCGGCCGGGGCTCGCGGCGACGGGCGCATCGAGTTGGCCGTTCGTCGGGAGGCCACTGCCCGAGACGTACGCGGAGGGGCCGCGCCCGACCCCGGCCGCGGCGGGGTAGGTGACCGTCACGGCGAGCTCGCGCCGGGTGCCGGGCGCCCACGGGTCCTCGCGGTCGTGGTCGATGAGACTCAGTGCGGTCGCGCCGACGGCGGCGTCGCCGCTGGGGGTCGGCAGGATCGGGGCCGCCGAAGCGGGCGATCCGAGGGCGACTGCGCCGCCGAGCGCAACGGCTGCGGCGAGCAGCGGGGCCAGTGCGGAGGAGGGCGCGCGCTTCACTGATCTACATCCATCTGTTGGTCCATGCGGTGTTTCCGCGCAACCGTAGCTGCCCGAGGCCGCCGGTGGGGACGCTACGTTTTCGGTCGCCCTGGCAGTCCCTCCGCGGGCGACCCCTTGCGCCCGACCGTGGTCGGGAGCAGTGTCGAGAGCGGCATCAGCACCAGGGAGGACACCATGACCGGCCCCGACCTCGGTTCGATTCTGCTCGCGAGCCCGAATCCCGAACGCCTCCGGGACTGGTACTGCCAGGCATTCGAGGCCACACCGACCCCGGACGGGGACGTCCGGTTCGGCGGCGTCAGCGTCCTGTTCGACGGTCGCGACGACATCGGGGCCAGGAATCCCGAGCCCGGCCGCACGATCCTCAACTTCCACGTGGACGACGCGAGGGCGATCGCGGCCCGCCTCGACGAGATGGGCGCCGACTGGCTCGTCAGGCTCGAGGAACGCTCCGAGGGGATGCTGTTCGGGACGCTGATCGACCCGGACGGGAACTACTTCCAGATCGTCGAGCTCGGCGAGCAGTACCGGGCCACCCGGGTGGCCAAGCCGTCGACGGTGCTCAACTCGGAGCCGTACAGCGGCTTCGCCGTCGACGACATCGCCGCGGCAAAGGCGTTCTACCGCGACACCCTCGGTCTGACCGTCACCGAGGAGTTCGGCATGCTGGCGCTGCACGTCGGCGGGGACAGAACCGTCCTTGTGTACCCGAAGGAAAACCACGCCCCGGCGACGTACACCATCCTGAACTTCCCGGTCGACGACATCGATGCGGCGGTGGACGAACTGATCGCACGGGGCGTCGCCTTCGAGCGGTATCCGGGGATGGAGTCCGACGAGCGCGGCGTCTTTCGCGGCGGCGGACCGTACATCGCGTGGTTCACCGATCCGGCCGGCAATGTCCTGTCGGTGCTGCAAGAACGGTGATCCGAGCCGTTATGGTTGTCGTCCGTTCAGCTGCACGTAAGGTGGAGGCCAGAGACCGAGTCGTGTCCGCGTCGCCCGTCGCCCCACTGCTCTCACATTTGCACGGGCTGAGCGGCACGGACGGACACCATGGAGAACACTGCCAGCCTGGGCATTCAGGCATTTATTTCCGAGGTCGTCCAGCGCGGTGGGCGCGCGGTCCGGCTCACGCATTCGCGGCGCAATCCGGTCCAGGTCTGGGGCGTCGGCGACGGCAGTTGCGTGGTCCGGGTGCGCACCAAGCTGGATGGCGACTGGCAGGCCCGCAAGCAGGACGGCGATCTGGACACCGATGACACCGGATCGCAGTTCTGGGTGTTCGTCGACCTGGCCGCCTCCCCGGAGCAGTTCTACGTCGTCCCCTCGGAGGAGGTCGCGGCCGACATTCACAGCGAGGTGGACCTGTGGGTGAAGGAGGTTCCCGGGCGCACCAGGACCGGTAGTCACTCCATCGCCGTCGAGCGGGTGGCACACGGAAGTGAGCGCTGGGACCTGCTCGGCCTGTCCGACGTCAAGGACCCGAGCCGCAAGATGGTCGGCGGCCAGCCCGAGGCCCCGCGCGAGGTGTTCAGGCTGCCGACGAAGGCGAAGAAGGCCGCCGCCGTCGTCGACGAGGTCGTTGACGAGCGACTACAGGTGGTCGCGGACTTCGAGGGCTACCGGCTCGTCGGCATGTACGACGAGCAGTCGGGTCGGCTCGAGATCACCCGCGGACCGATGGAGGGTCGACGCTTCGACAATCCGACCGTCGCAGCCAACGCCGTCGCCAGCCACATCAGCGGGGACGTGGAGGTCCGGGACGGGTGGACGTTCTGGCAGATCGAGTGCGCCGACCGTGCGCCGCTGGGGTCGCGCCGCGCCGGCTAGTCCTGCGGCGGGGTTCGCTCCCGCGGGTTGCCCGCCGAGAGTGCACCTACCGTCGCCCCACTCGAGCGATGCCCCGGTAGGTGCACTCTCGGCGCAGCCGCCGCAGACCCGGGGTCCGCGTCGAGGGCGCGGAGGTGCGTCCGTCTGGCGCGACTGCCGGTTCCCGCAGGTCGCTCGGCATCCTTGGTACGTTGGCTGGGATCCCGCTGCGAGGAGGCTGCCGTGCAAACCCAGGGCGTGACCGCGACCCCGGCCGAGACGCTGACCGTCTCCGCCCGTGACGGCGACGCGCGTGGTCACGCGGCGGGCGGCGTCTTCGCCTGGAAGGGCATCCCGTACGCCAGCGCAGGGGCCGAGCGACGATTCCGCGCCGCCGTCGCGCCCTCCCCGTGGGAGGGCGAACGCGACTGCCGGGACTTCGGCGCCATCGCCCCGCAGGCGAAGACGGTGCAGGTGCCGATGGAGCCGGGGATGGTGGCGGACGAGGACTGCCTCTCGCTCAACGTGTGGGCCCCGCGCCCGGACGGGACGCCGCGCCCGGTGATGGTGTGGATTCACGGCGGCGCCTACTGCGTCGGCTCGTCGTCGCAGAGCGTGTACGACGGGCAGCGGCTGGCGGAACAGGGCGACGTCGTGGTCGTCACGGTCAACTACCGGACCGGCGTGTTCGGGTTCCTCGACCTGTCGGCGTTCTCGACCGACGAGCATCCGTTCGAGACCAATGTCGGGCTGCGCGACCAGATCGCGGCCTTCGAATGGGTCCGCGACTGCATCGCCGCATTCGGCGGGGACCCGGGGAATGTCACCGCGTTCGGGGAGTCCTCGGGCGCGGGGTCGCTCACCACGCTGATGACGTCGCCGCGAGCGGAGGGGCTGTTTCATCGGGTGATCGCCCAAAGTGCTCCCGCCACATCGGTTTACGGTGCGGAGCGGGCGGCGACGGTGGCCAAGCGTTTCCTGGAGATCGTCGGGGTCGGTGAGGGCGACGCCGGACGACTGTGTGAGCTGCCGGTCGAGAAGCTGACCAGGGCAGGCGACCTGCTGCTCGACGAGGTGACCACCACGGTGCCGGGCACCCTGGCGATGGCACCCGTCGTCGACGGCGATCTGGTGCCGCGGTATCCAGTCTCCGCGTTTCAGAAGGGTTTCGCGCACCGCATCCCGCTGATCATCGGCACCAACAAGGACGAGGCGTCGATCTTCCGGCTCACCCGGTCGCCGATCATGCCCGTCACCGCGGACACCGTGAACCAGATGTTCACCGCGATCGCCGCCGATCACCCGAAGCTGCCTGCGATCCGGGTCGCGGAGATCATCTCGGCCTACCCGGACTGGTCGAAGCCCAGCGGCGCCCTCGCGGTGTCCCGGGACGCGGCCTTCAGGATGCCGTGCCTGTGGATCGCGGACGCGCACAGCAAGCACTCGCCCACCTGGGTGTACCGCTTCGACCACGCCACCCCGATGCTGTGGGCGGCCCGGGTCGGTGCGGGCCACGCCACCGAATTGCCGTACGTGTTCGGCAATTTCGGCACACTCAATCACGATCCGACGTTCTGGCTCGGTGGCCGCAAGGCCGCACTGGAGGTGTCCGGGCGGGTGCAGCGTCGGTGGCTGGCCTTCGCGCAGCACGGCGTGCCCGCGGCGCTCGACGCCTCCAAGCACTGGGCGCCGTACCGGGAGGACACCCGGTCGACGCTGCTCATCGACAAGACCGACACCCTCGCCAGCGATCCGGACCGAGAGTTGCGGGCGGCGTGGGGCGACAAGGTGATGGGGTTCCGCTGACCGGCGATCTGTAGCGTCATGCACATGAGCAAGCTGGATGAGGTCGGCGAACGGGAATCGTGGCGCTGCTGGTTGTGCGACGAACCCGTCGACCCGGACATGTCGGTGAACGACCCGCGCGGTCCGAGCATCGACAGCATCAACACCGCGAAGAAGGGCAAGGGCGGCCCGGAGCGGCTCGCGCACCGCGCCTGCAACACCAAGAAGGGCGCGATCAAGCCGGTGGTGCCGTGGTCGGATGCGCTGTTCGTGATCGACCCGGCGCCGATCATCGGGGTGGTCGAGCAGCTCACCCGCAAGCCGGGACGGGTCGCCGTCGCGCGGTGCCCCTCGAAGTCCGACGCCGAGGACGCCGCCGCCTGGCTACTGGACCGGCTCTCGCGGCTCGCGCCCGAGCTGACGCTGGACACCAAGATCGAGCCGGGTGGCGGCGGTTTCCTGCTGGTCGTGATGCGCTGACGCGCAGTGGTGCTGTGTTGGGGTCCCGGTACTCCCTGGGCGCCTACTGGAAGGGGCGCACCTCGATCGGCAGGGTGGTCGCGGTCGCCAGCTTGCGTGCCCAGTCGAGCGCGGCGTCGAGGTCGGGCGCCTCGATGATGGTGAAGCCGCCGAGATGCTCCTGGGCCTGCGCGAAGGGGCCGTCGGTGACGAGCACGTCGCCGGCCTTCGGCCGCAGGACGGTCGCCGTCTCGGGTGGATGCAGGCCCCCGGCGAAGACCCAGGCTCCCGCGGCCTTGAGTTCCTGGTTCAGGGCTTCGATGTCCTCGACGATCCCCTCCAGGATCTCCGGCGCGGGCACCGGCCCGTCCGGCTGGTAGACACTGAGCAGGTACTGCGTCATGGCGTTCCTCTCTCATCCCCCTATTGCATTCGAGTGTCGACCGGATCGGCCACCGGTGCATCCAGATCGCGCAACGCGGGCAGCGCGAAGCAGCCGGCGGCGATCACCAGGACCGGGATGGACAGCGCGAAGAACGTGGTCCGCAGGCCGACCGCGTCGATCAGCGGGCCTGCGAGCAGATACCCGAGCGGGCCCGCGGCGTACGCGGTGGACGTCATGACCCCGACGACGCGGCCGCGCATGTGCTCCGGGCTGCGGGTCTGCATCGCGTAGTTCGCGATCGGGCCGACCGGCCCGAATACCAGGCCGACCAGCAGCGCCAGGGTGAGCGTCACCCACAGCGCGGGCAGGAAGGCCATGCCGACCATGCACCCGCCGAGCGCCGTCACCGCGACCAGCATCAGGGTCCGGCGCTTGACGCGGGCGGCGAGCGCGCCGTAGGTCAGGGCGCCGATGACGCCGCCGACGCTCATCGCCATCAACACCCAGCCGAGCTGCGCGGGCTGGCCGCGTTCGGTGAAGTAGACGGGGAAGAGCACGCTCTCCACCGGCATGTACAGCGCGACGATCGCCATGTCGACCAGCGCGAGGGTCCGCAGCAACCGGTTGTGCCACACGAACTTCAGGCCCTCGAGCGTGCCGCTCCACATCGACTCCGGCCGGGTCGCGTGGTCGGGCGTCCCCGCGCCCTCGAGCCGGAGGAACGCGATGGTGACGATCGACAGCGCGAAGCAGACGGAGGTCACCCACAGCGTGTTCACCGCGCCAACGGTGGCGATCAGCATGCCGCCGACGCCGGGGCCGATCAGGTAGGCGACGTTGTAGTTCGCCTCGTACAGGCTGTTCACCCGGTCCAGCGACCACCCGGCGTCCTTGGTCGCGGCGGGCAGCATGGATTCACGGGCCGAGATGCCCGCCGGGTCGAAGGCGGCGCCGAGTGCCGCAAGTGCGGCGATGACCGTCACCGACAGCCCGGCCGTCGCGGCCATCACCGGGATGAGGGCCACCGACACCGCGGACAGGAAGTCCGAGACCAGCGACGTGCGGCGGCGGCCGAACCGGTCAACGACCGTGCCGGAGAACAGGCTCGACAGCAGCAGCGGCAGGGTCGCGGCGCCCGCGACGATGGCGGCATCGGTGGCCCGGCCGGTCTGTTCGAGCACCAGCCACGGCAGCGCCACGACGGTGATGCCGTTGCCTGTCGCCGAGAGCAGCGTCGCCAGGTTGATCAGGATCAGGGGCGTGTACCGGCGCGCGGCGGTGGCCGTCGCAGTCATGTCGGGGTTCCTTCAGGATGGAGGAGACATGATCCGACGCTAGCGCTCCCGCCGCGGCCGCGCGAGCGATTTTCGGTCAGTGCTGGGTCGGCTCCACACCGAGGCGCGCGTACGCCTGCTGGCACAGCGCCACCACCTCGGTGCGGATCGAGGCGCGGTCGGTGACCGGGCCCAGCCACGGCACCCGCACTGAGCGCTCGGCGCCGTCCACCTCCGCCGCCCACTCGCCGGCTTCGGTGTCGAGGCCGGTCATCCGCGCGGCCGTCGCGGACGGCTCGGCGAAGGCGCGCACGATGAGCAGGTTGTCGGCGGCGTGGTCGCCGTTCATGTGGCCGGTGACGGCGGCGATGACGGAGTCGTCGAAAGAGGTCATGTCCCGAGCCTAGGGGGTGCGGCTCCGCCGCCCGTGCGCGCGTCTTACCCCCATTGGGGTAAGAATCACTCACGGTTCCGTCCGCACGTGACGGTGACTGCGAGCGGAACTCACCCTCATCGGGGTGCGACTCGCGCACGGGCGCGTCAGCGCATGACGGCGGCGATCTCGCGGGCGGTGACCTTGGCCAGCTCGACGAAGAAGGGCACCCGCTCCGGGATCATCAGGTCCACCGGCCCGCGCAGCCCCAGCGCGAAGCGGGCAGGGCCGCCCTCGCCGATCACCGGGACGCCGATGGTGCGGAATCCGGGGGCGAGCTCCTCGTCGTTGAAGGCGTAGCCGCGTTCGCGGGTCAGGGCCAGCTCCTTGCCCAGCTCCTCCGGGCCGGGAACCGAACGCGCCGTTCCCGTTTCGTAGGGCAACCGTGCCAGCTCGTCATCGGTGACCTGGGACCAGGCGAGCAGTGCCTTGCCCAGCGCACTGGCGTGCAGTGGCAACCGGACGCCCTGCAGCTCGTGGCCGTCGGCCTCCCGCCACCGGCTGGTGCCGAGCAGCACGGCGTCGTTGCCGTACCGCGTCGCGATCGACGCGCTCGCCCCGGTGGTGGTGGCGAGACGCTCGAGGTGCGGCTCGGCGAGATAGATGCGGTGCTGTCGGTAGGCGATCTGGCCGTACTCCGCCAGCGCGCCGCCGAGGCGGTACCGGCTCGACTCCGCGTCCTTGTCCAGGAAGCCGGCGTCGACGAGGGCGGTGAGCAGGCGGTGTGTGGTGCTGACCGCGAGTCCCTGCTGCCGGGCCACCTCGGACACCCCGAGCTCGTCGCCGCCACGGAAGCAGCCGAGCACCGACAGGGCGCGCGCCACGGTCTGCACAGTCGGTGTCGCCGCGGGGGTCTCCACGCCGCGACGCTAACACAACCGAAGCGCGCGGCCGCTGCAGCTACTTTCCATTAATTGGAAGGAAGGGCCCGTTGGTGACCGCCGGGGTGTCAGAAGGGCGGAGCGAGGGTCTCCCTCATCCGGCCTGGGATCTGTCAACCATTCCGATCATCGGAAAACTATACCTAGTCGGTGGGGTTTAGGCGGCCTAGCTTTTGAGGCGTTGATCGACCAGCCTCTCGAACAGGAGCCCCCGATGTCCCGCAACCGCCGACTTCCCCGAGCACGCCTCGCGCTCGCGCTTCTCCCCGTTGTCGCCCTGGTTGCCGCCTGCGGGTCGGACTCCGACGGCGCCGCCGCCGACGCCGGTGGGGCCGAGCCCACCTTCGTGCTCAAGGTCACCGACGGTGGCAACGCGGGTCCGCTCGCCGTCGCCAAGCGGGACGGCACCTTCGACAAGGCGCTCGCCCCGCTCGGCGCGAGGATCGAGTGGGTCAACTCCACGCCCGGGTTCAGCTCGAACCTCAAGCTGTTCAACGCCGGTCAGCTCGACGTCTCCGGCGGCGCCTACAGCCCGGTCGTCGGCGCGCTGTCCAAGGACGTCGGCGTGCGGATCATCGCCGTCGCCGACCCGGTCGACCAGGACCAGTCCGGCATCGTCGCCTCCCCGAACTCGGGGGTGAAGGAGGTCAAGGACCTGGTCGGCAAGCGCATCGCGGTGAACCCCGCAGGCAAGGGGGAGTACATCACCCTGAAGGCGTTGCGTCAGGCCAACATCCCGTTCGACCAGGTCGAGCGGGTGCCGCTGCAGCAGGCCGACGCGGCGTCGGCCTTCTCCACCGGCCAGGTCGACGCGTGGGCGTCGTTCAACGACCCGTACCAGGAGGCCAAGGCCCGCGACGGCGTCGTCGAGATCGCCACCGAGGCGACCATCGACTCCAAGGACAACACGATCGTCGCGTTCCGTACCGCGGTCCTCGAGGAGCGCCCCGACGTCGCGGCGAAGTACCTCGAGACCCTGCAGGAGCTGACCGAGCGTCAGCGCAGCAACCCCGAGGACTACCAGAACGTCTTCGAGAAGGCCGGCCCGCGGGCGCTGTCGGGGGACCGGCTCGAGCGGGCGCTCGACCTCGGTCGCCGGGCCGCGGTCCCGCGCTTCCCGACCGTGGCCGACGAGGGGCACCTGCAGGAGGTGGCTGACCTGTTCTTCCAGAACGGGGTGACCACCCGTGCGCTCACCGCGACGGACGTCTTCTACCCGTTGCAGTCCAAGGCAAACGCGTCCGCCCAGGTCCAGTCCGCACCCACCAAGGGGAACTGACATGGCGCTGCTGACCCCGCCTCGGGCGCGCGGCGCGCAGGGCGCCCGGCCCGGGCAGCTGGCACTCGAGGAGCCGCGGTACCGCGCCGGCCGCACCCGGCCCGCCTGGGCATCCGTCCCGCTGCGCCTCCTGGTGCCCGCGCTGATCGTCGCAGCCTGGTGGATCGGTTCGGCCACCGGAGCGATCCCCGAGGAGATCCTCGCCGGACCGCCGAAGGTGTGGAGCGCCTTCGCCGAGCTGTACCAGACCGGGCAGCTGGTGGACTTCTCGATCGCCTCCTTCAAGCGGGCCGCGGTCGGCGTGTTCTTCGGCGTGCTGCTCGGCCTGGCGCTGGGCGTGCTCGCCGGATTGTCCAGCCTCGGTGAGGAACTCATCGACTCCACCATGCAGATCAACCGGGCCATCCCGTTCCTGGCGCTGGTGCCGCTGTTCATCGCCTGGTTCGGCATCGACGAGACCTTCAAGGTGCTGCTGATCGCCGTGGCCACCATCGGTCCGATGTACGCCTACACCTACCTCGGTGTGCGCAACGTGGACCGCAAGATGGTCGAGGCCGCGCAGAGCTTCGGACTGCGGGGGTGGCGGCTGGTATTCGGCGCGATCCTGCCTGCCGCGCTGCCCGGAGTCCTGATGGCCCTGCGCATCTGCCTGTCGATTTCGATCACCGGCCTCATCGCCGCCGAGCAGGTCGGCACCCGCGAGGGGATCGGCTACCTGGTGACGCTGGCGCAGGAGTACAACCGCACCGACTACATGGTGCTGTGCGTGGTGCTCTACGCGGTCCTCGGCCTGATCTTCGACGCCGTCGTCCGGGTCATCGAGAAGTTCGCGATGCCGTGGCGCGGGCAGGTGGCGGTCCGATGAGCGCACTCGACACCCCGTTGCCGCCGCTCGCGGTGCGTGAGCTCTCCGCCACCGCCGCCCGCGACCGCCGGGCGGGTGAGCCCGTCGCGGTCTCGCTGCGCGGTCTCACCAAGGCCTTCGGCGACAAGACCGTCCTGGACGGTGTCGACCTGGAGATCCACCGCGGTGAGTTCGTGGTGCTCCTCGGGCCAAGCGGCACCGGCAAGACCACCCTGCTCAGGCTGCTCTCCGGGCTCGAAAGGC
This sequence comes from Rhodococcus sp. NPDC059179, assembly GCF_042754885.1. Lineage (NCBI taxonomy): Bacteria > Bacillati > Actinomycetota > Actinomycetes > Mycobacteriales > Nocardiaceae > Rhodococcus > Rhodococcus sp. NPDC059179. The sequence continues at coordinate 216,428 of NZ_JBHZBV010000007.1, read as the reverse complement.
CGGACGCCGGAGGGATTCTGGTGCCGAGCCAGCGAACCACCGTGTACCAGGAGCCGCGGCTGATCCCGTCCACCCGCGTGCTCGGCAATGTGACCGTCGGCCAGCGCCGGACCGCGCAGAACAAGTCCAGGGCCGAGCGGGCGCTCGCCGAGGTGAACCTGGAGAGCAAGGCGCGGCAGTGGCCTGCCACCCTGTCCGGCGGCGAGGCCCAGCGGGTAGCGCTGGCCAGGGCGCTGGTCCGGGAGCCGGAGCTGCTGCTGCTCGACGAGCCGTTCGCCGCGCTCGACGCCCTGACCCGGCTGCAGATGCAGGACCTGGTCGGCGACCTGGTGGCCCGGCACCGACCCGCGGTGCTGCTCGTCACGCACGACGTCGACGAGGCGGTCCGCCTGGCCGACCGGGTGCTGATCCTCAACGAGGGCCGGTTCGCGGTGGACGTCGACATCGACCTCGCCCGCCCCCGAGACCGCACCGACCCCGAGTCCCTCCGCTACCGCGCCGCGTTCCTCGCCGAACTCGGCGTCGGCCGCACCGCTTCCCCCACAACCACTTAGGAGTACCCGATGACCGCAGTATCCGCTACCGCCCTCGACACCCTCTGGTACACCCGCTGCCCCGTGCCCACCGCGAGCGGCCTCGCGCACAGCCTTGGCTGGCTTGGCGAGACCGCGGCCGACGCGGGCGTGAGCCTGGGCGTGCTGCAGGACGCGGGCCCCGAGCTCGCCGTCCGGCACTTCGACCACCAGCTGCTCGGCCTGGTCCGCGAGGGCGGGAACGTCCCCGCGATCGCGGCCCGTGCCCAGGGCTCGCCGACCCGGCTGATCGGGCTCACCTGGATCGACGAGTCGCAGGCCATCCTGGTCGGACCGGCGTCGGCGGTCGCCGGCCCCGCCGACCTCGCGGGGCTGCGCATCGCGGTCCCGGCCTGGGCGGAGGACCAGGCGCGCAGCTTCCCGCGCGCCATGGCCCTGCACGGTTTCGCGAACGCCCTGCGCCTCGGCGGGTTGACCCTCGCTGACGTCATCGCCGTCGAGGTGGCGGTAGAACGGAACCCGCAGGTGCGCACCGAGATCCAGTCCTCGCGTCGCGCCACCACCTGGGGTGTCGAGGAGTTGCTGCGCGGCGACGTGGACGCCATCTACGTCAAGGGCGCCCGTGCGCAGGAGGTGGCCCGCGAGCACGGCCTGCGGGTCGCGGTGGACCTCGACGCCACCGAGGCGAAGCGGCTGCGCGTCAACAACGGCACCCCGCGCCCCATCACCGTGCACGCCGACCTGCTCGAGTCCCGGCCCGAGCTGGTCGTCGGCTTCCTCGCGCAGAGCCTGCGCGCCGCGGACTGGGCCGCCGACAACCTGGACCGCGTCCGGGAGGTGCTCGCCCGCGAAACCCTGTCCGGCCCGGAGGGAGTGGTCGCCGCCTACAAGGAGGGCTTCCACCAGGACCTGCACCCGTCGCTGTCCGACGAGCGGGTCGAGCTGATCGGGATCCAGAAGCAGTTCCTGCTCACGCACGGCTTCCTCGGCGCCGACTTCGACCTCGAATCCTGGGTTGCCCGTGAGCCGCTCGAGCAGGCACTCGAGCTGGTGGCCGCCGGAAAGGTGCCGTCATGACCGAGTTTCACTGGCGACTGCCCTCCCGCGGGGACGGCAGGCACGCGACGCCGGACTCGCGCAACCGCGGCGGCTTCGGCGGGCCGCAGGTGCCCACCGCCGCAACGGACCTGCGCCCCGGCAACTTCGGGCCCTTCGACGACCTCGGCCAGGTGGTGCTCGCGGCCGAGCTGGCCGGGCTCGACGGGGTGCTCGCGCCGTACGACCCGCTCGGCGAGGAGTCGTGGATCGTCGGCGGCGGCGCGCTGCGGGACACCCGGCACTCGACGGTGATCGTCGAGTTCCACCCGTCCTTCGGCACCCCGGTGTACGCGGCGAAGGTCTCCGCGACGCTGCAGCGGCTGGCGAAGGGCCGGCTGTCCTGGCGGATCCGGGTGGAGACCGACGAGGCGGATGCCCGGGCCCGCGGCGACCGGGTCACCGGCGTCGACCGGTACGCCCGGGCGGCGGAGTTCCTCACCGTCGCGCGCGGCGTGTGGAACGAGAGCCCGGTCGCCGGGGGCGGCTTCGCGGGGACCGGGTTCGACTTCGACGGCGAGTACTTCGACGTCGTCGGCGGCGGATTCCGCGGCATCCTGTCCGGGTTGCCGTTCCCGACGGTGTACCTGGCCGGGGCCTCGGACGAGGCGCTGGAGCTGTCCGCGCGGCACGGCGACGTGCACCTGTTCGAGGAGTCCGTCGACGGAATCGCGGCATCCGTGAGTGAACTGCGGCGTCGCTCGCAGGAGCAGGGCCGCGCGGTCCGCGCCGGGCTGGAGCTGCCCATCATCGCCCGCGAGAGCGAGGCCGAGGCCTGGGCGCGAGTCGAACGGCAGTGGCGGGAAGTCCATTCCGGCGGTGCCGGTGCGCGGTCGCTGGACCTCGGCGCCGGGCGGTGGGCCGGCTTCACCGAGATCGGCTACCAGCAGCCGATCGGTCTGGTCGGCAGCTACGAGCAGGTGGCGCAGCGGCTTTCGGAGTACGTCGACGTCGGCGTCGACAGCTTTGTGCTGGACGGACGGCCGCACATCGAGGAACTGCACCGCGCAGGCGAGCACCTGCTGCACCTGGTCGACCCGGCCGGGCGCACGTTGGCACAGGAGGCCACCGCATGAGCATCGACTTCTACTGGCGAATCGGGATGGAGGGCGACCACGCGTCGCTGCGCACCCCGCGTCGCTACAACCGGGGCAACGCGAACGGGTACGGCCCCGGCAACATCGCGCCCGCGATCCGCGGCGGCGAGCTCGACGGCTACGGCTACATCGACCACATCGCGGCGGTCGCGAAGGCGTCGGAGTCGGCCGGATTCCTCGGCGGGCTGCTGCCGTCGTTCCCGGTCACCGAGGACCCGTGGGCGGTGGCCGCGGCGCTGGCCCGCGAGACCACCACCTACAAGTTCATGGTGGCCTTCCAGCCCGGGTTCCTGCATCCCGTGCAGGCGGCGCGGATGTCGGCGAGCCTGCAGCGGGCCACCGGCGGCCGGCTGGTCTACAACATCATCAGCGGCGGCGGGGGACCGGCGCAGCTGTGGTGGGGCGACAAGGTGAACCACGACGACCGGTACGCGCGCACGAGCGAGTTCCTCGATGTACTGCGCGGCGTCTGGGACGGCGAGCCGTACGACCATGACGGCCGGTTCTTCCAGACCGCGGGGGCCGCACTGCCGCCCGGGCTCGCGGGCCAGCCGTTCCCGGAGGTCTACTTCTCCGGTTCCTCGGCCGCCGCGGTCGGCGCCGCCGGGCTGCACTCGGACTACTACCTGTCCTGGCTCGAGCCCTTCGGCGACCTGCGGGCCAAATTCGACGGCGTGCGCGCGCACGCTGAGAAGCTGGGTCGCACACCGAAGTTCGCGGTGCGCATCGACATCGTCGCCCGGCACACCGAGGAGGCGGCCTGGGCCGAGATCGAGAAGGGCTGGACGTTCGTGGACCGCGATGCCGCGAACCGCGCCGCCCAGGGCGACTCGGTCGGCGCTGCCCGGATCAAGGGCTGGGTGCCCGAGACCATCACCGGCTACCGCGATCTCGAGGTGCAGCCGAACGTCTGGGCGGGGTTCAGCCTGATCCGCGGCGGTCCAGCGTTCGGTCTCGTCGGCAGCTACGAGCAGGTCGCACAGCGCCTCGACGAGCTGCGCGCCCTCGGCGTCGATGCCTTCATCCTCGCCGGCAACCCGCACCTCGAGGAGGCCTACCGCGTCGGCGAGGAGGTTCTCCCGCTGCTGCAGGCGACTCCGTCGCCCGTGAGCACTTCCGGTGTCCAGAGGGGCCAGAAGGACTCACGGCTCCTCATTCCCTGACAACCCCTACTCGACCAGGAGAAACCGATGACCACCACCGAATCCCGCATCACCGACACCATCACCACCTTCGTGGCGAACGCCACCCGCGACGCTGAGAAGGCGTTCCGCGTCTTCCGCGAAACCGGCACCGTCTCGGCCAACGGCACCGTCAACTTCGTCGAGCGGGTGCCAGGCGAGGAGATCGCCGTCGCCCTCAACGAGCCCGGGCCGTGGGCCGACGACCGCACCATCGAGCCGGTCGTCGCCACCTTCGACGGCGAGGTGCTCGCCGGCCGCGGCTCCGCCGGCTTCGTCACCGGCTACGCCAAGGTGTTCCGCGAGCACCAGGAGATCACCTCCGTCGTGCACGTGCACACCCCGTGGCTCGGCGGCTTCGCGCAGACCCACAAGAGCCTGCCGATCCGATACGCGGCCTCGCAGCGGCTGACCCTCTCCCGAGAGATCCCGCCGCACATCGACCGCAGCATCGGCGCGGGCGACTTCATCCTCGAGCAGCTGGTCCGCGACCCGGACCTGGTCGCGATCTTCGAGGCCAACGGCGGCGTCAACGTAATCGGCCGCGCCGGCCTGCTCGAGCTGGCCAAGTTCGTGGTGCTGCTGGAGGAGGGCGCCCAGTACCAGGCCATCGGCGAATCCGTCGGCGGCACCGTCGAATTCGACAAGACCAACCTCGTCGCGCAGTGGTCCCGCAGCGGACTCGTCGACGAGGCCCGCCGCCGCGGCCTGGTCTAGGCGGCTCCGCCACCCGTGAGTCCTTTTGGCCCGAGTGGGGACCAAAAGGACTCACAGGTGCGAAGCGCCTGTCCCCCAACATCTCAAGGAGAACTCCCATGACCATTCGCGTCGGCTACTTCCCGCACAACAACTCCCTGTTCGTCCTTCGTCACCTCGGCATCCTCGAGCGCGCCCTGCCCGACGTCGAATGGGTTGACCTGCGCGCCCTTCCGGAGGCCGAGCCGGTGGACGTCAAGACGGGGCTTCCGAGCCTGCACTCCGACTGGCTGTTCACCGAGGGCGGCTACGACGTCATCGGTACCGGCTTCACCCCGCCGCTGACCGCGCTCGCCAAGGGGCGCGACGTGGTGTACATCGGCATTTCGGGCCCACGCATCGAGAACGGGCGCCTGGTCACCCTCGCCGACTCCGGCATCGAGACCGCGGCCGACCTCAGTGGCAAGCGCGTCGGCATCGCGCACGGTTCCTGGCAGACCAGCCTGCTGCTGCTCGCCCTCGACAAGGTTGGCCTGACGTGGGCAGACGTCGAGCCCGTCGACACCGGCGTGCAGGAGGGCGGCGCCGCGCTGCTGGCGGGCGAGCTGGACGCGTGGGTCGGGTCGTACCCGGGGCTCGACGCCATCGAGAACGACCACGACCTGCGCACGCTGGTGGACACCGAGTCCCTGTTCAGCCACCCGTCGCTGTGGTTCACCAGCCGTGAGTTCGCGGAGAGCAACCGCGGGGCGCTCGAGGCCGTCATCGCGGCGCTGCAGGAGTCCGACGCATGGATCGAGGCCAATCCGCGCGCGGCCGCGCAGTACTTCGTCGACGACGCCCGTGGTGGCCAGGCCGACCTGGACCGCTGGGAGAGCGCGCTGCGGGGCCGCCCGTGGGGCGTGAACCCGGTGTCCGAGGAGTTTCTCGATGAGCAGCAGCACACCGCAGATGTGCTGGCGGCCAACGGATTGCTGCCGAGGTCGGTCGACGTGCGCGCGGCGATGGTGCCGTGGATCGGCGAGGCGGTGGAGTCCGCCCGGTCAGGCGCAAGTGTCTGACACCAAACCCGGCCGGTGGGCTCCACCGAGCTCGTCGCCTCGATCCGGGCAGTGTCCTGGCACGATGGACCTCATGGATGAGGTGAAGTACGCCGAGGACCTGATGGTCGGCGACGTCATCGACCTGGGCTCGCACACCGTCAGCGAGGCCGAGATGGTCGACTTCTCGACCGCGTGGGATCCGCAGGACTCCCATCTCGACGCGGAGGCGGCCGCGCAGGGCTACTTCGGCGGACTCATTGCCAGCGGTGTGCACACGATGGCCGTCTTCCAGCGGCTCGCTGTGCTCGGCGCCTATCGGCACTGGAGCGTGATCGGTGCGCGTGGGCTGCGCGACGTCCGGTTCATTCGACCCGTGCGGCCCGGCGACGTGCTGACCGGGCTGATGGTGATCGACGACGTCGAGCTGGACGACCGTGGCCGCGGACTGGTCACCACGACCGGCCAGCTGGCGGACACGCAGGGCCGGGCGGTCTTCAGCCTGCTCACCGAGGTGTACCTGCACCGCCGGCCCTGACCCGCCCTGCTATCCGCGTAGCCCCCGGAAAAACGCCCGCACGTCGCCCACCAGCAGGTCCGGCACCTCCAGCGCCGCGAAGTGCCCGCCATCGTCGAACTCGCTCCAGTGCACCAGCGTCGGGTTCGCCTTCTCCGAGATGCTGCGGACCGGCCGGACGATGTCGTGGGCGAACACCGCCATCCCCAGCGGTGCGACGCCGGTCGGTCCGCCGGCGCGCGGGCCGCCCGACTCGAACGTCAGCCGCGCCGAGGATCCCGCGGTGCCGAAGAACCAGTGCAGCGACACGTTGGTGAGCAGCGTGTCGTCCGGGAGCGGGTGCGCCGGGTCGGTCCACTCCCGGACCTTGTCGGCGATCCAGGCCAGCTGCCCGGTCGGCGAATCCGTGAGGGAGTAGGCGATGGTCTGCGGGCGGGTGGCCTGCATCCGCATGTAGCCGGGTGTGTTGGCGAGGAAGTTCCGGATCACCTCGACCCGGGCGGCATCGTCGGCGGAGAGCCCGTCGGTCTCGGCCGGCCCGTGCGGCAGGTAGTTGACGTGCACGCCGATCACGCTCTCCGGGGCCGCGACCGCGAGCAGCCGGGCGACGCCCGAGCCCCAGTCGCCGCCCTGCGCGCCGTACCGCTCGTAGCCGAGCCGGCTCATCAGCTCGGCGAAGGCGCGGGCGACGCGGGCGGTGTCCCAGCCCCGGTCGCGGGTCGGCCCCGACGGGCCGAAGCCGGGGATCGACGGGATCACCAGGTGGAAGGCGTCCGCGGGATCGCCGCCGTGCGCCCTCGGGTCCGACAGCGGGCCGACGACGTCGAGGAACTCGATGAACGAGCCCGGCCAGCCGTGGGTCAGGAGCAGCGGCGTCGCGTCGGGTTCGGGGGAGCGGACGTGCAGGAAGTGCACGGTGGCGCCGTCGATCTCGGTGACGAACTGCGGATGACGGTTGATGGCGGCCTCGTGGGCGCGCCAGTCGTATCCGTCGCGCCAGTAGTCGGCGAGCGCGCGCATCCGCTCGAGCGGGATGCCGTAGTCCCAGCCGGCGCCGTCCGGTTCGTCGGGCCAGCGGGTGCGGGCCAGTCGGTCGCGGAGATCGTCGAGCGCGGTCTGCGGGATGTCGAGTCGGTACGGGCTGATGGTCGTGGCGGACATGGCAACCTCTCTGAATATCGTTGGTGACGCCAACGGTACCAGAACTTGTTGGCGTCGCCAACGGTTACTAGGGTGTCGGGTATGGAGTCCACCGATGACGGCCCGCCGTCCGCACTGCGTCGCTCGCCGAGCTGGCTCGTCAGCCAGGCGGGCATCCACGCGCAACGGCTGCTCAACGAGCGAATGGCCGAGGCCGGGGCGCACCGGCGGCACTATTCGGTGCTGTCCGCGCTCGCCGAGTACGGTCCGCTCAGTCAGGCGTCGCTGGGCCGGCGCTGCCACCTCGACCGCAGCGACGTCGCGTCCGTCGTCGGCGAACTCGACGAGAGCGGCTACCTCGCACGCGAGCCGGACCCGGTGGACAGACGGCGGAACGTCGTCACCATCACCGCCGAGGGGGCCCGGCGCCTGCAGCGGCTGCGGGCCCTCGCGGCCGAGGCCCAGGGCGATCTGCTCGCGCCGCTCGACGCGGGCGAGCGCGAGCAGTTGATCGCGCTCGTCGGGCGGGTGGTCGAGCATCATGCCGAGCGGCGCGGCGCTGGTTGGGCCTAGTGGGTGCGCGAATTGCCGTCTGGCATAAGGGAAATCGACGCTTCTGATGGTGGCGAACCGAGGTTGAACTCAGCCTTGACGGCGGGTATCCGCATGGTTACTATCCAGTAGGTTTGTGACGTCGGCCACCTGGGCGATTCCAGCGTCACCGTAGAATCCACGGGGGGTTCGAGTAGTCATGCGCAGACGGATACTTCGACGGGGGTCGCTGTCCCGGACCGGAACCCTGGCCCTGGCAGGGGCGCTGGCGATCGGTCTCGCTGCCGTGCCCGCGGTCACGGCATCGGCCGACCCGACCGGGGGAGCGGACGGCGCGCGGTGGCTGGCCACGGCCGACGCACCGCCGAAGTACCCGGTCGTCGCCATCGACTGGGACGTGCCGATCACGATGAGCGACGGGACCGTGCTCAAGGGCAACGTCTACCGCCCCGCCGACGCCTCGGGCAAGCCGATCGACACCAAGTTGCCGTCGGTCCTGAACGTGACGCCGTACACCAAGCTGGTCAGCAACGTCGTCGATTCCATGATCGCCGTCCCCGGGCTCGAGGACACCCTGGTCGACCTGGTCAACAGCTACGACCTCGCGGGTACCCCGTTCGACGGGGTCGGCGAGACCGCGAAGGTGCTCACCGGCGGCGGAATGCGTGTGTTCGCCCTGAATCGGGAGCTCGTCCGCAGCGGCTACACCCAGGTGGTCGTCGACACCCGCGGCACCGGATTCTCCCAGGGGGAGTGGCAGACGCTCGGCCCCCGCGAACAGCAGGATTCCGTCGAGATCATCGACTGGATGAGCAAGCAGCAGTGGTCGAACGGCAAGGTCGGCATGGCGGGGGTGTCCTATTCCGGGATCAACTCACTGCAGGCCGCCGGGCATCAGCCGCCCGCGCTGAAGGCGATCTTCCCGACCGAGCCGGGCAACGACCTGATCCGCGACATCGTCGGCACCGGAGGCGGACTCGGCGTCGGCTTCATGCCGCTGTGGCTCGCGTTGGTCAACGGGACCAAGCTCATTCCCGACGTGCAGTCCCTCGCGCAGGGACGGTTCGATCAGCAGTGGCTGCAGGACCGACTGCGCGACCCCCTGACGCTGATCGCCGAACTCGGCGAGGCGGTGACCGCCCCGAGTGTCAGCGGTATCGATCCCGCCACCATGCTCGTCGCCCAGGACGGCGCCTTCTACCAGGAGAAGCGGGCGAGGGTGGAGAACATCACGGTGCCCACCATGCTCTACGGCGCCTGGCACGACATCTTCGCCAACAGCGAGCCCCGCATCTACAACGCGATCCCCCTCCCGGCCGGTCAGAAGCAGCTGATCATGAGCGACAACTACCACGTCACCTTCGGCGGCGGGTTCGGCGACGAGGGCGCGCCGCCACGACTCGACGTGCTCGAGCGGGCCTGGTTCGACAAGTGGCTCAAGGGAATCGACAACGGCATCGACGGCTACGGCCCGGTCACCCTGTACCAGCAGGGCAACGGCTGGACGACGACCGACCAGTTCCCGCGGGCGGGAGTCGAGTACCAGCGGATGTACCTCTCGGACGCCCCGAGCGGCACCGCCGGCCACGCCGCGCGTGACGGCAGCCTCGTCGCAGGCAAGCCGCAGGGCTCGGCGCGGCTCACGGCCGCACCGGGACTGCGCGGGTTCTGCTCCCGCGACGGAGCGCAGGGGACCGCGGGCCTGACCGTGATCCTCGGCTCGGTGTGCAGCAAGGACTCCCGGTTCCAGGAGGCCGAGGGGCTCGCCTTCACCAGCGCACCGGTCGCGGAATCGACCGAGCTGTCCGGTCCGGTGAACCTGCACCTCGAGACGGTCCTCGACGCGCTCGACGGCTTCTGGGCGGTCACCCTCAACGACGTTGCGCCCGACGGCACCTCGACCACCCTCACCAACGGTGCGCTCACCGCGTCGCTGCGCGAGGTCGACGACGCGCTGAGCCTGAAGTCGGCGAACGGGGATTACACCGAACCGCACCACAGGCTGACGATCTCCGCGCGCAAGCCCGTCGTCCCGGGCCAGGTGACGCCCGTGGACATCAACCTCGTGCCCACCGACGCGGTGCTGAAGCCGGGGCACCGGCTGCGGGTGGACGTCTACGCCGCCAGCGTCCCCCGGTACCTTCCGCTCGGGCCGGTGCTCGCCGACGGGCAGAACAGGCCGCAGCACGTGCAGCTGTCGCCGGACCGGCCCAGCTTCGTGAACCTGCCGCTGGTCGGGGCGAAGGCCTGGTAGCGGCGGGGCGCTACTGCTGCCCCGCCATGATCAGCTTGGCGGTGGTCTCGAGGCGATCGGCGATCTGCGCGTAGGACTCGTAGCCCATGCCGGCCCGGACGAGCGCGCCCGACCACGCGATCTCGAGCGCGTCGAGCACGTCCGCGTCGTGCCGGGGGCCGAGCGCCGCCACCAGGCGGCCGCGGACGTCCTTGCCGATGCGGAGCCGCAGGTGCTCGACGTCGGGATCGTCGCCCAGGATCGCCGTGGTGACCGCCGCGGCCAGGGCCGGCTCGTCGGAGACCAGCAGTGCGACGTCCCGCAGGACGCGGCAGACCCGCGTGACCGGGTCGAGGTCGGTGGGCACCTCCCTCGGCACCGCGTTCAGGCGCCGCCAGAACACCTCCGCGACGAGGTGACTCTTCGACGAGAAGTAGGTGTACGCGGTGGCCGCGGCGACGCCGGCCTCCGTCGCCACCATGCGGACGGTGAGGCCCGAGAACCCTTGCGCGCGAAGAACCGTGACCGCGGCCGCCGTCAGTCGGTCGACGGTTTCGGCCTGTTGCGGCGTCAGGCGTCGGCGGGTGGATTCGAACTTGGCTTCACTAGACACATGTCCAGACACTACGGGAGCGGCCCGATCCGGGCAAAGCGGGCTTGCCGGGTTCAGTCGCGCGCCGAATCGCCCTTCGCGGCCAGGTCGGGGTGCGCGCGGCCGGCCATCAGCGGCAGGTCGAGGTAGCCTTTGATCCCGGGCTCGGCCCGGCAGACGTACGGGATCGAGTTCACGCAGTGGTTGGCGGTCGCCACGATGCCCGGGTTGCGGTCCCAGCCGTCCTCGGGCCGCGCGGCCTGAAATCCCTTGAAGGTGACCAGTTGGTCGGGGTCGCCCTTGATCTCCACCTCGAACCGTTCCCCCGCCGGGCCGAGGGTCCAGTCCGGGTCGAGGTTCTCCTCGCCCATCAGCCAATTGACCGCGACGCGGGCGACGGTCGTGTCGCCGATCACCGCGTCCCATTGGAAGCGCTGCGCGGCAACGAGTCCGGGCTCGATGACGCCCATCGGGGTGTCGATGGGGGCGGTGGCGACCGCGACCTCCTGGGCGGTGCGGATCTCGGCCGCCGGGTCGAAGCCCATGCCGTCGAGGATCAGCCGCAGCGACTGGGTGAAGCCGCCGGTCAGCAGCTTGAGCATGGGTCCGGACCCGGCCTCCTCCGGGGTCGCGCCGAAACACATGACCCAGCGCAGCACGTCGGGTGCGTTGTAGCCGCGCATGTCGGAGAACTCCTCGGCGCGCACGAAGGTCGCGGCGGAGGTCATCACCGACAGCGCCAGCGGGAAGAGGTCGGTGATGCCGCCCGGATCGATGCCGGTGCCGTGCAGGGTCACCCCGGCCTCCCGTGCGGTCGCCTCCATCTTGGCGTCGCGGTCGGTGGGGCGGAACCAGCCGAGTGGGGTCACCACGTTCTTGCCCGACCCGAGCAGGCGCGCGACCTCCTCCTTGTTCGGCATCAGCGGCGCGTAGACCACGCAGTCGGCGTCGAGGGCGTAGACGGCCTCGGCGTCGTCGGTGGCGATGACCCCGGTCGGGTCGGCCCCGATGATCTCGCCGACGTCGCGTCCGCTCTTGTCCGCGGAGTGCACCCAGCAGCCGACCAGTTCCAGTTCGGGGTGGCGCAGCACGCCCTCGATCGCGGCCCGGCCGACGCCGCCGGTCGCCCACTGGATCACTCGGTACGCCATTTTTCCCCTAACGCCGTCCGCGGCCGGTTCGCTGCCTCTCCCAAAGCTCTCCCAAATACTAGAACGCGTTCTAGTATTTGCGGGAGGGAATTGCAGGGTCAGAAGGTGGAACCTGTGCGGAGGGAAGGGTGGTCGACGTGGTGGACTGGAACGAGGAGTGCGACGTCCTGGTGGTCGGGTCCGGCGGCGGCTGCGCCGGCGCCTACACCGCGGCGCGCGAGGGGCTTTCGGTCACGCTGATCGAGGCCACCGACAAGTTCGGCGGCACCACGTCCCTGTCCGGCGGCGGCGGGATGTGGTTCCCGGGCAACGCGGTGCTGCGGCGCGCGGGCGACGAGGACACCGTCGAGGACGCGCTCACCTACTTCCGCGAGGTTGTCGGCGACCGCAGCCCGACGGAGCTGCAGGAGGCGTACGTCCGCGGCGGCGCCCCGCTGATCGACTACCTCGAGGCCGACGAGCACTTCGTGTTCCAGGTGCTGCCGTGGCCGGACTACTTCGGTAAGGCCGCCAAGGCGAGCGCCACCGGCAGGCACATCGTGCCGAAGCCGACCCGCGCCGCCAAGCTGGGCGCGCTGCGCGACTCGCTGCGGCCGCCGCTCGGCGCCGACCGGCCCGGCGAGGAGCTGCCGCCGTATCTGGTCGGCGGGCAGGCGCTGATCGGACGGTTCCTCATCGCACTCTCGGAGTTCCCGAACGCCTCACTGCGCCTGGGAACCTCGCTCGAGGAGCTCGTCGTCGAGGACGGCGCGGTGGTCGGCGCGATCGTCGAACGCGACGGCGAACGCAGCGCGATCCGGACCCGCAAGGGGGTGCTGCTGGCGGCAGGCGGTTTCGAGCGCAACGAGGAGCTGCGCGCCGAGTTCGGTGTGCCGGGCGAGGTCCGGGACACCATGGGGCCCTGGGGCAACCTCGGCAAGGCCCATCGGGCCGGCATCGCGATCGGCGCCGACACCGACCTGATGGACCAGGCCTGGTGGTCGCCGGGTCTGACCCATCCCGACGGGGCCTCCGCGTTCGCGCTGTGGTTCACCGGGGGCATCTTCGTCGACGACGCCGGCAACCGTTTCGTCAACGAGTCCGCGCCCTACGACCGCCTCGGCCGCGACGTCATCGCGCACATGGACGGCGGCGGAGTCACGTTGCCCTACTGGATGATCTACGACGACCGGGAGGGCGAGGTGCCGCCGGTGCGCGCCACCAACGTGCCGCTGGCCCCGACCGAGGAATACGTCGAGGCCGGGCTGTGGAAGACCGCCGACACCCTCGAGGAACTGGCCGAGCAGATCGGGGTGCCTGCCGACGCGCTGGTGGCGACGGTCGAGCGGTTCAACGGGTTCGCCGCGACCGGCGTCGACGAGGACTTCGGTCGCGGCGACGAGCCGTACGACCGGGCGTTCTCCGGCGGGGGCTCCCCGCTGGCACCGATCGCGCAGGGCCCGTTCCACGCGGCCGCGTTCGGCATCTCGGACCTCGGCACCAAGGGCGGGCTGCGCACCGACGTGTCCGCGCGGGTGCTCGACACCGCCGGGGTGCCGATCCGCGGCCTCTACGCGGCGGGCAACACGATGGCGGCGGCCAGCGGCACGGTGTATCCCGGCGGCGGCAACCCGATCGGCGCGAGCATGCTGTTCAGTCACCTCGCGGCGCTGGACATGGCGGCGGGGGACTGAGCTCGCCGGTAGCGACTACCAGCCGGCCGGCAGGGCCGTGAAGTCCGGCTGACGGCCCTGCGCGAACGCGGTGAGGGCCTCGATGTTGGCCGGGCCGCCCATCAGCTCGCGGAAGCAGGCGTTCTCGCGCTCGCGCGCGGCGTCGATCTCGGCCCGCAGCGGCTCGGTCATCGTGCGCTTGACCGCGATCAGGCTGGAGATCGGCTTGGCGGCAAGCACTTCGGCGTGCGCGCGGGCCGCGTCCATCAGGTCGTCCGGCTCGCAGACCCGCCAGACCAGCCCCATCTCCTTGGCCTGCGCGGCGTCGATCCACTCCGAGGACATCAGCAGCCAGGCCGCGTTCTGCCTGCCGACCAGCTTGGGCAGCAGGTAGCTCGATGCCGCCTCGGGCGCGACGCCCAGGCCGGTGAACGGGCACTTGAGCCTGGCGGTGCTCGACATGAAGGCCAGGTCCGCGAAGCCGAGCACGGTCGCGCCGATGCCGAGCCCGATCCCGTTGACGGCGCAGATCAGCGGCTTGGGGAACTCCACCAGCGCATCGAGCAGCCCGGGGAATCCGTGCTTGCCCGGCCGGAAGTCGGGATCGGTGGTGCGGGCGTGCATCTCGCGCAGGTCCGTGCCTGCGCTGAACGCCCGCCCGCTCCCGGTGAGCAGCACCACCGCGACGCCCGGGTCCTCGGCGGCCGCGCGCAGCGCCTCGGTGGTGGCGTCGTAGAGCGCCTCGTCGAAGGCGTTCAGCGCGTCGGGCCGGTTCAGGGTGATCGTGCGGACGCGCTTGTCGTCGGTGATGAGGAGGCTCATGGACGAATGCTAGAACGTGTTGCAGTTTCGGGGGATGGGTTCGCTCTTATCCCGGGCGGTCGTCGGCCTGGGGCTTGCCCAGGTCGGCGGGCACCTTGAGGACGGAACGCGCCTTGTCCGAGATGTCGCAGTTTCCCGACGCGACAGAATGGAGGATGCCGTTGTAGACGAGATCCCACATCGGTTGGTTGGATTGCACGCTGCGGATCACCAGTCCATGAATGTTTTGGCCGGACGAATCGGTCAGGATCAGAGCGCGGTTCAGACCGCTGACGGTGAATCGGATCTGGGTGAGCTCGTAGGTGTTGACCCAGTTTCTGTTCTGCTGCACCCAGGTCGAGCCTGCGGCCAGCCAGTCGCCGTGGCGAAAGGTCCATAATCCCCACAGCACGGTCGCGGCGAACACAACCCAAACCCACCAGTAGCCCAGCCAGTCGAGGCCGCGCTTGAGTACCAGGAAGGCAACCAACACCAGCAGAAGCGCACCGATCGCTTTCCAGGTGTCCGACTTTGACATCTGGTTCCATTCCAACGGCGGTCCAAGTTCAGAGGGGCCAGCTGGCGGGTTCTTTGGCTCGCGGCCGTGGGGTGTCGGTGTGTGACCTCGCCATTCGCGCGGTGCTCGTGGCGGCCTCGGCAAACCGGTCAGCTTGTCCGGAATCGGGGAAGGACCGGTAAGAGGGTTCACGGACTGCCCATCGTGACGTCCCATTATTCGCCGCCCGCCCATTCGATGGCCTCGCTGACTCCCCAGCCAATGAAGACACCGCCTACGACGACTGCGACCGTTGCGGGCCCACCCGCCGCGCTCGCCATCATCAGTTCGGTGGCCACGGTTCCCGCGGCGAAGCCCGCGACGTTCTTGCCCACGGATAAGGCAGCGTCGCCCTTGTCGTCGGCATCGGCCACTTCGAGCCCGGTTTGGACGACCGTCACAAGTCCACCGGCAATGGGGATCTTCGATCCAATCTTCGACAATGCCGTGGTCCCGCCCTCGGCGACGACTGGTTTCGCGAGCGCCCGCCAGTGTGGCTTTTCCACTCCGCCGGGGAGAAGCCGGTTGTACGGCGTGTTCGAGGCCGCCCTCACCGCGTCGTCGGCACCCATGCCGAATCGTTCGGCGGCATTCATCGCGGACCGGCGCAACGATTCCGGAAGTGGTTCGGCAGCAATAGACCGAAACCGTTCGGACTGCGCGGTCATCGTCCTGGCGAAGTCGTCCCATGGAGCTTGTTTGGCGACCATGGCCTGCACGTAGCCGGTACTGATCCCCGCCGCCAGCCATGGAGCCTCATCGAGGAATTCGCCCTTGAACGCTGTGAATGCTGTTCGCTTCTCCAGCATCGCTTCGCGCAATTCCACGTGCGCCTGCATCTCCAGCCTGCGTCCTTCGCCCGCCATCGCGAGGCATTCGGCGTATGCGGCCTGCTGCTTCGCAAAGGCCGCCTCAGCTGCGGGGCTGACCGGCCCGACCGACACGACACGTTGTGGGTCGCCGATCCAGGTCGGATCGCACGGATTAGGTCCGGTATACAGCCCGGCTTCGAGTGCGATGGCGGCTGCCTGCACCATTCGTTCCTTCGCCGTGGTGATGCCGTCGACGAACTCCTGCAGCGCCTTGGCGGTATCTCGCGCCCGCTCGGCGAGGTCGCCGGTCACCCGCTCCAACGCAGTGATCCGGTCCCGGAATGCGTCGCCCGCGTCGCCTCGCCAATTCGTCTCCGAGGACGAACGCGCGTCAAGGAAGGTCCGCGCCTCCTCGTCGGTCCCGTTCGCGAGCGCGTACAGCGCATCGACACACGCCGCGCACGATTGCGGATCCGCATCGACCTCGACATAGATCGGCATTAGCGGTCTCCGCCCGGATTGGGCACTGCCTGCCCGGCCTTGCCGATAGCCTGGCCGGCGCTCGCGTCCGACTCGGCGTAAGACCTGGCATTGGCGTGCACGGTGTCGGCGGCGCTCGCCTCGACGGCGGCGGCCTGAGACATCGCTCCGGCCAGGGCCATCAACACATCACCGACAAACGAGGTGGACGCGCCCGCATTCGGTAGCGCAGGCGCCTGCGCGGCCAACTCCTGAAGCCCGCTCGCGCCCAAGGCCAGCGAGCGAGCGGCGGGGGAGAGGTCGTCGACCTCCAGCGGTGAACTCATCGCAGATCCCCCGCGCCCCACACCGACGCCGACTCGAGCCACGAGTCAGGAAGAGCCTCATCGTCCGCCTGACCAGGCTCCGGCTGTTGCCGTCGGTGTGCGTCCGGGATTCTGGCGTCGACCAGTGCCACGTCGAACCCGGTCGCGGCCTTCACCTGGTCGAATCCACTGCCGCCGAGGGCGCCCCAGTGTTGGTGCGGCCCGCAGCAGCGCACGAGGCTCGGGATCGACGTGTAGACCGGCAGTGCCACACGGCCGTCCGGCAAGGTGCGCAGCTCGAGTTGGACCCGACCGGACGCGTCGTGTGGACGGGTCGGTACGAACAGCACGTCCGCGCCGAAATGAGTGTGCTCGACCACCTGAACCCCCCCCGGATCTGATCCGTTCGATGGTAGACCAGGTCGTTCCGCGACCAGCACGACGCGCATCGTTAGCATGGGCAGCAGTGGCGACCGGCCGACAGGCGCGGTCGGTGTCCGGGCATCGGAGAGAAGGCGGTCGGCGTCGTGAAGAAGTACCTCCCCACCTGGCACGACGACGAGGTCCGCGCCCTGTCCGAGCTCGCGGCCGGGTTCTTCGAGCGGGAGGTGGTCGCGCACAACGAGAAGTGGGACGCCCAGCACCGCATCGACCGCGACGTGTGGCTCAAGGCCGGCGAGCTGGGCCTGCTGTGCTGCTCCATCCCGGAGGAGTACGGCGGCGGTGGCGGCACGTTCGCGCACGACCTCGCCGTCTTCGAGGCGCAGGGCCACGCAGGCGACCTCGCGTTCGGGATCGCCGTGCACAGCGGCATCGTCCCGCACTACATCGCCGAGTACGGCACCGAGGAACAGAAGAAGGCGTGGCTGCCGGGGATGGCGACCGGCGAGATCCTCGGCGCCATCGGCATGACCGAGCCCGGCGCCGGCTCGGACCTCAAGGCGATCAAGACCACCGCCATCCGTGACGGCGACGACTACGTGGTCAACGGCTCGAAGACGTTCATCACCAACGGATCCTCCGCCGACGTGATCGTGCTCGCCGTCAAGACCGACCCGAAGGCGGGCGCCAAGGGGGTGTCCCTGCTGATCGTCGACCTGCGCGACTGCCCCGGGTTCGTCGTCGGGCGGGTGCTGGACAAGGTGGGCCAGCACGGCGCCGACACCTCCGAGCTGTCCTTCACCGACGTGCGGGTGCCGGTGTCGAACCTCCTCGGCGACGCCGAGGGCCAGGGCTTCGGGCAGCTGATAGCGCAGCTGGTGCAGGAGCGCCTGATCATCGGCGCGCAGGCGTCGGGCGCGATGAACCGGGCGGTGGAGGAGACCGTCGCGTACACGAAGTCGCGGCAGGCGTTCGGGCACAATCTCTTCGAGTTCCAGAACACGGCGTTCGAGCTCGCCGAGTGCCAGACGATCGCCCGCACCTGCGAGGTGTTTCTCGACCACGCCGTCCAGGCGCACCTGCGCGGCGAGCTCGACCCGTCCGAGGCGGCGATGGTCAAGTACTGGCTCACCGAGCAGCAGTGTGCGGTGATCGACCGGTGCGTCCAGCTGCACGGCGGCTACGGCTACATGCGCGAGTACCTGATCGCGCGGATGTATGAGGACGCCCGCGTCCAGAAGATCTACGCGGGCGCCAACGAGGTGATGAAGGGGATCATCGCGAAATCGCTGTAGCCGTCACCTCGTTGGCCCCGGGTCTAATTCGACCGCTGGATCAGGTCGGCCGCCTTCTCACCGATCAGCACGGACGGCGCGTGGGTGTGGCCGCGGATGATGGTCGGCATGATCGACGCGTCCGCGACCCGCAGTCGATCCACCCCGCGCACCCGCAGCTCGGGGTCGACGACGCTCGCCGCGTCCTTGCCCATCCGGCAGGTTCCGGTGGGGTGATACAGGGTGTGCGAGGTCCGCTCGAGCGCGGCCGCCAGCACCTCCTCCAGGGGCGTCCTGGCGGGCATCGAGGGCCGAATCATCGCGCCGAGCCGAGACTTCAGCGCCGGGGCCGAGGCGAGCGCATCGCACACCCGCAGGCCCTCGAGCATCGCGCGGCGGTCGACGCCGCTGTCGCTGAGGTAGCGGGGATCGATGATCGGCTTGTCCGCGTGGTCCGCGGACCGCAGCGTGATCTCCCCGCGGCTCTCGGGCTTGAGCAGGATCGTCCCGATCACCGCGGCGTGCTCGGTGGCTGGCACGAGGCCCTCGTCGAAGAACGGGGCTGGGCCGAAGATCAGTTCCAGGTCCGGCAGTGCGAGTTCCGCACGGCTGCGGGTGAACCCGTACGCCTCGGCGACGTTCGAGGTGAGCATGCCGCGGCGACGCACCAGGTAGTTGACGAGCTCGGGGATCTTCTCGGCGGCGAAGAGCGAATCCGATTCGACGCTATAGCCGAGCATCGACACCAGGTGATCGGTCAGGTTGCGGCCCACCTCCGGGAGGTGGTGCTGCACGGAGATCCCGTGCCCGCGCAGGTGCTGCTCGTCGCCGATCCCGGACAGCATCAGCAGCTGCGGGGTGTTGATCGCGCCGCCCGAGAGGATCACCTCCTTGCGGGCCCGCACGGTCCGGCGCACGCCGCCGTGGACGTACTCGACCCCGACCGCGGCCGATCCCTCGAACAGCACCCGCGTCGCGGCGGCCTCGGTGAGCACCGTCAGGTTGGGTCGCTTGCGAGCAGGTGCGAGGTAGGCGTCGGCCGTGCTCCACCGGGCGCCGCGCTTCTGCGTGACCATCGTCTGCGAGAAGCCCTCGGGTGCAGCGGTGTTCGCGCGTTCCAGCGGAAATCCGGTCTGGCGCGCCGCCTCGAGGAAGGCCCCGGTGAGGGGGCGGGGGCTGCGCTGGTTGCTCACCGAGATCGGGCCGGCGGTGCCGGCGTCGTCGGCCGCGGTGGCGCCCTCGACGTTCTCGAACCTGCGGAAGTATTCCACCACCTTGCCGAAGGACCAGGAGTCGTCCGCGAGTTCGGCCCACTCGTCGTAGTCGGCGGCGAAGCCGCGCACCCACATCATGGCGTTCATCGACGACGATCCGCCGAGCATCTTCCCGCGGGGCCAGTAGATGCTGCGGCCCCCCAGGCCGGGCTGCGGCTCGGTCAGGTAGTCCCAGTCCATCTCACCGCGGAACAGCTTGGAGAAGGCCGCGGGAATGTGGACGAACTTGTCCTTGTCCTGCGGCCCGGCCTCGAGCAGGACGACCTCGTTGCGCGGGTCGTTGCTGAGCCGGCCGGCCAGCGCGGCGCCGGACGATCCCGCGCCAACGATGACGTAGTCGGCTGCCGACGGTTCCTGATTCATTCGTTCGTCTCCGCATCGAAAAGTGTTAGAAAGAACGGCCATTGACGTGCGCGGTGCTCAGTATGCAGGCTTCACCCGCGCAGCGCAGAGGCGAAGATCGCCGGCAGTCGGGTCCACGACGGGTTGCCCGCGAACGCGGTCAGCAGGCGCCCGGTGCCCGCCGCGGTCTTGTTGGTGACGAACCACGGCGGCTTCGGCGAGATCGACCTCTCGCCGTGCAGCAGTGAGCGCGGGGACGGCCGGAACGGGCCGCGCACCACGGTGCGCTCCGGCCGGTCGATCAGCAGCGCGTTGTGGACGACGCCGATGCCGCTCTGCACATCACTGAGGGTGTGGCCGGGGAACGCGCCCCAGGTCGCCGCGGCGGTGAGGAACCCGACCCCGGTCCAGGCGTTGACCGCGATCGTCCCGTACCGCAGCGACTCGAGCAGCGCGTCGAAACGATCTCCCATCGCGTCGATGGTGCCGGGCTCGGCGATGATGTTGACCCCGAGCGTCCCGACGAACTGGTCGTTGACCACCTCGGCGGCGCGGGCGGCGAAATCCTTTCCGTCGTGCGGCAGTTCGATCACGCCCAGCACCGGCCCGAAGTACTCGGTCTGCAGGAGCGGGGCGAACTCGTCCGGCCGCAGGCCCGACACCAGGACCCGGCCGCCGCGGTCGCCCAGCCGCTCGGACTTCGGGTAGGACTGCGCGGCCGACGCGACCCGATCGTCGCTGCCCGGGTAGTAGGCCGGGCGGGCGGGGGCGCGGTCGACGGCGGCACGCAACGCGGCGACGAACTCGTCCCGCTGCTCCCACTGTGAGGACAGCACCACCACCTGCGACGCGATGCAGTTGTAGCCGCCGTTGTGCAGGCGTTGGGTCGCGACGTGTTCGGCCTGGAATTCGATGTCGGCACGGCTCCACTTGCCGGGCAGCACGATGGTCGGCGACACCCCACCCAGCTCGCTGGTCATCCCCTTGTCGAGGACCGGCTCGCCTGCGGCCTTGCGGCGCGCGCCCTCCTCGCCGGTGCCGAAGACGATCGCGTCGTGGGTGAGTGCGCTGCCCGTCATGTGCACGTGGTCGACCAGCCGATGCCGGGTCAGGTACGTGCCGACGTCGGCGCCGCCGGTCAGCAGCCGGACCACACCCGCCCCGATGAACGGCTCGAGCACCTTCGTGAACACCGGCAGCATCAGGTCCATGATCGGGTTGAGCTTGAGCGCGACGACGCGGTTGTGCGCGAACAGTTCGTACAGCGTGTCGAGCGGGGCGATGGAGGTGATGTTGCCCGCGCCGAGGACCACCCCGATGCCCTGGGTCCGGGTCGGGTCGAGCTGCGCGAGGCCGGCCTCGCGCTGTGCCGTCGCACGATCGATGCCCGGCTCCAGCCACACGTCCGCGCTGAACCCGCTCAGCAGCAGCTTGTCGAAGACGTTCATCGGCAGCGCCCGCACCGTGGTGCGCCCGCCGGGGGCGGTGCCGAAGGTGGCGTCGGCCAGCGGGCTCGTGCCCGACTCGAGCTTCGCGAGGCTGGCGGACAGTGCGGTCGTGGACATCGCCATCGCGTATGGCCCGGACATCCACTCCTCGCCGACCAGGGGCGAGTCGGGGTCGAGGCGCTTGATCGCGACCGCCGCGGCCACCCATTCGGCTGCGTGTTGCACGGTCAGCTCGCTGACCCGCTCGAGCAGTCGTCGGCGTTCGCCCAGGGGCAGGCCCGCCCAGGTCTTCTCGCCCTCGACGAGGTCGGCGAGGGCCTCATCGATGGCCGGATGGGTGCTGGCGGGATCGTGATCGGACACCGGGTGACTCCGTTCGGTTCGAGTCCGGCGGGCCGGACCCGTCGGATCTTCTACTGTGATCCTCGTCGCATCGGGGTGCCATGCGCCATAGGCAAGGGGCGTCGAAGTTCGCGGGCCTTTTGTGCGGTCGCACAAAAGGCTGTGGCGTGGGTCACTGCCGGGCGGCTATCCTGGTCCGATGGTCGTCAGCCCCGAACTCGCGCCGCCGTCGTCCGTCGATCTGCTGCACGACATGCGCGCCTCGGTGGACGAACTCACTGAGGAACTCGTCGCTCGCATCGTGTCCGCCGAGCAGGACTACGCCGACGCCTCCCTGCTGACGCCGGAGCAGCTGCGGACCGCGTGCCGGGACAACCTGACGTCGATGCTCGCGAATCTCGACGGCACGGCGCCGGTCCGCCTCGAGTCGGCCCGCGCGGCCGGCCGGATGAAGGCCGATCAGGGTGTGCCGTTGGCCGCGTTGCTGCACGCCTTCCGGCTCGGCGGACGGTTGATCTGGGAGGAGCTGATGGCGCGTTCGGACGGTCGCGCCAGCCAGTGGCTGCTGGACATGGCGGCGCAGGTCTGGGCGCTGGTCGACGTCTACTCGGACGCCGCGGCCGACGCCTACCGGGAGGCGGCCGACACCCGTGCCAGGGAGGACGCCGAGGCGAGGCGGCGGCTGATCCGGACCCTGTTCGCGAACCAGGCGCTCAACCCGGCGGGCGCAGCCGACGCGGTGCGCGCGTTCCGGATCCCCGAGCGGGGAGCCTTCCTGGTGGCGTCCGTCGAGGAATCGGAGTCCTGTCCGTCGGCGGATTCATTGCGATCCGAGCTGCGTTGTGTCGGCGTCGAATCGGTGTGGGACACCGAGGTCGACGGTCGTGTCGGGCTGCTGTGGGCAACGGCCGCACCGGCTTTGGAGGCGGGCCTGGTCGCGCTGGGCGGGATCGGCGTCGGACGCGTCGGGGTGAGCCGGGGCTTCGGCCGACCCGGTGGCATCGGCGAGGCGGTGGAGCAGGCACGGCAGGCCCGTCGCTGCGCGCTCGACGGCGCGGTCGATGCGACGCGCTACGACTCGGTTCCGGTGCCGCTGCTGGTGATCCGGCAACCGGACGCCGGGCAGCTCACCGCCCGCCAGGTCCTCGGGCCGGTGCTGGCCCTGCCCGCCGATGACCGGGAAAGCCTGTTGTCGACGCTGGAGGCCTGGTTCGCCGCGCGCGGCTCGACCACCGCGGCGGCCGCGCGGCTGCACTACCACCGCAACACCGTGCTGTACCGCCTGCGCCGGATCCAGGAGCTGACCGGGCGGGACTTCTCCGACCCGGTGCACGCCGCCGAGCTGTACGTCGGGCTGTGCGCGCATCGGCTGCTCGGGGTCGGGCGGGAGTGAGCGTCGCGCGGCGACAGCGCCGAGACGGCTATTCTGGCCGGGTGACGCCGTGCGCGGCGTCCGGGAGAGCCAATCCGGGGGGATGTCATGGGGGCGGTGGACGGCGGCTGCGGTGCGCTGCTGGCCGAGATCGAGGCGTTCTACCAGGGGTTCGGTCAACCCAGGGCGCTGACCGACGCGTTACGGTCGTCGGTGCTGCTGATGCCCGTGACGGGCGACGACAGGCTGCTCACCAGTAGCTTCGGCGGGCTGGACTGGATCTGCGCGTTCACCAGCGAGGACGAGTACGCGCGGTACCTCGCCGCCCGCGGGGACTCCGAGCACCGAGGCTTTCGCGCCCTGCTCGGTGGTCGGATCGTCGACGACCTGATCCCCGGCCTGGCGAATCCGACGGGAATCGCCGTCGACATCGCAGGCCCGTCGCCGATGGCGTTCCCGCCCGCCGAGGCCCGGTCGTGAGCGACGAACTCGGGGTCGACCCGCAGGTACTGGTTCAGGCCGCGCAGGGCATCACCGCGATCACCGGATCGCTCGAGGGGCTCGGGATCGGCGAGACGGCCGCGGTCGGGCGGGGCTTCTCGCTGCTGGCGCTCTCGCCGATGGAGGCGGGCAAGCAGGAGGTGCAGACCGGGCTCGAGGAGTTCGCCGAGCGCTGGTCCTGGGGCGTCCGATCCCTGGTGCAGTCCGCGAACGAGATCGCCCGGGTCCTCGACCTGAACGCGGGCCTCTACCACGAGATGGAGCAGAAGGTCTCGGACACCTTCAAGACCATGTGGACCCACGCGGTCGGCAACCCGCACCTGAGCGGCGAGGAGATCGCGGACCGCAGCTGGGAGGACACCCTCGCGGACAACGCCGTCAATCACGTCCTCAACCCGGATTACAGCGCGGAGTCGTTCGCGGAGGCGGCGCAGACGATCCAGACCAACAACGAGGTGATCGAGGCGGTTGCGCCGCAGGCATTCGCGAACGTGTCGCCGCAGCTCGCCGACGCCGTCGGGGTGGACGCGGATCGCGGTTGGAACACCGGGGCCGCCGAGCTCGCCGCCGAGATGACTGCCGGGGGAGGGGGAGCCGATGAGCTGGCTCAGTGACACCTGGGACGACGCCACGGGGGCGATCGACAGTGCGGGCGAGTTCGTCGAGGACGCGGTCGAGTCGGGCATCGAAAGCCTCGGGCAGGCAGCCGATTCCGGGCTCGACGCGGCGTCCCGCGTGGCCCGCGGTCTCGGCGCCGACGGCGTCGCCGACGCGCTGACCGACCTCGGCGATCAGGTCGCGAGCCTGACCGGCGGCGCCGTCGACGAGCTCGAATTGGGCCAGACCGAGCAGCCGAAGGAACTGATCCGCGGCGAACCCGCCGCCATCGCCGAGGCCACCACCACCCTGGGCGAGCTCTCCAGCAGCATCGCCTCCACCGGCGACGCGCTGCGCACGATCGACGCCGCCGGCTGGACCGGCACGGCCGCAGACGGATTCAACGCCGTCTTCGACAAGCAGCCGGGGCTGTGGCACGAGGCCGCCGACGCGATGAGCGCGGCAGGCCGGAGCCTCACCTCGTGGAGCTACACCGTCGAGGCGGCGCAGGCCCGGGCGGCGCAGGCCGTCGAGATGTGGAAGCAGGCCGAGCGGGAGGAGCTGGCGTGCAAGACCGCCTATGCCGCGCTCAGCGCCGACGCGCAGGTGGGCACCCAGCTGGTCGACAGCTGGAGCGCGATGAAGGACGCGGCCCGAGAGATCCTGCGCAGTGCCCGGATCGAGCGCGACGGCGTGGCCGGCCAGGTCGCAGGCGCGCTGGAGCAGGCCACCACGGCCGCACCAACCGCGCCGCCGTTCACCGAGCGCATGGTCGCGAACGTCGCGGACGCCACCGACGCGCTGGAGGTCGCGAAGACGAACTTCGGCGCGGGCCTGCTGACGGGACTGAGCGGCATTGTGCAGTTCGTGCGCCAGGTCAACCCGGCGGACCAGTACAACCTGACGCATCCCGCCGAGTACGGCGCGGCGATGTCGGACCTGGCGACCGGCTTGTTCGTTGCGGCCGCCGACCCCGGCGCCGTGGTGTCCGCGATGGTCGACAACGCCCTGGACAATCCGTTCGAGTTCGCCGGCAGCCTCACCGGCGACGCGATCCTGACGGCGGCGACCGCCGGGGCGGGCGGCGGTGTCGCGGCGGCTCGATCGGTCGAGCGGATGGTCGACGCCGCGGGCGACTTCGCCGGGCCGGGGCGGCTCGCCGACACGGTCGCGGACGGGGGCCGGAACCTTCCGACTTCCGACGCCCCGCGGATGGAATCGCCTGCCCCGGTTGCCGAAACGCCTCGCCTGGACGGGCCGACTCCCGAGGCCGAGACCCGTCCGGCCGGGGTCGAGGATGGGCCGACGGATCGCGGGGAGGCGCAGTCGCAGCCCGTGGAGCGTTCGCTGGAAAGGGACGGGTCGCCGACTGACGAGCCGCCGACGGATCGCGGAGAACCCGATTCCCCGAAGGTCGACCACACACCGGACGCGGGCGATCAGGCGCCCCCGAGCCTCCCCGACGGGGACGGTGGTGCGCCGGTCGACGCGCCCACCGCGAACGATGGCCCCGACGGCGGTGAGCGGCCGAACGCGACCCCGCACGACCTGGCGGAGGCCGACAACGGCGTCAACCAGGCGGCCGACGACGCGGGCGTGGACAGCGACCGCACCAGCGACCAGAACTGCGAGGACCGAGACCCCGTCGACGTCGCGACCGGCGAGTTCCTGCTCCCCGAAACCGATCTCACCCTGCCCGGCGTGCTGCCGCTGGTGTTCGGGCGCCGGCACCGGTCCAACTTCCGGTTCGGCCGCTGGTTCGGGCCGAGCTGGTCGGCCACCATCGACATGCGGGTGGTGGTCGAGGAATCCGGGGTGACCCTGCTCGCCGAGAACGGGCTGATGCTCACCTACGAGCACCCCGAGGTCGGCGCCGAGGTGCTGCCCGCGTCGGGGCAGCGGTGGCCGCTGACCCGGACCGAGACCGGCGGCTACCGGGTGCACAATCCCGACCGAGACCTCACATGGCACTTCGCCCCGAGATCCGAACTCGGTGGGCTGGATTCCGCGCTGGGCAACTTCGCGATCAGCGCGATCACCGACCGTCAGCACAACCGCATCCTGTTCCGGTACGGGCCCGACGGTGCGCCGACCGAGATCGTGCACTCCGGCGGTTACCGCGTGCTGCTCGAGACCGGCGGCGGTCGGGTCACCGCGCTGTCCGTCGTCGACGGCGACACGGCCACCGTGGTCCGCCGATTCGACTACGAGGCAGGGCATCTCGTCGCGGTCACGAAGGGCGACGGCGGCACCACCCGCTACGGCTACGACGCCGAGGGGCGGTTGGTGACGTGGACGGACAGCAACGGCAATCGGATGTCCAACACCTACGACGACGAGGACCGCGTCGTCGTGCAGCATGGCACCGCGGGGATCCTCGACTCGCGGTTCGACTACACCGACACCCCGGACGGTGCCGGCCGGGTGACCGTCGTGACGGATTCGACCGGGGCCACCACGACCCACGGCTTCGACGAGGACCTGCGATTGCGCGACCTGGTCGACCCCGCGGGCGGACACACCCACACCGACTACAACTCCCGCCGGGAACCGCTCCGGGTGCGCACCCCGGACGGCGCCGTCACCGCGTACCGGTACACGCCGGACGGGGACGTCGCGCGGATCACCAGGCCGGACGGCCGGGTCGTCGCCATCGACTACGCCGCGCCGAAACGACCGGCCGCCGTACGCAACCCGGACGGCAGCACGTCCGCGCGGGAGTGGGACCGCGACGGGAACCTCACCGCCACCGTCGACGCGGCCGGGGCTCGCACCACGTACGGCTACCACCCCGACGGGTCGCTCGCGCGGGTCACCGGACCGACCGGCGCCACCACGCTCGTCGACTGCGCCGACGCCGGGTTGCCCGCCGCGGTCACCGACCCGAAGGGCGCGGTCACCCGCATCGATCGGGACGGATTCGGGCGGCCGACGGCCGTTACCGACCCGACCGGCGCGACCACCCGGTACCGATGGTCGGCGGACGGCCGGATGTTGGGGCGGATGCATCCCGACGGGGCGAGCGAGTCGTGGGAGTACGACGGCGAGGGAAACCTGCTCTCGCACACCGATCCGGTCGGATCGACCACTGGCTACGCGTACGGCGACTTCGACCTGCTGTCCGCGCGCACCGACCCCGACGGCTCGGTCACCCGCTACACCTGGGACACCGAGCGTAGGTTGACCGCCGTCACCAACCCGCTCGGCGACACCTGGACCTACCGCTACGACCGCGCGGGCCGGCTGGCGTCGGAGACCGACTTCACCGGTGCGACAACCGGGTACACCCACGACGCGATGGGCCGCGTCGCAACGGTGACGGCGGCGACCGGGATCACCCGCCGGCACAGCTACGACGTGCTCGGCCGGCTCACGGACATCCGCGCCGAGTCCGGCGAGTTCCTGCGCTTCGGCCACGATCCGGCCGGGCGCGTGACCTCCGCCGTCTCCGGCGAGGGCGAATCTCCGGTGCATACGGTCGACTTCGCCTACGCGGTGACAGGACAGCTGCGCAGTCAGATCGTCGACGGCGACCAGGAGATGTGGTTCGAGCACGACCTCGCGGGCCGACGCACCCGCCGGTTCTCGCCCGGCGGCGGCGACACCGGCTGGCGATGGGATCCGGCGGGGCAGCTGGCCTCGCTCGCCGCCGATGGCCGTCAAATGGACTTCACCCACGACCCGCTCGGCGCGGTCACGGGATGGAAGGTCGGGGAGCTCGCGATCGACCGCAGCCACACCGCCCGTGGGCAACTCGCCGGTCAGTCCGTTACGGCGCGCCCCGCGCCGCTGCTCAACCTGGGCCTCGGTTCGGGCTCGGCGTCGGGGCCCACGGTGCTGCGTGAGGATGCCTACGAGTACCGGCCCGACGGGTACCTGACGAACCACACCACCGTCCGTGGCGACGCCACCGATGCGGACCGGGTGATGCGCCGCGGCTACGCCCTCGACGGCGTCGGCCGGATCACCACCGTCACCCGGAACGATCTCGCGGTCGAGAGCTACGGCTACGACCGGCTCGGCAACGTCGTCGAGGCGGCGTCGGGTGCGGACCGCCGCGAGTACCGCGGCAACCTGCTGATCCGGGACGGGCGCACCCGGTACCACTACGACGAGGCCGGCCGGCTGGTCCGCAAGACCACCACCCGGATCTCGCGGACCGCGGACACCTGGCATTACCGGTACAACGCCTTCGACCAGCTGGTCGGCGTCACCACCCCGGACGGTCAGCGGTGGCGGTACACGTACGACGCGCTGGGTCGCAGGACGACGAAGGCACGGATCGACGGCGAGGGCGTTGTCGAGGAGCTGACCCGGTATGCCTGGGACGGAACGCAACTCGTCGAGCAGACGCACGGCGACGCGGTCACCCGGTGGACCTATGCGCCCGGCAGCTTCACCCCGCTGACACAGACATCGAGCCAGGGCGACGTCGACGCCGAGTTCTACGCGATCGTCACCGACCTCGTCGGCACCCCCGTGGAGCTGATCGACCCGGACTCGGCCGAGGTGCTCGGGTTGGCCGCCGCGGACCTGTGGGGTCGGACGAGCTGGGATGGCGTTTCGACGCCGCTGCGGTTCCCGGGTCAGTACCACGACGACGAGACCGGGCTGCACTACAACCTGCACCGGTACTACGACCCGTCGACCGCGCGGTATGTCACGCAGGATCCGCTCGGGTTGGCGCCGGCAGCGAATCCGAGTGCGTACCCGCATAATCCGACGGGGTGGATCGATCCGTTGGGGTTGGTGCCGAGGGCCTGCGACCTCGGAAACGTAATCGCCAACCATGGTCCGATGAACCCAGGACCGCTGTCGACTGAACTGGCCGAGACCTTCCGAAGCGGGACCTATGCGCACGTCACAACGACCGATCCGGTTACCCTCTATCGGGTTTTTCCGGATGGAGGTAGCCCACTCGGGCGCTTCTGGACAATGGATGAACCACGCGGGCCACTCCAATCGCAACTGGACAGCGCGCTGAACCCGGACTGGGGGAACACAGCTGAGAATGTAGCGTCAATCACGGTGCCACGGGGCACGGACATCTATGCGGGATTCGCAGCCGAACAGAAACTAGCCGGCGGTGGAATCCTCAGCGGTGGCGGGAGTCAGATCATTATCAACAAGGTGGATCCATCGTGGCTGAACTAGGTAGTGCGGAGCGGGTCGCGCGCGATGTTGCAGATTTCTCGTCGCGGTATCACGATATTGGGATAATCCTGCCCTCGGGGTGGCTCGGGAAACCGTATGACGAGTCGTATGAACTGATCGACGTGCAGGAGAAGTTTGGAGTTCTCTCGCTCGGATTCAGTTGGGATCACAAGATCACGATCGTCAATCCGCGGAATGTATCGACCTCGCTGACTCCTCAGGAGAGAGGTCGCGTTGAAGAGCGGATTACCGTCCGAGATTTTGATGAACTCGTCTTCGAGAGGTCGACATTGGTGCGAAAGGGCTATAGGTCAGGCGAACTCACGCTGGTGGCTACCGATTGGCTAGCTAGCTAGCCGCTGCAGGTTGGCGCGCGAGATAGGGAATCAAACGTGCGGATGTCGGTGCAGCTCCTGCGGGTCTACCTCGATGATCTTGGTTTCGGCGAGCGGGACTACGCAATCGGGCACGATGCCGATGACAGGCACTGCCTGGTTCGCGACGGCGACCAGTGGGTCGTGTACTTCTCGGAACGTGGTGCACGGTGGGACGAAGTGAGTTTCGACTGCGAGAAGGTCGCATGCATGTTCATGCTCGGACTCTTCACTCAAAGGTACGTCGAGCGGTGGCCACGTCATGGCAGTGGGCGCACGCGGTGATTCTCGAACAGGTCAGCAGCGACCCGGCACCGGAACTCGACGGGTTCGCGATCGCCAAATGATCGCCGTCTTCGCACCCCGGGATTCCGCGAAGGCACCCGCGGGTCGAAGACGGCCGATCCTCCCACTCGTCCCTGGCGGAGCGGCCCGTGCCCTACCCTTGCGGCATGGGAGGCCCCGGCATGCGTAGACCCTCGCACCTACGGGTGGTGCCCACCGCGCCCGAGGCGCTGCGCGCGTTCATCGACGAGACCGACGATGACGTGGCAGTCCAAGCGCCGGGACGTTCGGATCGTGCCCAGCGTCGGCGGGATGCGGTGAGCTACCAGGTGCGAATCGAGCTCGACGGCATCGCCCCCGCCATCTGGCGGCGCATCGTTGTCCCGTCGAACCTGAGGCTCGACGAACTGCATCCGTTGCTGCAGGCGGCGATGGGCTGGGGCGACTGTCACCTGCACCAGTGGGCACGCGTGGACCCGCAGCGACCTTCCCGCCGTGAGGTCTTCGCGATGCGGTCGAGCATTGAGGACAGCTTCGCGGACGAGGACGACGACGCCTGCGAGGAGGACGTGCGACTGGACCAGGTGCTGCGGGAACTCGGGGACACCCTGCTGTACGAGTACGACTTCGGCGACGGCTGGGTGCACACCATCCGGCTCGAGGCGGTCGCCGAGGACATGGCGCCGGTGGCCTGCCTCGCCGGCGAGCGCGCCTGCCCTCCCGAGGATTGCGGAGGAGCACACGGCTACGAACACCTTCTGGAGGTGCTCGCCGATCCCGCGCACCCGGAGCACGAGGACCTGCGGGCCTGGGCCGGACCAGAACTCGCCCCGGAGACCTTCGACCTCGACGCGGTGAACGCGGCACTGGGCATGCGCGATGAGCTTCGGCGATATCCACCGGTGCTCGATTCGCAGCTGGCCGAGTTGCTGACCCGGATTCCGTATCGGGCTGCACCGCAGCTGTATTCGCTGATTCCGCGGGCCGAACTCCAGGGTGGTGTTGGCTCGGATTTCGAGCAGACGCAGGCGAGTGCCCTCGCGCACCTGCGATGGCTGCTGCACCGGATCGGTCCCGACGGCATCACGCTGACCGGGTCCGGGTATCTGCCGCCCGCAGACGTCGAGGCGGCGCGCAACGAGCTCGACTGGGGCGTGAGCTGGATCGGGAAAAGTACCCGCGAGGTCGACAACCCGCAGATCCAGTCCCTGCGCGAGGCCGGGCGGGCGTTCGGGTTGACCCGAAAGCTCAAGGGCAGGCTGATCCTGACCAAGCTGGGCGTGTCGCAGTTGCGGCGCGACGACCTGTGGTGCCATGTGGTGACGACGCTGCCCCTCGGCAAGGAGCGCGTCGAGCAGGAGGCCGGACGAATCCTGCTGCTCACCGTCGCGGCCGGCGCGTCGAGCAACGAGCGCGACGCGGTGATGGTCGAGGCGTTGAGCGTCCTGGGCTGGCGCAACGGCGACGGCAGCCCGCTGAGCGCGTCGGACGCGGGTTGGGCGGCCGATGCCACCCGCCGGTTCCTCAGGACGATCGGGGCGCTGGGCGACACCTTCGGGCGGGCGAATGTGCCCACGGATCCCGAATGGGCCCGCGTGCTCGCGCGGATGGCGCTGTCGATGTAGTCGGCGGCGCGCCGGTCGCGCAGGTTGATCACCGTGAACGGCGATGTGAGAGTGACGTTTATGAACCCGGAACCCGCTCGCGGCACTCCGTCTCGGATGGACAGCGGCTCACGGGGCGGCGGCGATCCGGCCACGCCGCGGGCGGGCACGATCCGCGAGGCGGTATCGACCCTCAACCCCGGGTATTTCGCGCTGGTGATGGCGAGCGGGATCATCTCGGTCGCGATGAAGACCAAGGACCTTCCGTTGTTGTCCGGGTTGTTGTTCGCGATCGCGGGGATCGGCTGGTTCGTGCTGCTCGTGCTGGTGATCTGGCGGGTCCTCCGCTATCGCGAGCAATTCCTCTCCGACTTTCGCGACCCGCGCCGCGGATTCGGATTCTTCACCTTCGTTGCGGCCACCTCTGTGGTGGGTACTCGCTGCACGATGGAAGGGTGGTCCGATCCCGCATTCGTGCTGCTGACGATCGCGGTGCTGAGCTGGTTCGTGCTCGGCTACGTCGTGCCGTGGACTGCCGTGCTCAACCCGACCATCCGTCCGACCCTGCCGGGCGCGAACGGCACCTGGTTCGTCTGGGTGGTCGCGAGCCAGTCGATCGCGGTGCTCTCGGCGGTGCTTCAGCCGGGCGAAGGGCTGGGGCGTCGTGAGCTTGCGTTGTTGGCGGTCTTCTCGTGGTCGGTCGGGGTGATCCTTTACGGGGCGGCCGCGATGCTCGTCCTGGCGCGGCTGATGCTGTATCCGCTCGAACCGAAGGACCTGATCCCCGCGTACTGGGTGTCGATGGGCGCGACCGCGATCACGGTCCTCGCCGGGGCCCGGATCGTGCAGATGGCCGACGCGCCGATGGTCGACGCCACCCGCGGGCTCATCGCAGGCATGTCCGTGATCTTCTGGGCGTTCGGTACCTGGCTGATCCCGATCCTCCTCGCCGCCGGCTGGTGGCGGCACGTGACCCACCGGCTGCCGCTGCGCTACGACGCGACGCTGTGGAGCATCATTTTCCCGCTCGGCATGTACGGCGTGGCCGGGCACTACATCGGCGAGGCCGACCACCTGCCGATCGTGCGCGGCATCGGCGAGGTCGGCTCGTGGGTGGCGTTCATCGCGTGGCTCGCGGTGTTCGTCGCGATGGTGCGTCACCTGGTCCGGACGCTGCTACTCCCCGCGATTAGGCGGCTTCGCCGCCCGTGAGTACTTCTGGTCCGCCTGGGGACCAGAAGTACTCACGGGCGCGCAGCGCCTACTTCCGCGCGAACACCGCCGGTTCGGTGCCCGGCACCTGCGCGACCTGCTCGCGCGCGACGAGGTGCCGCAGGTGCGCGGCCGCCTCGGACAGCGCCATGCCCTTGGCCATCGGATGGAAGTCGGTCCACGGGCGGTACCACTTCATCCGCTGCGCCACCTCCCAGACGGTGATCCGGTCGTCGCCGAACGCGTCGAGCAGGTGCTCGAGCCGCTCCTCGTGGTGCTCGATCAGTTCGCCTGCGCGGCCCGCGACGTCGTCGAGCGGGATGCCGTGCGCGCCCAGGCCGCGGGTGACGTCCATCGTCTGCACGCGGCGCAGCGAGTCCAGGAACTCGGCGAGGGCGTCGCGCTCCTCGAGCGGGTAGACGAAGTTACCCACGTGCGGGGTGGTCTTCTGCAGCACGTGGTCGCCGGTGAACATCACCTCGGCGTCCTCGAGGTAGAAGCAGACGTGCCCGGGGGTGTGGCCCGGCGTGTGCACCACGCGCAGGCCGCGGCCGGTGAGCGCGACGATTTCGTCGTCGGCGAGCAGGCGGTCGGGCGCGGACTCGGGGCCGACGGGGACGTCGCTGCCCGTCGCGGCCCGGAACGCATCCAGGTCCTCCTGCGCGGCGCCCGCCTGCGTCAGGTTGGCGAGCTGGTAGTCCATCCACTCCGCGTCGCGGCCGGAGGACATCTTCGCGAACATCTCGTGGTCGGACTCGTGCATGGCGATCCAGGCGCCCGAGGCCTCGCGCACCCGCCCGCACAGCCCGGTGTGGTCGGGGTGGAAGTGGGTGAGCACCACGCCCTCGACCTCCGAGACCGAGTGGCCGATCGACTCGAGGCCGGAGGTCAGCCCGGCCCAGCCCTCGTCGGCGTCCCACCCGGCGTCGACCAGGATCAGGCCGCCGGGGGATTCCATCGCGTACACCAGGGTGGAGCCGAGGGGGTTGTGTGACATAGGAACGGGAATCTGGAAGATGCCATCTCCGATGGCTGCCGCGTCGAGCATTGTGACCACCTCTGGACTAGTGAAATAGGTTCTACCTTTCAGTCATGCCTACTCCACGGGTGTCGGTGGTGTGGGGATCGGGTCCCGCAGAGCGGAACCGTGTCGGCCCCGTTTTCCTGCCCGCACACAGTTCTTCGCGCCGTCACAACGGCGTTGAACGCGCAGAAAGTGTGGGACGGCGACAGAAGGTGTGTGCGGCTCGAGGTCGCTCGTCACGGCCGGCCCATGGAAAGCGTCTAGTTCGCTAGACTGGTAAGTGTCTATCCGATTAGACTATTTTGGTGATTGCGGAGCAACCCACCAAGAAGGTCCAAAACCGCCTTCGCGATGCAGGGTTCGCGCCGCAGCGCACGGTCGGTAGCCACACCTTTTGGACCGGCCCGAACGGTGCAGCGGTCTCCTGCCGGACGGGCACCGGACCATCTCGCCCGGTGTCGTCCGCAAGGTTGACAAGGCCATCGCCCAGAGTAGGGAGTAGTCCGTGCGGGCGCCGTGGGCCGGCCGCGTCCATGCCCGGCTGCACCCACCAAAGCAAGGAGGACAGGATGACGACGTACAGGGTCGAGGTGACCCGAGAAGGTAAGTGGTGGATGGTGTCCATCCCTGAGCTCGATGGGCTGACTCAGGCTCGACGCCTCGCCGAGTCCGATCGGATGGCTCGCGAGTACATCGCGGTGACCACCGGCGTTCCTTTGGACGAGGTGTCGGTCGAGGTCGAGGTCAACGTCGGCCGGGTGCGCGACGCTGGCATGCGTGCTGCGGAGATTCGTCGCGAACGCGACCACGCCGCGGAGCTCGAGGCCCGCGCGTTGGCTGAATCCAAGCGCCTAGCGCATGAGCTCGCGGCCGAGAACGTCCCCGTGCGCGACATCGGTGAGATTCTCGGCGTCACATTCCAGAGAGCGAGCCAGCTGGTCAATTCATAACTCGAGCATCGTCAAGCGGGCTCGTCCCAGTAACAGAGCGCGGCGCGAGCCCTGCGTACAAACCTGCTCGGTCCGTGGCGCTGGAGTGTCGGTCGCCGGTGAGACGATGTCCGCCTCGCACTGTGATAAGCCTGAGCCGACCGTCCGGGGAGCTCGAACGCAAGGGGGAGTACGTGCTGACGCTGCACCGCGCCGAACGCTCGGACACCCTGGCCTCCGCCCTCGCGGACCTGCTCGCCACCCCGCTCGCCGACCCGTTCGCCCGCGAGGTGATCGCGGTGCCCGCCAAGGGCGTCGAACGCTGGCTCACCCAGCGACTCTCGGCCACGCTGGGCGCCGTTCGTGGGGACGGCGTCGCCGCGAACATCGCCTTCCCGTCGCCGGCCCGGCTCGTCAACGAGGCGCTGGCCGCCGCGACCGGGGTGACCGCGGACGACGATCCGTGGGAGTCGAGCCGGGTGCTGTGGACGCTGCTCCGGGTGATCGACGACAGCCTCGACGAGCCCTGGTGCGCGGTGCTGGCCCGGCACCTCGGGCACGGCGCCGACGACTACCGCACCGGCCGCCGTTACGGCACCGCCGCGCACCTGGCCGAGCTGTTCCGCAGCTACGGCACACAGCGACCGGCCATGTTGGTCGACTGGGCCAAGGGCCCCGATGTTGCGAGCGCCGACGGCCCCGGTGTTGCGAGCGCCGACGGCCGCGACACCGACGGCGCGGGCGGCCCGCTCGACGGCGACCTGCACTGGCAGGCGCAGCTGTGGCGCCGGCTGCGGGAGCGGATCGGCAGCCCCAGCCCGGCGGAGCGGCTTGACGACGCCTGCGACCGGTTGCGGTCCGAACCGGGCCTGGTGGACCTGCCCGCGCGGCTGTCGCTGTTCGGCCCGACCCGGCTCAGCGCCGACCAGATCGCGGTGCTGGACGCCCTCGGCGCCAGCCGCGACGTGCACCTGTGGGTGCCGCACCCCAGCCCGACCATGTGGTCGACCCTCGAGAGCGTCGACCCGCCGGCCACCCGGGCGCAGGACGACAGCGCGCTGTCGGTGCGGAACCCGCTGCTGGCCAGCCTGTCCCGCGACGTCCGCGAGCTGCAGGCCCGGCTCACCGGCCTCGGCGTCGAGGACGTCCACCACACCGCCGCGCCCGCGCCGACGACCCTGCTCGGCCGTCTGCAGGCCGACATCGCCGCCGACCGCGCGCCCACCGAGCCCGCGACACCCGACGGCTCCGTGCAGGTGCACTCCTGCCACGGCCCGGCCCGCCAGGTCGAGGTGCTGCGCGAATGCCTGCTGCACCTCTTCCAGGACGACCCGACCCTCGAACCCCGCGACATCCTGGTCATGTGCCCGGACGTCGAGACCT
The DNA here is from genome assembly GCF_042754885.1 of Rhodococcus sp. NPDC059179. Classification (NCBI taxonomy): domain Bacteria; kingdom Bacillati; phylum Actinomycetota; class Actinomycetes; order Mycobacteriales; family Nocardiaceae; genus Rhodococcus; species Rhodococcus sp. NPDC059179. The sequence continues at coordinate 180,499 of NZ_JBHZBV010000007.1, read as the reverse complement.
ACGCCCCGCTGATCCGGGCCGCGTTCGGGCAGGACGTGCTCGGCCACCCCGGGCACCGGCTGCGGGTCCGGCTCGCCGATCGCGCTCTGCACCAAACCAATCCGGTGCTCGCCGTGGTCGGGACGCTGCTGCAATTGGCGGACGCCCGGCTCACCGCGACGCAGCTGCTGGACCTCGCCGCCGCCGAACCGGTGCGCCGCCGCTTCGGGTTCAGCGACGACGACATCGAACGCATCCGCGGCTGGGCGGTGAGCGCGGGCGCCCGCTGGGGCATCGGCCCCCGGCAGCGAACCGCCTACGGGCTGGACGACTTCAAACAGAACACCGTCGGCGCGGCGATGGACCGGATCCTGCTCGGCGCGGCCGCCGACGAGTCGGAGGGCTGGCTGAACCTGGCGCTGCCGCTCGACGACGTCGACAGCAACGACATCGAACTCACCGGCCGGCTCGCCGAATTCGTGGACCGGCTCGACGTGTCGCTGCGCGGGCTCGCCGGGCCGCAGACCACCACGCAGTGGTCCGCCAACCTGACCCGCGCCCTCGACCTGCTGACCGACGTCGCCGCCGCCGACGCCTGGCAGCTCGCCCAGGCGCACCGCGAGCTGGCCGAGGCGCTGGAGAACGGCGGAGAGGCGGTGCTCCGGCTCGCGGACGTCCGGTCGATGCTCGCGAGCCGCCTCGCCGGACGCCCCACCCGCGCGAACTTCCGAACCGGCGAGCTGACCGTCTGCACCATGGTGCCGATGCGGTCGGTGCCACACCGGGTGGTGGTGCTGCTCGGGCTCGACGACGAGGTGTTCCCGCGCGGCTCCGGCGTGGACGGCGACAACGTGCTCGCCCGCACACCCCTTCTCGGGGAACGCGATCCGCGCAGCGAGGACCGCCAGCTGCTGCTCGACGCCGTCATGTCCGCGGGCGAGAAGCTGCTGCTGCTCTACACCGGCAAGGACCCGGTGAACGGCTCGCACCGGGCGCCGGCGATCCCGCTGGTGGAGCTGCTCGACACGGTCCGCGCCACCACCGGCGCCGAGGCGTACGCCGGCGTGGTGACCGAACACCCGCTGCAACCGTTCGCCGCCACCAACTTTCGGCCGACGAACCCGTTCAGCTTCGACCGGGCGGCGCTGGCGGGCGCACGGTCGCTGCAGCGACCGCCGGTCGAGGTGCCGGAGCTCCGGTCGGCGGCGTTCGAGCCGCTGCCGCCCGAGGACGTGCAGCTGGCGGACCTGATCGCGTTCCTGGCCAACCCCACCCAGGGCTTCCTCAAACAGCGGCTGGGACTGCGGATCCCGGAGCTCGAGGAGGACATCGCCGACGCGCTCGACCTGGAGCTCGAGCCGCTCGTGACGTGGGGCGTCGGGCAGCGGATGCTCGACGCCCGGCTGGCGGGCGCGGACCTCGATTCCGTCCGGGACGCCGAGTGGCGCCGCGGCACCCTGCCGCCGTTCGAGCTGGGCAAGAACGTGATGGCCCGGGTCGTCGACCAGGTCGAGGCGCTGGTCGCCGCCGGTCGGGAGGTGCACCAGGGAGCCGCCAGCACCGTCGATGTGGACGTCGACCTCGGCGGGCGCAGGCTGACCGGCACCGTCGGCGGCGTGCACGGCGCGGTGATCGCGAGCACCGGCTACTCGAAGCTGGCCGCCAAGCACCGGCTCACCGCCTGGGTGCAGCTGCTCGCCGTCGCCGCCTCCGACCCGACCGACACGCAATGGCGGGCCGTCACCATCGGCCGCGGCTCGGGCCGAGACCCGCTGGCGCGCTCGGTCCTGATCGCCCCGGCCGACGCCCGCGACCAGCTCGCGCGGCTCGTCGAGCTGCGCGACCGCGGGCTCTGCGCGCCGCTGCCGATCGGCACCAAGGCATCCGCGAAATACGCATCCGTCCGCGGAGGCGGCCGACCGATCGAGCAGGCCCTCGCCTACGCGGAGAAGGAGTGGGGCGGCGACTTCGGCGAGTGCCACGACCGGCACATCGGCTTCGTGTACGGGCCCGCGTCCGGCCTGTCGGTCCTCACCCGGGAGGCGGCGGACGGCGAGGAGCCGACCAGGTTCGGCACCCTGGCCCGGCAGATCTGGGACCCGCTGCTCGCCGCGGAGAAGTTGGAGAGGCCGTGACCGCCGCAATGCAGAAACCGATCACCGCGTTCGAGCTGCTCGGCCCGCTGCCGCGGGGCACCACGGTGCTCGAGGCCAGCGCGGGCACCGGCAAGACCTACGCCATCGTCGGGCTGGCCGTCCGCTTCGTCGCCGAGGTCGGCGTCGACCCGTCGGACCTGCTGCTGGTCACCTTCACCAAGGCCGCGACCAAGGAGCTGCGGGAGCGGACCCGCGACCGGTTCGCCTCCGTCGCACGGGCATTGGCGGACCCGACCGTCGTCGACCCCGACCCGCTGATCGCGCACCTCGCGGCCGGCACCGCCGACGAGGTCGCGACCCGGATCCGACTTCTGCGCCAGGCCCTGTCGAACTTCGACGCCGTCACCATCGCCACCACCCACAGCTTCTGCCAGCGGGTGCTCGACGGCCTCGGCTTCGCAGGCGAACGCGACCCGGACGCCGAGATGGTCGAGGAGGCCACCGACATCCGGGACGAGGCGATCGGCGACCTGTACCTGCGCACCTTCGCCCGCAACGCCACCACGCCGATGACGCCGCAGCTCGCCCGGACCGCCGCCCGCATGGCCGTCTTCGACCCGCACGCCGTGCTGGCCCCGCAGAACGACGAGGGCACCCAGGCCGGCGACGCCGTCGCGTTCGCCGCCGCGGTCCGCGCGGAGTTGCTGCGCCGCAAGCGATCCGCCGGGATCCGCGACTTCGACGACCTGCCCGCCCTGCTGCACGGGGTGCTCGCCGACCCGGTGCACGGCGAGGCCGCCTGCCGACGGGTCCGCGACCAGTTCGCGGTGGTGCTCGTCGACGAGTTCCAGGACACCGACCCGCTGCAGTGGGGCATCCTCGGCCGCGCCTTCCACGGCCACTCGACGCTGGTGCTGGTCGGCGACCCCAAGCAGGCCATCTACGCGTTCCGCGGCGCGGAGGTGCTCAGCTACATCGACGCGGTCGGCGCCGCGGACAGCCACCAGGAGCTGATCACCAACTGGCGCAGCGACGCCGGGCTGCTCGACGCCCTCGCGCACCTGCAGGTCGGGGCGCGGCTGGGCCACGACCAGATCGTGGTGAACCCGGTCGACGCCGCCAAGACCGGCTCGCGGCTGACCGGCACGCCGCCGATGCGGCTGCGGGTGCTGCCCCGGCACGGCGCCGGCCCGCTGAACAAGAGCGGGATGCCCGCGGTCGGGCCGCTGCGATCCCGGGTCGCCCGCGACGTCGCCGCGGACATCGTCGCGCTGCTCGAGGGCGACGCCCGGCTGACGCTGGGCGGCGGTCCCCGGCCGGTGGCGCCCGGGGACATCGCGGTGCTGGTCAAGGTCAACAACCAGGCGCTGCGGGTGCACGCCGAGCTGACCCGCGCCGGCATCCCGTGCGTGCTGGCAGGCGGCACAAGCGTTTTCGTGACCGCGTCCGCGCAGGACTGGCTGTGGCTGCTGCAGGCCATCGAGCAGCCGCACCGCGCGGACCGGGTCCGGCTCGCCGCGCTGACCCCGCTGCTCGGCTACACCGCCGCCGACCTCGACACCCGCGGCGAGGAGATCGTCGGCACCGTCGGCGGGCAGCTGCGCGACCTCGCGGCGACGTTCGCGCGGTCCGGGTTCGCGGCGCTGTTCGAGCGGCTCGCCGCGATCGGGTCGCTGGAGTCGCGGCTGCTGTCCCGGCCGTCGGGGGAGCGCACCCTGACCGACCTGCGGCACATCGCGCAGCTGCTCAACGCCGCCGCCGTCGAGCAGTCGCTCGGGCTGACGTCGATCACCCGCTGGCTCACCGACCGGATCCAGGACCCCGCGTCCGGCGGCCTGGACCGCAGCCGGCGGCTCGACAGCGACTCCGCCGCCGTGCAGATCTCCACCGTGCACGCCAGCAAGGGCCTCGAGTACCCGATCGTCTACCTGCCGTTCGGCTGGGACCCCGGGCGCAGGCCGACGCCCGACACGCTGCTGCTGCACGACGACCACGGGCAGCGGATCCGCGACGTCGGCGGCCCGAGCGGCAACGGCTACGCCGAGCGGCTGCGCCGGCACAAGGAGGAGGAGGCCGGTGAGGAGCTGCGGCTGCTGTACGTCGCGCTGACCCGGGCCAAGTGCCAGGTGGTCGCGTGGTGGGCGCCCGGCTTCGCGACGTCCAGCTCGCCGCTGCACCGAATGCTGTTGGGCCGCAGCCCCGGCGGCGCGGAGGTTCCGGCGAGCGCCGGGGTGCCCGACGACTCGGTGATCGCGTCGCGGCTGACGGACTGGGCCGCCGGGGCGAACGGCACCATCGAGGTCGAGTTCGTCGGCCCCGATCCGATCCCGGACGCGGCCTGGGCCAGGGCGGGCGACGACGCGGGCGAGCTGGCCGCGGCCCGGTTCGAGCGGGTGCTCGACCAGGCGTGGCGGCGGACGTCGTACTCGGCGCTGACCGCGTCCGCGCACGACACGCCCGGCGTGGGCAGCGAGGTCGAGGACGCGGAGAAGGCCGACGAACCCGCCGAGCCGCCGCTGACCGTCGTCGCGGCGGCCGGACCGGGGATCGCGTCGCCGATGAACGGGATGGCGGCCGGCGCGATCTTCGGCCTGCTGGTGCACGCGGTGCTCGAGGTGGTCGACACCGCCGCCGACGACCTGGACGCGGAGCTGTTGCGCTGCTGCGAGGCCGAGGTGGCCGCCACGATGTCGGCGGTGGACCCGGCGGCGTTGGCGTCGGCGCTCGGGGCTGTGATGCGCACCCCGCTGGCCGGGGCCGGCCCGACTCTTGCGGAGATCGCACCGTCGAACAGGCTGCCGGAGTTGGAGTTCGAGATCCCCCTGGCGGGCGGGGACACGCCCGCCGCGTTGACGGTGATGCTCGATGGGCTGGCCGGGCTGTTGCGCGAGCACCTGCCCGCATCCGACGCGCTGGCGGCGTACGTCGATCACCTGGCGACGCTGGAACCGACGCCGCTGCGCGGGTACCTGACCGGCAGCATCGACGCGGTGCTGCGGCTGCCCGGCGGACGGTTCGTGATCGTGGACTACAAGACCAACCGGCTCGCGCCCGGCGACCTGACCACCGACAACTTCACCCGCGAGGCGATGGCCGCGGAGATGATGCGGGCGCACTACCCGCTGCAGGCGCTGCTGTATTCCGTTGCCCTGCACCGCTACCTGCGGTGGCGGCTGCCCGGCTACGACCCGGCGGTGCACCTCGGCGGCGCGCAGTACCTGTTCGTGCGCGGCATGGTCGGGCCGGACACCCCGGCCGGCTGCGGCGTCTTCGACTGGACGCCGCCCGCCGCGCTGGTGACCGGGCTCTCGGACCTGCTGGCCGGGATCGGTGCGGGCCATACCTCGGAGGTGACGGCGTGACGGACGTGCGGGTGGCGCAGCGCGGCAAGGGCGCGCTGCGCGAGTTCAACGAGGCAGGCGTGCTCGCCGCCGCGGACGTGCATGTGGCGCTGCGGCTCTCGGCGCTGGCGGGGGAGCAGTCGGAGGCGGTGCAGTTGGCGACCGCGCTGGCGGTGCGGGCGGTGCGGCTGGGGTCGGTGTGCCTGGACCTGGCGAAGATCCGTGAGGTGCACGTCGACGAACGCTGGGACGAGGAGTGCGAGCCGGTGGACCTGGCCGCGCTGCCGTGGCCGCGGGACGAGGAAGTCGCGGCGGCGCTGCGGGCGAGCCCGCTGATCGTCGGCGGCGTCGCCGGCCCGCTGCGACCGCTGCGGCTGGTCGACACCGACGACGGCGGTCTGCTGTACCTGGAGCGGTACTTCCGGCAGGAGGAGACGATCCGCCGGGTGCTCGACGAGCGCGCCGGCGTCCATCCGATGGTCGACGAGGGCGCGTTGACCGCGGGCCTGGGGGAGCTGTTCCTGCGTGAGGGCGGCGGGCCGTCGGACGCGCCGGACCGGCAGCGGATCGCGGCGGCCGTCGCCGCGACGCACGCGACGTCGGTGATCGTCGGCGGGCCGGGCACCGGCAAGACGCACACGGTGGCACGGGTGCTGGCGCTGCTGACGCGGCAGCCGGGGCCGACGCCGCGGATCGGGCTGGCCGCGCCTACCGGCAAGGCGGCCGCGCGGCTGCAGGAGTCGGTGCGCGATCAGGCCGACGGGCTGGGCCTGCCGTCGACGATGACCGCGATGACGCTGCACCGGATGCTCGGCTGGATGCGCGGCGGGCGGTTCCGGTTCAACGCGTCGAACCACCTGCCCTACGACGTGATCGTGGTCGACGAGACGTCGATGGTGTCGCTGACCATGATGTGCCGGCTGCTCGAGGCGCTGCGCCCCGACACCCGGCTGGTGCTGGTCGGGGACCCGGACCAGCTGACCTCCGTCGACGCGGGCGCCGTGCTCGCCGACCTGGTCGCGCGGCCGGTGAGCAGGGTCGAGAACCCGGTGCTGGCCCGGGTGGTCGGCGCGGACCTGGACGCGTCGGACGATCCGGACGAGGCCGCGCTGAGCGAGGGCGAGCGGGACCGGTTGCGCGGCGGGGTGGTCCGGCTCAGCCGCGGCAGGCGGTTCGGCGGGGCCATCGCCCGCCTGGCGGTCGCGGTGCGCGACGCCGACGAGGACACGGTGCTGGCGATCCTGCGGGACGGGTCGGAGGAGGTGTCGTTCGTCGGCCCCGATGAGCTGGCGGCGCTGCGCACCGACGTGGTGCGCACCGCGGCCGCGGTGACCGAGGCGGCGGTCGCGGGCGATGCACTTGCCGCGCTGCGGCATTCGGAGGCGCACCGGCTGCTGTGCGCGCACCGGGCCGGGCCGTTCGGCGTGACCTGGTGGGCGCGGCAGGCGATGGACTGGATCGGCGACGCCACCGCGACCCGGCTGGACCCGGAGCGCTGGTATCCCGGGCAGCCGCTGCTGGTGACCGCGAACGATCACGAGACCCGGATCTACAACGGCGACACCGGCGTCGTGGTCCGGCGCGAGGACGACGAGCTGGTGGCCGCGTTCGCCCGCGGCGACGAGCCGTTGATGCTGAACCTGAGCTACCTGTCGGCGGTGCAGACCGTCTACGCGATGACCATTCACCGCAGCCAGGGCAGCCAGTACGACACGGTGTCCGTGGTGCTGCCGGGGGAGGAGTCGTCGCTGCTGACGCGGGAGCTGTTGTACACGGCGATCACCCGGGCCCGGAAGCACGTGCGGATCGTGGGGACCGAGGAGTCGGTGCGGGCCGGGGTGCGGCGGCAGGTGTTGCGGGCGAGTGGGTTGCGGCGGGGGTGAGGGGTCAGCCGGCCTTGGCTCCGCTGATGACCCGCGCACTCGTCACGGCAGGTCTCGGTAGACCCCGCTGCGCTGGCCGAGCGTGAGGACGAGCACGAGGAGTTTGCCGTCGTCGACGGTGTACACGATCCGGTAGTCCCCGACCCGCACCCGCAGGTAGCCGGGATGCCCGACCAGTGCCGTCGCGGCCGGGGGGCGAGGCTCGTCGCGCAGCAGTGTCAGCGCCGTGAGGATGCGGGCCTGCACAGGTCGGTCGAGCCTCCGGAGTGTCTTGGCGGCGCGGCCCGTCAGCTCGACCGTGTAGCAGTCACCCAATGCTCAGGCCCAGCTCCCGGGCGATCTCGTCGAGGCTGACGGTCGGCTCACCGGCCTCCATCGCCTCGCGCGCGGCGTCGGCGGCTGCGGCGTCCTCGGCGTCGTGGAGGGCCTCGAGTGCGCGGCGCGCGGTATCGGCGTCCATGAGGACGACGCCGGGCCGGCCATGCTGGGTGATGGTGACCGGTCCTCGTCGCGCCAGGTCGAGAGTGGCGGCCCACTGCTGGCGGGCCTGAGTGGCAGGGACTGTGGTCATAGCTAAATTGTACGTTTTAGCGGTAGATCGGGGAAGGTGAAATTGTCGGAGCAAGGCGGGGGGAACCGACGGGCCGGGTGCCGCGTCTAACTGGTGTGGAGGCAGTGTCGATGGGTGTTCGGGTGCGCGTTGGGTTCGTTCTCGCGGTGGTGTGCGGCGCGGTGGTGCTGGCGGGCTGCGGTTCCGAGTCGGTGAGCGGTCAGGCGGCACCGGAGGGGTCAGCGGCCGGCGAGCCGGTGTTCAGCCCGTGTGACGACCTTCCGGACGACGCGATCCGTGCGGTCGGGATGGACCCGGCGACCGAGTCGCGGGACATCCTCGGGGTTCATCAGCCGGGCTGGAACCTGTGCCGGTGGAACAACAGCACGCACTTCCTGAGGGTGTACTCGTCGACCTTCACCCTCGATGATGTGCGGCGTAACGATGACTTCGAGGAGTTCGCGCCCGTCGACCTCGGGGGACGCGAAGCGGTGACGTTCCGTGACGTCGCGGACCGGGAACGATTGTGGTGTGACGTTGCCACCACGTCGGCGGGGGGAGCGGTGATGGTGTCGATCTCGGAGTCCGGTCCGGATCCGGCGGTGGAAGAGCCGTGTGCGGTCGCGTTGCAGACCGCCCGCACCCTGCTGCCCCACATTCCGGAGTAGAAGTTCGAACAGCGAGGAGACTGGGCATGACCGAAGTGGGACGCCTGGGATGGGAAGCGGTGGGGGCCTCGGTCGCTGCTGGCGATCTCTATCTCGAGCCCGGCGTGGCGAGCAGGTGCGCGAAGCGGTGCGCAGAGTTCGCGGCCGAGCTCCGGGCGCTGCGGGACGAAGCGAAGGCGCTTGGCCGAGTCGACGGGTTCGGGCCTCTGCCGAGCGGGGTAGCCCTGGCCACGAAGTTCGCGAAGAAGGCGGTCGGCGGCGACTACTCGATGGTCGACGCGATCGGCGACCATATCGTCGAGGTCGAGCGGATGCAGGCGACGTTCGAGCAGATCGAGGCCATGTACGGCGCGTCGGAGCAGCGCGGCGTGGACGGCATCACCGGGGCGGGCGGCGGACTCTGATTCGGTCGCACGGATCGGTGATCGGCGTGCCCACTGCGCGGCAGGACGGCCGAGGCAGTCGACGAGGGTCACACCAACTCGACGGCGCACGGCAGTTCGGGGGCGTGGGCCAGTCGCGAGTCGGCCGTGACGAGCGGGGACGTCGAGCAGGGACGCGACCGCGACGTAGAGGGCATCGTAGAAGGACAGGTTGTCGCGCAGCGACCAGGCGAGGTTCGCGACCGCGCCGGTGTGGGTGTAGCGCCGGTCGATCAGCGCCGGTGCGGTGATCAGCCCGGTGTGCGCCTCGACGGCGCTGATGAGTCCCGCGCGCTCGGGACGGCGCCGCACGTTTCCCGTCTCCGCATCGATGAGATGCGGTGCGTGGCAGCACATCTCGGGAAGTCGTCGTCGCAGATCGTCCGATTGCGGAGTCCGGTCGAGTATGCGAGCAGTAGCGCGGACGCGTCCAGCACGCAGTCGGTCACCTGCGGTCTGCCCCGAGGTCCTCGAGGATCGACTCCCGGGTGGCTCCGGGCGCATCGGAGTTTGACCGCGCCGATTCCATGCGGGCCAGGACCTCGTCGGTGGTCGGTGTCGCGGCGAAGTCGATCAGCACCTCGCGCAGGTAGGACTCGATGGTCCGGCCCGCGGCCCGTGCGCGTGTGCGGATGACCTCGTAGGTCTCCTCGGGTAGTTCGCGGATCTGGATGTTCGCCACAGCGCCAGTTTAGCGCTGGATTGCAGGTGGGAGGCCGGTTGCAACCCCGATTTCGGCCAGGCCGCGGGTCAGCGAGGGTCGTCGAACAGGGTGAGCTCGTTCGGTTCTTCGAACAGCTCCATCTGCCGCGGCGGTTGAGCCGCGGGCGCCGGGGCCAGCCCGGGCCGGGAGAAGCTGACCATCCGCAGGGCGCCGCTCAGCGCCGCGAGCGTGTCGGCCCAGGCCGCCGCTTCGCCCTCGCAGAGTGCGATCTCGTTGGGATCCGCCTCGGCGCGAGCCTTTTCGAGCGAACCTCGCCATTCTGCCGTGCGTTCCGCGCTGATCCGCATGTACTCGAGGATGGCGGCGCGGTCGCGCTCGCAGACGTCGGCGGCGGTCTCGGCGTCGAGGTCGCCCTCGCCGAAGAGCACCAGTTGCATCACCGCCATCAGCGACGGCGGCACGTCCGGTTCGCATTCGTGGTCGGCGGCCGCCGAGGGCGTGGTGCGGTAGCCGACGGCGTCGAACCGTGCGGCGAACGATCGGTCGACGGTCGCGAGGAACGCGGTGACCCGCTCGAGCAGGTCGGTCAGATGCCGTGGCACGAAAGGGAATCCGGGCACCTCGACCACCGCGTTGAGGCGGTCCTCGCGGAGTACGAACCGCAGGTGCGACCAGCGTGCGGTGAGATCGGCGACCGTCTCCGCGGCGCGGGTCCGGCCCCCGATTCGGTAGAGCAGCGGCACCCACAGCCGGACAACGGGCTCGGTGGCGTGCGGGATCACGAACACCGCGTGCCCCTCGATGGTCAGCACGAAGTCGCCGTCCCCGTCGACCTGAGGCTGGTCGCCGAGGAGGTCGGTGAGGGCGGTCTCGACGAGGTCGCGCAGGTGGTCCGGGTCGCGCGGGGCGACGGCCAGCATCGGGTCGACGTCCGAGGCGAGCCAGTCCCGCACGGTGGGTCCGGCGAGACTGCCTGCCCGCCCGCCGACGGCCTCGGTCCGCAGAAAGCTCGGATGCGGCACGCTCCATACGTCGCGGAACGCGGTCACGGCCATCGACGCTAGCTGATCGGACCACCGGACGGTGCGGTCGAGGAAGTGGGCGGGCGACCCGTCTCCGGGATCGTCGTCGGGCGCGCAGGTGGGGTGCTGCCAGCCGAGTTCGATCAGCAGCGCCTCGTCGGCGGGCGACAACGCGAACCGGGGGTCGAGGAACGCGTTGGAGGGCACCTCGCAGCGGACCAGGTCATCGGCCCAGGCCAGGAACTGCACGCACGGGAGGTAGCCATCGACGCCCGGCTCCTCCGCCAGTTCGACCACGAGGATGTCCTCGCCGCGCATCGTGCCGATGTGGTCGGCGAGGGTGCCACGGAACTCGCGCCAGGCCAGTTCGACGGCCTGGTCGAACTTTTCGAGGTCGGGCAAGGGTGTGGTCCCATCTGCAGCGCGCACCGGCCGCACTCCCGACCGTCGGCATGCAGGGTAACGCGAGCGCCCGACATTCTGGCCCAGGACGCGGCGGAGCATACGTGCAGCGGTGATGCCGAACGCCTGCTCCTGCAGTTGGGGGGTGGGTTCGACTACGTGGTGGCCGGGGTGACGCCGAGGTCGCCCTCGACGTGCTCGCCGGAGTCCCCGCAGGCGCAGTCGTCGCCGCAGCCGCCGCCACCGCAGTCGCCGGCGTAGCTGTCGTCGTCGGCGTCGCAGTCGAGGGTGCCGCCGAACCGGGCGGCGAAGTCGTCGTCCAGGTCGTGGGTGAGGTCGTGGACCTCGTCGATCAGGTTGAGCAGGTGCTGCGGTGCGAAGGGGTCCGCGTCGAGGAGCGTCGAGACCAGCAGGTGCTCGTCGCTGAGCGTGAACCGCAGCCGCGGCCACTCCTCCGACAGCTCGACCAGCTGGGTGGTGGCCTGGCCGCGGTCGGTGATGCCGGTGACGATCGACGACCACAGGTGCAACTGCGGGCCGTCGTCGGCGACGGTCACGTACACCGCGAAGCCGTGCACGGGGATCGCGATGTCGCCGTCCTCGTCGGTGTCAGGCTCGGAGCCCAGCAGCTCGGCGATGGTGCGAACGCACAGGGCGTGCAGCTGGTCGTGCTCGTCGGTGACCACGGCGAGCGCGCCGTCGATCCGCAGCGGCTGGTCGTCGGTGGTGTCGTGGTCGGTCATGGTTCCTCTGTCCTGCGCGGGGGTGTGTGCGGGTCCACGGTAGCGCGGGGGAGTGACCGGGGGTTGTCCGGCGGGTGCTCGGGAAGGGATCAGCCGAATGCCGCCGCCGAGGGCATTCCCGACCACGGCGACGACGTGGATCGTAAATCGCAGCAGGACCAGGGTGAGGACACTGACGACTACTCCAACCGAGATGCGTCGATAGACTCCGCCGCTTGCAAGGAGAACGACCGACGCCAAGTATGAAAGGGTGATGGCCCACACCCGGCCGGGGTCGTGAGTCGGTCGCAGACATCGTCACGATGCCGACGGTGGCCGCGGCCGGATTGAGCGGTCCGACCTCGACATCGCGTACTACGACTCGACCTTGGCGATGGCGCAGAGGTGGTTGATTCACGGCAGGTTCGGAGTCGTGCGCCAACCATGGTTCTCTATCCATCGGAGAATTAATGCAGGTAGGTCACCAGTGGGGTCGGTGCCGGTGACCAGTGGCCTGTCCCCGCAGCGCTCGCAGGTGATTGTCATGACCCGCCGTGGGGTTGGCAGCGGACGCAGAGTCAGTGCTCATCGAGCCGGCCGGCGGCGTCAAGATGCGGCTAGACGGTGCCGAGGTCATCGAGGTGCGGAATAAACTCCCGCCTCGTTGACGGTCAGTAGTCGCAGGTTGGGGTGGTTTACCCGGTTTTCGTCGGGGCGTGGATCCGCGGCGACGCAGGCGCGGGAATCGTACCCACGGCCGGGGTCTCGACCGGTGCCGGTCGAGGTTGGAGCGCGTCAGCTCGGTCTTGGCGGTGAAATCGGCGAGGGTTGGGCCGGAAATGCGCACTTGGATCGCTTGGGCGAGTTGGGATTCGGTGGCCCACCGACGGTCGGCCTGTGCGCCGCCCCTTCGCGGTGGCGACCTCTCGGGAGTAGGCGGCGCGTTCGAGGGTGTAGGTCTGTTCCATCTGTGCAAACAGTGCGAGCAGCACGACTGCCAGCTGTCCCATCGGATCGCCCGGGTCGGAAGAGCCGATGCGGATCAGATCGTCCAGGTTGCAGTCCCCGATCCCCGCGCTCGCGCAGGTTGTGGACCAGGTTCGGGGTGTCGCACGCGTTCGGCCGACCTTGTCGAGGGTGTGCGTGACGATGACATCGCCGTCGCGGGCGTACTCGGGGAGTCCGGGACGGTCGGTGGTGGTCGGAGGAGCTCGGGTGGGGCGATGTCATGTCCCGGATTTGCGGTCCACCTAGATGCGGTCCGGGGCGATACCGGCCGTGGTGAGGGCGTCGATCTGCCGGTCGAGTCCGGCTTGGTCGTCGACACCCGCGCATAGCCCAGCTCCGCCCGGGAGCGTATCGAAAGTTGTTCCCGTAGAAGGATTTCGACACCCTGTTTTGGAATCAACTTATGAGACGGCGTGGGCTGGGGCGATCCGCCCCGTCACCCCGGCGGGCGACCGTCTCACTTCTAAGGTTGTGGAACACCGTCGGCAATAGATCGTTGCCGTTGTCGGCACTTCGAATGCATCAGGCCGAACCTGTCACCCGATCGTGCCGCAATCCCGACCGATGATGCTTCGCAACCTCGACCGGACGACCGGACTGCCCGGGCTTCCCGGATCCGGGAGCAGCGGCTTCGGTTCACTACTCGGAGCACCGGACTCCGGGTTCCGGGTGGGTCCGGGGTGATCGCCCCCGATCGGCCCAGGGGAGCGGCAGCGCCGTCGAACCGGACCGGGTGGTGTTGCGCAGGCCCGTCGGCCGCGGCACTCCGGTCACCGTCGCCACGGCCCGCACCCTGCCCGGAGACATCGGCTGGCCGACCGACACCACGGCCCGGCGGTCACCTCCCGGGGGTCGACCACGGGACCCGGCGTGCGAACCCGTCACCATCGGAGATTCCCGACCCCCTCGCCGCCGGCCGATGGGATGATCGGAAACCGGCTTTCCACCAGCATAAATGCCGTAACGCTTCTTATCGGCAAACTTGCCCGGCTTTCCCGACATGTTCGACATCGTCGGGGGCAGCGACGGCATACCGTGCGGAGCCGCGCCCGAAGTGGCCGCGCCCGTATTCTTCACGGGCCCCTCGCCTGCCGGTGCAGTCCGAGTGGGGTAACCCGTTCAACACTGCATGGAGAATGGTCATGACCAAGGCACTACGCGCGGTTTCTCTTATCGTCGCGATCGCGGCGCTCGGAGCTGCCGGCTGCTCGTCGGACGACACTGCATCAACTTCGGATCCGATCACCGCTGACACGGGGGCAGGCTCTGCGCCCACACAACTCGAGGCCGCACCGAGCTCGGATCCGACCTCGCTGGACGCGGCGGCAGTGTGCCAAATGATTGTCGATCTGGGTGTCGGGGCGAACTGCACCGAGTCCGAACCCGGGGGTCTCGGCATCGGTGCCGATGAGAACTACGAGTTCGAGCTGCCGTCGGTGCCCGGCGAAAGCGGCCAGGTTCTGGTGTTCTCGAACAGCAAGATCTATGACAAGACCGTCGCGGCCTTCGAGGATGTCGCTTCGCTCGCCGGCCCGCACCGATACGGATCATCGAACGCCCTGGTGTTCGTCCAGATCAACGAGGGGCTCTCGGCCGCGGACGGGCAGAAGGTCGAGCAGTTGGTCTCCGGCCTGTAGGCGCCAGCCGGTCGGATGCCAATGCCTGGCCGGCCTACTGCCCAATGCGCCGCAATCGACGGGGTACTCCCATCATCAAGCTGTCGAGGAACAACCGCGCACGGCCCCTCCACTGAATCCACTGTCACTCAACACAGCTGAGGCGTCGCTTCGATCGTCCCCACCCCGATGTAAAGTTTCCGATACATTCTGACGGGTGACCGGGACTGATCGAGGGCAACGCAGTGGCTGAGGCGACAAGCAGTACAACGACCGCGCGGATCGTGTGGGACACGGCCGACAAGTACCTCCGAAACATTGTGGACGAGGAGGACTACGGCGATTACATCCTCCCGTTCACCGTGCTTCGCCGGCTGGAGTGCATGCTCGCGGACACCAAGGAAGAGGTGACTGCGTTCGTCGCCTCGCTTTCGAGGATGCCTCCGCACCTGATCGACATCGCGGTGAAGGACAAGTTCGGGCTGAGCTTCTACAACGTCTCGCCGCTCGACCTCGCGACGATTGCATCGGTCGACGACAACGTGGACAAGTCTCTACAGAGCTACATCGATGGCTTCTCGAACAACATCGCTGACATCTGGACCTCCTTCGACTTCAATCGCCGTGCGAAGGTTCTTGCCGACGCCAACCGGCTGCTCGCTGTGGTCAAGCACTTCTCGAAGCTCGACCTGTCCCCGGGTGAACTCGCCAACACCGCCATGGGCGATGTTTTCGAGGACGTGATGTATCGCGCCTTCAACAAGAAGGGCAAGGCCGCGGGTAACTTCTACACTCCGCGCGATGCAATCAAGCTCATGGTCGACATCTTGATCACCAACGATGACGACGGCCTCGCGGGTGAGAGTGCCTTGCGCTCCATCTACGACCCGACCGCCGGTTCCGGCGGAATGCTGCTCGTCGCGCAGGACGCGCTCAAGCGAATGAACGGGAAGATCGACGTCACGCTCTACGGCCAGGAACTCATGGCGTCGGCGTTTGCCCTCGGCAAAGCGGACCTGTTGATCCAGGGTGGTCGGCCAGACGCAATAAAGCAGGGCAACACCCTCCTCAAGGATCATTACGGTGATCAGACCTTCGACTATGTGCTCTCCAATCCTCCGTTCGGCATGGACTGGTCGGCAGACGAGAGGGCGGTCAGAGAGCAAGCCAAAGCTCACGGGTCACGCTTCAGCCACGGTCTGCCGAGTACCAGTGACGGTCAGATGTTGTTCCTGGCCCACTGCGCATCGAAGCTCAGCCCCGCGGCGAAGAATGGCCAGGGCGGCCGAGCCGCCGTCGTCTCGAACCAGTCGCCGTTGTTCAACAGCGACAACGGGCCCAACTCGATCCGCCAATGGCTCCTCGAGGAAGACCTGATCGACGCGATCGTGGCTCTGCCCACGAACATGTTCTACGGCACCGGCATCGCAACCTACGTCTGGATCCTCGACACGAACAAGGATCCCGAGCGCAAGGGCAAGATCCAGCTCATCGACGGCTCCGGCCAGTGGGACTCCCTGCGGAAACCGATGGGTGATAAGCGCCGCGAGATGGGGAAGGACCACCGGAAAACGCTGATGGAGGCGTATAAGGCGTTTGATCAGGCTGATCCTGCGATCTCTCGCGTGATGACTCCTGAGGACTTCATGTTCCGCGACGTGCCTGTGTACAAGCAGGCGCGCTTCGCGACGCGCTTCAGCGGCGAAGTTGTCGAGTCGCTGCGCAGCCGCCGCGACTTCACCGAGGATCACGCCGCGATCCTCCGTTCCCTTGACGGCACCACCTGGAACGACCTTCCCAAGGCGTTGCCGGAGGCCGCGAAATCGGCCGGATTGAAGGCGCCGGTCGGTTTGGTCGACGCCGTGATGAAGGCGATGGCCGTGGAGGATGACGCCGCACCCCTCGCAGTTGATCGGAAGGGCAAACCCGTGATCGTCTCAGGGTGGAAGATCACCGAGCGCGTGCCTCTGAGCGAGGATCTGGACGAGCACATGGAGCGCGAAGTGCTGCCCTATGCGTCTGGCGCTCAGTGGGACGAGACCAAGGCGAAGAACGGAACAGACATCCCGTTCACCCGGATGTTCTACGTGCCTGAGGAGCCCCGACCGTTGGCGGAGATCGACACCGAGGTGGAGAAGCTCATGGGCGAGTTGACCGCTATGTTTACGGCGGTGAGCGAAGAGTGAGCAGCGCCCCGTTCTGGGCGAATGTGTCGCTCGTTTCAGCATCCGAACCGCCGCTCGGGTTTCAGGTCTCTCTAGAAGACATGGTCTCGGAAACCGGCCAGCTCGTCGATGGCGAGTTGGCCACCTATGCGGCGAGTGGCACGCCGTTCAGGCCGGGCGACCTGCTTTTCGGAAAACTGCGTCCGTACCTGGCCAAGTACTGGCTTGCCGATCGCCCCGGCACGGCCGGTGGCGACATCCATGTCTACCGGCCGGAGGCTGGAGTCGACCCCCGCTATCTCCAGTACGTAGTCGGTAGCCGTAACTTCGTTCGGTTCGCCGAAGCCGCGTCCAAGGGCACCAAGATGCCACGCGTGGAGTGGATGAGTCTTCGCGAGTACCCGGTGGTTCAGTTCCCACCGGAGGTGCAACATGGGATAGCAGACTATCTGGACCGAGAGACAGCCAACGTAGACGCAGTGCTGACGAGAATGGATCTCCTGAGCAACGCGTTGGGAGACCGAACTCGGAGCACCCAGACGAGAGCCGTGTTTGGCCTCGCGTCAGGACAGCGATCCAGCGCCGCCGATGCCCACTCGCCCCTCTCCGGCATCCCCGACCACTGGGGTCGTACCAAGTTCGGATACGACTTCACCGAGAGCGCCGAGCGGAATGGGGATAGCACGCCCGGGCCTCTTCTGTCGATCTCCGAGTACCGGGGCGTTGAGCTCAACACTCGTACTGAGGGCCAACAGGCGTCGCTGGATGTGTCGAAGTACCGCATCGTGCGACCCGGGCAGCTCGCAGCCAACATGATGTGGCTCAACCACGGCGGGATCGGCGTGTCGTCGCTGACCGGCTACATCAGCCCCGACTACAAGGCGTTCTGGATCTCGGACCGGTTCGAGCCCCGCTACGTCCACCATCTCTTCCGAAGTTCGCGGTACATCGACTACTTCGCCGCCATCGCGACCGGCGTCCGGCCGAACGCGCAGCGGGTAACCAAGACCGTGCTGGACGCGACCCCGGTCCCGCTCCCACCTCTCGACGAGCAGATCAAAATCGCGGACCAGCTGGACGAAGCCGCGGCCCGCGTCGACGCCATGCTCGCGAAGGTCGCCGACCTCAAGGCACTGCTCCTGGAGCGTCGCGCGGCACTCATCACCGACGTGGTCACCGGTCGGAAAGAGGTCGCGTGATGAGCGATGCGCAGCTGATGGAGGCGGAGTTCGAGCGCAACCTCTGCACAGAGCTCGCGGAGCGCGGATGGCTGTACGAGAACGAGGGCAAGCCGACGAGCTGGGACATCGGCCTGGCGATGGTCCCCGTTGACGTACTGCACTGGCTTACAACCCAGTACCCGGATGAGTACGAGAAGGCCGTACCCGCAGACCTTGTCGACGAACAGAAACCCGCAGCCGAGCGGAAACTGCTGCAGCACATCACCAAAGAGCTCGCCAAGCAGACGAAGATGGACGCCACCACCGGTCACCCGGTCGGCGGTCTGCTCGGGGTGCTGCGCAAGGGCTTCACCTACGCCCAGGTCGGTCGTCCCGCCGCGAAGTTCGGGCCGATGATGGAGTTCCCGCCCGCCAACCCCAATCTCACAGAGGTGGTAGCGGCTGCCGAATCGGTGCGACTGCGCGTCCTGCGGCAGGTGCGATTCGACACCGCGACCAACGAGACCATTGACGTAGTGCTCCTCGCGAACGGCTTGCCGGTCGTGACGATGGAGCTGAAGACCGACAACACCCAGACGGTCAACCATGCGATCCGCCAGTACAAGGAGGATCGCCGGCCTGGGAAGAACCGGGCACTGCTCGCGCCCGGCCGTGCCTTGGTTCATTTCGCGGCATCGAATGACCTCGTCTACATGACCACGAAGCTGGAGGGCGAGGACACCGTGTTCCTGCCCTTCAACCAGGGCAACGAAGGCCATGAGGGCAATCCGCCGTCGGGTAGCGGCTCGTCGACGAACTACCTGTGGCGCGAGATCCTCGCCCGCCCGACGTTCATGCGCATCCTGAAGGACTTCGCGCTGTTCGAGCCGAGCAAGTCCGGCAAGAAGGAAGGGCGACTGGTGTTCCCGCGCTTCCACCAGCTGCGCGCGGTCGAGCGTGTCGTCGGTGACATCGAGGCGAACGGGACGGGCAAGCGCTACCTGATCTGGCACTCGGCCGGCTCCGGCAAGACGAAGACGATCGCGTGGCTCAGTCACCGGCTGATCCGGCACATGAGCGCGGACTCGAAGTCGACGTTCGACTCGGTCATCGTCGTCACCGACCGCAACGTGCTTGACGAAAACATCCGCCACGACATGAACCTGGTGCAGTCCAGCAAGGGTCTGGTCGTCAGCGTCGGGGAGAAGTCGGGAGCGAAGTCACCCCAGCTGAAGAAGGCACTCGTCGAGGGTGACCACATCATCACCTGCACCCTCCAGACGTTCCCCGAAGTCATGAAGTTGATCGAGGATACGAAGGAGCTCCGCGGCCGGCGCTGGGCGGTAGTCGCAGACGAGGCGCATTCCTCCCAATCAGGCTCCGCAGCGAAGAAGCTGAAGGAGCTACTGGTCGACGTCGACCTCGACCCGGACGACGAGGACATCAGCGCCGACGACCTGCTGCTGGCGAAAGACTCGGCGATTGCCGCATCCAGCAACATCACCTTCGTCGCACTCACCGCGACCCCGAAGGCGAAGACTCTGCGGCTGTTCGGCACCGAGCGTGACGGCCGCTGGGAAGCCTTCGACACGTACACGATGGCACAGGCGATCGAGGAGGGCTTCATCCTCGACGTGCTCACCAACTACTCCACGTACGACATGTTCCTGCGGGTGAAGAACGCGGTCGAGGACGAGCAAGAAGTCCGCGTCAACACCGGCGAGGCAGTCACCAACATCGTTCGGTTCGCCCGGCTGCACCCGACCGCGATCGCGCAGAAGGTCCGTGTCGTCATCGAGCACTTCCGGCGGAACGTGATGGACATGCTCGGCGGTGAAGCAAGGGCAATGGTCGTCACCAGCTCACGCGTCGAAGCTCTCAGTTGGTCGAAGAAGATGAACTCCTACCTCCTCGAGCAGGGCTACACCGACATGAAGACCCTGGTCGCCTTCTCCGGTTCCCTCACGGACGAGGACACCGGCGAATCCGTCACCGAGGTCTCGCTCAACGACCGCGGCGACATCGCCCGCGCGTTCCGCGAGGAAGACGAAAGCCGGGTACTTATCGTCGCCAACAAGTTTCAGACCGGATTCGACGAGCCGCGGCTCATGGCGATGTATGTCGACAAGAAGCTCAGCGGTGTCGCCACCGTCCAGACGCTCTCACGGCTCAACCGCACCTACCCAGGCAAGACCGCGCCGATGGTTGTGGACTTCAGGAACTCGCCGGCGAGCATTCAGAAGGACTTCAAGCTCTACTACTCCGATGCCCACGTCGAGGGTGACGTCGACCCCAACGCCTTGTACACGCTCGGCGAGCGCCTCGACACCTCCGGCATGTATACGCATGACGAGATGGACGCCGTCGCCGACGCCTTCCTCGCCCACTCTGGTGGGGAGGCGATCGCCAAGGTCCTCGCGCCGATCAAGAGCCACTGGAACGGTCAGACGCGGCAGGCAGTGCTCAGCAAGGACAAGGCGAAGCGAGAGGAACTCGAGCAGTTCCGCGCCGACGTGATCAGCTACCGCAACGCCTGGCAGTTCCTCAGCCAGATCGTCGACTACCAGGACGCAGACCTCGCACGCCGTGCGATCTTGGCGACATTGCTGGCGCGCAACCTTCACTCCGCCGGCGAGGACTACGACGACAGCTACCTGGAGGGTGTCCAACTCTCCGGCGTGAAGCTTGTACCGTCCGCGATCGGTGAGAACCACTCGCTGAGCGAGGGCAGCAGCGAAGGGATCAAGCTGCCCACCTTCGATGGAGAACACAAGGGCGGCGGCGCGACAACGCAGCGGGGTCCGCTCGACGAGGCCATCGACAAGGTGAACGAGATGTTCCAGGCCAAGGGTGTCGACGTGAGCCCGGAGAGCGTGGCCGGGTTCATCACGACGTTCTGGGGTTTCCTCGACGCCAGCGAGGAGGCCGTAGCGATGGCGAAGAACAGCACTGTCGCTCAGCTCAAGGCGTCTGAAGGATTCAGTGGCGCTGTCGGCCTCGCGGTGTTCAAGACGGTCAGCGAGGCACAAGAGATCCAGTCGTACATGACCGATCCGGCATTCCTTGAAGCGATCACTGACATCGCCGCGGATGCAATCCACATTCGGTATCGCAAAGCCCCGGAGGCTGGGAACGGCGTTGATCTGGCTGAGGACGCACGAACCGCACGTAAGGCACTCGGCGCGTTGGCTTTTCTGGAGGAGGGCTGGCTCGACGGCGAGGCAGGACAAGCCATCTCGACACAGGTGATCAATCGAAGTGTTGAAGTTATCGACGCGATGACGAATCTGGGGAACGTCACCAGGTCGGTCTTCCCGACCGAGGAAGGTGGTGTTCGGTTCTACTGGCCAGACACCGAGAACCAGCTGTCGATAGAGGTCGAGCCCTCATGTGCGCTCTACGTTCATACTGCGGACGTGGCAGCGGGGACCTTCCAGGATGCAGCGGTGCCCGAGAACGCAGATCTAACCGATCGACTCGCAACATGGTTGATCGGAGAGGACGCGGACAATGAGTGAGGACGCAACTGTGTTCAGACGTGAACGGATTGTCGCCGGTGAGACGGAACTTCTTCGCCCCATCATCGGTGTCTGGTGCAACGACGGTGTAGTCGGTCCGGATGCGTTCAATCTCAGTAGTGCCGACAAGAAGGACTTCAACCGACTGTCTATCGTCCGCGGCGACGCAACAACTCCCGAGCAGGCGTACATGGCCCGAGCCGCCTCGATAAAGGCTCGGTGTGACGCCTCGGGCAAACCGTACACACCTCCGGTTGGTGTCCTAGCCGTGACCGTGGAAGAGGTCGAGTCCATCGAGATCAAGTCGCCCGCAGGCAGTGAAAGCCGATGGCCACTCACCGTGTGGGACGACTCGATGAATGACGATCGGCCAGATGATCACGGTCATGTCGACTTCAACGATGTGCCTCCCTCTGACAAAGGAGCGTGTCTGCTCGCCGCGAAGACGATGCTTGCAACGGCACGGGCCAGAGGCTGGAAGTTCAGCCCTGCGGAGCACGCGGAATAGGGATGTCCGATCCAGCCATGAGCCTCGCTTCCGTCGGAGATGCTGTCCGGAACGCTCGTCGCAAACGCGGCTGGTCTCAAACGCAGCTGGGCGAGGAAGCAGGGGTTTCCCGGCCGACGATCGCCCGCATCGAACGCGGCGACGATGTCTCAGTGGCGACTCTCGCCAAGGTGATCGCAGCGGTGGGGCTCACGGTCAAGATCGAGGCGGCGCAGTAATATCGCCTCCTGGCTGTGCCGCCGGTACGGCTTCTGCGACGAATCGTTGCCAGTCAAGTAGACGTGACAGGAAGCTCTGAGCCCGCACCTCTCGTGGCCGCCACCCGAACTTGGATCCGACCGAATCGGTCGCAGCGGCGGTGCGCCAGACCTAATGGGACCTGCCAGAACCATTCCGCAGTCGTGACCAGCGCGACCGCCGTCTCCGGGTGTCCTGTTTGCCCGTCCTGCATGTTGGTTCGGTAGGCGTTGCCATTCCCGGACTATCCACCTCTTGGAGGCCGCGACCGGCCCGGCCTACGGGAAGCGTTGACGGCGTGCCGGGCCGGCGACACCCTGGTCGAGGCTCTCCGCTCAGTCGCAGCCAGCCCGTGTCATAAGAGCTCTTACCGGCATGCTCCAGCACCGGTCGGGGGTCCCCACACGGGGTGGACGGCGCGGGCGACGGGCCACTCGGTGGAGCAGTCCAGGATGCTTGGGTGCCGTGGTTGTAGTGTCCAATTCGATTCGCCCCGGAACGTTGCGGGTGCGGTGGGCCGGTGACGTAAGTGCGCATTCGTCGAGGGGGCGAAGCTATGGGTTTCCTGACTCCGATGTACGAGCTGGGGGAGTATCTCGACTGGACTCGATCCGGTGAGATCCAGCTTCCCGACTTCCAGCGTGGGTACAAGTGGGAGGACGAGCGGATCCGTCAGCTCCTGGTGACGGTGCTGCGCGGCCATCCGCTCGGGGCCGTGATGTTGCTCAAGACCGGCAACGCCCAGGTTCGATTCAAACCGCGACCCATCGAGGGCGTTGATCTCCCGCCGGGGACGGCTGCGAAGTTCCTTCTGCTGGACGGCCAGCAGCGGTTGACCTCGCTGACGCAGGCGTTGAGCGGTGACGGTCTGGTGGCGACTAAGGACAGTCGAGGGAAGTTACTCGATCGCCGGTACCTGGTGCACATGGAGACCGCCCTCTCCGATCAGAACCGTGTGGACGAAGCGGTGGTCTCCATCCCCGGGGACGGAGTGATCCGGACGAACTTCGGCAAGGAAGTCGCACTCGACCTGTCTGATCACGACAAGCAGCGACAGCACGGGTACTTCCCCCTGCATCTGCTGTACGGCGACTACATGAGCTGGATCCTGGACCTCGACGACCCCACGCTTGGCAAAGAGTTTCACAAACGGTTCATCAAGCCGGCCGCCACCTACGACATTCCGGCGATCGTGCTGGACGAGAACACCGACAAAGCAGCGGTGGCAACCGTCTTCGAGAAGGTCAACATCGGTGGGCTCCCACTCAACGTGTTCGAGCTGCTCACGGCCGTGTTCGCAGGGGACGCCGGCTACTACGAACGCACGGGCGCGGACTTCCGACTCAACGACGACTGGAAGGAATCCCAACTCAAGTGGTCGGCATATCCGGTCCTGGCCGCCGTGGAGAACACCGACTTTCTCCAAGCGCTCACGATGCTGGCCACCAGGAAGCGGCACCTGGCCGACAGCTCGGACCGGCCGCCGGCGATCTCGGCCAAGCGCGAGGACGTGCTGAAGCTGACCTTGGAGGACTACCTGGAGTGGCGTGATCCGCTGCGCGAGGCGTTCATCTGGTCGGCCACCTTCCTCGCCGATCGGCACATCTTTGCCCGTCGTGACGTCCCCTATCCCAAGCAACTCGTCCCGTTGGCGGCGATCAAGGTCGCACTCGGCAAGGGCGCCGACCTGATCAGCGTCAGCCAGCGACTCGTGCGGTGGTACTGGTGTGGTGTCCTGGGTGAGCTCTACGGCTCGACTATCGAAACCCGGTTTGCCCGAGACATCGAGGCGGTCCCGGCATGGGCGACAGGGGCCACAGAGGCTGCGCCGCGCACCATCCAGGACGCATCCTTCACCGAGTCCCGGCTCCATTCACTGCGGACCCGCAACGCGGCGGCCTACAAGGGCCTCGCCGCATTGATCCTCGATGGCGGAGCCCGAGACTGGATGGAAGACAAGGCACTCGACAAGGTGCAGTACGTCGACCTCGCCGTAGACATCCATCACGTGTTCCCGCAGAAGTGGTGTAACGACAACGGGGTCGACGACGAGCACCGGGAGAGCATCGTCAACAAGACCACGATCAGCGCACGCACCAACAGGGTCATCGGTGGAGCAGCCCCCTCGGCGTACCTGGCGGTGATCGAGAATCGGGCGCAGATCAGTACCGACGGGCTCGATCACCTCCTCGACACGCATTTCGTCCCCGCGGCCAGGCTTCGCAATGATGACTTCGACGGATACTTCCGTGAACGGCGCGAATCGCTGTGCCGGTTGGTCGAATCGGCGATCGGAAAGCCGGTGCAGCGAGACATTGATGAAGGACATGCGGAGGAGGACTCGTCATCGTTCGAAGTCGAGGACTTAGTCGAGGACCCTGTCTCGCAGATCGACTGATCCGGCGCATCGATTGAGAAGGCCGCCGGGTTCCTGATCCCGCGACCTGGGGAGGAACCGCATTCAGGATCGACCTGATACCGGATGGGTCCAGGACTGCTTCGGTGGAATGCATTGGAATCCCGCTGCCCAAGCATCTTGCTCACATCGGGCAGGATGGCTCCCTTGACGATCTGTACGAACAGGCCCAGCTTGGGCGGTTGTCCCAGGCGATGAAGCTGCCTTCAGACATCCGGCTCGTCGCGGATGATGTCCGGGTCGGCTTGATTCACGACCACAAATCACGCCCAGCGGCACCCGCAGGTAGACGGCGCACGTTGCGGGCTCCTGCCCGGCCGACTTCGCCCCGATTCAGCCAGTACCGCCGGGTGAGCCACCTGTGATTTGCGGTAGTTTCTCGGACAGGCAGGCGCAAGGGGACCGCGTGCTTGATCGGCGTATCAAGGGGGAACGATGGGGGAGTCGACGGAAGTCTCGGCGAGGGCGTGTGGGGGCTACGCATGAGCCTGTATGTCGACAATGATGCGCTCGATGGAATCGTTAGCATGCTCCGGGCGTCCAGCTCCGCGCTCGATGCTGCCGGCGAATCAGCTCCGTCCGCGATCGATGCCGGTGACGCAGCACCGGCCATGCTAGGAATTCATGGCTAGATTGGCCGAGGACGCTGGCCAGCTCGTGGTGGCGCTGGGGGCGGCGAGTGAGGCTGTCGGCGATGCCAACGCGCGATACCGCGAGCAGGACGTGGCGACCGCAGACGCGCTCGGCACCGCGTGGACCGGTTAGCCGATGCCCATCCACACCCGTATCGACGGGAATCCCGAGAGCATCCGTGCCGCAGCCAGCTGGTTTGCGCACGTCGTTGGCGGTGGAGACCACCTCCGCCGTCGACCAGCTGTACAAGGTCCGCAACCTCGCCGACGCCGGATGGGACGGCAAGGCTGGCGACGGTTTCGTTGCTCGATCCACGGATTCGGCATCGAAGGCAGACGAGCTGGCGGCCGTGATCCGCGAACAGGCTCAGGCATTCGATGATTCCGCCGCTGAACTCCAGCGCTCCCAGGACGAGATGCGCGCGGTGCGGGAGGTCGCTGTCGCCGCTGGACTCACGGTCGTCGGTGAGGTGATCGAGGACCCGGGACCGGCGCCTGTCGATCCCGGACCCGTCCCCAGCGGAGACTCTGCATTGGCATTGGCCGCGCACGCCGAGGCGGTGGCGCGCGTCGAGCGGCACGCGGCACTGGTCAGTGCGTACGAGGTCGCGGAGCGCGGGGCGGACGCCGCCCGGGCGGCATGGGCACTGATCGTTCAGTCCGGCGTCAACGCCTGGAACGACCTGATCAAGAAGTGGTTCTTTGTGGTCGGCGACCTCGTGAATGGCGCGGGCGCGACGTTGGCGGCATGGACCACGTCGACGATGCTGAAGAAGGCACAGCTCATGACCGATGACGCGGCCAAGTATTTGGACTTGGCGCGAACCGCCCCGGCGGGGACTCCGGCATCCGTGATCTACCGAGATGTCGACCTGTCCAAGACTCTGGCGCGTGAAGCCGACGAGGTGCTCGAGGCGGCGGCTAAGTCGGATGCGACGGCCGGCAAGGTTGGCTTTCGCGTTGGCGGCGCTCTCGCGGCTGCGGGAGTGGCCTACGACATCGCGCACGGTAAGCCAGCCGAGCAGGCGATCGTCTCGGGTGCGGCGGGTTTCGGGGCTGCGGTGGCTGCCGGGGCGGTCGCGGGCAAGTTGATCCCGGTTCCTTTCCTGGGGACTGCGGCAGGAGCGGCGGGCGGCGCGGCGATCGGATTGTTCACCTCGGGGATGGTCGACTCGGTGTACGAGAACGGTGTCGACGACCTAAGTGACGCGATCGGCGATGGTGTCGGTGCGGTTGGAGACACCGGCGCGGCAATCGGGGGACTGGCAAAGGATGCATGGAATGCGGTGTTCTGAGGAAACTCTGGAGCGCCCCA
This sequence comes from Rhodococcus sp. NPDC059179, assembly GCF_042754885.1. Classification (NCBI taxonomy): domain Bacteria; kingdom Bacillati; phylum Actinomycetota; class Actinomycetes; order Mycobacteriales; family Nocardiaceae; genus Rhodococcus; species Rhodococcus sp. NPDC059179. The sequence continues at coordinate 154,175 of NZ_JBHZBV010000007.1, read as the reverse complement.
GTGAATGGCGTGCCGTGCGACTTGGTTGGAGGGTTATTGCTTCGCTAGCGCTTGGAGGCACGGTTGCCCTCGTCACCTTCCTTGTAGGTATCGGATGCGTCGTCGAAGGATGGTTTACGGCCGCCGCGTTCGTTTACTTGTTCTTCCTCCTGATGGTGCTGGCCATGGTGTTCGGCGTGGTGATCCGACGGACACGACACCGCGGGGGCGACATTCGAACCATCGCTGTCGACGGGGTGGCGGTGACGCAGATCCGATACTCGGCCATGGTGTTTCACCTGATGACCGCGATGATGGCGGTCCTGACTGCACTCACCGGCGGTGGAGCAATCGCGATCTTCCTGAACACTCGAGGACAAGGATTTCCCGGTGCCAGTTTGATCTTCGGCATCTTCGGACTGGGGTGCGCCGGCTACCTGGTTGCGGTCATGACCGGACGATTGCGGCGGGGGTCGCTGATGCTCTCCACTGAGGGGATCCGGCAGCGAGGGTGGAGCTTTGAGTCCTATTTTCCCTGGGCGGCGGTTGCCGGGGCGAAGGCGGTGCACTACCAGTTCCCGGAGACGCTGGTGATCGCATACGCCAACGCGAGGTGGGAGCGGCGCTACACGACGCGGTTCTTCCGGATCGACCGCCTGCCGCCAGTGCCGCTTATAGAGGTCGACACCTTCCAGTTCGCCGTCGACCCGGTGCTCCTGCACCAGCTGGTCAGCTACTACGCCAACACCCCGGACACCCGTGCCGAGCTCGGTACGGACGCGGCGATCGCCCGCGCCCGTGCCCGCGACTACCCGTAGCTACGCCGCCAGCAAGTCCTTGTACTCCGGGTTCTGCTCGACAAACTTCTCCACATACGAGCAGGACGTCGCGATCGAGATCCCGTCCACCCGGGTCGCGTCCAGCGCCGCCGCAACGAGCTTGCCTGCCAGGCCCTGTCCGCGGAACGCGGGATCGGTGACCGTGTGATCGAAGTCCCGCACTCCGCCGATCACGGTGTAGTCGGCGTACCCGGCGAGGGTGTCGTCGACGTGGATCTCGAAGCGGTTCTCGTCCGGCTTGTGCTCGATGCGGTGCGCCACGGTCGGGTCCTCTCGTCGGTGAACTGCCTCGCACGCTACCCAGCGTCGCGGTGGGAGTGGTCTTGAGGGTCAACCACCGGACATCCACGGTTTGTTCCGGCGGCCGGTTTCGTACAACCGAAAGTGGTAGCAAGATTGCCGCATGCGGATCACCAGCAAGGGGCAGGTGACAATCCCCGCGGCACCTGCGCGACCGGTACGGCCTGCTGCCTCATACCGAGGTCGACTTCGTCGAACGCGACGGCGCCGTCACGATCGTTCCCGCGGATCGCCCGCACCCCGACCGAGGTGACCGCACGCTGGCGGCGCTACGTGGCACCGGAAACCGGAAGCTATGAACCGACGAACTGCTCCGGTTGACCCGTGACGGACAGGCCGGATCGAGGTCCGCAGCTAAGGCTGGTCGTGCGGCCGTCCCGGCTTCACGTGTCGAATAGTTGGATGTGAACGATGGGGCTCGACGGGTCCCGCTCGTCCACGATGACGATCCGGTTGACCGCCTTTCCGCCGGGGCGCCGATAGATGTCCTCGGCCTGCAGGAGCGACGGCGAAGTTTCCAGGGGTGGCCCCCCAACGGTGGTCTCGGCCACCCGGAAGACCTTGTTCAACGGTGCGGTGAAGTTCGATGCGGCCAGCAGTTGGGCGAGACCCGGTGGATTGGTGGAGAGGGCAAGCCGGTAGAGCGTGTCTCGACCGTGCTCGGATCGGGCGCCAAGCACGGAGATGTCCTCCGGAATGACGATTCCACCGAATTCGGAGGCTTCCCTGACGACGTCGGCGCTGTTCTCGGCCTGCGTCGTCTCGATCCGGTGGTCGCCGTCCTGATTGTCACTGCCGCAACCGGTTACGCCGATTGTCACGGCCATCATGCCGACGATGACACGGGCCAGCCTCACCTGCAGGGTTTCCGGTTTCGCGTACCTCATCGGGTGGGATCACTCCTCTCTCCGTCTCGGCCGTCGGCGGCCGCTGGAAGATTCACCGGTCCAGTGGATGGCGCCGTGCCCTCGTACCGCCGGACTCCGCTGGATCCCTCGATGTAGTACTCCTGCGCCAGGCCCGCCGTGTGGAGCGCTCCCATGCGGCTGTCCGAGACCGTGACACCGGCGATCTCGGTGCTCTTGTCGCCGTCCCAGTTGTAGCGGTCGTGCACGTGGACCGTGTACTCGGCGGTGATGCTCGGCTCGGCTCCCTCGCCCGGCTCGTGCACCGTTACCACGCCGGTGGCCGACAGGTGGATGCCGCCCATCGCGAAGAACCAGTCGTCACTCAGGTCCCGCGTGATGTAGAACCCGCTCCATTGCGACTGGAATTGCACTGGGGTGTCGAAGGTCTGAGAGATCGACGCCTCGGCAATGATCCGTCGGAGCTCCGCTTCGGCTATCGAGTTCGCCTTGGTGTCGGCAGCGGACACCTCACGCAGTACCGCATCCGCGTTGATGGTCAGCAACTCGCCGCTGTTGTCGAGGTAGTGGTTCAGGTGGGCGGAGGCATGGGTCCAACCGGCGGCATCTGCGGCCGCGGATGCCGCCGCAGCCACCGTCGCAAAAGCGAGATCGTCGCCGCGGCTGTAGACGGGCTGGGAACCCCACTCGCCCTGCCCAGGGTCGGGCGGAGGTGCGGGAAGTGGTTCGGGAATCGGTGACATGGCATCCATTCGTCCGTCGTTGTCGAAAGCGGTCGGGTCAGTCAGTGGAATCGACGGTGTGTTCCCACCAGACGTTGCCGCCGTATCCGTACCGACAGGCGCCCAGGTCCCCGTTAAATTTGTCGGGGAGCTCGAAATCGCTCGGGTTGTGAACGGGAAGGCTGCGGCCCGGCTCGTACGTCAGGGCGCAGGCGATCCGTTCGATGGTGTTCGAGATCTCATCCTGCCGGGATGCGGCCGACTTCTTCAGTGCCTCAACGGCAGAAGAGATCTCGGACTTCATGGAATGTTGCATGGGACTGTCGATCAGCTGTGCCCACACGCCAAGCGGCAGAGTGAAATCGAGAAAGCGCATGGACTTGGTGATGGTGACGGCCAGGTCCATCGCCTGGTTGTGCACGAGGCGTTCGAGGAGCCGCCCGCCGTTCCCTACGATCTTGGCCACCACATCGAGGTCCTCGCTGCGCGCGCCGATCGAGTCCTTGAGCGTGGTCGAGGCAACACCGAACGCGCTCGACGCCTCCCCTGACCAGCTGTGTTGCAACCAGCGGGTGCCGTTGGCGAGGTTCTCCGAGGTGACGAAGTCGTTGATCCCGAGCAGGCCGATGCACCTACCCACCGATTCCAGTGCTTCCCAGTCCGCCTCGAGCGGGGCGAGATGGTCGGCGACGGGCCTGACTCCGATCGCCCTGCTCAGGGGCTCCTCATACGGAGTCAGGATCTCGATACTCGCGGCGACCACCTGGCGGACCTGGTAGGGGGCCGGCTCCACACCCGGCAGGGTCGGGAGCTGCAATCCGCCGAAACCGACGACGTCCTGCGGCGACCCGCTCGCGAACACGTCCTGCCCGCCCAGGGCGGTGGTTGCTGCCAGGGAGATGGCGTGAGCGTGCTGTTCGTCGGAGGCCTGGTATCGGTTCGCCGTGACGCCCAGGTTCCTGCCGAGCGCATCGAGGGCGCTCAGATCGCTCCGATGTGCACCGGACAACATGTCGTGCAGCCTCTGAACAGACGGCGTCAGGGCAGCCAGCTGCCCGGTTGTCCCGGCGTGAAGTGACACCGTTGGAAGCAGTCGTTTGGCGTTCGCGGAGAAGGTGGCGCCGACGTCCCGCAGATCCAGCGCGAGGCCTGCGAGCTTGGAAACCTCTACGATCAAGTCGGCCACTGATCCCCCGAAATCCGCCCACATCAACGCGATCCGCGCAGCTGCCCCCCAGCGCGCGATCAGACTCTAACACCGCTCACCGCGGCCGAGGCTGCGGGCATCGGGCACCCGCCTTACCCGAACAGCTCCTGGATGTCCTCGGCGGACAGCGTCGCGTTGAACGCCCCGCCCTCGTCGACCACGCTGGCGAACAGCTCCGACTTGCGGGCCTGCAGCGCCATCACCTTCTCCTCGATGGTGTCCTTGGCGATCAGCCGGTACACCATCACGTTCCGGGTCTGCCCGATCCGGTGGGTGCGGTCCACGGCCTGCGCCTCGCTGGCCGGGTTCCACCACGGGTCGAGCAGGAAGCAGTAGTCGGCCTCGGTGAGGTTCAGACCGAAGCCGCCCGCCTTGAGGCTAATCAGGAACACCGGCGCGTCGCCGTTCTTGAACTCGCCCAACACCTTCGCGCGGTCCCGGGTCCGGCCGTCGAGGTACGTGTACGCGACCCCCTCGACGTCCAGGCGCTGACGCACCCGGTCCAGGAAGCCGGTGAACTGGCTGAACACCAGCGCCCGGTGCCCGCCCTCGATCACGTCCTCCAGCTGCTCGAGCAGCGCGTCGATCTTCGCCGACGCGACCGAGCTGTGCTTGTCGTCGATCAGCGACGCGTCCAGGCTGAGGCGGCGCAGCAGGGTCAGCGACTGCAGGATGGTGAACCGGTTGGCGTCCACGTCGGCGACCAGGCCGAGGATCTTCTGCCGCTCGCGCTGCAGGTGGGTGTCGTAGAGCTTGCGGTGCCGCGGCGCCAGTTCCACTTCGAGCACCTGCTCCTGCTTGGCGGGCAGGTCCGTGGCGACCTGTTCTTTGGTGCGCCGCAACACCAGCGGCCGGATCCGACGGCGCAGCTGCCCGAGCAGCTCGCTGTCGCCGCCGTTCTCGATCGGGGTGCGGTAGTACTCCTGGAACTTGTTGGGGCTCGGGAACAGCCCGGGCGCGGTGATCGACAGCAGCGACCACAGCTCCATCAGGTTGTTCTCCATCGGGGTGCCGGTGATCGCGAGCTTCGTCGGCGCCTCGATCCGGCGCATGCACTGATACGCCTTGGACCGGTGGTTCTTGACGAACTGCGCCTCGTCGAGCAGCAGCATCGACCACGGCAGCGCCGCGTACTCCTCGTCGTTGAGCCGGGCCAGGGTGTACGAGGTGACCACCACGTCCGCGCCGTCGATCGACTCTGTCAGCGGCGCACCGCGTTTCGCCGACGTCTGCGAGACGGCAACCACCCGCAGGTGTGGTGCGAACCGCGCGGCCTCCGACGCCCAGTTCGCGACCACCGACGTCGGCGCGACGATCAGCACCGGCGGGTCGGACGGGTTCTTGGCCCGCGCGTGGCAGATCAGCGCCAGCGACTGCACGGTCTTGCCGAGACCCATGTCGTCGGCGAGGATGCCGCCGAGGCCGTTGCTCCACAGGAACGTCAGCCAGCGGAACCCGTCGAGCTGGTAGGGGCGCAGCGTGGCCTGCAGCGACTTCGGCGCCCGGGTCTTGGCCGCCGTCGCGACGTCGAGCAGGCCCTGCACCTGCTGGCGCCACTGCGCGGCCTGCCGCTCGACCACGCCGAGTGCGGCCAGCTCCTCCCACAGCGAGGCCTGGAACCGGCTCAGCCGCAACCGGTTCGGGTCCTGCTCGTGCAGGCCGCGGGCCTCGGCGATCAGGTCCTTCAGTCGCTGCAGCTCCGGCTTGTCCAGCGACAGGTAGGCGCCGTCGTCGAGCAGCAGGTGCTGGTCGCCCGCGGTCAGGGCGGCGAACAGGTCCTTGAATGGCACCGGCCGGTCCTCGACGCGGACGGTGATCGACAGGTCGAACCAGTCGCCGTCGTCGGTGGCGTCGGTGCCGACCCCGATGCTCAGGGTGTCGCCTGCGTCGCGGTAGTCGGCGGGGGTGCCCTCGACCCGGACCTCGACGTCGTCGCGGCCCTGCAGCAGCGGCAGCAGTTCGGTGGTCAGGCGCGCGGTGTCCAGGCCGTCTAGCGTTACCAGCGGCAGCAGGGCACCGCCGTCGGACGCGCGTAGCCCGTACCGCTCCAGCGGCAGGTCCAGCCCGGCGAGCACCGCCCGTTCCCGGGCAGGGTCGCGGAACGACTCGTCGGCGCCCGGGGTGAGCTCCACCGCGTGTTCGGCGTCGCCGACGGTGTAGCGGAACCGCCAGTGCAGCTGCGCCCGGTGCCCCGAGCGGTAGGCGACGTCGAGCAGCAGTCCGGGCCCGGAGATCGTCGGCGCGGTGAACGAGTCGGCCGCCGATCGCACCGTCGCGGCCCGCCGCAGCCGCGGGTAGTAGGCGGTCGCGAAGCGGTCGGCGTCGGCCGCGGGGACGGTGACCGAGGCGTTGCCGACGATCAGTTCCTGCATCGCGCGCGGGGTCTCGCCGGTCAGGCGGGCGATCCGGAACGGCCACTGCGACGACGACGCCCCGCGCTGGTCGCCGGGACGCAGGTACAGCACCCCGTGCGCGGCAGCGCCGAGGAAGCCGAGCACAATCACCGGCAGCTCGGAGTCGTCGGCGCGCACGGTGGGGGTGACCTCGAGCCCGCCGCCGGTCTCGTCGATGTCCACGCACAGCTCGGCGGTCCCCGGCCGGGGCAGGGCGCCGGCACTCTTGCCGGGGTAGACCAGCTCGACGCCGGCGTCGGCGGCCTCGTCGAGCAGGGCCCACAGCCGCGGGCTGGCGATCGTGGTGAGGTCGATGTCTTTCTCGGCGCCGTACGAGTAGGTGCGCCTGCTGCCGGCCTGGTACAGCGCGTACAGCTCGCTGAACAGGTCCCGGTGCCTGCCGTTCACGTCCGGCATGTGGCCGAGGTTCGACCAGTTCATGTTGGCGTTGACCCAGCCGGACTTGCCGGGCCGGACCATGCGGGCGGTCAGCCGCCAGAACTGCGAGCGGGCGCCCGGCGTCAGCGACAGCTGCACGGCCAGCGGGACCGCGTTCGGCTGCTCGCCGCCGGGGTCGCCGAGGGCGGCGCCGAGCACCTCCTCCCAGGACGGGGGAGCGTCGGCGGCCGCGGGCGCCGCCTGGTCCAGCAGCGCGACCGTCAACGCCACCGTGTGCTTGCAGTTCATCCGGACCGGGCAGCTGCACTGGCCGAGGGCGAACTCCAGCCGGTCGGTGCGCGGCTTGAACAGTGCCTCCGCGCGGTAGAGGTCGGTGCCGTCGACCAGCCCGACCACCGTCCGCTCCTCCGGGAACCAGTCCAGCTCGAGCACCGCGCCGCCGCGCGCGTAGCGCTTCCCGCGGTCGTAGGTGGTCTGGCCGACCACCCGCACCAGGGTGGCGAGGGTGTGGTCGCGGTCGGCGGGCGAGAGCATGGGTAGACGGTAGTCGGTGGGCCCGACGACATCGAACCCCTGCTCCGGCGCCGGTTCGGCAATTCTTACATCAAGAAGTAAGAGTAAGATTGGCGCATGCGGATCACGAGCAAGGGCCAGGTGACGATCCCGCAGCATCTGCGTGACAAGTACGGACTGCTGCCCGAGACCGAGGTTGACTTCGTCGAGCGCGACGGCGCAATCACGATCCTCCCCGCGGACAGCGTCCGTCCCGATCGAGGCGACCGCGCGTTGGCGGCGCTGCGCGGCACCGGAAACCGGAAGCTGTCCACCGACGAACTGCTCCGGTTGACCCGTGACTGACCCGACTGGGACGGCGCGGCCGTCGGGATTCCTGATCGACTCGAACGTGATCCTCGACGTGGCGACGGAGGACCCCGACTGGTTCGAGTGGTCCGCCGCGGCACTGGCGACGGCGGTGCGTACCGCGCCGGTGATGATCAATCCGTTGATCTACGCGGAGGTGTCGGCGAACTACGACACCATCGAAGAACTCGATGCGGCACTGCCCGAGAACGCCTTTCGTCGGGCGCCGCTGCCGTACCAGGCCGGGTTCGTGGCCGCCCGGGCATTCCTCGCCTATCGGTCCCGCGGCGGCGAGCGCCGGTCGCCGCTGCCCGACTTCTACATCGGCGCGCACGCGGCCGTGGACCGGCTGACGCTCGTCACACGGGACGCCCGGCGCTACCGGGCATATTTCCCGACCGTCGAACTGCTGACGCCGACGGCCTGATCTGGGGACCTACCCGGCTCAGCCGAGCGCGACCGGGTGGTAGTACAGCGCGGTGTCGGTCTCCTCGACCCGCACGTCGACCATGTCGCCGACCTCGAGGTAGTCGCTCACGTTGATCCGTGCGCTAGACCCGACGAGCCTGCGGACCGAGCGCGCCGGGATCAGGCCCTGCCTGCCGTCGAGGGTGACCGCGAGGGCGTAGCGCGGGCCGGTCCGCATGATCCGCGCGAAGACCGTCGGCTCCTCCGAGCCTTCTGGCGCGGTGCCGTCCGGGTCGGTGTCGAGCTGCGCGGTCTGTCGATCGAGCTCGGCCGCCAGCAGGTCGGCCATGGCGTCCACGTTGTACAGCAGCTGGGCCATCTGCCGCGCCACGTCCCGGTGCAGCTCGTTGGGCTTGAGCGGCTTACCGGGCTTGTACATGTCCTCGTGGGTCAGCTCGCCCCACGCGTCCTGCAGCAGCGTCTTCACCTGCACCTCGACCTTGACGCCCAGGTCGCCCTCGTGGGTGGCGACCTTGATCAGCAGGACCGCGTGGTACGCCCGGTAGCCGCTGTCCTTGGGATGGGTCACGTAGTCCCGCGGCGGGACGGCCAGTCGCACCGAGCAGGCGGGCGAGGTGCAGGCCTCGTACAGCTTCTCGGTGAATGCGGTGAGGTCGCGCGGGGTCTTGCACAGCACCTTGATCCCGATCAGGTCGTGGATGGCCTCGGCGATGTCGTCGGTGGTGGTGGGGCGGGCCATCTGCCCCTCGGCGATCCTGCGCCGGACCTTGTCCGCGGTGCGCTCGCGATCCTTGATGCGGGCGGTCTTGGCGTTGAGCCGGTCGCGGTCCAGGTCCTCGAGCACGGCGTCGGCGAGGGTGTCGACAAAGGTCTGGGCGGTGACCAGGGCCGCGGCCCACGCGCGTTCGCGCTGGTCGTAGAGCTGGTTGACCAGCGTGGCGATGTTGTCGGGCTTCTTCCTGGTGCGCATGATCCGATCCGGGCTCGTGGGTGGTTCTGGTGGGCGTTCGTCAGCTCGGCTCGTCGAAGAGCGTCTGCTCGCCGGGATCGCTGAACAGCTCCATCTGCCGCAGCGGTTTCGGCGCCGGGGGAGGGGAGGTCAGCTCGCCGTTGTCGACCTCCATGGGCGCCGGCTCGGGCTCCGGCGGGCCGTCCAGTCGCCCTCCGAACCGCGCCGCGAACTCGTCGTCCACGGTCCGTGCGAACGCGAACAGCTGCTCGAGCATGTCGATGAGGTGCTGCGGGACATACGGATTCGCGAGCACCGCCGCCCAGGCCTCCACCCGGTCGGTGGACAGGGTGAACTTCAGGTGCGGCCAGCGACGGTTCAGATCGGCGATCAGCTCGCTGGCCCTGGTCCGGTCGCTGACCTCGCGCACCAGCGGCACCCGCACCTGAACCTCGCCGCCGTCGAGGTGCGGCCCGACGAACCCGACCACCCGTCCCAGGGCGAGCATGAAGTCGCTGTGGCCGTCGTCGCCGGGCGGCTCGTCGAACAGCCGCGACAGGGTCAGCGCGACCAGTTCGTAGAGGTGCTCGTCGTCGCGCGGCACCACCGCAGCGGTCGGGTCGATCGCAAACGACTCCTCGTCGGGCAACGCCGGCTCGAACTCGAGCGACTCCAGGGTTCCGACCGCCTCGGTCCGCAGGAAGCTCGGGTGCGGCACGCTCCATGTCTCCCGGAAGACGGTCACCGCCATCGCGGCGAGCTGATCGGCCCAGTTCGCGGGCCGGTCGACGAAAAACGCCGGCGACCCCGCGTCCGGCTCGTCCTCGGGCGCCCGGGTCGGGCGATGCCAGCCCAGCTCGACCAGCCGCGCCTCGTCCGAGGCGGACAGCCGGTGCCGGGGGTCGAGGTAGGCGTTCGACGGGACCTCGCAACGCACCTGGTCGCCGCCCCACGCCAGGAACTGCACGCACGGGACGAAGCCCTCCACCGAGGACTCCTCGCCCAACTCCAACGCGAGCAGGTCGTCGTCGACCATGGACGCGACGTGATCGGCGAGGACCACCTGGAAGTCGGCCCAGGCCTGCTCGATGCTGTCGTCGAAACTCGCGGTCATCGTTCCCCCTGTCGCGTGTCGTGGAACCCCCGTCGCCAGCAAATCTATCGCGGGGGTCCGACGAAGTCCGGGAGGCGAGCGGGTGATCGGGACAGTTCCGTCCGGGCGGTGGAACCGGCGGGCGGGGTGGTGCGTCTATCTAGGGTGGACCGGTACCTATCGGCCGGGAGTGGGGAGTGTCGGGTGCAGTTGCGGGGTCTGGCCGGGGTCGGCGTGGTCTGTGGTGTGTTGATGCTGGCTGGGTGTGGTTCCGGGACCGTGGCGGGGGAGGCATCGCCCGAGGGAGTTGCAGCAGGGGAGCCGGTGTTCAGCCCGTGCGACGACATTCCGGATGAGGCGTTGCGAGCGGTGCAGGTGGATCCCATGACGGAATCGCAGGACATCGCGGGGGTCAAGCAGCCAGGCTGGAACATTTGCTTGTGGCGCGGACCCGAACACGCGCTTTCGATCTTTGCGACGACGTACACCATGGATGACGTCCGCTCGAACAAGAAATTCGAAGAGTTCCTGCCGGTCGATCTCGGCGGCAGGACAGCCGCCACCTTTCGAGAAGTAGCCGATAAGGAACGACGCGAGTGCGATGTCGCCCTCGCATCGAACGGCGGGGCAGTGATGGTCTCGATTGCCTATCTGAGCGGAATGCCGGTCGTGGAGGAGCCCTGTGGCGTCGCAGAACGGACAGCTCTCCAGCTTTTGTCCCACATACCGAGCTAGACACGTACATGGAAGGACTGCCGATGGCTGAGGGTGAAGGGTCCCTCTGGGGTGCGGTTGGGACGGCGATTGACGGCGGCCAGGTCTATCTCGAGCGTGGAGCCGCGCAACGGTGCGCACAGCGATGCGCCGCGTTTGTGAGCCAGCTTCAGGACATCCAGCTCAAAGCGAATGCCCTGGAGAGGATCGACGGGTTCGGCAGTCTGCCGTCCGGCGTCGCCCTTGCCGCGAAGTTCGGGAGGAAAGCAGTCGGCGGCGAGTATTCGATGGTCGAGGCGATCGGCGACCACATCAAGGTTGTCCAAGAGATGCAGCAGACATTCGAGAAGATCGAGGCCATGTATGCCGCTTCGGACGAGGCTGGCGCGCAGGTGATCTCAGGTTCCGGGTCGGGGCTCTGACCAAACTCCCCGTGGATGGGAGCGGGCGTCGAGTCGAGGCACAGCGCGAGGGCCGAAGAGCGATGCGCACACATGGACTCGCCCTCCCCCGCGCAGCTGGCGCGGACCAAGCGGTCAGGGAAACTGATCGCTTGATCGGCGCCTGCGCCGTGACCGGATACCCCTAGCCGCCGGTGATTTCGATGGTTCCGTCGAATACGAAGGGGGTCGGTCCGGGGGCGCAGCCCTTGAATGAATCGGTCGCCATCGGACCGATCACCCCGACGTGGTTGGGCTGGCCGTCGGTGCCCTTGGTGACGGTGACCTGAACGGCAGCGGCGCCGTTCAGCCCCTGTGGGAGCGTCATCCCGTACACCCCGGTGATCGGGTAGATCAGCGACGCCGTGTTGCCGGCGACGCTCAGACAGGTGACCGGGCCGGAGACGGCGATCGGCAAGAAGTCGCCGGTGGCGTTGTATGTCCCGGTGACCTTGCCGTCGGCATCTTGCTCACCGGTCGCCACGATGTGCAGCGCGTCGAGGTTGGCAATCGGCTGCAGGTGGCCGTCGATCGACAGGCTCGCTGGATTCGCGGCGGATGCGACCGAAGACGTGCCGATCGCGAGGGCGGTGGCGGCGACCGCAATGGCGGATGCTCGCAGGATTGGCAACAGCATGGACATGCTCCTTCGCGGGATCCGGTCCTCGGTTTCATCCCCAGGATGTGCCGTACCGGCGCGGCGCATCGGGCCACTTGCCTTGTCCATCCAACGTAGCAGTCGCGAGAGTGAAAGCCAGCCCGGCGCGCGAAACGGTTCCGGGTCGGGCCTTGATCTCGATTCGTGCATCGCAATGCCATTCATAACCGCTACCGCTCGCGGCGCCGACGAGTTTCCTGGTTATTCCAAGCCGCCTGGGCGTCGCGAGTTCGCTTCGGTCGAGCTCCGCGACCGGGCAGCGTTCTGATATCGGGAACAGTCGCACGGTGCGCGTTGCCGCTGTGATGTTGCTGGCGAGTCGAACGAGGGCGTAATACTGGTATCAGTCGAATGCTCGTCTGTTATTGAGAACCGTGCTCCGTAGCTGTCCGGACGACATGGGAACTTCCCGGCGCTGCAGGCCGGTGACCTGGCGGAAGGGCGGGGAGCGATGTCGAGGTGGACCCAAGAGGGGGCGGCCGTCGCGTCGGGGGATCTCCACCCTGAACCTGAAGTCGCGCAACTGTGCGCGCAGAGATGCGCTGAAATTCTCGACCATCTGCAGAAGTTGCAGCTCGAGGCCAAGCGACTTGGCAAGATCGACGGCTTTGGCGACCCGCTACCTTCAGGCGTCGACCTCGCGACCAACGCGGAATGTACAGCATCAGGTGGTGATTGCTCGATGGAGCAGGCGATCACCGAGCACATCAAAGTTGTCCAGGAGATGCAGCAGACATTCGAGAAGAACGCGGCCCCGGAGGAGCGCGGCGTCGACGGCGCCGGAGCCCCGCTCTGACCGGCCGACCTACTTGAGCATCGCGCCCGGGTTCAGGATTCCGTCCGGGTCGAGCGCGGTCTTGATCCGGCGGTTCAGCTCCATCACGTCTTCGCCCAGCTGGAACGGCAGCCAGTCCCGCTTGAGTCGGCCGACGCCGTGCTCGCCGGTGATGGTGCCGCCCAACGCGATCGCCAGGTCCATCACCAGGCCGAACGCGCGGTGGGCCCGATCCGTCTCGTCGGGGTTCGTGGGGTCGAACACGATCAGCGGGTGGGTGTTGCCGTCGCCGGCGTGCGCGACCACGCAGATCAGCACGTCGCAGTCCCGCGCGATGTCCTCGACGCCGGTGATGAGCCGCGGCAGCGTGTCCATCGGCACCCCGACGTCCTCGAGCAGCAGGCTCCCCAGTGCCTGGACGGCCGGGAACACCGACCTTCTCGCGACGGTGAACGCCTCGCCCTCGTCGGGGTCATCGGTGGCGAACACCTCTGTGGCGCCGTGCTTTTCGCAGGCCGTGACCATCGCCGCGATCTCCTCGGCGGCGACCGCGCCCGGCGCATCGGACTGAGCGAGCAGCAGCGCCCGCGCCTTGCGGTCGAGCCCCATGTGCACGGCGTCCTCGACCGCGTTGATGCTGGCGTGGTCCATGAACTCGAGCATCGCCGGCCGCAGGTTCCGGGTGATCGCGAGGACCGCGTCGGCCGCGTCCTGCACCGAGCCGAACGACGCCACCACCGTCGAGGCGGGCGGCTGCGCCGGGATCAGCCGCAGCGTGATCTCGGTGATGATCCCGAGGGTGCCCTCGCTGCCGACGAACAGCTTGGTCAACGACAACCCGGCGACGTCCTTGAGGCGCGGACCGCCGAGCCGCACCGCGGTGCCGTCGGCGAGCACGACCTGCATGCCGAGGATGTAGTCGGTGGTGACGCCGTACTTCACGCAGCACAGCCCGCCCGCGTTGGTCGCGGCGTTGCCGCCGATGGAACAGATCTCGAACGAGGACGGGTCCGGGGGATACCAGAGCCCGTGCTCGGCGGCGGCCTTCTTCACCTCGGCGTTGAACAGGCCGGGCTGGGTGACGGCGATCCGGGTGACCGGGTCGATGCTGATCTCCCGCATCCGCTCGGTGGTGAGCACGACGCCGCCGCTGACCGCCGTCGCCCCGCCGGACAGCCCGGAGCCGGCGCCGCGCGGTACCACCGCAACCCTGTGTGCCGACGCCCAGCGCATCACCGCCTGCACGTCCTCGGTGCAGGTCGCGCGGATCACGGCCAGCGGGTGGCCGGCATTCGGGTCGGCGGCCCAATCCTGGCGATAGCCGGCGGTCAGGTCCGGGTCGGTGAGCACCGCGCCGTCGGGCAGCGCTGCGACGAGTTCGGCGAGATCGACGGTCGGCATGACCCCATCATGCCCGCGGATCGGAGCCGGCGGGCCCTACTTGCCAGCGCGGCGTGCATGGCCGGAGACCTTCCCGCGCACCCGTTGGTCAACTTGACTTGGCGGCGTCCGCGGGGGGACTCGCGACCAAGCACCGGCTCGGGAAGCTCCCGCAGGCGGAGGTGCTGCGGCTCGGATATGCGGAGCATCTCGCGCGGCTGGGCGCGACCGGGCTGCCGATCAGCTTGCGGCACGCGCTGGAGGCAGGAGGCCTCAACTGGAGCCACCGGGATCCGTTCGACAGGATGCTTGCTGTGCAGGCGATGGTCGAATCGGCGACGCTGGTCACGGCGGACGTAGTCGTCGCGGACGTGGTCAGGGTGCGGCTGCTGTGGTAGATCCGCTGCCGCTGTCCCGATTACAGGGTCGACCCGGCCGCGCCGAGAGCTTGAGTGTTTGACTCTTCCGCAGCCGCGTAGGCCTTGCCGGCCTTGGCGAATACGTCCTGCATCTGCTGCACGACCTCGATGTGCTGGCGGATGATCGACTCGAAGCCGTCCTCGCCCAAGGCCTTTCGTTCGAACTTTCGACCGAGGTCCTGGGCGGACTGGAGGGTGCCGTAGGCGGAGAGCGTCGAGAGATCTTGCGCGGAATGTCTTAGTTCTTCGAGCGCGAAAATGAAGGTCTCGCAGGCCTGAACACATTTCTGCGCTACGCCCTCGTTCAGCCGGAGATGTCCGGACTCCGCCTGGGCGGCAAGCTGCTGGAACTCGGATACCGTCTGTCCAAGTTCTGTCATTGCATCCTCCATGCGGCGTCGCCGACTGCCGGCCTTCTATCAATCACCTGGGTAGGTGCGGGTCGAGTGTTGTTGCTGTAAGCACGGCCATTTCGCATGGTTCGCGAAGTGCTGGTCGGGAGACCATCCCGTGAATCCGAACCATGACGGAGCCGTCCTCGATGCCGAAGGCGACATCGCAATTTTCGCGACGGGTGTCGCTAGTTTCGCGGTAGGTGATTGCCCCACGTGTACCGATGCCGACCGGTGTGAACTCCGTGTTCCGCGGATTCGTTTTGATCTCGTCGATTGGCTGCGTTGTCGAAAACACACTCAGACCGAACCAGTCCCCAGTCCACTTGCACACTTCCCAGCCCGTCGCCTGAACCCCGAAGATGTCGGGATCCTCTGTGGCGGGGTCCACCCCGACCGCCCTAAGCGCCTCATCCGGAATGGTGCACGGGTCGAAGGCTGGCTGTCCGACGTCGGAACTCTCGATCGTCGGCGATCCGGCGACCGTATCGGCGCCACACGCAGCGGTGCTCATCAGTGCGAGAGCCGTCAGAATGCCGCCCGCAGCCACTCGAACCCGCAAGACACTTCTCCTCTGTTGATTCATCGTTCGCGTACTTTGGCGTGCGCCGTTCCGTTTCGCCGGACGCGCTCGTTCAGTCCGCCAGCATTAGCTCGGCTACAGGCTGGACCCGGCCGCGCCGAGAGCTTGAGTGTTTGACTCTTCCGCAGCCGCGTAGGCCTTGCCGGCCTTGGCGAATACGTCTTGCATCTGCTGCACGACCTCGATGTGCTGGCGGATGATCGACTCGAAGCCGTCCTCGCCCAAGGCCTTTCGTTCGAACTTTCGACCGAGGTCCTGGGCGGACTGGAGGGTGCCGTAGGCGGAGATCGTGGACATGCTCGCTGCGGATTGCCTCAGCTCGTTAAGAGCTCCGATGAAGGTCTCGCAGGCCTGGATGCACTTGTGCGCCACGTCCTCATTCAGGCGAAGGTGCCCTGCGTCCGCCTGGGCCGCGAGCTGCTGAAACTCCGAGATCGATTGCCCGAGTTCTGTCATTGATGCCTCCTGGCGTTGTCGCCGCCCACCCTTGCTCTCACATCACCGAGGCAGGTACGGGTCAAGTGTCGTTGCGGTCGATACCGCCATTTCGCAGGGGTTGGGCAGCACATATCGCGTGTCCTTCGTCATGATCCGGACCATGATCGAGCCACCGTCAATCCCGAAGGCGACGTCGCAGTTTTCGCGATGGGTGTCGCTGGTCTCCCGGTAGGTGACGGCGTCACGCGTGCCGATGCCGACCGAGGTGAGCTCCGCGTTCCGTGGATTCGACTTGATCTCATCGATGGATCGCAGCGACGAGAATACGACCAGTGCCTGCTGGGCCCCCGTCCATTTGCACAGCTCCCACCCCGTCGCCTGAACCCCGAAGACGTCGGCGTCTTCCGTTGCTGGGTCCACTCCGACCGCAAGGAGTGCTTCATCAGGAATAGTGCACGGGTCGAAGGCTGGCTGTCCGACGTCGGAACTCTCGACCGTCGGTGATCCGGCGACCGTCTCGGAGCCGCACGCAGCGGTGCTCATCAGTGCGAGAGCCGTCAGAATGCCGCCCGCAGCCACCCGAACCCGCAAGACACTTCTCCTCGGTCGATTCACCCGTACCCACCCTTAGACGCACGGCGGCCCCGATCGGTTCCGCGGTCGGGAGAACCGCCTACCCCGCGACGACCGCCGTCACCTCGAGCTGGTTGACCTCTGGGCTTGCCTTCGAGCATCCCGTCCCGGGGAGCGGCAGAAACAGCGACGCATACGCGTTCGGCGGGAAGACCCGCAGCCCGGTGACCGGGGTCGGCTCGCAGGCCTCCGCCGGATAGTTCGCGACCTGGATCGCCCGGACCTGAGCGGTCGCCTTGCCGTTCGAGGTCAGCTCCACCGGGCCGAACCCGGGCCCGGATCTCGTTGCGGGTGCACCCACCTCGGGGCCGCGCTCCTCGGCGACGTATGAGACGCCGGGGAATCCGTCCAGCAGGCAGGTGCGACCCCCGATGTTGGTGAATACCAGCGGGATCATCGTCGAGCCGGCGGCGCCCTCGACCTGCCCCGCGGTGAGCATCAGTTCGGTGGCGGCGCAGGTGTTCGGGTCGTCGGGCGCGGTGGTCGGGGGTGGGGGACCGGCGACCGTGGTCTCCGCGGCCGGCGCCTCGGCGGTGGAGGTGGGCGAAGGGGCGGGTGCGGCGGTGGGTGTGCCGTCGGTGCCGGAGGAGCCACAGGCGGTCAGTGTCAGCGACGCCGCTGCGAGCAGTACTGCGACAGTCCGGGTGCGGGTCATGTCATCCCCTTTGTCTCGGTGTCTGACTCTGCGAATGCTAGTGCCCGGGGTCCGTCACGAGCCCGAACGCGCGATCTGCCGGGCCGCCGGGGTTCACGGGGTCCCCGCGACAGCGTGGAAACGCGGGAGCGTGTGACGCGGTGGCCGACCGCGTCGCGGCCGTGGTGCCGGACGTGCGGACCCGTCAAACCCGTTGCTCGCGTTCGGTTCGGCGGCCAGTCCTGGTTTCCGGCCGTCAGACCCGGGTGGGTGAGCCGAACTCCGTCGGGGTAACGAGAAGGCCGGCGGTATGGCCCCGACCAGGGCCGATGAGTCGCGCTCTGCGGCCCTCACAACCTCGAGCCTGTCTCTGTGACCTTGGCAACACGACCGCGGTCCTGAATTGCAGTTAGTGAAACTACCTACTTAGGTTCTTTACGAACTCTTGGGCTTCGGGGGGGCTTGAGGTGAGGAAGTCGAAATTTCAGGAGGATTCGTGAACTTACAGTCAACGAGGTCGTGGGTCGGCCGCTTACGTGCGGGAGTATCCGTGGCGTGCGCGCTGGTGATCGTGGGAGCCGGCGGGGTGGGCGTGGCCGCGGCCGCTCCTTGGGACCCGGCGCCTGCTGCGAACGCCGCGAGCTTCACCGCGCCGAAGTGTGAGGCGACCGCGTGGACGCCGCTCGAGGGTCAGCTGACCCTCACCGGGACGCGGTTGGACAGCTACAACGCCGGCAACGTCGTGCCGATGTACGGCAACCTGCCCGAGGACCCGATCACCATCCAGTATCCGCCGATCTGCGGTGTCCGCCAGGTGGGCGGCCAGCCGGTTGCCGAGTGGATGTACTGCACCGACGCGGAAAAGGGCGCCTGCGGAGGCGTCGCCCCTGAGGGCTGGACCGATCCGATGAGCGGCGAGCCGTTCAAGCCGGAGACCCGAGACCCCGTCGCGGAGGGCACGCAGCTCAACGACTACGGCGAGCCGGTCGGACCGACCCTGCCGCAGGCCGGCAACGCGAAGCTGACGGCCGACCAGGAGAAGATCATCAGCTACCTCCTGCTGAACGGCGTCGAGTGGCCGAACACCAACCCGGACAAGGGTGGAACCTCGACCTGGACCGACAACTCGTCGCAGGCGAATCGCAACGCGCTGCAGGACGCGGTCTGGTGCATCTCGGACTATGGCGTGGTTGACACCACACTGTGCGACAAGTTCATCGGCAAGGAGAAGCAGAAGGAGATCCTCGCCTCGATGCCCGACGAGAAGTCGGTTCTCGAGCTCGAGCGCATCCTGCCGACCCCCGGCGACGAACTCCCGGTCGGTGACACGGCGAAGTTCACCCTGACCACCAACCTGTACGACCAGGAACTCGACCTGAGGCTGCCGCCGAATGCGACCGTGACGGTGTGCGAGGGTGCCGCGGTCATCACCGGCGACAAGATCGTCGTGAAGGGCTCCGGTGCGGCGGGTACCGAGGTCACGCTCTGCGTCACCTCGGACACGGACGGCCGGGCGGACCTTTCCATCGCGGGCAGTTCCTCGCCGGTGCAGAACATCCACTGGAACCAGGCCAACGCCGATGTCCAGCACCCCGACGACCCCCGTCGTGAGTGCCAGGTCTTCGCGACCTTCGACACCACCTCGTCCAAGCTGAAGGCCAGCGCGCACGCCGTCTTCGTCGACGACGAGGGCACCGGCTCGCTCGGCAGCACCGGCTCCCTCGGCGGTCTCGGGTCGCTCGGCGGCCTGGGTAGCCTCGGTACCGGCAGCGCCCTCGGCAGCCTCGGCGCCGGCCTGGGCAGCCTGGGTGCTGGTCTCGGCAGCGCCGAGCTGGGTAGCAGTGACCTCGGCAGCAGCGATCTGGGCAGTAGTGACCTCGGTAGCAGCGACCTGGGTAGCGGCGAGGGCAGCAACGGCGGCTCGACCGGCCCGAGCACCCCGCCGGCCACGACCACCCCGCCTGCCCCGACCACTCCGGTGCAGCCGAGCACTCCGCCGGCCACGACCAGTCCGGAGAAGCCGACCACTCCGCCGGCCACGACCGCGCCGGTGAAGCCGAGCGCCCCGCAGGGTGAGCGTCCGCACGCGATCGACGGCGGCGAGGCCGGTATCGGTTTCAACACCCAGACCGGGGTCTGGTTGGCGCTTGCGCTGCTGGCCGTCGGCGGTGTCGGAGCTGTGGTGGCCGTTCGCCGGCTGCGTGGATAGCTGTGCCGCGATCGGGTGGCTAGCCTGACGTGAGATCGACGAAGCGCCCGGCCCGGATGTCACCGGGCCGGGCGTTTCGGTTTGTAGGACACAAGCACGGGAATCGGACGAGGACGGGCATGGCGAGCATTGGACGGCATCGACGGCGACCGAGCCGCATCTGGGCACTCTCGGGGCTGGTGGTGGCGCTGGTCGTGTTGGCGGTGGGCGCCGTGATGCTTTCGGGTGCCAGGCAGGCGCCGACGCCGGTCGATCCGAACCCGCCGAGTGTGTCCGCGCTCGGGTCGGCCCCCTCGCCGGTGCCGGACCGGCCCGACCTCGCCGCGATGGCCCCGCGCATCCTGTCGATGCCGCGGGTCGGGATGTCGGCGCCGATCGGTGTCTCGACCGTGCCGGGGGGTGTGCTGACCCCGCCGAATGACGTGTCGACGGTGGGCATCTGGCTCGACGGAGCGCCACTGGCCGCGGACGAGGGCACCACCCTGCTGGCCGGACACGTGAACCTGGTCGGCCAGGGCAACGGCGCCCTGTTCAACCTGGCGCTCATGCAACCCGGCGACATCATCCACACCTCCGACGACACTGGAAAGCCCACCGCGTGGCGGGTGACGCGGGTCGTCGAGCGGGCCAAGGCCGACGGGGTCGAGGAGAGCGTGCTCGACGGGCCGACCGGCCCGCGGCGGCTGGCCGTGGTCACCTGCGGCGGCGAACTCACCTATGACAACGGTGTCGGCGACTACGAGGACAACGTGTATCTCTACGCCGATCTGCTGTAGCGAGTGGCAACGCTCCTTGTGGCGCGAGGGCGTCACTTCGAGTTGCTGCACCCAGGCTGGGGGCAACTCCCGCGCGGCAGGGGCAGTGCGGCGACGGTTCGGCGGGAACGCGGGCGGTCAGCTTTTCGCGGCCTTGTGAGAGTCGAGGTGCGGGTCGCTTCCTCTCGTGTGTCTTGATGTCGGCCCCGTGGGCGCATGTTGCGAGATATCCCCGCTGATAGCGAGACGTCGCCGCCCAACCCTTGTCTTCGAACATTTGTGCTAGTAGCCTTGAGGCATGGATCTCGACGAGATGCTCACCGCGCCACAGAATGTGGCCGCCTGGCAACTCGCCGACGCCGACCTCCTTCGCCTGGTTCCCGAGTTGTCCCTGCGGATGCGGCAGCTCGAGGCCCTGCGGGTACGACTGATGCATCAGATCGATCAGCGCTGCGTCGCCGAACAGGTCGGGGCGTCCTCGCCCGGCAACTGGCTTGCCGGGGCAACCACCATGACCCCGGGGCGGGCGAACAGAATCGTCACACTCGGCCGAGAACTCGCGCAGCACCCCAAGGTGGCCGCCGAATTCGACGCCGGAGAAGTCGATTACGACCAGATCCGGGTGATCGTCGGCCTCCTCGCGAAGGTGCCCGATGGCGGCGCGCCCGCCAACCCGAACGCCGCCGCGAAGGCGGAAGGCGAGTCCGGTGACCTCGAGGAATCGAACGGCACCCCAACCGAAACCGACGGCAGATCCGACCCCGACGCGGCCGGCGGCGACGACGACGGTACGGCCGACGGCGCGACCGGCGCGACTGGTACGGCCGACGACGTCAACGGTGCCGCCGACGACGTTGACGGCGCTGACGATGGATCCGGCGGCGAGCCCGACGTCGAGTCGATCATCTTCGGCGACAGGGACACCCGCTCCGAAGCCTGTGCCCGCTACCTCCTCTTCGCCGCACGCGCCGAGGACTCCACCGTCCTAGCCCGCCGCGCCAAGGCACTCGAACTGATCCTCAACGGCGACGACAAGACCCGCGACTCGGAAAACGCCGAACTCAACGAGTTCTACGCCTCCCAAAGCCTCGGCGGCCGCGTCCACGTCAAGGGACACTTCGACGCTCTGACCGGCGAAGCGCTCCTGGCGGCCCTCTCCGCCCTGTCGAAGCCGCGCCGCGGAGCCGACAACCACGACGGATCACACGGCAAGGACCAACGGACCCCCGCCCAGCGCCGCGCCGACGCCTTCAGTCACATCATCAACTCCTTCCTCGGCTCCGGGCAGGCACCCACCGAAGGCGGCGAACGCCCCAACGTCTGCGTCTTCGTCGACGCTGACGATCTAGCCGACACCACGGCCGATGCCGCGACCACTGACGCCGCGACCGCCCCCGGTGCCGCGTCCAAGCATCGGGATCGGGTCCGTAACAACGCCGGTCGACGCCGCGGGCCGGCTTGGATGCCTTGGCTCGGACCGATCTCCCTGGACCTCGCCGCCCAGATTTCCTGCGACGCCGACATCACGCCGATCGCGATGGACCACGAGGGAAACCCCCTCGACGTGGGCCACACCACCCGACTGATCTCCCGCAGACTCCGCCGCGCACTCAACGCACGAGACTGCGGATGTGCGTTCCCAGGGTGCGGGCGACCCGCCGCCTGGACCGAGGCCCACCATATTCAGCACTGGTCCAACAACGGGCCCACCACACTGTCAAATCTGGTGCTGCTCTGCCGCTTTCACCACACGACTATCCACCGCGGCGACTGGACGGTATACATCAGCAAAGACGACGGCCATCCCTGGTTCGTCCCGCCGAAATGGATCGACACCCAACGAAGACCAGTGCCGGCACACAACCGGCGCAACCAATTCACCTTCGCCGCCTAGAGGCGAAATCACCGGGCACCGCCCGACACCACCCAGAAATGGGCGGCGTCGGCGCGGTGCCCTGCCGCGTGTCCCAGGTGTGCCGGTGCCAAGTCAGCTCAGCGGTGCCCGGCATGCAGGCACTCCTCGAACATCGCCCGCACCTCGTCGACCCGCTTGTCCAGCGTCCGCAGGGTCCACTTTTCGGTCCTCACCGGCTCGAGCACGTCCACGTACACCGTCCCCGGATGTGCGACAAGGGAATTGCGCCACATCAGCTCGCCCGCGTTGTGGATGACGATCGGCACGATCGGCACCCCCGCCTGCAACGCCAGGTGGAACCCACCCTTCTTGAACCTGCCCAGGCGCGGCGTCGGGGTCCGCGTGCCCTCGGGGGCGATCGCAATCGAGATGCCCGACTTCAGCTTGTCCACCGCGGGCGCCAGCGCGGCCTTGGCCTTCTCGCTGTCCGCCCGGTCGATGTACGCGACATCCAGCAGCGCGCCGATCGGCATGAACCGCGGATCGCGCGCCGCCTCCTTCTTCGCCACCCCGGTCACGTCGCGACGGATCACGTCGCCGACGATCAGCATGTCCAGCGAGCTGGTGTGGTTGAACATGAACACCGCCGGACGATCGCTCCACGCGTTGTCCTTGCCGCTGATCTCCAGCGTGATCCCGCAGATCGACAGCGCCAGCTCCGGGCCGAAGGTGCCGACCAGGTTCGCCGCGCTCTGCCTGCTACCCAACACGAGGCCAGCCACGCCGCCGACCACGGCGGTCGTCATCAGCGCACCGACCGCGGTCGAGGTCCGCACCACCGACAGCGGATCCGCCCCGCGCTGCGGCTTGCGCAGGTTCACCACCGGCCAGCCCTGCTGCCGGGCCACCCCGGTCAGCTTGCGATCCGGATTCAGCGCGACCGGATGCCCCACCGACTCGAGCATCGGAACATCCTCGCCGCCATTGGAATACGCGAAACTCCGTTCCAAACTTGCCTTCTTCGACGTGGCGTACGCGAGCAGGGCGTCCGCCTTCGCCTGCCCCCACAGCGGCGGCGTCGCCAGCTCCCCGGTCAGCATCCCGTCCACCACCTCCGGTTCGGTGGACAGCACGTCCGCGATGTCGAGGTCAGCCGCCACCGACTGCGCCTGATACGGGGTCGCCGAGGTGGCCATCACGATCGTGTGCCCGGCGCGCCGGTGCGCGGCGAGCAGGCCGCGGACCTCCGGGTAGATCATCCCCGCGATCTCCTGCCGGAACAGCCGCTGCCCCCACTCGCGCAGCTCGTCGTCCATCCTCCCCGCCAGGGCCTCCATCGCGATCCGCATCAGCCCGCCGACATCGGCGCCGCGGAACTGGGTGTCGAACGCCGCCCCCGTGGTCCGCAGCAGCTCGGCGAGGCTGATGTCGAAGCGGCGCAGCCGATCCCGGTACACCACGCTCGCGGAATAGCCGCTGATCAGGGTGCCGTCCAGGTCGAACGCGGCGAGCGTCTGCGGACCGGGCTCGGCGGCGGCGATGGCCCGGTGCAGGTCGTCGACGTCGGTCACCGAGTCCCCTCCTCGGGGAGGGGGGCGGGCTCCTGCAGCAGGTCGAGGCGCTCCTGCGCGAGGCCGCGGATGTGCCGGACCCGGTCGACGAGCGCGCGGATCTCGTCGGCGAACTCCGATCGTCGCCGCGCCAGATCGCCGTCGCCGTCCCCGTCAGCGGGCTCGACCAGTCGCCGGTTGCGCGCCAGCTTCAGCGCCGTGGCGAACAGTTCACCCGAGATGGACTCACTGCTGGCGATCTGCTGCCGCAGCCGGCGCTGCTCCGCCAGGGCGAGACATGCCGTGGTGAAGGCCTTCTCGTCGAACTTGCCCGACACCGGGGTGTTCATCAGCTGATCGGCGACCACCTCGTAGGCCTCGAGGAACGGTTGCAGGACCCGGTGTGCGAGATAGGGCCGCACCGACCCGAGCAGATTCTCGGCGTACTCCGGATCGCTGAGGGTGTCCTCCCACCGCGGCGCGATCAGGTCGAGTTCGGTGCGCAGCTCCCGCTCGAAGGCGTCCCGGTCGCTGAAGAAGAATTCGAACTTGAGCAAATCGCGGATGCGTTTGGCCTCCGCCCAGCCGTCGGCGACCGGGTCGGTGAAGCGCTCCTCGATCGCGGCCCGCAACACCAGCTCGGCGATCGCCCGGACCACCAGGAAGTGGATGGTGTTGTTGCGATAGAACGCCGCCACCAGGTGCTGGTCCTTGCCCAGGTAGTACACCCGCTCGCCTGCCTTGTCGAAGACCTGCAGCACACCGGATTCCACATGGGTGAACAGCGCCTTCCGGATCACCTGCGGGTTCGTCAGGTCCACGTCGCCCGCCGTCGGCAGCGAGCGGTCGGTCACGTACTTCACCAGCGGGGCGAGGATGAAGCTCAGCTCGGGAACCGTCAGCGCGCGGTCCTCGATGCCGAGGAAGGCGAGCATCACCAGCGACGAGGCGGTGACCGGGGTGACCTCGTTGATCCGGTGGCACACCTCGAACGCGGTCTTCTGGATCGCCAGCCGCAGGTCCTTCTCGCCTGCGAGCGACTCGGCGAGTGAGAGCGGCCTGCCGACGGTCACGTGCGCGACGCCATGCCGCTTGCCCTGGGCGCGCACGTATCCGATCATCCAGCGCAGGCTCTCCTTCGTCTTCGGCGCGCCGTGCGCCTCGGCGGCCATCGCGCTCACCTCGTAGAGCTGGTCGTAGGTGAGCGAGACCGGCACCAGGTAGACGTCCGAGGCGCCACTGGACTGGTAGGCCTTGGTCAGATAGGTGAGCAGCCCGAAGCGCGGCGGCCGCAGCTTCCCGGTGCGGCTGCGACCGCCCTCGATGTACCACTCCAGGTTGAACCGCTTGGTGACCAGATAGCGCATGTACTCGCGCAGCGTCCACTTGTAGACCTCGTCGCCGTCGAACTTGCGGCGGATGAAGACGGTGCCGCTGCGCCTGCTGATCGGCCCGATCGGCCAGAAGCTGACGTTCAGCCCGCCCATCACGTGGTTGAGCGGCAGGTCGTTCGCGAGCAGCGCCGGACGCAGCACCAGCGGGTCCAGATATGAACGGTGGCTCGGCAGGAACACCAGCGAGTGTTCCTTGTTCAGCTCGCGCAGCTCCTCGAACCGGGTGGTGTCGACGTCGAGCCGGTAGGCGCGGGAGAAGTAGCGGCCCAGCCGGTCCCACACCGCGATCGCGCGCCTGCTCTGCGCGGCGACCATCTCGCCGAGCGCGTCCCGGACCCGCTCGTCCACCTCCGACGGCGGCACACCCAGCCGCAGGGACAGGTCGCTGATGCCCGCGTGGAAGCGGGCGGTGTCGGTCATCTCGTCGACCACGAACCGAGACACCTTGTACTGGTTGCCGAGCAGCGCCCGCTCCGCCCGTTCCAGCGCGAGGGACGCCTGCCTGCGGATGAAGTCCGGCAGCGAGCCGCCGCCGTTCTCCTCGAGCCGACGCTTGAGGTCGCTCAGCGGCGCAGGCTCGCCCTCGATCACCTGGCAGCGCGCCGGGTCGCTGCGCAGCATCCGGCGCTGTGCGCCGCGGCCGGGGTGCAGCGGATCGCGCGGGGACAGCGTCTCCCGGAGCGGGTGCCGGTGCCCGTTCGAGGGGGGCGGCAACCAGACCACCCGGACCGGGGCGAGCAGCGGATCGTCCTCGCGGCTGGAGAGCTCGGCGAGCGACTCGCTGCTGATCGGCACGGCGATTGCCGGCTGCCCGGTGTCGGTGGGGTGCTTGCCCAACCAGGACCGCAGCACGCCGTCCTCGGCGGCCGTCATGGTCTCGGTGAGGTAGACCCGAGGGCGTTGGGTGCTCGTCATCGGTGCGTCCCTTCGGTCGGGCCGGCCAGCGCGACAATCTCGTCCAGGCTTTCCTGCAGGCAGCGCATGAACAGCTTGGGGGCGGTGACAGCGGCGGTGTCGAGGTTGACGCCGATACAGCAGGTGCCGACGTGCGAGACCAGGGTGGCCATCACCGCGCAGCCGGGTGCGGGGCCGAACGGGAACATCCGCTCGATCCGGGCGCCCGCGAGATACACCGGGACCGGGACGCCCGCGACGTTGCTGGCCTGCAGGTCAAGGCCGGTGGACTGGGACAAGTACCAGTCCGCCAGCAGCCAATTCGGCAGCCGCTTGAGGACCGGCGCGGCCAGGTCGATGGCGTCGATCGCGGGTTCCTCGCGCAGCCCGAGGACGATGGCGCGCACTTTCTTGATCCGCTCGACCGGGTCCGGCTCGGCCGCCGGCCCGGCGAACCGGACGGCCGCGAACCTGTTGCCGCCCGACGCGTCCGCGGCCGCCCGCATGCTCACCGGCATGCCCATCGGGATCGCGCCGACCTGCTGCCCGTGCGCCTCGGCGTAGCGGCGGAACCCGCCGAGCAGCGCCGCGACGTAGGCGTCGTTGAGCGACCCGTGCGCCGCGCGGGCGGCGGCCTTGAGCTCGGGCAGGCCGACCTCCAGCACGCCGAACCAGCGCCCGAGCCCGCGGCCGCGCAGCAGCGGCGACCCCGTCGCCGAGGGCGGGGTGACGATCCGACGCAGCGAGTTGGCGTACCCCAGCGCGTCGCCCACGGTGCCGATCGGGTCGGTCACGGTGGCCAGCGCGGCCCTGGCCGCGCCGCCGATCAGCCCGGCGATCCGGCCGGGGGACTTGCGCACCTCCGACAGCATGTCCTGGCTCAGCGCCTCGAAGTTGGACAGGTGCTCGGGCGGCGCGGGCAGCCGGTCCGGCTTGTTCGGGCTTGGCGCGGACCGGCGGCTGTGCAGCAGCGTCATCATCCGGATGCCGCCCATGCCGTCGGTGAGGCTGTGGTGCGTCTTGACGACGTACACCGCGCGGCCGTCGTCGAGGCCCTCGATGAGCATCGCCACCCACGGCGGCCGGGCCTTGTCGAACGGCTCGGTGCCCATGTGCCTGCAGATCCGCAGGGCGTGGTCGAAGTCGGCGGGCTCGGGCAGCCGCATCCGCCGCAGGTGGTAGCCGAGGTCGAACTCGGGGTCCACCGACCACACCGGGTTGCCGAGGCCGAACGCCGGCTCCACCGCCCGCATCCGGATCCGGGGCACGATATGCGAGGCCCACTCGTGCGCCCGGACCAGACGGTCCCAGTCCGGCGGGCCATCGAGGACATCGACCGCGACGATCGGCGTGCGCAGCCGCGGCTGGGCCTCCTCCATCCGCCACATTCCGGTCTCGAGGTCGGACATCGTCCGGTCCCAGCCGTCCGCGACGGCGGAGAGGTCGACGTCGACCGCGCTCGGTGGTATCTGCGGAACGCCGTCGGTCATGCCCGCACTCCCTCGGTTGTCCATCCACCCGCGGTCGTCGATCCCAGGCGCGGAGCCAGCGGAGCGCCCATGAATCAGCGCGGAGCCAGCGGAGCGCCCGTGGATCAGCGCGGAGCCAGCGGAGCGCCCACACGTCAGTGTGGACCCGTCGGGTGGGGCACGCACCCGGTTTCAGGTGCGTAGGCGCGCGGGGAGGTGGTGAGGATCACCCGAGGTCGCGCTGCCCCGGGTCGCCGGGTGACGGAGGATGGCGGCGATTGCCGTACCTGGCGCACGGTCGATCGCGGGCTAATTCCTGCGTCGCGCCGCGTGGAGCATTCCGGGTAAACCGCACCAAAAATGTTTGCAATGCGAATCAAATTTCCATTTGACCTGGTGATACGGGGTCGGATCCCTATCTCGTCGACCTGAGGGAACCCGATGGTCGCCGCAGTTGGTCAGTCGTTCATTCGTTACGCCGCACAGCGACGCACAGATCGCCTAACCTGCACAAGTTGTTGCACTATTGAGGGGTCGAATCTTTGTCATCGGAACGGGGACCCGTCGGGGGTCACGGTGCTAATGGCTCCACCGAGGAGCGCGCATCCTCCATGGGTGAGCTGTTTCCTCTTTCGGCAGCCCAGCGCGGTATCTGGTTTGCTCAGCATCTGCTCGGGGATGTCCCGATCGCGATTGCTCAGTACGTCGAGATCGTCGGCGATCTCGACATCGAGGCGCTCGCCGATGCAGGCGCGACGGCTGCCCGCGAAATGGGCACCGGCATGCTTCGGATCACCGAGGTGGACGCCGAGCCGTTCCAGCAGATCGACCATTCCCTGCGGGACCGGATGTCCCATTTCGACTTCCGCGGCGACGAGGATCCGCACGCCGCGGCACAGGCCTGGATGCGCGCTGAGTACAGCACGCCGATGGACCTGCTCTCGGACCGACTGATCGAATCGGTGACCCTTCGCGTCGGCGACGACCGCTACTACTGGTACTCCCGCATCCACCACATCGCGCTCGACGGCTTCGGCGCGATGACGTTCATGAACCGCACGGCCGAGCGGTACACCGCGGCCGTCGAGGGGCGCGAGCCCGCCGCGCTCAAGGCCAGCGCGCTCCCCGACATCAGCGCGGAGGAGGCGACCTACCGCGGGTCCAATCGGTTCGAGAAGGACCGCGACCACTGGGCGGAGCGGGCGCGCGACCTGCCGCCCGCGATCAGCCTGTCCGGACGCACCGGTCCGGTCGGCGCGTCGTCGTTGGTGGTCAGTGGTCCGTTGCCTGCCACGGCGGAGGCCGCCGTGGCGCGCGTCGCGGACCGGTTGCCCGGCGCCTCGCTGGCGACGGTCGCCGTCGCCGCCGTCGCGGCCTACCTGTCGCGGCTCACCGGCGAGGACGACATCGCGCTGAGCCTGCCGGTGTCCGCCCGCACCACCGCCAAGCTCCGCCGCTCCGGCGGCATGGTGTCCAACGTCGTGCCGCTGCGCCTGGCCGTCGCCGACGACACCACCCCCGCCGATCTGATCGGTGCGGTCGCGCTCGAGCTGACCGGCGCGCTGCGGCATCAGCGCTACCGGCACGAGGACATCCGGCGCGACGCCGGATCGGGCGGGGCCCGACGCGGCTTCTTCGGTCCCGCGATCAACATCATGATGTTCCACAGCGAGATCCGGCTCGGCGAGCTGGTCGGCCGTCTCAACGTGCTCACCACCGGGCCGGTCGAGGACATCTCCGTCAACATCTACCCGAGTGTCGCTGGCAGCCGCGCGCACATCGACTTCGAGGCCAACCCCAACCTGTACTCGGCTGCGGAACTGCGCGGGCACCACGCGCGATTCCTCGAATTCTTCGCCGCCTTCGCCGAATCCGAGCCCGACGCCACCGTCACCGCCCTCGAGGTGCTGCACCCCGACGAGTACGCCGACCTGGTGCCCTTCCGCGGCCCGGCGGCGCTGCCCGCCCGCACGCTGCCGGACCTGCTCACCGCGGGCGTCGCCGCCAACCCGGACGGCGTGGCGATCTGGACGTCGGAGACCGAGGTCAGCTACCGCGAACTCGACGCCAAGTCGAACCAGCTCGCCCGGCTGCTGATCGACGCGGGCGCCGGACCCGAGACCTTTGTCGCGCTGGCGTTCTCGCGATCCGCCGACGCGCTGGTCGCGTGCTGGGCGGTCGCCAAAACCGGGGCCGCGTTCGTCCCAATCGATCCGAAGCTGCCCGCCGACCGGATCAGGCACATGCTCGACGATTCGGGCGTGCTGCTCGGGCTCACCGGCGCGGACCAGGTCTCGCTGCTGCCCGACTTCGTCGACTGGATCGTCCTCGACGACACCGCCGTCCGGCGCCGATGCGAGTCACGTTCGGCGGCACGAATTTCCGACGCCGACCGGGTGGCGCCCCTCGCGGTCGGCAACACGGCCTACATGATCTACACCTCCGGCTCCACCGGCGTGCCGAAGGGCGTGCTGGTCACCCATTCGGCGCTCGTCGACTTCGACGCCGCCTCCCGCGACGAGCTGCGGATCTCCGCCGCCTCGCGGGTGCTGCGGTTCTCCTCCGCCAGCTTCGACGCCTCCATCTTCGAGATGATCCAGGCGTTCAGCGCCGGGGCGACGATGGTCGTGGCCCCGGAGCAGATGTTCGGCGGCGACGAGCTGGCCGACCTGCTGCGGGAGCAGCGGGTCACCCACATCCTGTCGGCGCCGACCCTGCTCGGCACCGTCGACCCGCGTGGCCTCGAACACCTCGAGGCGGTGGTGGTCGGCGGCGACGTCTGCACCCCCGACCTGGTCGCGCGCTTCTCGGACGTCTGCCGATTCACCAACAGCTACGGACCGACGGAAACCACGATCGTCATCACGGTCGGGGATCCGCTGGACGGCAGTGCGCCGATCACCATCGGCCGCCCGATCCAGGGCGCCGAGGCGATGGTCCTGGACCGCAAGCTGCGGCCGGTGCCGGTCGGCGTCGTGGGTGAGCTGTATCTGGCGGGCGCCGGGCTGGCCCGCGGCTACCACCGCCGCCCGGAGCTGACCGCGGACCGCTTCGTGGCCAACCCGTTCGGTGCCCCCGGCTCCCGGATGTACCGCAGCGGTGACGAGGTCCGCTGGACCGACGACCACCAGCTCGACTTCGTCGGCCGGTCCGACTTCCAGGTCAAGATCCGCGGGTTCCGGATCGAACTCGGCGAGATCGACGCGGCCCTGCTCGGGCCGGGTGGCATCGACTTCGCGGTCACCATCGCGTACGAGACCGCCAGCGGCAGTACCGCATTGGTGTCGTATGTCCTGCCCGCGGCCGGCGTCGAGCTCGATCCGGCCGCCGTCACCGCGCGCCTGGCGGAGTTCCTGCCCGCGCACATGGTGCCGGCAGCGGTGATGACGCTCGATCGGGTGCCGCTCACCTCGGCGGGCAAGCTCGACCGCCGGGCGCTGCCGGAACCGGTCTTCGGTTCGCGCGATCAGCAGTACCGGGCCCCGAGCACCGAGGCGGAACGGCTCATCGCGGGCGTCGTCGAGGAGGCGCTCGGTCTGGACCGGCTGAGCGTGGACGAGTCGGTGTTCGCGGTCGGCGCGGACAGCATCATCGCGATGCAGATCGTCGCCCGCACCCGCGCGCTGGGGCTGAGCTTCACCGCGCGAGAGGTGTTCGAGCGCAAGACGGTTGCCGAGATCGCGAAGATCGCGGTGCCGGTGACGGCTGCGCCCGTGGCGGCGCTCACCGAGCTCGAGGGCGGGGGAGTCGGTGCCGTCGCGCTGACCCCGATCGTGGCGTCGATCCTGGGCCGCGGCGACTTCGACGCCTTCTACCAGTCCGTCCTGCTGACCCTGCCCGAGGAGGTCGACGGCGATCGGCTCGGGCGGGCGCTGCAGGCGGTCCTCGACCGGCACGACGCGTTGCGCTCACGGTTGCAGCGCGCCGCCGACGGCGAATGGGTCTTCGAGATCGGTGCGCCCGGAACGGTTGGCGCCGACGCGCTGATCACCCGGGTCCCGGCCGCGACCGCGCCGGGCAGCCCGGAGTTCGACGCGCTTGTTCTCGCCGAATGTTCGGCCGCCGCAGGTCGTTTGGATCCCGCCGCCGGGATCATGGCGCAGCTCGTGTGGCTGGACCCGCAGGAGTCTGCGGGCCGGCTGCTCGTGGTGATCCACCACCTCGCGGTCGACGGGGTGTCCTGGCGGATCCTGCTGCCCGACCTCGCAACCGCCGCGGCCCAGCTCGGTGCGGGCATGGAACCGGAGCTGGCGCCGGTGGCCACCTCACTGCGCCGCTGGGCGCAAGGCGTGCTGGACTCGGCTCGCGACGGCGATCACGCCGCGGAGCTGCCGCGCTGGCGCGAGATCCTCGACGGGCCGGACCCGATGCTCGGCCGCCGCGCGCTGGACCCGGCCAGGGACACCGTCGCGGACGCCGAGCGGGTGCACGTCGAGCTTGCCGCCGCGACAACGCAGAGCCTGCTCACCACGCTGCCCGGTGCGTTCGGCTGCGGCGTCAACGACGGGCTGCTGTCCGCGCTGGCCGTCGCGCTGGCGGCGTGGCGCCGCGACCGCGGGATCGTCGAGCCGTCGGTGCTGCTGACCCTCGAGGGTCACGGCCGCGAGGAGGAGGCCGTCGCCGGCGCCGACCTGTCCCGCACGGTCGGCTGGTTCACCAGCGCCTTCCCGGTGCGCCTCCAGGTGCCGACCGCGGACCTGCACGACGTGCTGGCCGGCGGACCCGCCGCGGGCACCGTGATCAAGGCGGTCAAGGAGCAACTGCTCGACGTGCCCTCGCGCGGCATCGGTTTCGGTGTGCTGCGCCACCTCGACGCGGAGGCGGGCGCGGAACTGGCGACGCTGCCCGAGCCGCAGATCAGCTTCAACTACCTCGGCAGGCTCGGCACCGGGCACCTGGGCGAGGCGCTGCGGCACCTCGGCTTCACCCCCGACCCGGCCGCCCCGGACCTGAACGCGGGCAGCGGACTCGCGATGACCGCGGCCGTCGCCGTGGACATCAACGCGATGGTCGTGGACGGCGCCGACGGCCCGATCCTGCAGGCGTCGTTCGCATTCCAGCCGGGCCTGCTGACCGCCGAGGAGGTCGGCGCGTTCGCGGGGCTGTGGCGCCGCGCGCTCGAGGGCCTGGCCGCGCACGCCGAGCGGCCCGACGCGGGCGGACTGACCCCGTCGGACCTGCTGCTGGTGACCGTCAGCCAGCACGAGATCGACCGCTGGCACCACCGGTACCCCTCGCTGACCGACGTGTGGTCGCTGTCCCCGCTGCAGTCCGGCCTGCTGTTCCACGCCACCCTGGCCGCGGACACGATCGACGTCTACACCGCACAGCTCGTGATGGACCTGGCAGGCACCGTCGACCCGGCCCGCCTCCGCGGCGCCGCGAACGCGCTGGTGGCCCACCACCCGAACCTGCGCACCGCCTTCGTCTACGACGACAACGGAATTGCCGCCCAGCTGGTGCTCGACCAGGTCGAGGTGCCGTTCCGTGAGGTCGACCTCGTCGGGCTCGCCGAGGACGCCCGCGAGGCCGAACTCCGGCGCCTGCTCGACGAGGAGCGGGTCGCCCGGTTCGCGATGGATCGGCCGCCGCTGCTGCGGATGCTGCTGATCCGCACCGCCGCCGACTGCTGCGTACTCGCACTGACCAACCACCACATCATCCTCGACGGCTGGTCGATGCCGCTGCTGGTGCGCGAGCTGCTGGTCCGGTACGCCGCGGGCGGCGCCGACATCGGGTTGCCCACCTCGGGCGGAGCCTCGGGCCATGTCGACGCCCGCCGCTACCGGGACTACCTGGAGTGGCGCACGCACTGGGACGCCGACGAGTCGGCGCGCGCCTGGGCGGGCGCCCTCGACGGGGTCACCGAGCCGACGCTGATCGCCTCCGCGCAGGCACCGGCGACCGGCCTGGATCTGCCCGGCGAGGTGGACGTCGAGCTGCCCGCGGACCTGGTCGACGCGCTCGGCGAACTGGCCCGAGGCCACGGCGTCACGTTGAACACCGTCATCCAGACCGCGTGGGGACTGCTGTTGTCCCGCTTGCTCTCCCGCGACGACGTCCTGTTCGGCGCGACGGTGTCCGGCAGGCCCGCGCAGCTGCCGGGCGTCGAGGAGATCCTCGGCCTGTTCATCAACACCGTCCCGGTGCGCGTCCGGGTGGATCCGCACACCTCCGTCGCGGAGCTGCTGCGCCTGGTCCAGGACGAGCAGACCGCCCTGCTCGAGCACCACCAGCTGGGGCTCGCCGACATCCAGGCCAAGACCGGCCTCGGTCTGCTGTTCGACACCCTGACCGTCTTCGAGTCCTACCCCGTGGACCGGGCCGGATTCGACGAACACACCGACATCGCGGGCATGCGCGTCACCGGGCTCACCGGTCGCGACGCGACGCACTACCCGCTGACGTTGATGTCGATCCTCGACCCGCACCTGCACCTGCACCTGCGGTACCGCACCGACCTGTTCACCCTCGCGGCGGCCACCACCCTCGCGGACCGGCTGGCGCTGGTTCTCCGTGCGATCGCCGAGAACCCGGAGATCACCGCGGCGGGCGTGGAGGTGCTGGGCCGCACCGAACGTGAACTCGTGCTGCGGAGCTGGAACGACACCGACCACGACGTCGCACCCGCCACCCTGGTGGACCTGTTCGACGCGCAGGTGGCTCGCACCCCCGACGCGAACGCCGTCGTGTCCGGGACCGACGCGCTGTCCTACGCGGAGTTCGACGCCAGGGCAAACCGGTTGGCGCGGTACCTGATCGCGGCCGGAGTGGGACCGGAGTCCCTGGTCGGGATCGCCATGCGCCGCTCGACGGAGATGGTGATCGCGATGTACGCGGTGCTCAAGGCAGGCGGCGCCTACGTGCCGATCGACCCGGAGCAGCCGGACGAGCGGATCGAGTACGTCGCGGGGCTGGCCGCGCCGGTGCTGGTGCTGAGCACCGTGGCGGACCGCGAGTCGATGCCCGCGTCGGTCGCGACCGTCGCGGTGGAGGACCTCGACCTTGCGGACCTGTCCGCGTCCGCGGTGCGCGGCGCCGACCTGGTGTCGCCGCTGCGGCCCGACAACACCGCCTACGTGATCTTCACGTCCGGATCGACCGGCAGGCCCAAGGGGGTCGCGGTTCCGCATCGGGGGATCGTCAACCGGCTGCAGTGGATGCAGGACAGCTACCCGCTCGGCGGCGACGACGTGGTGCTGCTGAAGACCCCCGCGACCTTCGACGTCTCGGTGTGGGAACTGTTCTGGCCGTTGCAGACCGGGGCCCGGATGGTGATCGCGGAGCCGGACGGTCACCGCGACCCCGTCTATCTCGAGACGGCCATCCGCGAGTTCGGCGTCACCACCATGCATTTCGTGCCGTCGATGCTCGAGGTGTTCCTGATGGGCGCCGACATCGCGCGGTGCGGCACGCTGCGCCGGATCTTCACCAGCGGTGAGGCGCTCGCGCCGGGCACCGTGGCGGCGCTGCACGGCAGCACCGACGCCGAGCTGCACAACCTGTACGGGCCCACCGAGGCGTCCGTCGACGTCACCTACCACCGCACGGTGGCGGGCGAGACGGTCGTGCCGATCGGTGCGCCGGTGTGGAACACCCAGACCTACGTGCTCGACGCCGGGCTGCGGCCCGCGCCGGTCGGTGTCGCGGGAGAGCTCTATCTCGCGGGCGTCCAGCTGGCCCGCGGATACGTCGCGCGCCCCGACCTGACCGCCGACCGGTTCGTGGCGAACCCGTTCGGCGACACCGGCTCCCGGATGTACCGGACCGGCGACCTGGTGCGCTGGGCCGAGACCGGCGAGCTGGAGTACATCGGCCGCACCGACTTCCAGGTCAAGCTGCGCGGCCAGCGCATCGAACTCGGCGAGATCGAGGCGGCCCTGCTGCGCGACGAGCGCGTCGCGCAGGCCGTCGTGGTGGTCCGCGGCGACGGGCCCGCGGGGGACTACCTCGCCGCATACGTGGTGCCCGCCGCCGGTTCACTCCTGGACGTGACCGCAGTGCTGGAGGCGGTCGCGCAGGCGTTGCCGCGGTACATGGTGCCGTCGGTGCTGGTGGTCCTCGACGCGCTGCCGCTGAACCCGAGCGGCAAGCTGGACCGCAAGGCGCTGCCAGCCCCCGAGTTCGCCGCCGCCGAGTTCGTGGCCGCGAGCACCCCAACCGAGCTGGCCGTGGCCGAGATCTACGCCGGCGTCCTCGAATCCGACCACCCCGTCGGTGCGGCGGACAGCTTCTTCGACCTCGGCGGCAACTCGCTGGTCGCGACCCGGCTGCTGGCTCGGGTCAACGCGGAGTTCGGCACCCGGGTGAGCGTGCGCGAGCTGTTCGAGGCGCCGACGGTCGCCGGGCTGGCCGCCGTCGTCGACGACGTGCTCACCGGGCACGTGCAACGACCGGAGCTGGTGGCCGGGCCGCGTCCGGACCCGATCCCGTTGTCCCCGGCGCAGTCCCGGATGTGGTTCCTCAACCGGTTCGATCCCGCGTCCGGCGCGTACAACGTCGCGGCCGCGCTGCGGATGACCGGCGCGTTGGAGGTGTCCGCGCTGGCGGAGGCCGTGGGGGACATCCTCGAGCGGCACGAGTCGCTGCGGACGGTGTACCCGGACTCGCCGTCCGGTCCCTACCAGCAGATCCTGCCGACCTCCGAGGCGCTCGACGAGCTCGCCCTCGACACGCTTGGCGGCGACGAGCCGCTCGGCGCGGACGAGCTGGCCGAGCGGGTCCGGGCCGCGGTGGCGTCCGGGTTCGACGTCACCGCCGAGATCCCGCTCGAGATCACCCTGCTCGCGGCAGGCCCCGACGACCACGTGCTGGTGGTCGTGGTGCACCACATCAGCATCGACGGCTGGTCGATCCAGGCGCTTGCCCGGGACCTGGTGCAGGCCTACTCCGCACGCACCCTCGGGCAGGCGCCGTCATGGGAGCCGCTGCCGGTGCAGTACGCGGACTATGCGCTGTGGAAGCGAGCGGTGCTCGGCTCGGAGGACGACCCGGACTCCGCGGCCGCCCGCCAGATCGACTACTGGACCGCGGCCCTGACCGGGGTGCCGGAGGTGCTTGCCCTGCCCGCCGACCGCAGGCGCCCCGCGGTGCCGTCCTACCGCGGCGGCACCGTCGAGTGCGAGCTCGATGCCACCGCCTACGGCGCGGTGAGGGCCCTTGCCCGGTCCACGAATTCGACGCCGTTCATGGTGCTGCACGCCGCCCTCGCGGTGCTGCTCGCGCGGATGAGCGGCACCGGCGACATCGCCGTCGGCACGCCGGTGGCTGGCCGCGGCGAGCAGGCCCTCGACGATGTCGTCGGCATGTTCGTCAACACCCTGGTGCTGCGCACCGAGGTGGACCCGGCGCGCTCGTTCGCCGCACTGCTGGAGAAGGTCCGGGCCACCGACCTGGCCGCGTACGGCAACGCCGACGTGCCCTTCGAGCGTCTCGTCGAGGTGATCAGCCCGACCCGCTCGACCGCGCACCATCCGCTGTTCCAGGTGGTGCTCGCGCTAGAGGACGCCCGCGAACACGCCATCGCCCTGCCCGGACTGCAGATCGCCGCGGAGCCGATCGATTTCGGGATCGTCAAGTTCGACCTGCAGCTCACCGTGACCGAGCACTTCGACGGCAGCGGCGACCCGGCCGGTGCGGTCGCCGCCTTCACCTACGCGCGGGACCTGTTCGACCGCGCCACCGCCCTGGGCTTCGCGTCGCGGTTCCTCGCCATCCTGCGCGACGGCACGGCCGATCCGTCCCGGCCGGTCGGCGACGTCGACCTGCTGGGCGCCGCCGAGCGCGCGGCGCTGGTCCCGGTCACCGGTCCGGTGCCAGCCCCGACCCGCACCCTGCCCGAACTGCTGCTCGAGTCGGTCCGCGACCCGCGCGACACCGCGCTGGTCCACGGCGATGCCGAGCTCACCTACGGGGAGCTGGACGAGCGCTCGAACCGACTGGCTCGGCTGCTGATCTCGCGTGGCGTCGGCCCGGAATCGTATGTCGCGCTGTCCGTCCCGCGCTCCATCGAGTCGGTGCTGGCGCTGTGGGCGGTCGCCAAGACCGGCGCCGCCTTC
Organism: Rhodococcus sp. NPDC059179; assembly: GCF_042754885.1. Lineage (NCBI taxonomy): Bacteria > Bacillati > Actinomycetota > Actinomycetes > Mycobacteriales > Nocardiaceae > Rhodococcus > Rhodococcus sp. NPDC059179. The sequence goes on along the minus strand of NZ_JBHZBV010000007.1, from coordinate 116,888 downwards.
CTGCCGATCGACCCCACCTACCCGGCCGAGCGGATCGCGCACATGGTCGCCGATTCCGCGGTGGCCATCGGCATCACCCTGTCCGCGCACCGGGAAGAGCTGCCGGACACGGTGATCTGGCTGTCGCTCGACGACGAGGACACCGCGGCCGAGATGGTGGGCGCGCCCGCCGGGCCCGTCACCGACGCTGACCGTCTCAGGCCGCTGCGGCCCGGGCACCCGGCGTACATGATCTACACGTCCGGCTCGACGGGCACGCCCAAGGGCGTGGTGGTCACGCACCTCGGCCTGGCCTCCTTCGTGGCCGATCAGCGGGCGGCGTACGCCGTCGGACCGGATTCGCGCACCCTGCATTTCGCGTCGCCGAGCTTCGACGCGTCGATCCTCGAACTGATGATGGCGGTCGGCGGCGGCGCGGCGATGGTCGTGGTGCCGGTGGGCGTCTACGGCGGCGCCGAGCTGACCGAGGTGCTCCTGGCCGGCGGCGTCACGCACGCCTTCATCACCCCGGGTGCGCTCGCCACCCTCGACCCGGACGGGCTGGAGACGATCGGCGTCGTGGTCGTCGGCGGCGACGCCTGCGAGCAGGCGCTGGTGCGGCGGTGGGCGCCCGGTCGCCGGATGTTCAACGCCTACGGCCCGACCGAGTCGACCGTCGTGGCCACCCAGCAGGGCCCGCTGGAGCCAGGCCAGCCGGTGCTGATCGGTGCGCCCGTGGTGGGCACGGATGCCGTCGTGCTCGACGCGCGGCTGCAGCCGGTGCCAGCCGGGGTCGCGGGCGAGCTGTACGTCGCGGGCGTCGGACTGGCGCGCGGCTACCACGGCCGGGCCGGGCTGACCGCAGAGCGGTTCGTCGCGAACCCGTTCGGCGAGCCGGGCTCACGGCTCTACCGCACCGGCGACCTGGTCCGCGCCACCGCAGCGGGCGAGATGGAGTACCTGGGCCGCACCGACTTCCAGGTGAAGGTCCGCGGACATCGGGTCGAGCTCGGCGAGATCGACGCGGTGCTGGCCGCGCATGCGAGCGTGCAGACGGCGATCACCGTCGGCCACACCGGCGCGGACGGCGTGGTGTCCGTGGTGTCCTACGTGCTGCCCACGACGGGGCGGACCGCCGACCCGGACACCCTGACCGCGCACGCGCGGGAGCTGCTGCCTGTCTACATGGTGCCGTCGGCGATCACGGTGCTCGGCGAGCTGCCGCTGACACCGGCGGGCAAGGTCGACACCCGCGCGCTGCCCGCGCCGGTGTTCACGGTCCGCGAGTTCGTCGCGCCCCGAACCCGCACCGAGACGTCGGTCGCCGACGTGTTCGCCGAGGTGCTCGGTCTCGAACGGGTCGGCGCGGAGGACGACTTCTTCGCCATCGGCGGCAACTCGCTCAGCGCGACCAGGGCGATGGCCCGGATCAACGCGATCGCGGGTACCGGGCTGGGTGTGCGTGAGCTGTTCGAGGCCACCACCGTCGCGGCGCTGGCCGCCGCGCTCGACGGCGCGCAGCGCGAGATCGTCCGCCCGGAGCTGGTCGCGCAGGCGCGCCCCGCGTGGGTGCCGCTGTCCGCCGCGCAGCAGCGGATGTGGTTCCTCAACCAGTTCGACCCGCAGTCCCCGGCCTACAACATCCCGCTGGCCGTCCGGCTGACCGGCGCCCTGGACGCGGCGGCGCTGGCTGCCGCGGTGCGCGACGTGATCGAGCGGCACGAGTCGCTGCGCACGGTGTTCCCGGCCGCCGACGCGGGCCCGCACCAGGTGATCGTGCCCGCCGCACAGGTCGACCTCGACCTGACCCCCGTCCCGGTGGACGGGGAGGACGAGCTGCGCACCGCCATGGTGACGCTGCTGTCGCGGGGCTTCGACGTCACCGCCGCGGTTCCCGTGCGCGGCGGCCTGTTCCGGCTCGACGACCGGGAACATGTGCTCGTACTGGTGGTGCACCACATCAGCGGCGACGGGGCGTCGACGGTGCCGCTGGCCCGCGACCTGATGCTCGCGTACTCCGCGCGGACCCTCGGCGAGGAGCCGTCCTGGCGACCACTGGCCGTGCAGTACGCCGACTTCGCGCTCTGGCAGCGGCGGGTGCTCGGCGACGAGACAGACCCGCTGTCCGTGGCCGCCCGCCAGCTCGCCTACTGGCGCGGTCAGCTCGCGGGCACACCCGGCGTGCTCGAGCTGCCGACCGATCGGCCCAGGCCGGTGATCGCGTCGTTCCGCGGCGCCCGCGCCGACCTCGAGATCGGCGCGGAGCTGACCTCGGCACTGAACGCGCTTGCGCGAGAGCACAATGCCACCCTGTTCATGGTGCTCCACGCGGCGCTGTCGGTGCTGCTGGCCCGGCTCAGCGGGACCTCCGACATCTCGGTGGGCACCCCGATCGCGGGCCGCGGCGAGCAGGCGCTCGACGACGTGGTCGGCATGTTCGTCAACACCCTGGTGTTGCGCACCCAGGTCGAGCCGGGTACCGGCTTCGCGGACCTGCTGGCGTCCACCAGGAGCACGGACCTGGCCGCGTACGGTCACGCCGACGTGCCGTTCGAGCAGGTCGTGGACGCGGCGAATCCGCCGCGCTCGCAGGCGCACTCGCCGCTGTTCCAGGTGGGGCTGTCGCTGCAGAACCAGGGCGTCGCCTCGCTGGAGCTGCCGGGCCTGCAGGTGGCGGCGCTCGACCCGGGCGTCGACGTCGCGAAGTTCGACCTGGAGCTCACCTTCCGCGAGCTCGGGTCCGGCGACGGCATGGCCGCCTCGGTGACCTACGCCGCGGACCTGTTCGACCGGGACACCGTGGACGCGTTCGCCCGTCGGCTGCTGCGCGTGCTCGAGGCCGTGGCGGCGGACCCCTCGGCCGTGGTCGGCGACATCGAGGTGCTCGACGAGGCCGAGCGGCTCGCCGCGCAGGCCGGGCCGGCGCTGCCCGCGCCGCGGGTGCGGACGCTGCCGCAGATCCTCGCGGCGGGCGCGGCCGTCGATCCCGACGGCGTGGCGCTGCGCTGCGCCGGGATCGAGATGTCGTACGCGGACCTGGACGCCGAATCCAACCGCCTGGCGCGGGTGCTGCTCGGCCGGGGCATCGGCCCGGAGTCGTTCGTGGCCACCTCCTTCGCGCGGTCCATCGAATCCGTGCTCGCCCTGTGGGCGGTCGCGAAGGCCGGGGCGGCCTTCGTCCCGATCGACCCGGCGCTGCCCGCGGAGCGGGTCCGGCACATGCTCACCGACTCGGGCGCCGTCCTCGGCCTGACCGTCGCGGGCGAGCGCGATCGACTGCCCGGTACCGTCGAATGGCTGGCGCTCGACGACGACGAACTCACTCGCGAGCGGGCCGCGCTGCCCGCGGGGCCGGTGACGGTCGCCGAGCTGGCCGCGCCGATCGACCCGAGCGGCGCCGCGTACATGATCTACACGTCCGGATCCACCGGCGTCCCGAAGGGCGTCGTGGTCACCCACACCGGCCTGGCCGCCTTCTGCGCGGACGTGCGCACCGAGCTGGCCGTGACGAGTTCGTCTCGGGTGCTGCGGTTCTCGTCGTCGAGCTTCGACGCGTCGGTGTTCGAGATGCTGGTCGGCTTCAGCGCGGGCGCGACCATGGTCATCGCGGCGCCCGGGGTCATCGGTGGCGGCGAGCTGGCGGCACTGCTGCGCTCCGAGCGGGTCAGCCACATCCTGACCGCGCCCGCCGCGCTCGGCACCGTCGACGCGGACGGTCTCGAGGACCTGCGCTCGGTGATGGTCGGCGGCGACGTCTGCCCACCCGAGCTGGTGGCCCGGTTCGCGCCCGGCCGCAGCTTCTTCAACAGCTACGGCCCCACCGAGAGCACCATCGTCATCACCGTGACGGAACCGCTGCGCGAGGGCAACCGGATCACCATCGGCACGCCGCTCGAGGGTGCAGGCGCCGTCGTGCTCGACCGGCGACTGCGTCCCGTCCCGGCGGGCGTCGTCGGCGAGCTGTACCTGTCCGGGCCGGGCCTCGCCCGCGGCTACCACCGTCGCGGCGCGCTGACGGCGTCGAGTTTCGTCGCGAACCCGTACGGCGACGGCGAGCGGATGTACCGCACCGGCGACCTGGTCCGCCGGACCCGCGACGGGGCACTGGATTTCGTCGGCCGCGGCGACACCCAGGTCCAGCTGCGCGGCCTGCGCATCGAGCTCGGCGAGATCGAGGCGGCGCTGGTCGGCCGCGACGGCGTCGCGCAATCGGTTGTCGCGCTGCACCGCGACCCGCACACCGGGGAGAACCTGGTCGGGTATGTGGTGGCCGAGGCGGGCGCCGCGCTGGACCCGCAGGAGCTGCGCGCCGCGGTGGGCGAGGCACTGCCCGCCTACATGGTGCCGTCGGCGGTCATGGTGCTGGACGCGCTGCCGATCAATGCGACCGGCAAGCTGGACCGGCGCGCGCTGCCGGTGCCGGAGTTCGTGACCGACAGGGAGTTCCGAGGCCCCACCAACCCGATCGAGGCGGCCATCGCCGACGTCTACGCCGACCTGCTCGGCGCCGAGCGGGTGTCGGTGGACGACAGCTTCTTCGAGCTCGGTGGCAACTCGCTGCTGGCCACCCGGCTGGTGGCCCGGGTGAACTCCGCGCTGGGCACCTCGCTCGCGATCCGCGCGGTGTTCGAGCACCCGACGGTGGCGGAACTGGCCGTGCGCGCCGAGTCCGCGACCCGCGAGACCGGCCGCATCGCGCTGGCGAAGATGGACCGGCCGCAGCGGATTCCGCTGTCGCTTGCGCAGCAGCGGATGTGGTTCCTCAACCGCTTCGACACCGCCTCCGCGGTGAACAACATCCCGCTCGCGCTGCGGCTGTCCGGCCGTCTCGACGCGGCGGCGCTGCGCGCCGCGGTGGCCGACGCGATCGAGCGGCACGAGTCGCTGCGCACCGTGTACCCGGACGGCGATTCCGGTCCGTGCCAGGTGATCCTGCCCGTCGAACAGGCGGTCCCCGAGCTGGCGCCGATCCCGGTCGGCGAGGACGAGGTGCTGGCACGGGTGATCGAGCTCGCCTCCACCGGTTTCGATGTCACCACCCAGATTCCGCTGCACGTGCGGCTGTTCCGGGTGAGCGACACCGAGCACGTGCTCGCGCTGGTGGTGCACCACATCTCGGCGGACGGCTTCTCGATGGGTCCGCTGGCGCGGGACGTGATGGTCGCCTACTCGGCGCACCTGCATGGGGCGCAGCCGTCGTGGTCGCCGCTCGAGGTGCAGTACGCCGACTACAGCCTCTGGCAGCGGGCGGCGCTCGGCGACGAGCAGGACCCGGATTCGGTGGCGGCGCGTCAGGTGGCCTACTGGACCGCCGAGCTGGCTGGCCTGCCCGAGCAGCTCGACCTGCCCGCCGACCGGCCCCGGCCTGCCGAGCAGTCCTACCGCGGCGACACCTACGCCTTCACCCTGGACGCCCGGATGCACCGGGCGCTACTGGATCTCGCCCGCGGGCAGGACTCCACCCTGTTCATGGTCATGCACGCCGCCCTCGCGGTGCTGCTGAGCAGACTGACGGGCGAGTCGGACATCGCGATCGGCTCGCCGATCGCCGGCCGCGGCGAGGAGGCGCTCGACGACCTGGTCGGCATGTTCGTCAACACCCTCGTGCTGCGCACCCGGGTCAGCCCGGAGCAGCGGTTCGCCGAGGTGCTCGACCTGGTGCGCGCGAACGACCTGGCCGCGTTCGGCCACGCGGACGTGCCGTTCGAGCGGCTCGTCGAGGTGCTCAACCCCACCCGGTCGACCGCCAGGCACCCGCTGTTCCAGGTGGCGCTGTCCTTCCACAACCTCGAGCGCAACCGGTTCGCCCTGCCGGACCTCGAGATCGGGGTGCTGGACGCCGGATTCGAGCCCGCGAAGTTCGACCTGCACCTGACGCTCGTGGATCGGCACGACGAGACCGGGGACCCGGCCGAGATCGCCGCGTCCTTCACCTACGCCACCGACCTGTTCGACCGGGACACCGTGGCGCAGTTCGCGGCCCGATTCGAGCGGATCCTGCGGACGGTGGTGGCCGACGGGGCCGCCGTCGTCGGCGACATCCCGATCCTCGACGACAGCCGCCGCGGGGAGCTGGTGTCGGCGTGGAACGAGACCGCCCACCCGGTGCCCGAGACCACCCTCGCCGAGTTGTTCGACGCGCAGGTGCGCCGGACACCGGACGCGATCGCGACGGTGTTCGAGGGTGCGGAGCAGACCTACGCGCAGTTCGACGCGCGCGCCAACCGGCTGGCCCGGGAGCTCATCGCCCGCGGCGTCGGGCCGGAAACGCGCGTGGCACTGGCGATCAGGCGGTCGGTGGAGCTGCTGGTCGCGATGTACGCGGTGACCAAGGCGGGCGGCGTCTACGTGCCGATCGACCCGGACCACCCGGCCGACCGCACCGCCTACGTGCTCGACTCGGCGCAGCCGGTGGTGCTGCTGTCCACGACCGGGGTCGCCGTCACACCGCCCGCGGGCGCGGAGCTGTTGCTCGTCGACACGCTCGGCGGTGACCTCGGCGACCACAGCGACCTCGATGAAAGCGCAGCGCCGATCACGGACGCGGACCGGATCGCCCCGCTGCGGCCGGAGAACACCGCGTACGTGATCTACACGTCCGGATCGACCGGTCGTCCCAAGGGCGTCGCGGTGCCGCACCGGGCGATCGCGCACCAGTTGCTGTGGAAGCAGTCCGAGTACCGGCTCGACGGCGGCGACGCGGTGATGCTGAAGACCGCTGCCACCTTCGACCTGTCGGTGTGGGAGTTCTGGTGGGCGCTCACCGCCGGTGCCCGGCTGGTGATCGCGAAGCCCGGCGGCGAGCAGGACCCCGAGTACCTCGCCCGGCTCATGCGCGAGAACCGCGTCACCACCATGCATTTCGTGCCGTCGCTGCTGACCGCGTTCCTGGCGTCGGCGGGCTCGGAGCCGATCGCGTCGCTGCGTCAGGTGATCTGCATCGGAGAGGCGCTGCCCGCCGAGACGGTGCGCCGGTTCGCCGAGTTCAGCGACGCGCCGGTGTTCAACCTCTACGGACCCACCGAGGCCGCGGTGAGCGTGACGCACCACCGCTGCGGGCCCGAGGACGAGCGCACCGTGCCGATCGGCGTGCCCGAGTGGAACACCCAGGTGTACGTGCTCGACACGCGGCTGCACCCGGTGCCGGTCGGGGTGCCCGGCGAGCTGTACATCGCGGGCGCACAGCTCGCACTTGGGTACGCCGGCCGCGCGGACCTGACCGCGGACCGTTTCGTGGCGAACCCGTTCGGCCCGGACGGTTCCCGGATGTACCGCACCGGCGACGTGGTGCGCTGGCTCGGCCGCGAGAACGGCGTGCTCGACTACGTCGGCCGCAGCGACTTCCAGGTGAAGCTGCGCGGGTTCCGGATCGAGCTCGGCGAGATCGAGTCGGCGCTGACCGCCCATCCGGCGGTCGACGCCTCCGTGGTCCTGGTGCACCGCGGCCCGCACGGTGCCGAGAACCTGGTGGCGTACGCGGTGCCTGCCGAGGGCGCGGCGCCGACCGCGGAATCCCTGCTGGCCTTCGCGGGCGAGCGGGTGCCCAGCTACATGGTGCCGTCGGTGGTCGTGTTCCTGGGCGAGCTGCCGCTCAATGTGAACGGCAAGCTCGATCGGAAGGCGCTGCCCGAGCCGGAGTTCCTCAGCTCCAGCGTCTTCCGCGCGCCGTCGACGCCCACCGAGCAGATCGTTGCGGGCATCTTCGCGGACCTGCTGGACCGACCGCGGATCGGCGCCGAGGACAACTTCTTCGACGTCGGGGGCAACTCGCTGCTCGCCACGAGGGTGACCGCGCGGATGGGCGAGGTCTTCGACACCACGGTCAGCGTCCGCGAGTTCTTCGAGGATCCGACGGTGGCGGCGCTGGCCCGCCGGGTGGACGCGCACGACCCGAACCGGCCCCGGCTCGGCGCCCGGCAGCGGCCCGCGCCGATCCCGCTCGCACCCGCGCAGGAACGGATCTGGGTCGCGAACCACGAAACCCGCAACGGGGACTGGAACATCCCGGTCGCGCTGCGGATTCGCGGACCGCTCGACGTCGCGATCCTGCGCGCCGCCGCGGCCGACGTGGTGACCAGGCACGAGGCGCTACGCACCGTGTACCCGGACTCCCCGACGGGACCGGTGCAGGTGCTGGTGCCCGCGGAGGACGCCGTCCCGCAGCTGAGTCGGGTCGAGGTGTCGGCGGCCGGGCTCGACGAGCAGGTGCAGCGCTACCTGTGGGCCGACTACGACGTCACCCGCGAATTGCCGCTGCGGATGCGGCTGTTCGCGCTCGGCGAGGACGACCACGTGCTCGCGATCGTCGTGCACCACATCGCCGCCGACGGCGCCAGCATGGGCGTGCTGACCCGCGACGTGATGATCGCCTACGCCGCGCGCGTGACGGGCGTCGAACCCCAGTGGACGCCGCTGGAGGTTCAGTACGGCGACTACACGATGTGGAAGCACGAGGTGCTGGGCGACTTCGAGGACCCCGGCAGCGAGGCGCACCGCCAGCTGCAGTACTGGCTCCGCGCGCTGGAGGGCCGGACCGGGCGCCTCGAGCTCGCGGGAGCCGGGCGGGCGAAGCGGACGAGCGCGGGCGCCACCGAGCCCGTGGCGATCGACGCGGCCACCCACGCGGCGTTGCTCGCGCTCGCGCACGAGTGCCGGGCCTCCCTGTTCATGGTGATGCAGGCCGCGTTCGCGGTGCTGGTCAGCGACCTCGCGTCGGTCCCGGACATCACGCTGGCCACCTCGATCGCGGGCCGCGACGAGGCCGCGCTGGCCGAGGTCGTCGGAAACTTCTCCGACGACGTGCTGATGCCGGTGACCGCTCTGGAGGGCGAGCCGTTCGCCGATGTGGTGGCTCGGGTGCGGGACATCGCGCTGGGCGCCTTCGCGCACCCGGACGTCTCGAACACCCGACTGCAGGCGGCGCTCGGGACGCGGGAGCGACTGTTCAAGGTGCAGCTGATCCTGCAGCCCGGCGGCGGCGGCATCGACGTGGACCTGGGCGGGCTGCGGATCGAGGGGCACCCGTTCGTCACCGAGGTGGCCAAGCACGACATCGAGTTCAGCCTCAACGATCACTACGATGACGACGGCTCGCCCGCGGGCATCACCGGTGGGGCGCTGTATTCGACCGATCTGTTCGACACAGCGGCGGGGGAGCTGATCGTGAAGGAATACACGGAGATTCTGCGGACCGTGAGCGAGGGTACGAGGGGGACTACATGAGACGATCAAGGCAGCGGGGCGCCGCGGCGGAACCGGTGACCAGGGACTTCGGCCGACCGTCGAGCATCTCCGTGGTGATCGCCGCGTATAAGGCGTTGCCGGAGATCGACACCCAACTCGAGGCGCTCGCCGCGCAGGACTTCGACGGCGAGTTCGAGGTGATCATCAGCGACAACTTCGGCGAGGCAGGCCTGCGCGAACACATCGAGACGCACCCGCTCCGAGACCGGCTGCGACTGCGATGCGTGGACTCCTCGGAGCTCGCGGGGACCTCACACGCGCGCAACGTCGGATCGCGGGCGTCGACGATGGAGTTCATCGCCTACTGCGACCAGGACGACGCGGTGTACCCCAGCTGGCTGTCGGCGATGGCCGACACCGCCGCGAATCACGGCATGGTCGGGGGACTGCTCGAGCGGGACACGCTCAACGCTCCCGACGTCGCGCAGTGGCGGGCGCTGCCCCCGGCGGACAAGCTGCCGGTGCTCGCGCACTTCCTGCCCATCACGTTCGGCGCGAACATGGGCATCTGGCGTTCGGTGTTCGACGAGATCGGCGGCTGGGACGACACGTACCCCACCGCGGGCAGCGACGTCGACATCTGTTGGCGGGCCCAGCTCGCCGGACACACCCTCGGCTACAACCAGAAGGCGCTCGTCGCGTACCGCTACCGGACGACAATGGGCGAGATGTTCGACCAGGCCGTGAGCTACAACGTGGCCGAGGCGCGGCTGTCGAAGCAGTACGCCGCGCACGGCGCGCGGGGGAGTAACCCGTTGATCCTGATCGGCTATGCCGGCTGGCTGCTGCTCTGGCTGCCGGTGCTGCCGTGGAACTGGTCGAGCGCGCGGCGCGGGCAGTTCATGTGGGTGGCGGGCGCGGTGACCGGGCGGCTGCGGGGCAGCCGACAGTACCGGCACCTCTACCTGTGAGCGGGCCGCACATGAGGAATTCGGTGGACCTGCGGCGCGGCGCGCCCAACGGCGTCACCGTGGTGATCGCCGCCCACGACCCGCTGCCGGAGCTCGACGTGCAGCTCGAGGCGCTCGCCGCGCAGACCTACGAGGGCCCCTTCGAGGTGATCGTCAGCGACAACCAGGGCAGCTCCGCGCTCCGGGACCATCTCGAAAACCATCCCGCGCGTGAGCGTCTCGCGCTCACCTGGGTCGACTCCTCCGACCGGCCCGGCGCCGCGCACGCCCGCACCATCGGCGGCCGGAGCGGGCGGTACGAGTTCATCGCCTTCACCGATCACGACGACCGGGTGTACCCGGGCTGGCTGACCGCCCTCACCCACGCGGCCGAGTCGTTCGATCTGGTGGGCGGGCGGCTGGACCAGACGGCGCTGAACGCGCCCGATGTCGCGCAGTGGCGGGACGTGTCGAGCGTCGACGCGCTCCCCGTCTGTGCGGAGTTCCTGCCGTTTGCCTCCGGGTGCAACGTCGGTATGTGGCGCGAGGCCTTCGACGACGTCGACGGGTGGGACTCGGAGTTCGCCTCGTGCGAGGACATCGACATCTGCTGGCGCGCGCAGCTGCGTGGCCACACCCTCGGCTACAGCCCGGAAGCGTTGGTGGCCTACCGTTTCCGCCCGGACATCAAGGGCACCTGGCGGCAGTCGCTGGCGTACCAGGATGGCGAGGCGCAGCTGGCGAGCAGGTATCGGGCAGAGGGTGCCAAGCGCCGCCCGATCCTGCACTGGGGGGTGCACTCACTGTGGGTTGTGCTGCGGTGCCCGATCTTTCCGGGAAATTGGTCGCGGGCGCACCGCGGCAAGTGGGCTTTCCACGCGGGCATCATCGCCGGACGGGTCCGAGGCAGCCTCCGGCACAAGGTGTTCTACCCATAGTCAGACGTAGAAGACCTTGTACTCCAGGCTGCCCCGGATTCGTCCCACCAGGGCGCTGACGTGCCAGAGCCACTGGCCCCGCGGCAGCCGGGTCAGGAACGTCGGGAGCAGCGGGTTGCGGATGATAATGAGGACGATGAGCAGGATCAGGTAGGGGACCGGTCGACCGGTCATGCAGCGGCCGCGGTAGTCGCGGTAGAGGCGCACCTCGCCGCGACCGTAGTTCAGCGACTGCCGCCACAGCGATCGGAGGTCGTCACGCAGCCGGTAGGAGATCAGTGCCTTCGGGCGCCAGCCGAGGCTGAAGCCGGCAAGCTGCAGCCGCCAGCTGAACTCCATGTCCTCGAGGGCGTACAGGTACGTCTCGTCCCAACCCCCGACCTCCTGGAAGACCGATCGCCAGATCCCCATGTTTCCGCCGCCGACCCAGGGCAGGCTCGCGTTCGCTGACGACGGCTGCTTCTCGATGTCCGAGAGCGGCCGCCAGGACACCGCGCGGGGGCTGCTCAGGGCCGCGGCGTCGAGGCCCCCGCCCACGGCGTCGTACTGGCGGGCCGCCTCGGTCAGAATGCTCAGCCATAGCCTGTCTACGCGATCGTCGGCGTCGCAGAACGCGATGAAATCGCCTGTGGCGGCGGCGACCCCGACGTTGCGGGCGTGGCTGACGCCCCTGGCACCGGACGCGTCGACCCACCGCAGGCCGAGCTGCTCGCGCAGGGGATGACCCTCGAGGTGGGCGCGCAGGCCGTCGGTGGAGCCGTTGTCGCCGACGACCACCTCGAGGTCGCCGTCGTACTCCTGCTCCGCGAGCGCCGTCAGCTGCACATCGATCACGTCGACGACGTTCAGCGCGGCGATGACCACCGACACCCGCGTCGGGGCGGGGTGCGAGTCCTGATCTGCTGCGTTGGACACGGGTGACACTCCGATCGGCGTGATGGACACGGATTCAGTGCGCGAGCAGGGACTCGGCGACGGCTCCGGCCTCGGTGAAGTCGGACACCAGGTGCGTCTCGGGCATGGTGCGGAGGTAGTCGGCGTAGATCGCGGACACCTTCTTGGTGACGTTGTCAGTCATGACCACAGGCTTGCCCATCAGGCTCGCGAGGACCGCGGCGTGCAGGCGGTCGGTCACGACGACCCGGCCGCGCGAGAGGATGGAGACCGCCGCGCCGATGTTGGTCTCGATCCGCGAATCGTAGAAGCGCCTGCGCATGGGGTAGCTGGACGTGCGGATCGCGGGGTTGAGGGCGAGGAGGTTCTCGGCCTGCAGCATTCGCGTCCATTTCCATCCGCTGAAACCGGCCAGGTGCCAGTCCGTCTGGTGGACACTGCGATTCGTCAGCCGAAAGTCCTCGGCGGCGCTGGTCGACTCCTTGTCCGACCGCTTCAGCAGGAGCACGTCGTGGGTCGCCTCCCGGGTGGCCGCGAGGGGGCCGAGGCCGAAGGCCAGGTCGGGGCAGAACTCGACCCTGTTGTCGGGAAACAGGTCCGCGGTGAGTGCAGCGCCGGGCCGGTCGCGGATCAGGATCGTCAGGTCGGGGTGCCGGCGGTAGACCTCCTGGGCCTCGCACAGGCTGCCGGGCGACTCGAAGTCGATGGACTGCGGGAGCTGCACGATCTTGCGGTGCGGTAGTTCCTGGATGACCCGCTCGCGGAATTTCTGGTGCAGCGGCCAGCGGTCCCCGAAGTTGCCGCCACCCTGGAGGAAGACCGTCGCGCTCGGCGACGTCGCGGACTCGAGGGCGGTGCGGTCGTAGCTGGTGGTCGTGCAGACATAGTCGACGCGAAGTCCAAGCGCGCGCAGGTACGTCAGCTGTCCGGCGTAGATCATTGAATCGCCGGAGTTGACGTAGTCGGGGTAGTCGAGGAGCGCGGCGCTCGGACCAGCCTCCACGAGGTCGGTCAGTATCGCGGTGGTCGAGGACTGAATCTGGTCCAATGCGCTGTGCATCAGGAGGCTCCCGGCGTTCGGCTGTGGTCTGACGTCATCGATGAATACCTCCGCCTCACAGGTAGAGCACCCGCCGTCGCGCGCTCTCTCGAAGCCGTCCGGTCAGAAAGGCTGTCTGCGCGATCCACATCCCGCGCGGCGGGACGGCGCCGACCCGAGGGAGCAGCGGGTTGAGCGCGAGCACGCCGATCCAGCTCAGTGCCGAGTCGCGGACGGACGAACGGGGGAGTCCGTGGTCGCGGAAGCGGAGGTAGAGCTGCACGGAGCCGCGACCGTAATTCAGCATCTGGCGCCAGGTTTCGCGGCGGGAATCGCGGAACCGGTAGGACACCACTGCCTCCGGGCTGTGGCCGAGGGTGAATCCGGCGAGCTGCAGCGACCAGGACAGCGCTGCGTCCTCGCCGCCGCCGACGAGGGACTCGTCGAATCCGCCGACGGTGTCGAACGCCGAGCGCCACACCCCGAAGTTGCATCCGATCGCATACGGCAGGTACTCGGCGTCCTCGAATCGCTCCTCGGGGGTGGGCAGGGAGCGCCAGGACGCGACGGCCGGGGTGTTGAGGGTCCGGGTCTCGACGGCGCCGCCGACGGCATCGAAGTCCTGGGCGGCGTGCGCCAGCGCGGTCAGCCATCCGGGGCGCACCGCGTCGTCCGCGTCGCAGAAGGCGACGAACTCGCCCCGCGCGGCGGCGGCACCGACGTTGCAGGCGTGTGATCGGCCCGCGGCGCCGAACGAGTCGACGCACCGGAGCGCGAGCCGATCGGCCCGCGGGTGCGCGGCCAGGTGCTGACGAAGCCCGTCGGTCGACCGGTTGTCGCTGACCACGACCTCGAACTGGCCGAGGTAGTCCTGGGCGGCGAGAGCGTCGAGTTGCTCGTCGAGCAGCGGCAGGCCGTTGTGGACCGGGACGACGACGGAGATCAGCCTCGGGGCGGCACGTTTCGGCGCGGCGTCAGACGTTCCATGCATTCGTTCGATTCCCCCGCATCTGATTGGTCGGTTGCGTGTGACCAGACAAGGTCCGACGATCCCGGTCACACCGGCGTTCCTGGTCGATTGTTCAGACAGCCCCCGGCCGGAGTCTAGGACACCGGAACTCGGCATGACCCGTGGCATCCATCGCAAAAAGTGACGTGCATCACTCAATTTGGTGGACAGGCGTCCGGTTGGTCCGGTCCAACTACTGTGGCCGTCGTTGTCGAGCGAAAGTGGGAGCTGCCGGTGCGTGCACGAACCCTTGCCGCGATGCTGTTGACCGCCGCTCTGATGGCGGTTTCCCCTTTCGCGGTCGCCCCCGCAACCGCGGCTCCGGCGGCGCAGGCCGACGGGTCCGCGACCGTGGAGAAGATCATCAAGCGCACCGATCGTCAATGGGGCGTGTATGTCTACTCGCCCTCGATGCGCCGGACGATCCCGCTGCAGGTGCTCAGGCCCGCGGACACCAGCGAGCCCCGACCCACCCTGTACCTGCTCAACGGCGCCGGCGGCGGCGAGGACGGTGCCGACTGGAAGAACCAGACGGACATCGTCGACCTGTTCGCGGACAAGAACGTCAACGTCGTGATCCCCGCGCAGGGCATCTACAGCTATTACACCGACTGGCAGCGCGAGGACCCGAAGCTGGGTCGTCCGGAGATGTGGCAGACCTTCCTCACCAAGGAACTGCCGCCGGTGATCGACAAGACGCTCGGCACCAACGGGGTCAACTCGATCGGCGGGCTGTCGATGTCGGCGGGTTCGGTCCTCGACCTGGCGATCCAGGCGCCCGGTCTCTACCAGGGCGTCGCCTCCTACAGCGGCTGCGCCCGCACGAGCGACCCGCTCGGGCAGGCCTACATCCGCACGGTCGTCGAGATCATGGGCGGCGCGGACGCCACCAACATGTGGGGCCCGTATGACGGTCCTGCCTGGCGCGATCACGACCCGTATCTGAACGCCGAGAAGCTTCGGGGCCTGTCCATCTACCTCTCGACCGGCAATGGGCTGCCCGGCACGCACGAGGATCCCAACGCGCCGCGCAGGCCGAAGTCGCCGCCGTTGGCCGATCAGGTCGCGATCGGCGGAGCCATCGAGGCCGCCACCAACCTGTGCACCCGCCAGCTGGCCGACCGGCTTCGCGAGCTCAACATTCCGGCGACCGTCGACCTCCGGCCGAGCGGGACCCACTCCTGGGGCTACTGGCAGGAAGATCTGCGCAAGTCGCTGCCGCAGCTGACCGCGTCGCTGGGCTTATAACGCCGCAACGATCCCACCGCGCCTGAGTTGTGGGTTCGTAACCCAACGTTGTCCTGCTAGCAACCCAATTTCCCCGCCCACTGGGCTAAGTTCCCCCTATCGCTCCGTAGCGCGAATGCGTTACACGAGGATGCGGATCCCGATGTTCGGGAGTTGCTCGGAGCGCTCGATGCGCTCGGAGTCATGGGAAGGGATGGGCGATGAGCGGACTGCCCAGTGGAGTCGACGGAATCATTCGCGCGATCTTCGCCTACGAGTTCGAGGACCACTCCGTGGTCGATGCGGTGGTGATCGACGCCATCCGGTCGGGCGAGTTCGGCGAGTTCCTCGGCGCCGTCGAGTCCTCCGGGATGTTTGCGCCGTCGGTGGTCGACACCATCGGGTCGGTCTGGTCGCGAGATCCCGAGTTGCTGGTCGATGCATTGCTCGACGGGGTGGACTCGGCGACCCGCGATCGTTGCAAGGCGCTCCGCGACGAAGCGTCGTCGGTGCGGATGGCGGTCGGGTAGTGAGTCACATGAGTCACATGCGTCACGTGAGTAACTCTGTTACCGGATCGTTGGCGAGCCAGAGGTTCAATGCGCCAAATCGGCGATAGCGTGGGTTATCGCTGAAGAACCACACAGTGTTACAGCGAATTTGCCGTCAGTATTGACGAAGGGACCGACACGATGAGAGACCTGGGATCCCACACCAAAGAGCTGGTTAGTGCCGTGCTGTCGTACGAGTTCGACGGCGGCGAGGTCGACGCCTGCGCGATCGACCTGGTACGAGGGGGAGAGTTCGCCGAGTGGCGCGACGCCCTGACCGATTCGGGTTTGTTCACCGACGACGCGGTGGAGTTCATCGGTTCGGCGTGGCGCCGGGATCCGGAGCTTCTCGTCGACGCCCTGCTCGATGGGGCGGATGAGGTCTCGCGCCGCCGCCTCAAGACGGTGCGACGTCCCGCCCTGCTGCCCGTCCATGTGCCTGCCGGCCGGATCGCCGCATTCGGCTGACGTGCTGAGCGTAGCGACCGGGCCCGCGGGTCCGGTCGCTACGCTCGCCTATGTCCGGCCGTCGATGACGAGCGCGTCGTCGTCGGACAGGGTCCGGTACGCGGTGCCGGACAGTCGGTAGCGCTCGGCGGCCTCCTCGATCAGGGCTTCCTCCTCGCTCCCGTAGCCGGGCGAGCGGAAGTGCGGCACGATCGCGTAGTCGACAAGGCCGAGTCCCTCCCAGATCACCGGCATCCCACAGATGGGCTCGACCTCCGCCGGATCGTCGAGCCGTTCGAGCCCGCGCAGCGACGGCGACATCACGCAGGCCCCGGCGCTGTACCCCGCGTAGACCAACGCGTCGGCGCGCAGCAGTTCCGGCAGCACCACGTCGGCGCCGCTACGCGCGAACTGGGCGCGCAGCACGAACGTGTTGCCGCCGCGCACCCACACCATCTGCTGCCGCGTCAGCTCCGCTCGCAGGGATTCCGGGTCGCCGACGAAATCGCGCAGGTCCACCTCCCGCGCGTCGAAGCCCATCCGGCGCAGCGGTGCCACGTCGCTGACCACCGCCGAGTCCCGTCCCACCTCCCATGCGTCCGCGGCGTTCGCGATCACGGCCACCGGACCGGGCTCGCCGATCAGGCTCAGCAGCCGATCGGGGTGCGCGCCGAACCTGTACGAGGACAGGAACAGCCGCATCAGATGGTGAAGGCGAGATTGGCCGCGATCTGCTCGCCGAGGGCCTGGTCGCCGAGGATCGTGATCTCCCCGGAGTGATCGGCGGCGGACACCCGTCCGCCGCATAGCCTGGTGAACAGCCGCGAATCGAGCCGCAGCGTCGCGGTCGCCGGTCCGTCCAGGGCGGGCACGACCGCCGCGCGGCCGTCGACGGCGACGTGGATGTCGCGGGCGAGCGGGCCGGTCAGCGCGAACGTCACGGCCCCGCCCTGCGGCGCCCCGCCCTTCTTGCCGACCGCGAAGCCGAGCCCGCCGACCAGTTCCGCGAGCGAGTACTCGGCGCGCGGCCCGCCCTCCTCGCCGGGCAATCCGACGGCGTCACGGATGTCGAGCTCGTGGAACCAGCAGTCGAACAGCCGGGTGCGCATGAACCGGCCGTAGGTGTCGGGCCCGACCGGGGTCATCGACGGGGCGTCGAAGTCGTCCTGCGTCATCGCGGACAGGGTGCCGCGGCGCGCGCGGGTGATGTCCCGGAAGCCGGACAGCACCTCCGCGTGGGTGTGCGAGCGCAGCCCGGTGACCCACCGTTCGTTGTAGGCGCCGATCGCGTTGTGCACGTGCGGGGAGTCCGGCACCTCATCCTCGGTGGCGGGCGGCTCGATGCCGCTGAGCATCGACTCCACGCCGATCAGGTGGGCGACGACGTCGTGCACGTTCCAGCCGGGCAACGGCGTCGGCGCGGACCACTGCTCGTCGGTGAGCCCGGCGAGCAGGCCGTCGATGACGTCCCATTCCTCGAACAGCGCGGCGGTCAACGGTTCACGATCGATCAGCGTCGGCTGCTTGGCATCGCTCACCGGCGTCACTCTAAGTGCTGGGGTGTCCGGCCGCGGGGATATGCGGCTCGGCGGCCTCCGCGCACCGGGACCCCGAGGAGCCCACGCAGCGGGCGCAGCCGTGGTCGGGGCCATCCGGCAGGAAGGCGCCGCACTCGGGGCACACCCGGTCGAGCCAGCACACCGGGTCGCCGCCGAGGTCATCGGCGGGTCTCACGTGTCCGACTCCTGCAGGAACTCGGCGAGCACCTCGGCGTGGCTGTGTTCGAGGTCCCTGGTCGCGGTCAGCAGGACCAGCGGGCGACCGTGCGCGAGCGTCTCCACCCGGGCGATCGCCTCCTGGCCGGCGTCGGACTCGAGTTCCGCGCGGTAGCGCGCCCGGAACTCCCGGAAGTGTGCGACCTCGTGGCTGTACCACCGTCGCAGTTCGGTCGACGGTGCGAGATCCTTGGCCCAGTCGTCGTAGTGGAACGCGTCCTTGCGGATGCCACGCGGCCAGAGACGGTCGACGAAAATCCGTGCACCCGGCTCGGGCTCGGGGTGGTCGTAGACGCGCTCGATCGTGACGGTCGGCTTGGTCTGCCTGATCATCGGCACCTCCGATGCGGTCGGAAACACCAGACTACGCGTGTGGCAGGTGTCACATTTGCGTGTCCGGGATCGGAGATTAATCCTGTTCGGACTCGATTCAGCGTCCACCCGCTGGGACCAGGACGTCCTATGCTCTCGGAACTCTGGCTAGTGTTGTGAACTTCGTGCCGGTCGGGTCATCGTCCGCTTGTCGCACGGGGGTGCCGCCATCCGCCGCGGCGCCAAGTCCGCCTACCGTAGGAAGTAACAGACAGTTGGATACATCGCAGAGCTCGCAGCAGCCGCGCCCAACGGTCGGCGTCGTTCGGGAAACGAACGACGGCGAACGCCGGGTCGCGTTGGTCCCCAAGATCGTCGCAGCGCTTCGCGGCAAGGGCATCGACGTCATCGTCGAGTCCGGTGCCGGTCTAGGCGCCCTCATGCCCGACGAGCTGTACGTGGAGGCGGGTGCGAGCATCGGCGACGCCTGGTCCGCGGACGTCGTCCTCAAGGTCGCGGCCCCGAATCCCGAGGAGACCGCCCGGCTGCGCGCCGGCCAGAAGCTGATCGGCTTCCTCGCCCCGCGCACCAACGAGACCGGCATCGCCGCGCTCGCGGACGCCGGTGTCGAGGCGTACGCCGTCGAGGCGATTCCGCGTATCTCCCGCGCCCAGGTGATGGACGCGCTGTCCTCGCAGGCCAACGTCGCGGGGTACAAGGCAGTCGTACTGGCCGCGTCGGAGTCCACTCGGTACTTCCCGATGCTCACCACCGCCGCGGGCACCGTCAAGCCGGCTACCGTGCTGGTGCTCGGCGTCGGCGTCGCCGGCCTGCAGGCGCTGGCCACGGCCAAGCGTCTCGGCGGCCGCGTCACCGGCTACGACGTGCGTCCCGAGGTCGCGGACCAGGTCCGTTCCGTCGGCGCGCAGTGGCTGGACCTGGGCATCGACGCCGCAGGCGAGGGCGGCTACGCCCGCCAACTGACCGAGGCCGAGCAGGCCAAGCAGCAGCAGGCGCTCGAGGACGCCATCAAGGGCTTCGACGTCGTCATCACCACCGCGCTGGTGCCCGGTCGCCCGGCTCCGCGGCTGGTCACGGCCGCCGCGGTCGAGGGCATGAAGCCCGGCAGCGTCATCGTCGACCTGGCAGGCGAGACCGGCGGCAACTGCGAGCTCACCGAGCCCGGTCAGACCGCCGTCAAGCACGGCGTGACGATCTGCTCCCCGCTGAACCTGCCGGCGACCATGCCGGAGCACTCGAGCGAGCTGTACTCCAAGAACGTGTACGCGCTCATCGAGCTGATGCTCGACGAGAACGGCGCGCTCGCACCGGACTTCGACGACGAGGTGCTCGCCGCCGCGTGCGTCACCCGCAAGGAGGCGACTGCCTGATGTACAACGAACTTCTCGCGAACATCGCGATCCTGGTCCTGGCCGGGTTCGTCGGGTTCGCCGTCATCTCCAAGGTGCCCAACACCCTGCACACGCCGCTGATGTCGGGCACCAACGCCATCCACGGCATCGTCGTGCTTGGCGCGCTGGTCGTGCTCGGCCACCTGCCCGGCGACGCGCCGTGGAGCATCAAGATCATCCTGTTCGTCGCGCTGGTGTTCGGCACCCTGAACGTCGTCGGCGGCTTCGTCGTCACCGACCGCATGCTCGCGATGTTCAAGCCCAAGAAGGACGCTCCCGCTGCGTCGGCCGAGAAGAAGGGGGCTGACGCCTGATGGGCTACCTCGTCACGATCCTGTACATCGTCGCGTTCGCGATGTTCATCTACGGACTGTCCGGCCTGACCGGGCCGAAGACCGCGGTCCGCGGCAACTACATCGCCGCCGTCGGCATGTTCATCGCGGTGGTCGCGGTGCTGATCGACGTCCGCGACACCGACAACTGGATCCTCATCGCCGGCGGCCTGCTCGTCGGTATCGTGCTCGGCGTCCCGCCTGCCCTGCGCACCAAGATGACCGCGATGCCGCAGCTTGTCGCGCTGTTCAACGGCGTCGGCGGTGGCACCGTCGCGCTGATCGCGTGGGCCGAATTCCTCAACTCGGACGGCTTCACCCACGTCGAGGCGGTGCCGTCGGCTCCGTTCATCATCGGTTCGCTGTTCGCCGCGATCATCGGTTCCGTCTCGTTCTGGGGCTCGCTCGTCGCGTTCTCGAAGCTGCAGGAACTGCTGAACAAGAACGTGGAGAGGGTGTTCGTCTCGAACGCGAAGGCGTTCCAGGTCGCGAACATGATCCTCGCGCTGGTCTCGGTCGGGCTGGCCATCTACATCGGCCTCGGCGCCGACGGTGACCCGCAGTCGTCGTGGCTGATCGTGGGGCTGCTCGTCGCGGCCGGTGTGATGGGCCTGTTCGTGGTGCTGCCGATCGGCGGCGCCGACATGCCCGTCGTGATCTCCCTGCTCAACGCGCTCACCGGTCTGTCCGCCGCGGCGGCGGGCCTGGCGCTGAACAACCAGGCGATGATCGTCGCAGGCATGATCGTCGGCGCGTCGGGCACCATCCTGACCAACCTCATGGCCAAGGCCATGAACCGGTCGATCCCGGCGATCATCTTCGGTTCCTTCGGCGGGGGCGACGCCGCCGGTGCTGGCGGCGTCAGCGCCACCGGCGGCACCGTCAAGGCGACGTCCGCCTCGGACGCGGCGATCCAGATGGCGTACGCCAACCAGGTCATCGTCGTGCCCGGCTACGGCCTCGCCGTCGCGCAGGCGCAGCACGCGGTCAAGGAGATGGCAGCGCTGCTCGAGGCCAGGGGCGTCGAGGTCAAGTACGCGATCCACCCGGTCGCCGGCCGCATGCCGGGGCACATGAACGTGCTGCTCGCCGAGGCGGACGTCGAGTACGACGCCATGAAGGAGATGGACGACATCAACGGTGAGTTCTCGCGCACCGACGTCGCCATCGTCATCGGCGCCAACGACGTGACCAACCCCGCCGCGCGCAACGATCCCAGCAGCCCGATCCACGGCATGCCGATCCTCAACGTCGACGAGGCCCGCTCCGTCATCGTCCTCAAGCGCTCGATGTCCTCGGGTTACGCGGGCATCGACAACCCGCTGTTCTTCGCGGACACCACCTCGATGCTGTTCGGCGACGCCAAGAAGATGGTCTCCGCGGTGACCGAGGAGCTCAAGGCGTTGTAGCGCGGCTGCGCCGCCTGTGCGCGAGTCGTACCCCCATAGGGGTGAAATTCGCGCACAGTTCGATGCTTGCTACAAATCGGAGGCGCCCTTCCCGCGAGTCGATCGCGGGAGGGGCGCCTTCGGCGTCCTCGGGGCTCAGCCGGTGGTGACGCTGCCGGTAGTCGACGCGGGTGTCGTCAGGTGGGGGAGTTGGGTTCGCTCGGTGCGCGCGGGCGACCGACCAGTCCCGCGTACCGCGACGCCAGCAGCACGAACACCAACGGCACCACCATGGTCGCGGTGAGCGGCATCAGCTTGGTCAGCCAGCCGAGCAGCGCGGGACCGGCAAGCAGCCCGACGTACCCCATGCCCACCACCCGCGACATGTTCACTCCCGCCGAGCCGGCACTCAGGTTGCCCGCGGCGGTGAAGATCTGCGGGATGCAGCCGGACAGTCCGAGACCGAACAGCGCCCACCCGGCCAGCGTCAGCCAGACCCACCCGGACACCGTCACCAGTCCGATGCCCGCGGCCGCGATCAGCGTGCCGTAGCGCACCACCGCGACCGGTCCGAGCGCGGCGCTGACCCGGTCCGCACCGAACCGGCCGACCGTCATCATCAGCGCGAACGCGCCGAACGCCAGTGCAGCCGTCGCGTCGGAGGTCCCGAGATGCTCCTTGACCTGCAGCGTGCTCCAGTCGTTTGCCGCCCCCTCGGACAGGAACAGCGCGAACGCGAGGGCGCCGAGGGCCAATACCTTCCGCGAGGTCCCGACGGCAGCGTTCGGGTGGGTGGCGTGCTCGCGGAACGCGTGGTCAGGAGTGTGGTCGTGGGCGATGTGCGGCAGCAGGAACGGGCCGCACGCGGCGACGGCGAGGAACCCGATCGCGGACGCAACGGTCAGAGAGGTCAGCGGACTCCACCCCGCGGCGAGCGCCGCGGCGCCGAGCAACGACCCGACCACCCCGCCGATGGAGAAGAACGCATGGAACGCCGACATGATCGGGCGCCGGTAGAGCCGCTCGGCGTGCACGGCCTGCGAGTTCATCGACACGTCCAGCGCGCCGTTGCCGAACCCGAACGCGGTGAGAGCGACGCCGAGCCACACGGCGTCGGTCGCGAGTCCCGGTCCGATGACCCCGAACGAGATCAACGCCCCTGCGACGATCACCATCAGGCGGCTGCCATAGCGGTCGGCGAGCGGACCCGTCACTTGCATACCGATCAGGGCGCCGCCTGCCAGTAGCAGGAGCAGCCAGCCAAGAGTCGCGTGGCTGATGCCGGTGCGGTCCGAGATGGCCGGAATGTGCACCACCCAGGCGGCCAGCAGGAAACCGTTGACGGCGAAGATCCCGAAGATCGAGGCGCGGGCCCGGCGGAGCCGGATCGGGCCGGTCAGGGTCGAGCTGTTCGGGCGCACCCGTCCTTTCTACCCGCGGCCGCCCGCCCGGACTGTGCGCGATTTGCACCCCAATGGGGGTATGACGCGCGCACGGGCGGCGCAGCCGCTACAACAGGGTGAGGGGGTCGGTCAGCGTCGCGGCGATGTCGGCGAGGAAGCGTGAGCCCTGCTCGCCGTCGACCAGGCGGTGATCGAACGAGAGTCCCAGGGTGGTGACCGAGCGGACGGCGACGAGGCCGTCGACCACCCACGGGCGTGGCCGTATCGCGCCGAGGCACAGGATCGCCGCCTCGCCCGGATTCAGGATCGGGGTCCCGGTGTCCACGCCGAACACCCCGACGTTGGTGATCGTGATGGTGCCGCCGGACAGGTCGGCGGGCATGCACCGGCCTGCGCGGGCGGTCTCGGTGAGCTCGTGGATCGCCCGGGTGAGCTCGAGCAGGCTCATCAGGTGCGCGTCCTTGATCGAGGGCACCAGCAGGCCGCGCGCGGTGGCGGTCGCGATCCCGAGGTTGACGTAGTGCTTGGTGACGATCTCCCGGTGCTCCTCGTCCCAGCTCGAGTTGAGGGTGGGGTGTCCGCGCAGCGCCACCAGCAGGACCTTGGCCACCAGGGCGAGCGGGGTCGGGTCGAGGCCGGCGAAGGCCGGGCTCGCGCGCAGGTGCGCGACCAGGTCCGTGGTCGCGGTCACGTCGACGTCGACGAACTCGGTGACGTGCGGCGCGGTGAAGGCGCTGCGCACCACCGCGTCCGCGGTCTGCCGACGCACGCCGCCGATCGGGGTGCGGGTCTCGCGGGGCTGCGTCGCGGCCGGGGGTGGCGTTCTTGTTTCTCGTGGAACATCATGTGCGCGTACGTCCTCCGCGGTGATCGCGCCTGCGAACCCGGTGCCCGGCACCTCGGTCAGGTCGACGCCGAGCTCGCGGGCCAGCCTGCGCGCGGAGGGTTTCGCGTCGGGCCGGGCCGGTTCATCCGTTTCCGAACCCCCTGACGGGGTCGCGGGAGTCCTTCCCCGCCTGCGGCTTTCCGGTGTCGCGGTCGGTCCGTATCCCACCAGCGTGGCCGGATGGTCCGGCGGTTCGGCCGTGGGCGTCGCCTCGCCGGCCGGGGCGTCGGCCGAACCGGGCGCACCGATCCGGATCAGCGGCGCGCCGACCTCGACGGTGGTGCCGGGCTCGGCGAGCAGCGCGAGCACCGTGCCGGAGAAGGGGGAGGGCAACTCCACCAAGGCCTTTGCCGTCTCCACCTCGGCGATCACCTGATCGAGCTCGACGGTGTCGCCCACCGCGACCGTCCAGCGAACGAGTTCCGCCTCCGTCAGGCCCTCGCCGAGGTCGGGCAGCCGGAACTCGTTCGCTGGGTGCACGGGGCTGTCCCTTCAGGCGGCGAGCGTCTTGTCGACCGCGTCGAGGATGCGGTCCGGATCGGGCAGGTAGTACTTCTCCAGCCTGGCCGGCGGGTACGGCGTCGCGAACCCGCCGACCCGCAGCACCGGTGCCTCGAGTTGGTAGAAGCACCGCTCGGTGATCCGGGCCGCGATCTCCGACCCGAGCCCGAGGAACACCGGGGCCTCGTGCGCGACGACCAGCCGCCCGGTCTTGCGGACGGAGGCCTCGACGGTGTCGAAGTCGATGGGGGAGAGCGAGCGCAGATCGATCACCTCGATCGAATGCCCCTCCCGCTCCGCGACCGTGGCCGCCGACAGCGCCGTCGCGACCATCGCGCCGTACGCGACCAGGGTGACGTCGGTGCCAGGCGCCGCGACCCTGGCCCGGTGCAGCTCGAGCGGGGCGGACGCGTCGAGGTCCACCTCGCCCCTGTCCCAGTACCGGCGCTTGGGTTCGAAGAAGACCACCGGATCGTCCGAGGCGATGGCCGCGACGATCATGTGGAAGGCGTCGTCCGGGGTGGACGGGGTGACCACCCGGAGTCCGGGGGTGTGCGCGAAGTAGGCCTCCGGCGACTCCGAATGATGCTCCACCGCACCGATTCCGCCGCCGAACGGCACCCGGATCGTCAGCGGCGCCCGCACCCTGCCCCCGGTGCGGTAGTGGATCCTGGCCACCTGGGACACGATCTGGTCGAAGGCGGGGTAGACGAACCCGTCGAACTGGATCTCGCACACCGGCCGGTAGCCGCGCAGCGCCATCCCGAACGCGGTTCCGATGATGCCGGACTCGGCGAGCGGGGTATCGATCACGCGGGCGCCGCCGAAGTCCTTCTGCAGGGTGTCGGTGACCCGGAAGACACCGCCGAGCTTGCCGATGTCCTCGCCCATCAGCAGCACCTTCGGGTCCTGTTCGAGGGCCCGCCGCAGCCCGGCGTTGAGGGCGGCGCCCAGCGCCATGGTGGTCATGGCCGCGCCTCCTCGAAGGTGCCCAGATAGGCCGAGAACTGTTCGCGTTCCTCGTCGATCAGCGGATGCGTCCCGGAGTAGACGTGGTCGAACAGCGTCAGCGGTGCCGGGTCGGGGATCGCGAGGGCGCCTGCCCGCAGCGCCGCGGCGGACTCGCGTGCCGTGGCGTCGACCCGGCGGGTGAACTCCTCGTCGATCGCTCCCTCCCGCTCGAGCAGTCGGCGCAGCCGGTCGATCGGATCGCGGGCCCGCCAGAGCTCGACCTCCGCTCCGGTCCGGTACCGGGTGGGGTCGTCGGCGGTGGTGTGCGGGCCCATCCGATAGGTGATGGCCTCGATGAAGGTCGGTCCGCCGCCCTCACGGGCGCGCCTGACGGCGGTGCGGGTCACGGCGAGGACCGCGAGGACGTCGTTGCCGTCGACGGCGATCCCCGGTATCCCGAACCCGCGGGGCCGCGCCACCAGCGGGAACGGGCTCTGCAGCTGCACCGGTTCGCTGATCGCCCAGTGATTGTTCTGGCAGAAGAACACCACGCCCACACCCCACCCGGCGGCGAATCCGAGCGCCTCGGACAGGTCGCCCTGGCTGGTGGCGCCGTCACCGAAGTAGGCCATGACCGCGATCTCGGCGCCGTCCATGTGGGCGGCCAACGCGTAGCCGGTGGCGTGCAGCCCCTGCGAACCGACGACGATGGCCGGGTTCGTCAGGTTGAATTCGGCTGGATCCCAATTCGACAGCGCCGCGCCCCGCCACAGCGGCGGCCACTGTGCGGGTGGCACCCCACGGCAGTAGGCGAGCCCGTGCTCGCGGTAGCTGGTGAAGACGTAGTCGTCGGGCTCGAGGGCGCGCGCGGACCCGACCTGCGACGCCTCCTGGCCCAGGCTCGGCACCCAGATCCCGAGCTGGCCCTGACGCTGGAGGGCGGTGGCCTCCGCGTCGACGCGGCGCAACACCACCATGTCCTCGTACAGCCCGCGCAGCTCCGCCGGGCCGACGTCGGCGACCTCGCCCGAGTAGGCGGCCCGGTGTACCCGGGCCCCGTCGGGCTGGATGAGTTGGACCGGATAGTCGATTTTCTCGGACACCGGACCCTCCTCGCTGCCTGTGCCGGGGCGGTCCTCGTGAGACCTCGGCGGCGCTCGATGTGTCCCTACTTCTCAGCATCCACCTTTGACGGCGCGGCGCAAGTGAGCCGCCCCATGAGCGAGAGTGCGCTGGATGAACCGGGCGAGGGGCTCAGTTCGTCAGAAGCAGCAGGGCGATGACGACAGCGGCGAGGTGCGCCAGGATGAACGCGGTCCAGGCGGGCGTGCTGGCGTCCGGGTTGCCGAAGTCGCCGTACTTGACGTGGAAGACGACCGCCGACGCGAACAGCACCAGCAGCCCGGTCGCGGCGGCGACCCCGATGTGCCACTGAAAGTGTCCCGCCACCAGTCCCACCGAGCCCGCCAGCTCGGCCGCCCCGATGAAGCGGACACGGGCAGGGCTCAGCCCGCGGTCGCGCAGCGCCGTCCAGGTCGGGCCCCGCAGCGTGACCTTGGGCAGGCCGGTCCCGAGCACGGCGATCGCGAGGACAACGGTGCAGGCGACGGTGAGGATCTCCATGGCGTGTCCTTCTGCGTGAGGGTCGGTCCCCGGTGACGTCGTGTCCGGCGGTCGCGGTCAGCGGCGGTGCAGGCGCAGCCGGAACCCCTCGGGCTTGAGGGTGAGCAGCTCGGTGACGTCGAGCTGGTAGTCGGGCTCGGGCTCGAGGTCGTAGCGGTGCAGCAGCAGCGCCAGGGCCATCACGATCTCGTGGATCGCGAACTGCCTGCCGATGCAGGAGCGGATGCCGGTGCCGAACGGCTTGTAGATGTGGCCGGGGCGCTTCCTGACGTTCGCGGGAAGGAACCGGTCCGGGTCGAAGGCGTCGGGATTCTCGCCCCAGGCGCGGTCACGGTGCAGCTGCGGCAGCAGCACGAACGCGGCCTCGCCCGCCTTCATCGGGTAGCGGCCGCCCAGCACCGTGTCCTCGCGGGCCTCGCGCATGTAGCCGGGCGCGGTCGGCCACAGCCGCAGCGTCTCGTCGAGGACGCGCCGCACGTACCGCAGCTTCGGGATCTGCTCGAACTCCGGTGCCGGGTCGGTGCCCCGCGGCCACATCGAGTAGATCTCGGTCCTGGCCCGCTCGGCGACGTCGGGGTTGTTCGCCAGGTAGTACAGCGCGAACGCCAGCGCGCCCGACGAGGTCTCGTGGCCGGCGATGAGGAAGGTGATCACCTGGTCGCGGACGTTGTCGTCGTCGAGGCGCTCGCCGGAGTCGGGATCCTCGGCGGACAACATCAGGCCGAGGAGGTCGTCGCGGTGCTCGTCCGGGTTGGCGCGCCGCGAGCGGATCACCTCGTCGACCACGTCGGCCATGTATCGCAGGTCGGCTCGGTTCCCGCGGATCTCCTTGCGGCGTATCACCCTGTCCAGCATCGGGACCGGGATCGTGAACGACGCCTTCTGGGCGAAGGTCAGCGAACGGACCATCGCGCCGACGAACGGGTCCTGTTCCGCGCGGTGGAAGGAGCCGAACTCGTATCCGAAACCGGTCCGGCCGATCGTCTCGAGGGTCACCTTGGTCATGTCAGGGGTGACCTCGACGGGCGAGGAGTCGCATCGCTCGTCCCAGTGCTCGATCAGCTCGCGCACGGTGTCGAGCATCGTCTGGTGGTAGCTGCGCATCGCGGACTGGGTGAAGGCGGGCATCAGGATGTTGTGGGCCCTCGACCAGTTCGGCTCGGAGTTGTAGGCGGTGAACAGCCCGTCCCGGCCGATCGGCCGCAGGTTCTGCAGCGCGATTCCGACGTGCTTCTGGAATCGTGTCTCGTCGTTCAGTTCGGTGGCCAGGTCCGCGCCGGAGACGATGGTGAACACGTAGTTGAGGATCTTGCGTTCGTAGACCGGGCCGAGGCTCCGCGCGCAGGCCATCGCGTGCTGCGTCGGCTTGGTGACATCGACGCCGATGAGGTCCCCGAGCAGCGGGATCCGGTGCGGCGGGTGGGGCATCGACGGACGATCGACCGTGAGGACTGCCATGGCTCCATCCTGTCCTGCTCGAGGCGGACCGGGTGGCCGAATGTGGCCATCGCCGGTGCCAGGAGTCATGGACGCGGCTGTCCGTCGCCGGGAGCTGGGCCCTGGCGCCGACGCAGACCCAGCCGCAGGCCAACCGGTTTGAGCGTGAACTCCTCGGCCACCTCGAGCCGGTAGCCGGGCTCGGGGTCGAGGTCGTAGCGGTGCAGGATCAGCGCGAGAGCGAGCACGGACTCGTGCAGGGCGAGCTGGCGTCCGATGCATGAACGCATGCCGGTGCCGAACGGTTTGTAGATCCCGGTCGGTCGGGTGCGGGCGCGGTCGGGCAGGAATCGGTCCGGGTCGAACGTCAGCGGGTCCGGGCCCCACGCCGGGTCGCGCTGCACCTGCAGGGTCAGCGCCAGCATGGCCTGACCCTTCTCCACGGGGTGACCGCCGAGTACGGTGTCCTGTTTCGGTTCACGGAAGTAGCCGGGGGCGATCGGCCACAGCCGCAGCGTCTCGTCGACGACGCGGCGCAGGTACTTCAGCTTGTGGATGTCGCCGAACACCGGCTCCGGCTCGGTTCCGGCCGGCCACAGCGAGTAGAGCTCGGCGCGGGCCCGGTCCGCGATCTCGGGGTGAGTCGCCAGCAGATGCAACGCGAACGACAGTGTGCCCGAGGTGGTCTCGTGCCCGGCATTGAGGAACGTGATCACCTGGTTGCGGATGTTCTCGTCGTCGAGTCGCTGCCCCGTCTCGGGGTCGGCGGTGGTGAGCATCAGGGCGAGCAGGTCGTCGGGCTGAGCGGCCGGGTCCGCGCGGCGGGCGCGGATGACGTCGTCGACCACCCCGCGGGCATACGCCACATCCTCCTCCTGCTGTGTGACGGACTTGTGGTGCAGCAGGTTCTCCACCCAGTGCACCGGGATGTGGAACCCGGCGCGCCCGATATAGGCGAAGGTGCGCGAGACTGCCGCGGCGTAGGGGTCGGGCTCGGCGGAGGTGAAGGAGTTGAAGCGGTAGCCGAAACCGATCCGCGCGATCGTCTCCAGCGTCAGCTTGCTCGTGTCGGTGTGCACGTCGACGGTGCCGGTGCCGACCCGTTGATCCCAGTATCCGATCAGCTCGCGCGCGGTCTCGAGCATGGTGTCGTGATAGTTCTTCATCGCGGACAGGGTGAAGGCGGGCATCAGGATGTTGTGGGCCCGGGACCAGTTCGGTTCGTCGCTGTATGCGGTGGCCAGGGCGTCGCCGAGGAACCGCCGGGACTCCTCGAAGCCGAATCCGATGTGCTTGCCGAACCGCTTCTCGTCGCCGAGTTCGGCATAGAGCTCGGGCCCCGAGACGACGGTCAGGTGCTTGTTGAAGATCTTGGTGTCGTAGATGGGGCCGAGCTGGTCAGCGAGTTCGGCCAGTTTTTGCGCGGGACGGGCGGGATCGGCGGTCAGGAGATCGCCCAGGATGGGGATCCGGTGCGGCGGGTGCGGAAGTGTGGTGGTGCTCATCGCGGTTTCACTCCGATGCTCGAGATCGGGAACTCGCCGGGCGCGCAGCTGATGACGAGCCGTTTCCTCATCTTCGCGCAAATCGGATGCCTTGTCGCGGGTCGGTTTGTCAGCTCAGTTCAGGTTCGGCGGGGCGCCGACGCACCCAGCCCATCGCTACGCCGCACGCAACGATCACGGCCACCGGCACGGCCGCCGACGCCAGTGACCAGACGCTCGGTGACCCGAGTGCGCGCTCGGTCAGGGGGCTGTACGCCGTCCACCCGAACTGGGCCGTGAAGGGCACCACGAGCACGGCGGGCGCGGCCAGGGCGGTGCTGGTCACCGACGGGCTCGACGGCAGGCTCGCGACGACCGTGTATCCGGCCGCGAGCGGCAGCCCCAGCAGGACCGCGCCGATGTGCAGGTTGTCCCACGGCGGCTGGTCGAGCGTCGCGGACGCGGCGACCACGGCGAGCGCCGCGACTCCCGCCAGCGGCCGAGGCAGGCGTCGACCGAGCAGCGCGCCGAGCAGGACGAGGACGACCGTCACCAGCAACCAGGGCGACGCGTGGCGGTCCATCCCGCCCGGGTAGCCCGTTTCGGCGGCGGCGATGAACGCCATCGAGCCGAGCAGCACCGCCCCGAGACGTCCGGGCAGCCACAGCGCGGCGGCGAGCACCACCGGAACCACGGCGATCCCGCACACCCAGCGTCCCGGCGTGCCGGTGGTCGGAGTCTCGAGGGTGCGGACAAACCACCAGTACAGCGCCAGCCCGACGAGGGGCACGAGGATCCCCACCACCAGTTGGCGCCCGCGGGCCCCGGCCGGGTTCCCGGGCTCGCCGGGCCCGTGGTCCGGCGACGCGCCCGACCGGACCAGCGCGACGATCAACAGCGCCGCGGTCGAGGCCAGGAGAACGAGCACGACAAGGCCCGCGGGCCCGGACGAATCGGTCGAGCGTCCCGCGTCGACCAGGTAATCCGCGTATCTCCGCGGCATCGACGACTGCCGATAGGTCTCCAGGGGTCCGGCGACCAGTGACCCGGCGATCACACCCGCCGCCAACGCCGCCTGCGGAAGAGAGCTGGTGCACAGTCCGGCGAGCCCGCCGAGCAGCAGTCCGGCGCCGATCGCGTTCGGATACAGCTCGAACTGCCAGGTCCCCGACAGCGCCGCGACCGCCAACAGTGCGATGCCCGCCAGTGCCGCTCCTGCCGACCGCCGTTGACCGCGGACCCACCACGCGACGAGAGTCGCCACGACCGCGCCGAGGGCCGCGCCCGCGACGTCGCTGTAGAACAGGATGTCCAACCGCGCGTCGTCGGTGACGATCGCGTAATCGCCTGGCATGGTCGACGCCAGCGCGATCCCGGCGGCGAGGCCGCCGAGCGCCGCGCATCCTGACAGGGCTTTGAGATTCACACTCGACTCCGATTGCGTAGGTCGTCCCCTATTGGTTGCGGGTCGGCCGCGATATCTCCGTCCGCCGGTCGCCGCCGCGTCCGCGAACTAGCATCACTGCTTGCACGGTCGCGGTCGTCACGGACACGCTGGCCAAGGGAGAGGGAAGCTGATGGATTTCGCACCCACCGAGCGCTGCCAGGAGTACCGCGACAGGCTGCTGGCGTTCATGGACGAGCGGATTTACCCGGCTGAGGCGGTCTACGAGCAGCAGATGCGCGAGTCGGCGGACCCGCACTTCCAGCCGCCGATCATCGAGGAACTCAAGGTCGAGGCGCGGGCGCGCGGGCTGTGGAACCTGTTTCACCCGCACCCCGAGCTGGGACCGGGACTGACCAACTCCGAGTACGCGCCGCTGGCCGAGATCATGGGTCGCAGCCATCTGGCGTCCGAGGCGTGCAACTGCTCCGCACCGGACACCGGAAACATGGAGGTGCTCACGCTTTTCGGCACCGACGAGCACAGGGAACGCTGGCTGCGGCCGCTGTTGGACGGCAGCATCCGATCCGCGTTCGCCATGACCGAGCCTGACGTGGCCAGTTCGGATGCGACCAACATCGCGATGACCATGGTCCGGGACGGCGACGCCTGGGTGCTCAACGGTCGCAAGTGGTGGACGTCGAATGCGTTGCACACCAACTGTCGGGTGCTGATCGTGATGGGCAAGACCGATCCCACCGGTCCCGTCTACAGCCAGCAGTCGATGATGGTGGTGCCGATCGACGCCCCAGGGATCACAGTGGTGCGCGGGCTTCCGGTGTTCGGCTATCAGGACCGTGAGGGGCACGCCGAGGTGCTGTTCGAGAATGTCCGCGTGCCCGACGCCGACGTATTGGCAGGTCCCGGTGCGGGTTTCATGATCAGTCAGGCCCGACTCGGGCCGGGGCGCATCCACCACTGCATGCGTGCGGTGGGGATGGCGGAGCGCGCGCTGGAGCTGATGTGCCTGCGGGCCTCGACCAGGGTCACCTTCGGGCGTCCGCTGAGCGCCCGCGCCAACATCCAGGACTGGATCGCCGAGGCGCGCATCGAGATCGAGATGGCCAGGTTGCTGACGCTCAAGGCGGCGTGGCTGATGGACACCGTCGGCAACAAGGAGGCGCGCACCGAGATCGCCGCCATCAAGGTGGCCGCGCCACAGATGGCGCTCAAGATCGTCGACCGCGCCATCCAGGTGCACGGAGGTGGCGGGGTGTCCGACGACTTCCCGCTGGCGATGATGTACGCGCACCTCCGCGCGTTGCGGCTCGCCGACGGACCCGACGAGGTACACAAACGAACCATCGCGCGTCAGGAGCTGCGGCCGTACCGGCTCGCGGCCGAGGCGTCCGGCGCGGTCTCGACATGACCGAATCCACCGCCGCACAGTCCGTCACAGGGAAGGGAACCCGATGAGCAACGCCGTAGGGCTCGACGAAGAGGCGGTGTCGAACTGGATCGCCGACATGGGGGTCGGCGCCGTGGCGCCGCTCGACTTCAAGCGGATCGGCAACGGCCAGTCGAATCTGACCTACCTGGTGTCCGACGCAGGCGGCGGTCAGTGGGTGCTGCGCAGGCCGCCGCTCGGGCACCTGCTGGCGTCCGCACACGACGTGGCCCGCGAGTACCGGATCCTGTCCGCGTTGCAGGGGACCGGGGTGCCGGTGCCGAAAGTTCTCGGCCTGACGGAGGATCCGGCGATCACCGACGCGCCGCTGATGCTGATGAGCTTCGTCGACGGCGTCGTGATCGACAGCATCGGCGTGGCCAAGGACCTGACGCCGGAGCGTCGGCGTGCCACCGGGCTGTCAATGCCCAAGGCGTTGGCCAGCATTCACGGGGTCGACCTCGAGCTCGCCGGCCTGGACGATCTCGCGAGCCACTCGCCGTACGCGGAGCGTCAGCTCAAGCGCTGGTCCGGGCAGTGGGCGAAGTCGAAGACCCGCGACATCCCGGCGGTCGACGAGCTGGCGGCGTTGCTGACCCGCTCGATACCCGCTCAGACCGAACTGACCCTGGTGCACGGCGATTTCCACCTGAGCAACGTGATCACCGCACGCGACGACGGGCGGGTGGTCGCGGTGGTGGACTGGGAGCTGTGCACGCTGGGTGATCCGCTCGCCGACGTCGGCGCGCTGCTCGCGTACTGGGCGCAGGCAGGCGACGAGGTGCCGGGGCCCTTCGCGGCGTCGACGCTGGAGGGCTTTCCGACCAGGGAGGAGCTGGCGAAGGCCTACATGCACGAGACCGGAAGGGATCCGGCCGCGCTTGGTTTCTGGCACGCGCTGGCGCTGTGGAAGATCTCGATCATCGCAGAGGGGGTGCTGCGGCGGACGATGGAGGATCCGCGGAACACGGCCGCGGTCGGCGCGCCCTCGACCAAGTTGATCGACGACATCGTGGCGCAGGCGATGGACATCGCCAGGAAGGCCGGGCTCCGCTAGCCCAAACCGTTGACGATTCGTGATCAAAAATGTCTTGCCAAAGAGATTTCTAAAACGTGACGGCGGTCACGCTCGATGGTGCACACTTCTCGGCAAGCCGGAACCACGGCGACAGAGAACACGCTGAAGGAGAACACCATGGAAAAGATCCTCGCCCTGCTGATGCCGCTTCTCAGTAGCCTGTCGGCGGATTCCGAGACTCCGCCGACCACCCCGCCGACCACCACGACGTAGCTCCAGGCACTGCCCGAACGCCCCGCTCTGCAGAGCGGGGCGTTCGGTGTTTCCGTCGGTCGGGGAGCGGGTGACCCGGGCTCAGTCGGCGCGGACCAGTCGGCTCACGGCGGCGTGGATCTCCCCAGGGATGGCCACCGGTCGGCGGGTCTGCGCGTCGACGTAGACGTGCACGAACCGGCCTGTCGCGGCGAGGTCGAGGGCGCCGCCGGATCCCTCGCGGAAGATCGCCAGCGCGTAGACGATGCTGCGGGTGCCGAGCCGGTCCACGGACAGGCCGACCTGCAGCTGATCGGGAAAGCTCAGCTCGCTGCGGTACGTGCAGGACGTCTCGGCGACCACCCCGATCGCGGGCAGGTCGCGGATGTCCACCCCGACGGTCGACATCAGCCAGCCGTTCACCGCGGTGTCGAAGTACGAGTAGTAGGTGACGTTGTTGACGTGGCCGTAGTGGTCGTTGTCCGCCCAGCGGGTGGGTACCGGCCACAGCACGGGATAGTCGGCGGCGGTCGGGTCGGGCGGGGAGGAGGGCATGGGCCGACCCTAGCCCCGCCCGAAGTCTTCCCATCAGTGGACTTCGAGCACGAGGCACTGGATCGGGCACGGTGCGTGTCGGACCCCCCGCCTACCGTTGGGTTCACCCCCCACACAAGGAGTGCTGATGACCTCGGAACCGCAGACGCCGATCGTGTTTCTCAGCGGGGCAGGGCTTCCGGCCTGGATCTGGGATGAGGTGCGAGCCTCGCTGCCCGTCGACTCGGTCGTCGCGGGGTACCCGAAGCTGGCGCGCGCGACGCTGCGGGACTACGCGGAGGCGGTGCTGGCGCAGGCGCCCGACGGGGAGTTCACCATCGTTGCGCATTCGATCGGCGGGGTCGTGGCGAGTGAGGTCGTGGCCGTCGCGCCCGAGCGGGTCGGCGGGCTGCTCGGCGTCGCGGCGTCCGTGCCTGCGGCGGGACGGTCGTTCCTCGGCGCCCTGCCCGCGCCTGGGCGGCAGATCGTCGGACTGATCATGCGGGTCGCGGGCACCAGGCCGCCCGAGAAGGTGATCCGAGCCGGATTGTGCTCCGGGATCGGCGCGGCGGACGTCGCGCGCATCGTCGCGGACTTCGAGCCGGAATCCCAGCGCCTGTACCGCGATCGCGTCTCGGCTCGGGTCCTGCCCGCGCGGACCGGATATGTCATGACGACGCGGGACAAGGAATTCCCGGTGGCGCTGCAGGGCCGGTACGCCGACGAGCTCGGCGCCGGGTGGCGGCGGGAGGTGGCGGCGGGGCACCTGCCGATGCTGGAGGACCCGGCGACGCTGAGCCAGATCCTCAAGGAGTTCGTGGCCGGGGCCTGATACCCCGCAGGACCAGCCGGATCAGCAGTCCGGCAACGAGGGCCCAGAAGGCCGACCCGATGCCGAGGATCCCGACACCCGACGCGGCGATGAGGAAGGTGAGCACGGCCGCCTCCCGATCGGATTCCTCGGACACCGCGGCGGCGAGGGAGGCGCCGAGGATGGCGAGCAGCGCCAGTCCCGCGACGGCCTCCACCACGCCCCGCGGCGCGGCGACGACCAGGGTCGCCAGCGCCGCCGAGCACAGGGCGAGCACCAGGTAGGAGCAGCCGGCCGTGAAGGCGGCGACCCAGCGCCGCTTCGGGTCCGGATGCGCGGAGGGCGCGGCGGACAGCGCGGCGCTGATCGCGGCCAGGTTGATCGCGTGGCCGCCCGCGGGCGCCCCGATCACGGTGCCGATGCCGGTGACGGTCATCGCGGATCTCCACGGCACCCGGTACCCGAAGGACGACATCACCGCGGTCCCCGGGATGTTCTGCGAGGCCATCGTCACGATGTACAGCGGCACCGCGATGCCGACCATCGCCTGCCAGGTCCAATGCGGGGCGGTGAGGTCGAGCGTCGGCAGCAGCGCGGCGGTGTCGAGGGTGCCGTCGCCTGCGGCGATGCTGATGCCGATCACCACGGCGGCCGCGGCGAAGGCGGCGGGCACGGCCCAGCGTTTGGAGATCCGCAGCAGGACCAGCCAGACCAGGATGACCGGGGCGACCGCGGCGGGCGAGTCTCGGAACGCGGTGATCGGGGCGAGGCAGAGCGGGAGCAGCACCCCCGCGAGCATGGCTTGGGCGAGCGCGGTAGGGATCGACGCGATCAGTCGGCCCAGCCGGGGCCACAGCCCGGTGAGAGTGACCGCGAGGCCGACGATGACGAAGGCGCCCACCGCTGCGGGCCAGCCGCCGACGACCATGCCCGTTCCGGCCAGCAGCGCGGCGCCGGGGGTGGACCAGGCCAGGGTGATCGGCATCCGGTAGAAGCGGGAGAGCCAGAGCATGCCGATCGCCTGGGTGACGCACAGCGCCATCAGGCCGGACGCGGCCTCGGTCGGACTCGCGCCGACCGCGCGCAGGCCGGTGAGCACCACCGCGAAGGAGCTGGTGAAGCCGACGAGCGCGGTGACCACGCCCGCGCTGATCGGGTGCGAGAGGCCCGGATCGCGCGCGACGGCGTCGGCCGGTTCGGCTCCCGCAGGCTCGGGCTCGAGGGTTCTTGACACGTCGGCCATCTTGCCGCAGTCGTCGAAGGGGGCACGCGGGACATCCGGGTCCGGCCGCCTCGACTCCGCCCCGCCGAGCGTGCAGCTAGCGTCGCCGCACCTGGGCGTTCACTCCGAAAACTGCACCCTCGAGAGACCTAGGTGCGCACCTTCTTGACCACGAACAGCAGGATCACCGCGCCGAGCAGGCAGGTGAAGAAGCTGAAGATCAGCCCACCGCCCTTGACGTCGACGCCGACGAGGTTGAGCAGGAAGCCGCCGAGCAGGCCGCCGACGATGCCGACGACGATGTTGAGCAGGATGCCCTGCTGCTCCGAGGTGCCCATCATCTTGCTACCGATCCAGCCTGCGAGCCCACCGATGATGATCCAGCCGATGATGCCGAGTCCGAGCATTGTTGACTCCTTGATCGATGGTGGTCCGCGCCACCGCGGCGCGTGGTCAACGGTAGCGAAATCCGGCCTGTTCCGGCCGCGGACCAGGCCGTCGCACGCGAGATCGTGATCGAGTCGACAGCGTCGGGAACGGCCGGGTCGAGGGTGCCCGCGCCGGTAGGGTGGAAGCCACATGGAGATCGTGATCCGGTCGACGTCCGAAGAGGTCGCCTCGACCGTCGCAGACATCGTCGAGCACCACGTACGCCGCGGCCCGACGACGCTCGGCCTCGCGACCGGATCGTCCCCGCTCGGCAGCTACCGCGAGCTCGTGCGGCGGCATCACGAAACCGGATTGGACTTCTCGTCCGTCCGGGTCTTCCTGCTCGACGAGTACGTCGGGCTTCCGAAAGGCCATGAGCAGTCTTACTTTTCCGTGATCCGGTCCGAATTCGTCGATCGGGTGAAACTCGACCCCTGCCGCGTGCAGTGGCTCGACGGGCAGGCGCCAGACCTGGCCGCGGAGGCCGCCCGCTACGACGCCGCCATCGCCGAGGCAGGCGGCATCGACGTGCAACTGCTCGGAATCGGCACCGACGGTCACATCGGCTTCAACGAACCGGGATCGGCGTTGACCTCACGGACGCGGATCAAGACGCTCACCGAGCAGACCCGCCTCGACAACGCCCGCTACTTCGGCAGCGTCGACGACGTTCCGCACCACGTGCTGACCCAGGGGCTCGGCACCATCGGCGAGGCCGGGCACCTGGTGCTGGTCGCGGTCGGTGCGGGCAAGGCCGACGCCATCGCCGCGGCGGTGGAGGGCCCGCTCAGCGCGTTCTGCCCGGCCTCGGTGATCCAACTGCACGGGCACGCGACCGTGGTCATCGACGAGGCGGCGGCGAAACGGCTTGTGCTGTCGGACTACTACCGGTACGCGCTGCGGCACAAGCCGGCGTGGCAGCAGTTCTGATTCGGCGGCTCTCGAGTCAAACGGGGACGGGCACGGGCCGCGGGGAGTAGGTTCGGCAGGCAAGCGCACGTCGACGACGGGACCCGGCGATGACAGCACAGGTCGTGACCAGGACGCATGTGACCCAGACGCTTGAGACCCAGCCGACTGACACCCAGACGCGCAGACGCCGTGGACTGTTCGCGGCCGCGGCCGTCACTCTGCTCGTAGCGGCGGGGTGCTCCGACGGTTCGACCTCCGGTTCATCGGATACCGGCGCGGCGCCGACCGCCGCGGTGACAATCGATTCCGGCCTCGCGCAGCGGCTCGACGCGGCCATCGAGGCCACGATGGCGCAGACCTCGGTGCCAGGCACGATCGTCGGGGTCTGGGGACCCGACGGCAACTACGTGAAGGCGTTCGGGGTGGCGGACAAGGACACCCGCGCTCCGATGCAGACCGACTTCTACAGCCGGATCGGCAGCCTGACCAAGACGTTCACGGCTACCGGCGTGCTGCAGCTGGTCGACGAGGGCAAGGTGGGTCTCGACGACCCGATCTCGAAGTACATCGACGGCGTCCCCGCAGGCGATCAGATCACCATCCGCCAACTCGCCCGGATGCAGAGCGGTCTGGCCAACTACTCGGAGAGCGACGCCTTCCAGAAGGCGTTCTTCGCGAACCCCCGAGCGAACTTCACCCCGCAGCAGGTCCTGGGCTATGCGTTCGCCGAGCCGGCGACGTTCCCGCCGGGCCAGGGGTTCCAGTACTGCAACACCAACTACACGCTGCTGGGACTCGTCGTGGAGAAGGTCAGCGGACTCTCTCTCCCGGACTACGTGCAGCAGAAGATCCTCGATCCCTTGCGGATGGAGAGGACGGTCTTTCCCACTACCAACGCGTTCCCGGAGCCGCACGCGCAGGGCTACACCGTGCAGACCGCCGACGGCAAGGAAGCCGCGGCCACCGACTGGGATCCGTCGTGGGGATGGGCGGCGGGAGCGATGATCTCGACCCTCGACGATCTGCACACCTGGGGCCCCGCGCTCGCGACCGGAACGCTGCTGAAGCCGGAAACGCAGGCGCAGCGGCTCGAGACGGTGAGCATCCCGGGTCATGCCGCGGATATCGGGTACGGCCTGGGGATCTTCGACGTCGCAGGCTGGATCGGGCACAACGGCAGCCTGCCCGGGTACCAGACCGTCACGGTCTACCTGCCGGAGAAGCAGACCACCCTGGTCATCATGACGAACACCGACGAGGCGTATCAGGGCACCGAACCGAGCACCTTGCTGGGCACCGCCATCACAGAGGTCATCTCTCCGGATCACGTCTACCGGCTGGCCGCGACCGCGCAGGCACCCGCGGCGACGGCGTCGACCGAACCCACCCGCTGACCGGACCCATCCGCGCGACCCCTCGGCTCCGAAGACCTTGCGAACTACCATGCAGGGGAGCGGAGGCGGGCATGCCGGCTACGAGTTCGACGTCCAGAAACAGCGATCCCATCGCCTCGAGGCCGAGGCGGCGACTGATCGCGCGGGCGGCGTCGGGGGTGGTCGCCGCGGGCGTCGTCCTGGGCGTCGGCGAGCTGCTGTCGGCGCTGACCGGCCCGGATTCGTCGCCCTTCTACGCGGTCGGGTCGACCACCGTCGACCGCAGCCCGGCCTGGGCGCGCGAATTCGCCATCTCGACCTTCGGCACCAGCGACAAGCCGGCGCTGTTCGTCGGGATGTCGGTCCTCATCGCGGTGACCGCGGCGGTCGCGGGCATCGTCGAGCGCCGGCGGCGGCCGTACGGCAGCGCGATCCTCGTCGGGCTCGGTCTGGTCGGGGTGTACGCCGCCGCCACGCGGCCGGGCGCGGGCTGGGTCGACACCGTGCCGACGGTAATCGGGGTGGTCCTGGGCATCGTGGTGCTGCGGCTGCTCACCGCCGAACTCGGCGATCAGCCGCGCGGCCGTGCCGAGGGGATGCCCCGCAGGCGGTTCCTGGTCCTCGCGTCGGTCGCCGCCGCCGTCGCCGCCGCGGCGGGCGTCGCCGGGCGGCAGATGAATCAGCGGCTCAGCGGGGTGCTCGACAGCAGACGCCGGGTGACGATTCCCGCGGTCGCGGACCGGGCGGCGCCGATCCCGCCCGGCGTCGACATCGAGGTGCCCGGCGCGACGTCGTTCATCACCCCGAACCCGATCTTCTACCGGATCGACACCGCGCTGCAGGTGCCCAGGCTGACGACGGAGGACTGGCGCCTGCGCATCCACGGGATGGTGGACCGGGAGGTCACGCTGACCTGGGACCAGCTCCTGCGGCGGACGCCCCTCGAGCGCAGGATCACGCTGACCTGCGTCTCGAACGAGGTGGGCGGCGACCTGGCGGGCAACGCCACCTGGATCGGATTCCCGATGGCGGACCTCCTCGACGAGGTCGGCGTGCAGGGCGATGCGGACATGCTGCTGTCGACGAGCGTCGACGGCTTCACGGTCGGTACGCCGGTCGAGGTGCTGCGCGACGGGCGCGACGCGATGCTGGCCGTCGCGATGAACGGCGAACCGCTTCCGCTCGAGCACGGGTTCCCGGTCCGTCAGGTGGTGCCGGGACTGTACGGCTACGTCTCGGCCACCAAGTGGGTCGTCGACTGGGAGCTCACCAGA
This sequence comes from Rhodococcus sp. NPDC059179, assembly GCF_042754885.1. Classification (NCBI taxonomy): domain Bacteria; kingdom Bacillati; phylum Actinomycetota; class Actinomycetes; order Mycobacteriales; family Nocardiaceae; genus Rhodococcus; species Rhodococcus sp. NPDC059179. The sequence goes on along the minus strand of NZ_JBHZBV010000007.1, from coordinate 76,511 downwards.
TTCGATCGGGCGCAGGCGTATTGGACGAAGCGGGGATGGGGGGCCAGGGGACCGATCAAGACGGCCTCGCGCATCGACGTGCCCGCCGCCTTCGCTCCGGTGCCGGTGGGGCGGGTGCTGATCGCAGGCACCGCGTGGGCGCAGCACCGCGGCATCGAGAAGGTGGAGGTGCGGGTGGACGAGGGTCCCTGGCAGACCGCGACCCTGGCGCCGGAATACTCCCTCGACACCTGGCGTCAGTGGACCTGGCAGTGGGACGCGCCCGAGGGGGTGCACAACGTGCAGGTGCGGGCCACCGACCTCGACGGCAACGTGCAGGTGGAGGAGCGCACCCCGCCGATCCCCGACGGCGCCACCGGCTGGCACGGTCGCACCATCACCGTGCGCTGACCGGCCGTCGAGTGTGCACCTGCCGACGGCGCACCTGGCGGTTTGCCCCGAAAGCTGCACGCTCGGCGACCCGCGGCGCTGGCGTCGAGTGTGCACCTGCTGGCGGCTCACCTGGCGGTTTGCCCCGACAGCTGCACTCTCGGCGGGGGTACGGTGTGGCCATGGTGGCAATCGACGTGATCCGCGGTGACATCACGACATTCGAGGCGGACGCGATCGTGAACGCGGCGAACTCCGGATTGCTCGGCGGCGGGGGAGTCGACGGCGCCATTCACCGCGCAGGCGGCCCGAGGATCCTCGAGGAGTGCCGACGGCTGCGCGCGACGACCTTGCCGGACGGGCTGCCCGCGGGGGACGCCGTCGCGACCGCCGCGGGAAATCTGCTCGCGCGCTGGGTGATTCACACGGTCGGCCCCGTGTATTCGGCAGGCGAGGATCGCTCCGCGGTGCTGCGGTCGGCGTACACCCGCAGCCTCGAGGTGGCCGACGAGCTGGGCGCGCGGACGGTCGCGTTCCCGCTGATCTCGGCAGGCGTCTACGGCTGGCCGCACGCGGACGCCGTGCACCAGGCCGTCACCGCGGTGCGCCGAGCGGACACCTCCGTGGAGGCGGTCACCTTCGTCGCGTTCAGCGAGCAAATGGCCGAGCTGCTGCGACGCGAGCTCGGGGTGCTCGTCACGGCCGAGGAACTCGCGGCTCGGCTGGGCGCGGCCCGGCCGCCGGTGCTGCTCGACGTCCGCTGGGCGCTTGGCGACCCGAACGGCCGGGAGCACTTCCTGGCCGGACACATTCCCGGTGCCCGGTTCGTCGACCTGGAGACCGAGCTCGCCGCGCCGCCCGCACCCGAGCTCGGCAGGCACCCGCTGCCGGGGATCGCGGACCTGCAGGCCTGCGCCCGGCGGTGGGGGATCGACGACGGCGACGCGGTCGTCGTCTACGACGCCACCGGAAACACCGCCGCCGCGCGCGCCTGGTGGTTGCTGCGCTGGGCCGGGGTGGCCGACGTGCGGATGCTCGACGGCGGTCTGTCGGCGTGGACGTCGGCGGGGTTGGTACTGGAATCCGGTGCGGGCCAATCGGCCCCGGGCGGGAACGTCGTGCTCACCATCGGACACCTGCCGACAGTGACGGCGGACGAGGCCGGGGAGCTGGCGGCGGACGGGGTGTTGCTCGACGCCAGGGCAGGCGAGCGCTACCGCGGCGAGGCGGAGCCGGTCGATCCGCGCGCCGGGCACATTCCCGGTGCGCGCAGCGCTCCGACGACCGAGAACCTCGACGGCACCGGGCGATTCGTGGACACCGAGGCGCTGCGCCTGCGGTTCGCCCGGCTGGGGGCAGACGGCTCAACGCCGGTCGCGGTCTACTGCGGGTCCGGGGTCAACGCCGCGCACCAGGTCGCCGCGCTCGCCATCGCCGGGACCGAGGCTGCCCTGTACCCGGGGTCGTGGTCGCAGTGGTCGAGCGATCCGGCGCGTCCCGCCGCGACCGGGCCAACGCCGTAGGGCAACGCCGCGGATGGTCAGGATCGCGAGTACTCGGAGGCCCGGCGGATCTGGTCGGGAGTCGGGCGCACCCCGGTGTACAGCTCGAACTGGGCGGCGGCCTGCAGCGCGATCACCTCGGCGCCGGTGATCACCGTCGTACCGAGGGCGGTCGCGGCCCGGATCAACGGGGTCTGCGGCGGCATCGCGACCACGTCGAATACCGCCTCGGCGGCTCCAACGGCGTCGCCGGAGAAGGGGGAACTCTCGGCCGCAGGTCCGCCCGCCATGCCGATCGGGGTCGCGTTGACCAGCAGCTGCGGCCGCCGCGCCCCGAGCTCGGGACTCCACTCGAAGCCGTACTGCCCGGCCAGTGCGCGTCCGGTGCCCTCATTGCGGGCGATGACCGTCACGTCGCCGAATCCGTTGTCGCGCAGCGCCGCGACTACCGCCTTGGCCATCCCGCCACTGCCCGCGACGGCGACGGTGAGGCCACGGGAGATCCGGTGCTCGGCGAGCAGGGTCGCGACCGCTTCGTAGTCGGTGTTGTACGCGTGCAGCCGGCCGTCGTCGTTGACGATGGTGTTCACCGAGGCGATCGCGGCGGCGGAATCGTGCATCACGTCGACGTGCTCGATGCAGGCTTCCTTGAACGGCATCGAGACACCGCAGCCGCGGATTCCGAGGGCCCGGATGCCCGCGATGGCGGCGGGCAGGTCGGTGGTGGTGAACGCCTTGTAGACGAAGTCCAGGCCCAGTTCCTCGTAGAGGTAGTTGTGGAACCGGGTGCCGATGTTCGACGGCCGCGCGGCCAGCGACATGCACAGGCGGGTGTCCTTGTTCAGGGCTTCTCGGATGGTCCGGCTCACCCGCTCGACGCTAACGCCGGGACTGTCGGTAGTCCACCCGTTCAGTCGCCGGTCGCGGTTGCCGTCCGATTTACCGGCTCGCCGACTCAATACACAGCGATCTCCGTGACGCTGGGGATGTGCGGACGATCGGTGGTCAGTGTGACCTCGACGCGGCCGGACCCCGTTGCGAGGTGTGTCCACGGCTCCGCCGGGAAGTCGATCACCCCTCCACTGACCTCGGTGGACCACGATCCAGCCGCGCCGGTACCGAGGTTGCGCCAGTGCAGCGTCGCAAGGACCGAGCACGGCATTCCAGGCGTCGTCAACACACCGACGAACGTCGCGTTCAGTCGAACGTAGACCAGCCCGAGCAGCCTGTCCGTAGCGACTGTGACTCCTCCGATCCGGCCGCCACAGGCGATTCCGTCAGCGACGGTCGCGGTGTCCGGAATGTTCACCCATCTGTCGCGCGTCGGATCCGCCGTCGCTGGCGCTCCTGCACAGAACAACCCCGCCAGCGTCAGTCCGCTGATCGCGATCGACTTGCCGAGCGTTGGACGAAACATAGTGCTCCGACGGTACCTCGGCGGTTGGCCTGACTGCCCGCGTCAGCCCGTGAACGGTGGGACGAACATGCAGGGCACCTCGCGTCGGTGTGCCGGGTCGAGCGCGTTGAGCGTCATGTAGGCCGCCCGCTTGGAGCCGGCGATGGCGGCGTGTTCGGAGTAGTCCTGCGCGCAGGTGTCCTGCACGACGATGTTGTTCACCGTGTAGCCGGGAGGACCCGGCACCTGGCCCTGGTGCAGGGCGATGGCCTCGTCGTAGCGGGTGGAGATGTTGGTGTAGTTGACGCCCCGGACATAGGGGGTGCCGCCGGCGTTGATCCGCTTGATGAAGTCGGCTTCGGCGCTCATCTCGCCGCAGCCCTGACAGACCGGCATCGCGGTCTCCGACACGCCGAGTTGCTTGGCGATGGCAGGGAACCCGTCCACCCCGAGAGCGGTGATACCCAGCCACGGCGGCGCGATCGAGACGTAGTTGGTGATCTTTCCCTCGCCGCCGAGGTGTTTGAGGTAGTACGTCGGGATCAGCGTGCCCTGCGAGTGCCCGACGACATCCACCGTCTGTGCGCCGGTCGACGACAGCACCCGGTCCACGAAGGCCTTGAACTCGGCCGCGCTGTTCTCGAGCGGTGCCATGCCGCCGATCGCGGAGATCGGCCACGGCGCACCGGGAATCGCGCCGTAGGTCAGGGCGAACACGCAGAATCCCGCGTTCTTGAGCATCGGGACGTAGGCGCCCCAGTTGGTCTGCTGTCCGCCGCCCGTTCCGTGTACCAGCACCACCGGTCGCGGGTGCTCGGCCGACGGCGTGCATTCGAAATCGTTCGCCCCGGGCAGCGAGCCGCCGGGATTGGTCAGCTCGTTCGGGATGCCCGCGAAGAAATTGTAGTTCTCGGGTAGCGGGTCGGCCTGCGCCGTGCCGGCCCCAAATGGCAGGAGCAGCGCGACAAGAAACAGGGCCAAGGCCGCGGTGCGTGACGCTCGGAACATCTACCCCCCAATTGCGGTACGGATCACCGAACCTAGCAATCGCTCGGTTGGTTGCATAGGGGGCAGATCGGGCCTTCGCAGGGCTCCCGAGGTCAGGGCATCGGGAACCGGGTCGCGGTGATCGATTCGAGGTTGCTGCCGTCGTGGCCGATCATCCAGGAACCGCCCTGGCGCTCGCAGTTCGCGAGGTCGTCGAATACCCGCATCAGGAAGTAGACGGAGAGGTCGGGCGTTGGCGTCAGTGCCAACTGGTGTGACTCGCCGGGCCGGGTCATGTCCAGCCAGACACCGGACTGCCCGTCCAATCGCAGGCCGACGATATGGGCTGCGTCGACGAACTGGTATCTACGCTGCTGCCACGGTGTGCTGTGCGAGTAGCCCTGTTCGAGCACCTGAACCAGTATGGTCATCTCCCGCTCCCGACCGGATTCGACAATGTCCAATTATCCCGCTGGTCAGGCCCATAAATCCAGCGGAATCGGGGACTGTCCGACCGGCCTGATTGGATGGTCGGATGGTGCACGCGGTCTGGTCCCCGGGATCGGGGCTGATGCTGTGGCGTGACGGCGGCGCCCCCGAGCCGGTCGACGGCGCCGACGAGCACCTGCCCGCGTCGCTGCGACGTGCCCTTGGCCGTAAGTTCCGGCATCGGGTCACCGTGTCGCTGCCGAACGGCGACGGCACCCTCGGTGAGGTGACGGTGCCCGCGCTCGCCCTGGCGCCGCCGACCGCTGCCGCGCTGCTACTCGACCTCCCCACGGGCGAGGTGGCCGGGATTCCCGGCGACCTCCGCTACCTCGCACACGTCGCAAGGGGAGTGCAGCGCTGGGTCCGGGCCGGTCGGGTCGTCCCGGATCTCGAACGCGCGGAGGGCCAGTGGTGGGTCCGGTGGCGGCTCGTCGGCGGCGATCGGCAGCGGGCCTGGCTCGCGGAGCTGGCGGCGGTGATGCCTGCGGTGCTCCGCGGATCCGGCGGGGCGCGAAAGGTCTTGGAGGATTTCGTCTTCGAGGTCACCGACCCGATCGTCCGAGACCTGCTCGGGGACCGGGGCAGCGAGCATCCGCTGCTCGCGGCGCTTGCGGCCGGTTCCCCATTCGCGCACGGTAGCCAGCAGATCGCCACGGACCTGCAACAGTGGCGGCAGAGCCTCACCGTGGACGAGCCGGAACTGGTCCTGCGGCTGCTCGAGCCGGAGGACGACGACGGGTCCGCATCCGACGAGGGCGCCCTCGTGCTCTGGCGGCTGGAGGTCTGCCTGCGGCCGGAGGGCGAGGCGCCCAGCCCGGTGCCGGTGCATCTGGGCGATCCCAAGGCGCTGACGGTCGGGGTGCGCAAGCTCGCCGAGGCCATGGCCGTCTACCCGATGCTCCGCGCGGTGCCGTCGGACCCGGACAGCCTGGACCTGCTGCTTCCGCTGGAGGTCGTCACCGACCTGGTCGCGCACGGCGCGCAGGAACTCGCCGAGGCAGGCGTCACACTGCTGCTGCCGCGCGCGTGGAGCGTGGTGGCCCCGTCGCTGCGCCTGCGCGTGAGCAGCCCGCCGGTGGCGGCGGACACCGAGGACCGCGCGGTCGGAATGAACCAGCTCGTCGCCTACAACTGGGAGCTCGCGCTCGGCGACATGGTGCTCACGCCCGCCGAGATGGCGCAGCTGACCCGGACCAAGACCGACCTGGTGCGGCTGCGCGGACAGTGGGTGCAGGCCGACAAGACCGCGCTAGCGCGGGCCGCCGAGTACGTCACCCGGCAGACCGACGGTGTCGAGACCACCCTGGCGGATCTGCTCGGCGAGCTCACCGCGCTGGAACCGCCGCCCGTCCCCGTCGAGGAGATCACCTCCACCGGTTGGGTTGCGGGACTGCTCGATTCGCATGCGCAGCAGACCAGCGTTCCGCCGCCGCCAGGGCTCGTGGCGCGGCTGCGGCCGTACCAGCGGCGGGGCCTGGACTGGCTCGCATTCATGAGTGACCTCGGCCTCGGCGCCGTACTTGCCGACGACATGGGCCTTGGCAAGACCGTGCAGCTGCTCGCCCTGCTCGCCCACGAACGGGCCGACGGGACGGATCATCGCGGCTCGGCGCGGGAGCAGGCTCCCACGTTGCTCGTCTGCCCCATGTCCGTGGTCGGGAACTGGCAGCGCGAGGCCGCGAGGTTCACGCCGGGGCTGCGGGTGCTCGTCCACCACGGCACCGACCGTCGCCGCGGCGAGGACCTGACCGCGATGGTGGCCGAGCACGACCTGGTGATCACCACCTATGCGCTGCTGGCCAGGGACGCGGCCGCCCTCGGCGAGCAGCGTTGGCGCCGCCTGGTGCTCGACGAGGCGCAGCACATCAAGAACTCGGGCACTGCCGTGGCGCGGGCGGCGCGGGCCATCCCCGCGGCCCACCGGCTCGCGCTGACCGGGACCCCCGTCGAGAACCGGCTCGACGAGCTGCGTTCCATCCTGGACTTCGTGAACCCGAGAATGCTCGGTAGCGCGCAGCAGTTCCGGGCCCGGTTCGCCGTCCCCATCGAACGCGAACACGACGAGGGCGCGTTGGCGCGGCTGCGGACCGTGACGTCGCCGTTCGTGCTGCGCCGGGTCAAGACCGATCCGGAGGTGATCTCCGACCTGCCGGAGAAGTTCGAGATGACGGTGCGCGCCAACCTGACCGCGGAGCAGGCCTCCCTCTACCGGGCGGTGCTCGACGACATGATGGACCGGATCAGGGACACCGAGGGCGCGGCCCGCAAGGGGGCGGTGCTCGCCGCCCTGACCCGGCTGAAACAGGTGTGCAATCACCCGGCGCACTTCCTCGGAGACGGCTCGCAGGTGCAGCGTCGCGGCAGGCACCGTTCCGGCAAGCTCGGCCTCGTCGAGGACATCCTGGAATCGGTGCTCGCGGACGGGGAACGCGCGCTGCTGTTCACCCAGTTCCGCGAGTTCGGCTCGCTCGTCGTGCCGTATCTGACCGAGCGGTTCGGCACCGAGGTGCCGTTCCTGCACGGTGGGGTCTCGCGGGCCAAGCGCGACGCGATGGTGGAACGGTTCCAGGGTGCGGACGACTCCGCGCCGCCGGTCATGCTGCTCTCGCTCAAGGCGGGCGGCACCGGGCTGAACCTCACCGCGGCCAATCACGTTGTGCACCTGGATCGCTGGTGGAACCCCGCGGTCGAGAACCAGGCCACCGATCGGGCCTTCCGGATCGGTCAGCGCCGCGACGTCCAGGTCCGCAAGCTGGTGTGCGTCGGCACCCTCGAGGAGCGGATCGACGCGATGCTGGCGAGCAAGATGGAACTGGCCGACCTCGCCGTCGGCACCGGCGAGAACTGGATCACCGAGATGTCCACCGACGAACTCCGCGAACTGATGATGCTCGGCGACGAGGCGGTGGGCGAATGAACAGGCCCCGTCCCGATTTCAGCCAGTTCGGCACGCCGCGGAAAGGACAAGGCGCGGCGGCCCGGTCGCGGCGCGGCGCGTTCGCCCAGTCCTGGTGGGGCCGCGCGCTGGTGACGTCGATGGAACAGGTCGCCGATGCCGGCCGGATCGCGCGCGGTCGCGGCCACGCCCGCACGGGACAGGTGATCAGCTACCGGATCGCGCCGGGGGCGGTGGTGGGCGAGGTGCAGGGCAGCCAGATCGACCCCTTCACCGCGACGTTCACCCTCCGCCCGCTCGACCCGGACGCCGTCGACGCGCTCATCGCCCGGGTCCGCTCGACGCCGGGCATGCTCGCCGCGCTCGCGTCCGGCACGGTGCCGATCGAGCTCGGGGATCTGTTGCTGCCCACCGAGTCCGGCGAACTGGACTTCGGGTGCACCTGCCCGGACCAGGGTTGGCCGTGCAAGCACGCGGCGGCCATCGTCTACCTCACCGCCGAGCGGTTGGACACCGATCCGCTGGTCATCCTGACCCTGCGCGGCCTCGACCTCGACACCCTGATCCGCTCGTTCGACTCGGACGGTGCCGACTCGGAGTCCGCGCCCGACCTCGACAACTTTTTCGGCGACCGAACCGACCTGCCGCCGCTGCCGAAGGTCGAGTTCCGCCCCGCCCCGGACGATCTCACGCCGGAGCCGCTGCGTCGGGCGCTGCGGGCGGGCGGGGTGGAGGAGCCGGTGGTGGCCGCCGCGCTCAGGGAGCTGACGGCCTACTACCGGATCCTGGGTGGCCGGTGACCCACCCCGTTCGACCGCGGTGGGTCAAGCGCCGTCGGCCTACCTCGGATCGCCGCGCCTGAACTGGTACTTTGTCGGCAGTGAACAACACAGCTCGTTCTTGACCCAGACCTTTCGCGATGATCGTGAGCAGCGCCTGCGTGCGCTGGTGATTCCGTGTGCCCCGAGTGGGAACCCGATGTCGGGTTCCCGGCTCCCGTCCCGTACTGGAATCGCCACTTGGAGCTCACTTGATCGTGTCATCGACACACACAGTCATGCCGTATCCGCGGCGCCCGTCCGCCCTCCGCCTCGATGAGCTGGAGGTTCTTCGGTGACCGCCGCGCAGGCACCGCTGCGACGCCAGGATCTGCGCGCGGATTGCGGACGTTGTTTCGCTCTGTGCTGCACCGCCTTCGGATTCTCCCGATCGGTGGATTTCGCCGAGGACAAGCCGGCCGGCTCGCCGTGTCGGAACCTCGGGCCGGATTTCTCCTGCACGGTCCATGACAGACTCCGCTCCCGAGGTTTCCGCGGCTGCACGGTCTTTGACTGTTTCGGTGCGGGACAAGCCGTATCGCAGCGGTTGTTCTCCGGGTTCAGCTGGCGCGAGCGTCCGAGTACGCAGCAACCCATGTTCTCGGCTTTCAAGATCATGAAGCAGCTACACGAGATGCTGTGGTACCTGTTCGAGGCGCAGGCACGCGCCTATGACCCGGACGCGAAACGCGAAGCCCACGAGCTCGCAGCCACCATCGGCGATATGACTCGCGGCGGCGTTGCCGAACTGGTCTCGGCGGATATGGAGGCCCTGCACTCCGCCGTCAGAGCAGTTCTCATGGACATCAGTGAGGAAGCTCGGGCTTCCTACTTCGCCGAAGCCGGCCATCTGGACCCGAGCCTCGCCCCCGGGTCGGACCTTGCCGGGACGAACCTGCGAGCACACAGACTGTGCGGCGCGGACCTGCGCGGCGCCTGCCTGATCGCCGCCGACCTGAGGGGAAGCGACCTCACCGCGGTCGACCTGCTGGGGGCGGATCTGCGTGATGCGAGGTTGGAGGGCGCCGATCTTTCCGCCGCGTTGTTCGTCACCCAGCCGCAGATCAACGCAGCCCGTGGTAGTGGCGAAACGCGTCTGCCTGCCGGTGTTTCCGCTCCTTCGCATTGGCGCGGGGTCGGCAACGAATAGTGTGCTGCGCCAACGGAAACGGCCCGGTCCCGCAACCCTTGGGGGGTAGTGGGCCGGGCCGCGTCGGCAGCGGCGTCTGGCCGCCGGGTGGCTACATCCGCTGCGAGGAGATGTTCCCGCCGTCGACGACCAGCTCGCTGGCCGTGATGTAGCTGGCCTCGTCGGACAGCATGAAGCGGACCGCTCGGCCGACCTCTTCCGGCCGGCCGAGGCGACCCATCAGGATGCGGCGCTCGAACGTGCCCTCGGGCAGCAGGTCGACGGTGGGCTGCAGCATCGGGGTGAGGATCTGGCCCGGCGAGACGCAGTTGATGCGGATGCCGTCCGGGCCGAGCCGGTCGGCGAGCGAGCGGACCACCGCGAGCATGCCGCCCTTCGCCGCGCTGTACACCGGGTTGATGGCGTTGCCGAGGTGCGCGTTGATCGAGGCGATGCCGACGATCGCCGAGCCCGGGTTGGCGGTGAAGTCGGGCAGCAGCTCCTTCGTCAGCAGCACAAGCGGACGCAGGTGGGTGTTGATGCCGAGGTCCCATACGTCCACGGTGACGCCCTCGAGCGAACCCTGGTCGACGACGCCCGCGGCGTGCACCAATCCGCCGATGTTCGGCAGCGCGGCGCGGGTGGTGGCCAGCGCGTCGGCATACAGGTCAGGGTCGCTCAGGTCGACGGCGACGCCGATCGCGTCGACGCCGAACTCGGCGGAGATGGCCTCGGCCTCGGTCTTGGCCTTCGCCTCGTTGAGGTCCCAGAGGGCGACCGGACGGCCGGCCTCGGCGAGGGAGCGGGCGGACGCGAGGCCGATGCCCGACGCGCCGCCGGTCACGATGACGGCGGTCGTGGGGGAGGGCTTGGTGGATTCAGACATGTCCCCAGCGTCTGCCTGCCAGGGGGCGCCCACAACCCCCGCGTCCCGCTCAGCGGCCTACAGACCCCGGGCCGGGGTGGTACCCGTCCGCGCCATCGCGGCGAACAGCGACGCGCGCATGGCCGCGGCCTGCTCGGGGGCGTAGTAGCCGACGTTGAGTGGGTTCGCCCGGTTGTGCATCTCGAGCGGGTCGTCGACCAGGTCGTACAGCTCGTACTGCGGCGGCACGACGCCCGCGGGATCGAAGTACGCCGAGTACTTCCATCGGGTGTCCCGGACACAGCGGATGTGATTGGGCTGCGTGACGATGAACTGACCGTTCGGGGTGGCGCAGTTCTGATCGTCGTAGGTGAACAGGATGCTGTCCTGCACCGTGGCGCTGGGATTGTCCGGGTGCGCGGCCGCGTCGGCCACCACCGGCGTCAGGTCCGTGCCGAGGAATCGCCACGCGGAGGGGTCCGCGCCCGCGAGGGTGGCCAGGGTGGGCACCACGTCGATGAGCGACGCCATGGCGTCGGTCTCGACCGGTTTCGGGAACAGCACTGGGTTGCTGATGACGAGGGGCACACGGAGCGTCTCCTCGTACGCGTTGAAGATCTTCTGGCGCAGGCCCCCGTGCGAGAGCCCCATCTCGCCGTGATCGGACATCCGGACGATCACCGTCCGGTCGCGCATTCCAGGCTCGGCTTCGAGCGCGTCGAGGACGGCGCCGATGTGGTCGTCGACCACCTTGTGCATGTAGGCGTAGAAGTTCACATAATTCTGCGCCGCCTCCGGGCCGATCAGCGGCCCGAGACCGGCGGCCAGCAGCAGCTGGGACTGGATCTGGGCGGTCGGCTTGTGATTGACGGCGAGCATCTCGTCGACGCTCGGCGGCAGCGAGATGCCCTGGTTGAACGCCTGTTCCGCCTCGGAACCGTAGTTGTCGCAGCTGTCGTTCAAGGCGTCCCACGTCTGCGGATACGCGAGGACGTCGTGCGGGTTGATGAACGAGACGATCAGCGCGAACGGCGCATCGCCGTCGGCGCCCTGGCCCCCGATGAACTCGACCGCGTCGTCCGCGATGCGTTGGTCGATATCGGAGCAGCCGCCACCGAAGTGGTCCGGATTGGTGTCCTGCCCGCCCTCGGGCGGTACCCAGCCCCGGAACCCGTAGGCGGCGATGTCGGCGCTGCTCGGGTCGCCGCCGGAGGCGCCCTTGCTCATGTGCCATTTGCCGCGGTAGTGGACGTTGTAGCCGGCCGACTCCAGCACCCGGGCCATGTTCTGCTCGCCGACCTGCAGTTGCGGTTCGGTGGGCGAGACAGTGCCGCCCTCGGTCAGGGTGGCGGTGACACCGTGCTGGGCCGGGTAGAGGCCGGTGAAAAACGTGCTGCGACTGGGGGAGCACATCGCGCTGTTGCAGAACGATCGGGTGAAGGTGAGCCCGCGGTCGGCGAGGCGTTTGCGGTTGGGCAGGTTTCGGTCCGCCCAGCCGGCAGGCCAGTGCATCGGGTGACGTTCCTGGTCGGTGATGATGACCACGATGTTCGGGCGTCTGAGGGGGATGCCGGACCCTTCCGCGGCCACCGCCTTCGGCCCCGCCGCGCCGATTCCCGCCATGCCCGCCGCGACGAGCGCGCCCGCCGCGCCGAGGAAAGTCCGGCGGGGGAAGGGTGATTCGGCCGAGCACTGCGCTGAGTCGATCGGGCACGGGGTCGATTCGATCTGGGGCTCCATCGGGCGATCTCCATCCTGAGACGAGAGAGTGCAACTGACGTTCTTGCCCATTCGCGCGCGCCCGGCGGCTGTCCGGCGGGCACCTGATGACCGTGATTGTTCTCCGCCGACGGCGTCCGCACCCCGGGTTTCGAATGATCTTGTGCGCGGCGGCCGGGGGTGGCGGCGGCGTCTCGCCTGGTCGTCGGCGCCACCCCTAGACATACATGGACATCCAACTATAGGATGGCAACATATCCGGAACTCCGAGCCGCGCGCCCCGTGGGATGCCACGCAGTGACGCGGGCATTCGCCCTAGTGAGAACAGGTCCAAGAAAATGGTTCAGGAACTTACCCACTTCATTGGCGGCAAGCGCGTCGCCGGTACCTCCGGCAAGTTCGGTGACGTCTTCGACCCGAACACCGGTCAGGTGCAGGCAAAGGTGCCGCTGGCCAGCAAGTCTGAGGTCGAGGCCGTTGTCGCCAACGCCGCCGAGGCTCAGTTCGAGTGGGCCCAGTTCAACCCGCAGAAGCGGGCCCGCGTGCTGATGAAGTTCGTCGCGCTCGTCAATGACGAGATGGACTCGCTCGCGGAACTGCTGTCCTCCGAGCACGGCAAGACCGTCCCCGACGCCAAGGGCGACATCCAGCGCGGCCTCGAGGTGATCGAGTTCGCCATCGGCATCCCGCACCTGCTCAAGGGCGAGTACACCGAGAGCGCAGGCACGGGCATCGATGTGTACTCGATGCGTCAGCCGCTCGGCGTCGTCGCAGGCATCACGCCGTTCAACTTCCCGGCCATGATCCCGCTGTGGAAGGCCGGCCCGGCCCTGGCCTGCGGCAACGCGTTTGTGCTCAAGCCGTCCGAGCGGGACCCCTCGGTGCCGCTCCGCTTCGCCGAGCTGTTCCTCGAGGCGGGCCTGCCGGCAGGCGTCTTCAACGTTGTCAACGGCGACAAGGAGGCCGTCGACGCGCTGCTGCACGATCCGCGGATCAAGGCGGTCGGCTTCGTCGGCTCCACCCCGATCGCGCAGTACATCTACGAGACCGCAACCGCGAACGGCAAGCGCGCGCAGTGCTTCGGTGGCGCGAAGAACCACGCCATCGTGATGCCCGACGCGGACCTCGACGACGTCGCGGACCAGCTGATCGGCGCCGGTTATGGTTCCGCCGGCCAGCGGTGCATGGCCATCTCCGTCGCCGTGCCGGTCGGCGAGGAGACCGCGGACAAGCTGGTCGAGAAGCTCACCGAGCGGGTGCACAAGCTCAACGTCGGCAAGTCCAACGAGAAGGGCGTCGACTTCGGCCCGCTCGTCAGCGCGGACGCGGTCAAGCGCGTCGTGGACTACACCCAGATCGCGGTCGACGAGGGCGCCGATGTGGTGGTCGACGGACGCGAGACGAAGATCGAGGGCGCAGGCGACGGATTCTTCACCGGCGCAACACTGCTCGACCGGGTCACCCCGGAGATGCGGGTCTACAAGGAAGAGATCTTCGGACCCGTGCTGCTCGTCGTCCGCGCGCACGACTACGAGGAGGCCCTCGCGCTGCCGTCGGACCACGAGTACGGGAACGGTGTCGCCATCTTCACCCGGGACGGAGACACCGCGCGTGACTTCGCCGGTCGCGTCGAGGTCGGCATGGTCGGCATCAACGTGCCGATCCCGGTCCCGATCGCGTACCACACCTTCGGCGGCTGGAAGGCCTCCGGTTTCGGGGACCTGAACCAGCACGGCCCGGATTCGATCCGCTTCTACACCAAGACCAAGACGGTGACGCAGCGCTGGCCTTCCGGCAAGAAGGAAGAAGCCGCGGACCACTTCGTCATCCCGACGATGGACTAGGACCGATCATGTTCACCCTGACCGATGACGAGCGGGCGATCAGTGACACCGCTCGGGACTTCGCCTCGGAATACCTGGCCCCCAATGCAATCGAGTGGGATCAGGCCAAACACTTTCCGGTGGACGTGCTGCGCAAGGCCGGCTCGCTCGGCATGGGTGGGATCTACATCCGCGAGGACGTCGGCGGGTCGGGACTCACCCGACTCGACGCCGTCCGCATCTTCGAGCAGCTTGCCAAGGGCTGCCCCTCCATCGCCGCCTACGTCTCCATCCACAACATGGTCACCTGGATGATCGACGCGTTCGGCACCGACGAGCAGCGCCACCAGTGGGTGCCCGGCCTGTGCGCCATGGACCAGCTCGGCAGCTACTGCCTGACCGAGCCGGGTGCCGGTTCCGACGCCGCGGCACTGAGCACCAAGGCCGTGCGGGACGGCGACGACTACCTGCTCACCGGGGTCAAGCAGTTCATCTCCGGCGCAGGCACCTCCGACGTCTATTTGGTGATGGCCAGGACCGGATCCGCAGGCGCCAAGGGCATCTCGGCATTCATCGTCCCGAAGGGCGCCGAGGGCCTGTCCTTCGGATCGAACGAGAAGAAGATGGGCTGGAACGCGCAGCCGACCCGTCAGGTGATCCTCGACGAGGTGCGGGTTCCCGCCGCCAACCTGCTCGGCCGGGAGGGCGACGGCTTCCGCATCGCGATGTCCGGTCTCAACGGCGGCCGGCTCAACATCGCGGCGTGCTCGGTCGGCGGCGGCCAGGCCGCGCTGCAGAAGGCGGTGCACCACCTGGCCGAGCGCAAGGCGTTCGGCTCGGCGTTGCTCGACTCGCAGGCGCTGCAGTTCCAGCTCGCGGACATGCGCACCGAACTCGAGGCCGCGCGCACCCTGCTGTGGCGGGCGGCGGCCGCACTCGACGCGGACGCGAACGACAAGGTCGAAATCTGCGCGATGGCAAAGCGATTCGCCACCGACACCGGATTCGACGTGGCAAACAAGGCACTACAGATGCACGGCGGGTACGGCTACCTGTCGGAGTACGGATTGGAGAAGATCGTGCGCGATCTGCGGGTCCACCAGATCCTCGAGGGCACCAACGAGATCATGCGGGTGGTCATCGCCCGCTCCGTCGTCGGATCGGCGGGCGCGGCGTGAACGCAGTGAGCGGAGCACATGGAACCAGCGGCGTGAGCGCGACCGAGGCGGAGGTGATCGTCGACAAGCGCGACGGCCTCGGCCTGCTCACCCTGAACCGGCCGAAGGCGATCAACGCGCTCAACCACTCGATGGTGCACCAACTCGCGGCCGCGTTGGCCGAGTGGTCCGGCGACGACGACGTGCGCGCGGTGGTGCTCACCGGCGCGGGGGAGCGCGGGCTCTGCGCGGGCGGGGACATCGTGTCGATCTACCACGACGCCCAGGACGGCGGCGACGGGTCGCGCGAGTTCTGGCGCGACGAGTACGTGCTCAACGCCGCGATCGCGAGCTATCCCAAGCCGTACGTCGCGATCATGGACGGCATCGTGATGGGCGGCGGCGTCGGGGTGTCCGCGCACGGCAGCGTCCGCATCGTCACCGAGCGCTCGATGATCGGGATGCCCGAGGCCGGAATCGGATTCGTGCTCGACGTCGGTGGCACCTATCTGCTCTCGCGGGCCCCCGGCGAGCTCGGCACCCACATCGCGCTCACCACCGCCCGGCTGACCGCGGGCGACGCCATCGCCTGCGGCCTCGCCGACCACTTCATTCCGTCCGGCCGACTGCCCGCCTTCCTGGCGGCGCTCGCCACCGAGCCCCTCGAGCGCACCCTCGCCGCGTTCACCGAGCCCGCGCCCGATTCGGCGCTGCTGGCGCAGCGGGGGTGGATCGGCGACGCCTACTCGGCGGACACGGTCGAGGAGATCGTCGCGCGGCTGCGGGACAGCGGAATACCCGCGGCCGCGGACGCCGCCGACCAGATCCTCACCAAGTCGCCCACCGCGGCGAAGGTGACCCTGCGCTCGCTGCGCCGCTCGCGCGACCTCGGCAGCCTCGAGGAGGTGCTGAACCAGGAGTACCGGGTGTCGTCGGCCTGCCTGCATTCGCACGACCTCGTCGAGGGCATCCGCGCGCAGGTGGTGGAGAAGGACCGCAATCCCGCCTGGTCTCCCGCCACCCTGGAGGAGGTCACCGAGGAGCAGGTCGATCGGTTCTTCGCCGGGCTGGGGGCATTCGAGCTCGGTCTCAGTCCGAGCGGAACCCCGCCCAGCTCACATACTCCCGGCAACACCCAGGAACTCAGCAGCATCGGGGAAGGAAAGTCATGAGCGCCGCAGCCAACCTCCGGATCGGTTTCATCGGTCTCGGTCACATGGGCGGCCCGATGGCCGCGAACCTGGCGAAGGCCGGATATCAGGTCAACGGCTTCGACCTGGTGCCTGCGGCGCTGGAGCAGGCGACCCGCGACGGCGTCACGGTCGTCGCCTCCGCCGCGGACGCGGCCGCCGGATCGGACGTCGTCATCACCATGCTGCCGAGCGGCAGACACGTGATCGGGCTGTACGAGGGCGGACTGCTCGAGGCCGCGGCCCAGGACACCCTGTTCATCGACTGCTCGACGATCGACGTCGCGGATGCCCGCCAGGCGCACGACCTCGCGGTCAAGGCGGGGCACCGCGGCATGGACGCCCCGGTCTCCGGCGGCGTGGCGGGCGCGACAGCGGGCACGCTGGCCTTCATGGTCGGCGCGGACGAGGCGGACTTCGAGTCGGCCCGCCCGCTGCTCGAGGTGATGGGCGGAAAGGTGGTGCACTGCGGCGGGTCCGGGGTCGGCCAGGCCGCGAAGATCTGTAACAACATGATCCTGGGCATCTCCATGATCGCGGTCAGCGAGGCGTTCGTGCTCGGCGAGAAGCTGGGCCTGAGCAACCAGGCATTGTTCGATGTGGCATCGAACGCGTCGGGTCAGTGCTGGGCGCTGACCAGCTACTGCCCGGTGCCGGGTCCGGTGCCGACCAGCCCGGCGAACAACGAGTATCAGGCCGGCTTCGCCGCGGCACTGATGGACAAGGATCTCGGCCTGGCCGCGAACGCCCTGCGCGGCAACGGTGTTCCGGGCGAGCTGGGCCTACGCGCCGCGGAGATCTACTCCCGGTTCCACGAGGAGACCGGCGGCACGCTGGACTTCTCCGCCATCATCAACGACATTCGTCGGCGTGCGAACGAGGAGAACGCGTGAGCGAGTTCGAGACCATCCTGCTCGAGCGCAAGGGCCGGGTCGGTGTCATCACCCTGAACCGGCCGAAGGCGCTCAACGCGCTCAATGCCCAGTTGATGGGCGAGGTGGTGGCCGCGGTCGCCGATCTCGAAGGCGATCCGGGTATCGGCGCGATCCTCATCACCGGGTCCGAGCGGGCCTTCGCCGCGGGCGCCGACATCAAGGAGATGGCGCCGAAGCCGTACATGGACATGTTTCTCGATGACTGGTTCGCGGCGTGGGATCGGCTCGCCTCGGCCCGCAAACCCACCATCGCCGCGGTCGCGGGCTACGCGTTGGGCGGCGGCTGCGAGCTGGCCATGCTCTGCGACATCATCCTCGCCGCGGACAACGCGAAGTTCGGCCAGCCGGAGATCAAGCTCGGGGTGATCCCGGGAATCGGTGGTTCGCAACGGTTGACGCGCGCGGTCGGCAAGGCGAAGGCGATGGACCTGTGCCTGACCGGACGCAACATGGACGCGCAGGAGGCGGAGCGGGCAGGCCTGGTCTCGCGGATCGTTCCAGCCGCCGACCTGCTCGATGAGGCGCTGAAGACGGCGACCACCATCGCCGAGATGTCACTGCCGATCGCGATGATGGCCAAGGAGAGCGTGAACCGGTCCTTCGAGACCACGCTCGCCGAGGGTGTCCGGTTCGAGCGCCGGGTGTTCCACTCGACGTTCGCGACCGCGGATCAGAAGGAAGGCATGGCGGCGTTCGTGGACAAGCGGGCACCGGAGTTCACCCACCGCTGAGTGTCACCAACCGCCGAGCCTCACCAACCGCTGAGCGCAGGACCTCGGCGCTGGGACGGCATTCCGGTGGCGGCGGCGAGGAGCACGGCTCCGCGCCCCGCCACCGATGCAGGTTCCGGCGGCGTGACCACCGGGATCCGCATCAGCGCCTCGAGTCTCGAGTGCAACGCCGGGGTGTGCGCGCCGCCGCCGAGCAACACGATCGCGGATGGGATCGACCCCGATTCGCGGATCATGCTGCGCAGCAAGGTCCCCGAGTGGGCGACGGCATCCGCCGACAGTCCGGCCAGGTCGTTGTTCGTCAGCACCTGGCATGCACCACTCTCCGGGTCCTTGGCCGTGACGATCCGTTCGAACCCGAGCTGCTCCTTGAGATCCCGGCACGCCGCCGGCTCGAGCCGGATCCCTCGGGCCGCCAGGTGCTGCTGAACCAGCCGATCGAACTGGTCGCCGCCGACCACCGCGCTGCGGCGAGATGCCAACACCTCGCCGGACACCGCGTCCGCAACGCAGGCCGCCAGGCCCGAGCTCCCGACGTCGTAGAGCAGGACCGACCCGCGGCGCGGCAACCGGCCGGTGAACCTCAGATACCGCAACTGGGCGGAGGTTTCGGGTACCACGCGGACGTGCTGCCGGGTGGTCGAGGCGGTCGCACTCTCCACTGCCCCTGGGTCGATGCCGGTCCGCAGGGTCACCGCGGTCGCGCCGATCACCGCGGCCCGCTCTACCGCGGTGGTGCGCAGGGTGCGGATCGCGGAGATGACGGGCTCGCCGATGGTCGTGCCCGGCCGACGCCGAACGTCGCAGCGCGCCACCGGGTCGTGGTGCGGGCGGTCCGAGAACGCCAGCACCGCACGGGCTCCACTAGCGCCCGCCGAAACGCCAAGAACCAGCACCTGTCGTCGCACTCCTTGCTCGTGATCAGCTCACCACTTGCTGGGTGCGTCCCCGGTGTCGAAGTCGCCCGCACTACGGCGGAGCTCCGCGAGAATCCGCACGAGGGTGTCGAGCTTATCGGCGGATAATCCGGGTTGAGCGAAGACCTGGGTGTTGAGCTGCTCGGTGGCCGTGAGGGCCAAATCGCGGCCGGCCTGGGTGATTTCGATCAGGGTAGCGCGACGGTCGCTCGGATGCGGCACCCGGCGAACGAGTTTCGCGGATTCGAGCCGATCGACCGCATTGGTGACGCTGGTCGGGTGGACCTGGAGGCGCGCGCTGGCCTTCGCCATAGGCAGTGCGCCGGTACGGGTGAAGGTGAGCAGCGTCAGCAGTTCGTACCGGGAGAAGGTGAGCCCGGTCGGCTTGAGCACCTCTTCGACGCGGGCCATCATGATCTGCTGCGCGCGCATCAGCGAGGTCACCGCGGCCATGCCGTCCGCGACGTCGCCCCAGCCGTGCTTCTCCCATTGGCGATGGGCCTCCTCGATCGGATCGAGTGGGAGCGGTGACGAAGGCGGCATGCCCGCCATCATCCCACGAAGCGGCCCCGCCGCCCGTGCACGCGTCTCACCCCAGCTGGGGTGAAAACCACGCACGGTTCGCTGACGCGGGCTGCGCGCCGCTCAGGGCGCCGTCGGCGTCAGATGGCCGGTCAGGCGGTCGGCCCGCAGTCGCAACAGGTGGTCGGCGCGTTCGGGATGGGTGAAGATCCAGAAGTCCCCGGCGGCGAGGCCGTCGAACAGCGTGTCCGCGGCGGCCTCCGGGGTCACCCCGTTCTCGCGCAGGAAGGCATCCATCCGGTCCCGGGTCGCGGCGCCCGCCGAACCGTCGGACCCGGCGGATGCGTAGATCGCGGTGTGGACCGGCCCGGGCAGTAGGGCGGCGACCGTGATCGGCGCCTGCTCTGCGGCCAGTTCGATCGCCAGGCACTCCGTCATCGCCAGCGCCGCGTGCTTGCTGGCGCAGTAGCTGGCCTGGGCGGGCAAGGAGGTCACAGCGCCGATCGAGGCGGTGTTGACGATGTGGGCGGCGGACCCGGCCGCCAGCATGCGCGGGACGAACGCGCGAATCCCGTGGAACACCCCGGAGACGTTGACGTCCATCACCCGGCCGAAGGTGCCGGGGGAGAGCTCCCACAGCCGCCCGGTCCCCTCGACGCCTGCGTTGTTGACCAGCAGGCGCACGGGGCCGAAGGCCTCGTACGCGGTCGCGGCGAGGCGCTCGACGTCATCGGGGTCGGTGACATCGCAGCGCACGGCGAGCACCTCGGTGCCGGTCGCGGTGATCCCGTGCGCGACCTCGTCGAGCCGGTCGCTGTCGAAGTCGGCCAGTACCACGCGCATTCCGAGTCCGGCGGCCCGTCGGGCGATGGCCGCGCCGATGCCGGAGGCCGCGCCCGTGACGACTGCGGTCGTGCCCGTCAGGTCCCGCAAGTCGAAGGCAGTCATCACCGCACGGTAGAGGCGGGGGGCTCGGCCCGGCACCTCCCGTTCCCTGTGAGCGGGAGCCGGCGCCGGGGACGGGCGACCGCTGGCGGTAGCGTCGGCGCCGAAGGAGTGAGACTTGACCCAGCCGCACACACCCTGGCGCCAGCACCTGCTGATCCATTTGGTGTTCTTCCTGATGGGAGCCGAGCTCTTCCTGGCCTCCCCGCTGCTGCCGACCATGTCGGCGGACTTCGGAACCACCATCGCGAGCACCGCCTGGGTCGTCACCACCTTCGGGGTGGCCTACGCGATCGCGAGCCCGCTGCTGGGGGCGCTCACCGAACACCTCCCGCGCAGGCGGGTGATCCTCGCCGGGCTGGCGGTGTTCACGACGGGGGAGACGCTGTGCGCGCTGGCCCCGAACCTCGGTTGGCTGCTCGCGGCCCGGGCGATCAGCGGCGTCGGCGGGGCGCTGATCGGGCCCGCGATGTGGGCGTACCTGGCCGAGACCTCGGTGCCGATGGAACGGGGCCGGGCGATCGCGCGGGGCGCCGCGGCGTACGCGGGCGGCCAGATCGTCGGAGTGCCCCTGGCGACGTTCGTCGCGGCCGGGTCGAGCTGGCGGCTGGCCTTCGCCGCCATCGCCGCAGGCCTGACGGTGGCAGGCACGCTGATCGCGCTGCGGCTGCGGGAATCGGCGCGCGCCATCGGGATTCACGACCGGGGCGCGCTGGCGGCGCTGCGGTCGTCCTTCGCGCTGTGGCGGGGCGGGGTGTTCCGGCTGATCATGGCCGGCAACTTCTTCGTCCAGGCCGCGCGGCTCGGGACCTATGCGTATGCGGGCGCGCTGTTCGCGACGAAGTTCGGGTTCGCGACCGGTGTGCTCGGCCTCGTCGGCGCACTCGTGGGCCTCGGGTCGCTGATCGGCTCACTGGTGGCCGGACCGCTGGTGGACCGCTGGCGCTCGCGCGGGCGGCACGAGCCGGTGCTCTGTGTCGGCTGGGGTCTGGTCCTCGCGGCGGCCTTGGGTGTCGCCACCACCGCGGACAGCTGGCAGCTGTGCCTGGCCGGCTTCGTGGCCGCCTTCTTCGCGGGCACGGCCTTCTTCAGCACCGCGCAGGTGTACCTGACCACGGTGTTGGCCGAGCGCCGCGCGCCCGCGGTGTCCTGGAACAACTCGGTGCTCTACATCGGCACCGGTGCGGGCACCACGGCGCTGGGCGTCGCGACGCTCGGCGGCACCGCGTTCGCGATCTGCTCGGTGGCGTTCGCGTTGCTGGCGGCGGGGTTCAGTGCGCTGTTGGCGCTGCGCCGCCCAGCGGTGGCCGACTGAGAATCATCGTGAGCCAAACCCTGGTCGGATGGACCGCGGGTCGGCAGAGTGTCCTATCGATGCGGGTGTGGCTGAGTGGCTAGGCACCGGCCTGCAAAGCCGTTCACACGGGTTCGAATCCCGTCATCCGCTCGACGAGCCCGGCAGGTGGCCACCTGCCGGGCTTGAGCCTCCGCGGATCAGCCGACTGTCGGCGGCTGATCGACGGTTTGTGCGAGGTAGAGCTGCTCGCCGAGCTTGTCGATCAGCTCGAGCTGGGTCTCGAGGTAGTCGACGTGGTCCTCTTCCTCGGCGAGGATTCTCTCGAAGAGGCCGGCACTGGTGTGATCGCCCTTCTCGCGGCACATCGTGATGCCGGGACGGAGGCGCTCCACCACCTCGACCTCGACGGCGAGGTCAGAGACGAACTGCTCCCGAATGGTCTGTCCGATACGCAGCGGCAGCAGCCGCTGATAGTTGGGCAGGGCCTCGAGCATGAGGATCCGGTCGGTGAGCAGCTCCGCGTGCTGCATCTCCTCGAAGGACTCCTGCCGAGTCTTTTCCGCGAGCTTGGTCAGACCCCAATTGGCCTGCATCTTGGAGTGCAGGAAGTACTGATTGATCGCTGTGAGTTCACTGGTCAATTGCTCGTTGAGAAGGGCAATGACCTCATCGTCGCCGCGCATGACACCTCCGGTGGGGGTGGGCTGAACACTAGACTCAGCCTAACCCTCACCGGGTGAGTTCACTCGGTGTATTTGTGCGCATTTTGCGACTAGGCGCTGATCGCTTCTTCCTCGCATTCGCCGACGGTGGCGTAGTGCTGCTCGATCATCGACTTGATCCGATCGCGGCACATCCCGCAACCGCGCCCGCGCCCCGCGCCGCAGCCAAGCGCGACGTGCTTGGCGGTGCGAGCCCCCGCAGAGATGCATTGCTGCACGTGTTCTTCGGTGGCTGCTTCGCAAACGCAGACGTACATGTCGTGATCCTCCAGCGCTACTTCCTCAGGGAAGGCTACACTAAGGATCGGCAGTTGAAAAGGGTAGGCTAACCCAACTTTTTGATCTTGATCGGGGGTCGATCAGGGCCCGCCGCCGCAGGCGCGGGTGTACGTTGCTGAGGCAATCCTCATCGGGGATTCCCGGTGGTCACAGCGGCCGAAGGGCACCGTCATGGCAGCAGGATGGAAGACGATCGCGGGCGCGGCGTTTCTGGCATCGACCCTGGTGGGCCTCGCCGCCTGCTCGAACGGCTCGGACCCCGGATCCCCGGCGAACACGCCCGAGCAGATCACCGTCTACAACGCCCAGCACGAATCGCTTACCCAGGAATGGGTGGACGGGTTCACTGCGGAGACCGGGATCGAGGTGAACCTGCGCAACGGGAGCGACACCGAGCTCGGCAACCAGATCGTCGCCGAGGGCGGGGCCTCCCCGGCGGACGTGTTCCTCACCGAGAACTCTCCCGCGATGGCGCTCGTCGAGAACGCGGGTCTGTTGGCCGACGTCGATCCCGACACCCTCGCGCAGGTACCCGAGCAGTTCCGGCCGTCCACCGGGAAGTGGACGGGGATCGCGGCCCGCTCGACGGTCTTCGTCTACAACAAGGACAAGCTGCCGCAGGACCAGCTGCCGAAATCTCTCCTCGACCTGCAGGACCCGAGCTGGAAGGGGCGCTGGGCCGCCTCGCCCTCTGGCGCCGACTTCCAGGCCATCGTCAGCGCGCTGCTCGAGCTCAGGGGAGAGGACGCGACGAGGGCCTGGCTGGCAGGCATGAAGGAGAACGCCGTCCCCTACAAGGGCAACAGCACCGTCATGAAGGCCGTCAACGCGGGCGAGGTGCCCGGCGGGATCATCTACCAGTACTACTGGTTCGGCGACCAGGCCAAGACCGGTGAGAACAGCGCCAACACCGCGCTGCACTACTTCAAGAACGAGGACCCGGGCGCGTTCGTCAGCGTGTCCGGCGGCGGCGTGCTCGAGTCGAGCAACAAGGCCGTTGCCGCGCAGCAGTTCCTGAGGTTCGTGACCGGAAAGTCCGGGCAGGAGGTCCTGCAGACGGGCGATTCGTTCGAGTACACGGTCGGTAGCGACGTCCCGTCGAATCCGGCGCTGGTGCCGCTCGCGGACCTGCAGGCCCCGACCGTCGATCCGTCGAAGCTCAACAGCCAGAAGGTCACCGAGCTGATGACCGAGGCCGGGCTTCTCTAGTGCGATGATCGCTCCCGCGCTCTCGCGCCCCCGGTACCGGCGAGCGGAGCGACGGAGGCTGCCGCCGGCCGTCGCGGCGGTGGTCGCGGTGCTGGTCGCGATCACCCTCATCCCGCTCGGCTATGTCATCGCCACCACCATCGCCACCGGCTGGGCGACGGCGTCCGCGTTGATCTTTCGGCCCCGGGTCGGGGAGCTGCTGCGCAACACCGTCGCGCTCGTGGTCCTCACCGTGCCGATCTGCGTGGCAATCGGGGTGGGCGCCGCCTGGGTCGTCGAGCGCACCACGGTGTTCGGAGGCCGGTTCTGGGCCCCGGTCCTGGCCGCCCCGCTCGCGGTGCCCGCGTTCGTCAACAGCTACGCCTGGGTGAGCGTGATCCCGTCGCTGCACGGGCTGTGGTCCGGGGTGCTGATCGCGACGCTGTCCTACTTCCCGCTGGTCGCGCTGCCCGTCGCGGCGACGCTTCGGCGGCTCGACGCCGGGGTCGAGGAGTCGGCGAGTGCGCTCGGGGCCGGGCCGTACCGGGTGTTCTTCCAGGTGGTCGTGCCGCAGCTGCGGTTACCGGTCCTCGGTGGCGGATTGCTGATCGGGTTGCATCTGCTCGCGGAGTACGGGGCGTTCGCGATGCTCCGCTTCGACACCTTCACCACCGCGATCTTCGAGCAGTTCCAGTCGACCTTCGACGGCGCGGCAGGCAGCATGCTCGCGAGCGTGCTGGTGCTGTGCTGCCTGGTTCTGCTCACCGCGGAGGCCACGGCCAGGGGCTCGGCCCGGTACGCGCGGCTGGGCTCCGGTGCGCCCAGGCGGCCGGACCGAATTCGGTTGCGGTGGAGCGCAGTTCCCGCCGCACTCGGGTTGGCGGCGCTCACGGTGGCCGCTCTCGGGGTCCCGCTGTGGACCATCGCGCGCTGGCTGCGGATCGGCGGCGCGGACGTCTGGCGGACGGGCGCGCTGTGGCAGGCGTTGACGCAGACCCTCGTCTTCGGCCTGCTCGGCGCCGCGGTGACCACCGCGCTGGCGTTCCCCGTGGCCTGGATCGCGGTCCGGCGCCCCGGGGTGTTCAGCAGGATCGTCGAGGGCTGCAACTACGTGACGAGCTCGCTGCCGGGGATCGTCACCGCACTCGCGTTGATCACCGTCACCATCCGCTATGCCAATCCGCTCTACCAGACCGTGGTCGTGGTGATCGCCGCCTACGTGTTGATGTTCCTGCCCCGGGCGCTGGTGTCGCTGCGTTCGGGTCTCGCGCAGGTCCCGGTCGGACTGGAGGAGGCGTCGGCCGCGCTCGGGTGCTCGCAGGCGAGCACGTTTGTGCGGGTGACATTGCGCTTGACGGCCCCCGCGGCCGCGGCGGGCGCCGCGCTGGTGTTCATGGCGATCGTGACGGAACTGACCGCCACGCTCCTGCTCGCGCCCAACGGAACCCGGACGCTCTCGACCCGGTTCTGGTCGCTGACCAGTGAACTCGACTACGCAGCCGCGGCGCCCTTCGCGCTGGCGATGGTCCTGCTGGCGCTGCCCATGACATATCTGCTGCTGCGTCAGTCCCAGAAGGCGGCCGGGCTGTGAGCGAGGTGGAGATCGAATCCGTGTCGAAGTCCTACGGCCCGACGGTGGTGTTGGACGGGGTGAGCCTGCGCGTCGAACGCGGCACGACCACGGCGGTCGTCGGCTCGTCGGGCTGCGGGAAGACCACCCTGCTGCGCGTCATCGCGGGGTTCGACGGGCCCGACGCAGGCACGGTCGCCATCGCGGGGTCGCTGGTCGCGCGGCCCGGCCGGGTCATGCCCGCGCACCGTCGCCGGGTCGGATACGTGGCCCAGGACGGCGCGTTGTTCCCGCACCTCACCGTCTCGGGGAACATCGGATTCGGACTGCGCGGCACGCGATTTCGGGACCGGGCTGGTTCCCGCCGGAGGGTCGCCGAGCTGTTGGAGATGGTCTCGCTCGACGAGTCCTATGCGCGGCGGCGGCCGCACGAGCTGTCCGGCGGGCAGCAGCAGCGGGTGGCGCTGGCCCGCGCGCTCGCGCGGGAACCCGAGGTGATGCTGCTCGACGAGCCGTTCAGTGCGCTCGATGCGGGGCTTCGGGCCTCGACCCGGAAGTCGGTGGCGGGCACGCTCGGAGCGGCGGGGGTCACGACGATCCTGGTGACCCACGACCAGGAGGAGGCCCTCTCCTTCGCCGGGCAGGTCGCGGTGATGCGGTCCGGCCGGTTCACCCAGGTCGGGGCGCCCGAGCAGGTGTACCACCGTCCGGTGGACATCTTCACTGCCGAGTTCCTCGGCGAGTGTGTCCTGCTGTCCGCCGTCGTCGCCGGGGGCGTCGCGGAGTGTGCGCTCGGCCGTATCCCGGTGCGGGAGAGGTCGTTCGAGGGTCCGGCCCGGGCACTGCTCCGCCCCGAGCAGATCGTGGCGTCGGACCTGGGGTCGGAGTCCGACGGGCGCAAGACGGGCACCGTAACGGCGACCGAGTTCCTGGGCTCGCAGGCACTGCTCGACATCACCCTCAACTCCTCGCCGACCCACATCAGGGTCCGTCAGGCCGGCACCCGCACCCCGGCGGTCGGCGCGCTGGTGGCCATCGAGGTGCTGGGGGAGGCGGGTGTTTTTCCGGTCGGCGAACTCTGAGGACCGGATCCACCAATGCTGTGCACTGCCTTGTGGAGAATGCAGTCGACTTCTGAAACTGACAGGCGGCACGAGTGGTCTTCATAGGCCGTGGCGTACTTGGATTTGACCAACTCTTTAGCTATGGTCGCGTTTCACGGCCTCAACCCAGGGGCTGTGAGGTGGCGATGCCGAGCGGGGCTCCGGTGGCGCCACCCGGGGGGGTAGTTGCACGATGTCTCGGGTCCGCAAGTGGTCAACCCTGAACCAGTGGTGCTCATTTCGAGGCCACAGGCACGACAAGGGGTTGTTCAAAGGGTCCCGTGCGCCAGTTCAGCAGCCTCCGACACGGAGCAAAAATCATGTACGTGTTGAACGAAAGGTGCACCTCATGCGTAACCGTGTCTTCCACCGTCGTGCCGGAGAGGAGGTGGTGTCTCGGTGGGCGGCGCTGGGGATGATTCTCGCAGTCCTGGCACTGGTCATGACTTCGTTCTCACTCGCCCCGGTTGCCGTAGCACAGGAAATCGGGACCACCACCACAACTTCTCCGACCACGACGACACCGACGGCGCCCACCACGACGACGGCGAAGCCCACCACGACGACGGCGAAGCCCACCACGACGACGACGGCGACGCCGACCACGACGGAGGCGCCTGCGACCACGACGGAGGCGCCGACGTCCACGACGGAGGCGTCGACGTCCACGACGGAGAAGCCCACGATCACGACGACCGCGCCCACGACGACGACGCCCGCGGTGGCGAAGCGGCTGGCCGCGCGCGGACTCAATCCCGGCATCGTGGTCGAGATCACCGACATCCAGGTCGAGGGCGGAACCAACGACGAGCAGATCACCGTCGGTGACTCCGTCACGGTGTCCGGTACCTGGGACGCCTCCGCCGCCGATCCGAAGGCAGGCGACGAGTTCACGGTCAAGTTCCCCGACGAGCTCAAGCTCGACGGGAACCCCAGCATTCAGCTCAAGGGCGACGACGGCACGGTCTGGGGCAACTGCGTGCTGAATGCCGGCACCAACCTGATGAACTGCGTGCTCACCGATGCCGTGACGGCCAACCCCGAGTTGGTGCACGGCACCTTCACCGTCTTCACCAAGGCGGTCGAGTACACCACCTCCGAGGAGGTGGAGTTCGAGATCAACGGCGAGGGCACGCTGGTCGATCTGCCCGGTGAGGGCGGCATCAGCGATGGCAAGGATCTCGGCGTTGCCAAGAAGTCCGGGCAGCTCCAGCCGGACAAGCAGGCCGTACGCTGGACCATCGACATCCCGGGCTCCGATCTGGCCGCCCTGGACCCGGGCAAGACCGGCTCCGTGAAGCTGAACGACGAGCTCTCGGCCAACATGAAGCTGTGCGGGGACGGCAGGCTCAACGCCAAGCTGTTGTCCGGACGTCCGGGCGAGCTCAAGGAGGTCCCGGGCGGGGTCACCATCACCCAGGATGCCGCGGGCGATCCGGTCATCATCGACATCAACAACGGCGCGCCGTTCGAGAAGGACAAGCTGTACCGCATCGAGTACACCTCATGCAGCACCAGCGGCACGGTGGATCCCAAGGACACTCAGTACAACAACTCGATTGCCATTGGTGACGAGACCGTGGGCGCCGGCGTCGGGCAGGACTGGGAGCCGACGACCGCGCCGAGCAAGTCCGGCAAGCTCGTCAACGGCAATGGCGAGCGCTACCGGGTTGCCGAGTGGACCGTCATGGTCCCGGGTTCCTTCATCGCGTCCAGCCCTGACACGAAGGTCACCATTGCGGACACGCTCATCGGCGGCCATGCCGTGTGTCCGGACGGCCTTTCGCTGAAGATCGAGAAGTCCAACTACCTGCCCGGCCCCGGTGGCGGAGGAGTCGGACGCACCAACGTCACCGATCAGTTCACCATCGCTGAGTCGGCCACTCCTGGCGCGGAGAACTTCACCGTGTCCCTCACGCCGAACGATCCGTTCGACGCGGAGCAGTACTACTACGTGACGTACCGGACCTGCGTCGACGGGGACAAGGTGCCGAGCAACACCGACGTGTTCTCGAACAAGGCACTCGTCAACGGCGTCGAGGTCACCGCTTCGGCGAAGGGCCCCGAGTTCAAGGGCGGCAAGAAGGGCAACCTCAACACCGAGCCGAAGGAAGTCGGCGGCGAGATGCAGCCGGCCGGCACCACCATCGATTGGGATGCGGAGGTCCCCGGGAAGAATCTGGAGGCCCTCACCGAGCGGGCTGTCATCACGGACACGTTCTCCGAGACTTTGACCGTGTGCGATGTCAGCGGTGATCTCAAGAAGGACCTCAACTTCAGGGTTGTCGCGAAGGACTCCATTGGAGGCAAGGGTGCCGCCCCGGATCGCGACCTGACCGCCGACACCATCGTCACTCGCACCGCCAACGGGATCGAAATCACCCTGCCGAAGGATGCCGCGGCGGGCGACTACAGCCGTGAGACGAAGTACGTCATCGAATACACCCTCTGCACCGCGAGCGGTGGACTGGACGACCGCGGCACGGTGTACGGCAACGCGCTCGCTTATGAAGGCGCGGAGCACAAGAGCAGCGTCACGCAGACGTGGGGCGGCAGTGGCACCGGTGAAGGCGTGTCGCGAGGCTCGTTCTCGCTGCTGAAGCAGATCGACTCCGCTTCCGAGAAGTTCCCGGAGGGCACCGAGTTCACGGTCAAGGTCGAGGAGTTCGCTCCTGGCGTGGATCCGGCTGTCGGCCCCGTGTCGAGCACCTATGAGATCAAGGTGAAGGCAGACGGAACCCCGGTCAGCGGGCTCAACCCCCGTGGCACCGGTTGGACGATCCGCCTGTCCGAGGTCAACCTGCCGCAGGTCGACGGCGTCTACTTCGAGCAGGGCAAGTTCCGCCCGGCGGAGGGCGTGACGCTCAGCGACGGTGACACCGTGGCGTTGGTGGCGATCGAGCCGAAGACCAACGTCGAGGTCAGCCTGGTCAACAAGGCGGTTCTCGGCGCGACG
The DNA here is from genome assembly GCF_042754885.1 of Rhodococcus sp. NPDC059179. Lineage (NCBI taxonomy): Bacteria > Bacillati > Actinomycetota > Actinomycetes > Mycobacteriales > Nocardiaceae > Rhodococcus > Rhodococcus sp. NPDC059179. Next base: position 47,006 of record NZ_JBHZBV010000007.1, on the reverse strand, counting down.
ACGATCACCAAGACCGTCCTCAACCCCGAGAACGCGGCGATCACGGGCGACGAATCCTTCGTCGTCAAGGCGGAGATCGCCTACGGCGACGGCGGCAGTGAGCTGCGGGAGTTCACGCTCAAGGGCGGCCAGTCCTACGAGCTGAAGGACCTGCCCATCGGCGCGAAGGTCACCTTCACCGAGGTCAAGCCGGTGAACACCGACCTCGTGACGTGGTCGGAGCCGGTGATCACACCGAAGACGATCACCATCGGCACCGACGCGGGCGCAAACACGATCGCCGTCACCAACGAGGCGAAGATCACCCAGGGCACCTTCGAGCTGAGCAAGAAGCTCACCGGCCCGGAGGCATCTAACAAGGACGTTCCCAAGACGTTCGACGTTATCGCGACCTGGACCGATGCGGCGGGTGTCGAGCAGTCCAAGACGCTCACGCTGCCGTCCGACGGCACTTCGGTCCCGTTCGGGGAGAACCTGCCCGGCGGCACCAAGGTCACGCTGACCGAGGTGGTTCCGGAGGACGGCAACGGTCTCGCCTGGGGCGTGCCCGCCTTCACCGGTGACGTCACGATCGACGGCAAGTCGGGCGTGGTGACCATCGGTAAGGAGCCCGGCAAGGTCGAGGTGACGAACTTCGTGGACAAGAACGACGGCACCCTGCGCATCCTCAAGCAGGTCTCCGGCGAAGCCGCTGAGTCTGTTGGTGATGACGCGGAGTTCACGGTCGAGGCCCGGTGGAAGGACGGTGTGGATTACCGCACCAAGGTGTTGACCGTGAAGAACGGTGTGGCCACGCCGCTCGGCGTCGACCTCCCCATCGGCACCGAGGTGACGTTCACCGAGGTTGGTCGTCCCGATGTCGAGGGCGTCGAGTGGGGCACGATCACCTGGGGCACCGACCCCAGCGGTGAATCGTGGATCACCTCCAACGCCGACGGCACCGCGACCGGCATCGTCTCGGATGATCCCAGTGAAGGTCGTCTGATCACGCTGACGAACGAGGCGCTGTGGAAGTTCGGCTCGGTCGAGTTCACGAAGTACATCCTCGATGGTGACAAGGCCGTCCCCGCCACCGATGCCGACCTGCCCGAGGGCGCGGAGTTCGAGGTTCGGATCGACAACATCGATCCGCCTCTTCCCGCAGGTGTCGATTTCCCGGCAGTGGGCGAGACCATCAAGCTGAACGCTGGAAACGGTTTCAGTTGGAAGTCCAGCGAGGTGCTGCCGCGGAACACCGTGGTCACCTTCTCCGAGGTCGATCCCAAGGACCTGCCCGGCTTCGACTGGGCGCGGCCGTACTACTGGGTGGCCGAGGACGCCGGTGACGCGGACTACCGCAACACCGTCGGAATCGTGCCGGGTGAGAAGGCAGTGGTGGAGATCCACAACCGGATCATCCCGACCACGGACGTGGACATCGAAAAGATCGTGACCGGGCCCAAGGGCGATCAGGTCATGAAGGATCCGTCCGCGACCTTCCAGATCACGGCGACCTGGACGGACAGTGACGGCGAGGCGCGCACCTGCATCCTCGACGTCAAGCCCGGCGGCTCGGTCACCCCGACCGCCAAGTGCGATGCAGCCGTCATCGACGGCAAAGTCCAGTTCCCGCTCGACACCGAGATCAACTTTGTCGAGTCCGGCGCCCACACCGACGTGCCCAACGTCCAGTGGGGCGAGGTCGTGTGGGACGTGAAGGAAGGCGAGGCGGACGTCACCGAGCTCGAAGGCGAGCCGACCGGCACCACCGTCACCCTCACCGGTGACGCGAACAGTTCCGTGGTCCTGGGTCTGGAGAACAAGACCAGTAGCAAGGGTCTGATCATCATCCCGATCCCGATTCCGCTGCCGCCGTGGGGCTTCATCCCGCCGTGGGGCGGTGGATCCTCGGTCCCGCCGTGGGACGGCGGATCGTCGGTCCCGCCGGGACCGGGGACTCCCCCGGGTCCCAGCGTGCCGGGCGGACCCGGTTCGCCGGAGAATCCGGGCGGCTCTGGCCACAACGGTGCTCCGGGCAAGCCGGCTCCGGGCAAGCCAGGCCAGTCGTCGTCCCTGCCGGTTACCGGTGCGAACGTCATCTGGCTCACCGGTGGAGCGTTGGTGCTGATCGCTGGTGGCGCCTGGCTTGCCCTGCGTAACCGCAGGAAGTCGACCGGCTAGGAGTAATCCTCCAGTCGGAACACGGTAGTGCGGGGCGGGTACGACCTCCCATGGTCGCCCGCCCCGCACTACCCCTCACCCCCCAATTCGCGGCCGATCGCTCGGCCGTCCCTCGAAGGAGAATCTCTCGTGCTCATCCTCCCGCTCTCGGTTGAATTCGACGTCCACACCACCGGTTCCGCCGCGATCGACGGGCTCGGTCAACTGTCCGTCCTCCTCTACGATCTTGTCGGCGGCACCGGAAGCGCCACTATCAACGTGGGCGGATAGTCGACACATCTAGCGGAGGAGTCCCCGGTTTCATGAGCGATACCAAGGTCCAGGTATCGAGGCGACTCCGGCCGAGCCAGGTCATCGGCGAGCTGCTCCTCACGGCAGGGGTCATCGTCCTGCTTTTCGTCATCTACGAGGCGTTCTGGACCAATATCGTCTCGGGGCGGCTGCAGGACGAGGTCAGCGCCCACCTGGAGGAGTCCTGGGGCACTGACCCCGGGGTCGCTGGTGATGAGCCGGTGGCCCCGCTGATCCCGGTGCTCGGCGAGGGGTTCGCGCGCGTGCACTTTCCCACACTCGGCGCCGCGTACGCCGTCGTCGAGGGCACCAACAACGAGGACCTGCAGGCCGGACCCGGCCACTACACCGACACACAGATGCCCGGCGAGGCGGGAAACTTCGCGCTCGCCGGGCATCGCAACGGTTCCGGTGCGGTGTTCCAGCACCTGGATCAACTCGGTGCATGCGACGCCGTCGTCGTGGAGACCAAGTCCCAATGGATGACCTACCGGCTGCTCCCACTCGACCTGGCCTCGCCCGAACGGCGTGCGGCGGCGGAAGCCTGCCTGAGCCCCGCGCAGGCCGATCGCGTCTCCGACGGCGACTACGCTCACGTCCTGGGTCGACACATCACGGTGCCCGGCGACGTCGACGTCGTCAATCCGCTGCCCGGCATGCCTTGGGTCGAGCCGGGCCCCGGGCTGGAAACTGTGTTGACGCTTACCACGTGCCATCCGCTGTTCTCGAACGCCGAACGCATGATTGTGCATGCTGTTCTCGTCGAAACAATCTCGAAGTCCCCGGGCGACAGTCCCGCGGCATTGCAGGAGCGATAGATGTACGGCTATCTCTGGGGCGCGCTCCCCGGACCCCGACCGGTGAAGGCCCTGCTGGTGATCATTCTCGTTGTCGCGTTATTCCTACTGCTCATGGAAGTCGTATTTCCTTGGGTGTCTGAGCACATGCCCTACTCGGACGTCACCGTATAAACCGTCCCTGCGGGGGGCGAGTGAGTCCCTCGGCCTGCGTCGACGCCAGTGCGCGCGCGATCTGCTCGACGTCGAGGCCCGCGGCAGGCAGCAGGTGGTAGAAGGCGCGCTCGCACAGGTCGATCACCTCGCCGCGCTCCATGGTGGGTTCGTCCAGCCAGGACAGCACCACCTCCTCCATGAACGCCTGCCAGCCCTGGACGGCCGCGTCGACTGCGGGCGTGGTGGGCAGGCCGAGTTCGGCGAGCGAGCGCACGATCCAGCCGGTGAAGGTCCGCCGCATCCCGCGGTAGATCCGGCGCATGCCCTCGTCTCCGCTGCCCGCCAACCGCATCACGGCGACATAACTCGTCGGGTGCGCGACCACCGCGTCGAGAAAGGTCTCCACCCCGGCCCGCAGTTGGGCGGAGGTGGGCAGCGTCGGGTCCGGGGTCATCCGCCGCTGCAGGGCCTCCGCGGAGGCCTCGAGTACCGCGTTCCGGAAGCCCTGCTTGTTCTTGAAGTAGTGGAACAGCAGCGGGGGCGAGACCCCCGCCTCCGCGGCTACCCGGTCCATCGACAGTTCGTCGAAGGATTCCGACTCGAGCATCCGGACCGCGACCTCGAGTATCTGCGCGCGCCGATCGGCGGGGGAAAGGGGGACGGCGGCCATTCACGGCACTCTATTGAGAAATACTCAGCCGGTCCATTGACTTCTACTCAACAGGATCTGTAACCTCGGGTAACACTTACTTGAGGCGAGGAGCCCGACAATGCCCGAGTTCGACATCGTGGTCAACGGCGGCCTGTGGTTCGACGGCACCGGAGCCGAGGGGCAGCGCCGTAACCTCGGCATTCGGGATGGCGTCGTGAAGGCGGTCTCCGCTGCACCCCTGCCGGTCGGGCCCGGCACCGAGGTCATCGACGCGGCGGGCAAGTGGGTGCTGCCGGGATTCGTGGACGTGCACACGCACTACGACGCGGAGGCCCTGGTCAGCCCGGGACTGCCGGAATCGGTCCGGCACGGCGTCACCACCGTGGTCCTGGGCAACTGCTCGCTGTCCACCGTCTACTCCACCCCGCGCGAGTGCGCCGACCTGTTCAGTCGGGTCGAGGCGGTGCCGCGCGACGCCGTGCTGCGGATCCTGGAGGAGAACAAGACCTGGCGCGGGCCGGCGGAGTACGTCGACGCCCTCAATGCGCTGCCGCTCGGCCCGAACGTGGCCGGATTCATCGGCCACTCTGACATCCGCACCCACGTCCTCGGGCTCGGCCGCGGCACGGACAAGAAGACCAAGCCCACCGCCGCCGAGCTCGACCGGATGGGCGTGATGCTCACCGAGGCGATCGACGCCGGCTTCCTCGGGCTGTCCTCGATGACCAACGCCCTCGACAAGATCGACGGTGACGAATACCGTTCGCGCTCACTGCCGTCGACGTACGCGCGCTGGCGTGAATTCCGCTTCCTCAACCGGATCCTGCGTGACCGCGGCAAGATCCTGCAGAGCGCGCCGACGATCAACCTGCACCCCAACGTGGCCGCTTTCTTTGTCGAGAGCTCCGCGATCGGACGGAAGGAGCCGCTCAAGACGTCGCTGCTCTCCGGCGCCGACTCCAAGGCCTACCCGGCGATCGTGTACTTCATGCTCGCGGCGGCGCCGCTGCTGAACCGGTTCGCCAAGACCAACTTCCGCTGGCAGCACCTGCCGGTGCCGTTCACCGTGTACGCGGACGGCATCGACCTGGTGGTGTTCGAGGAGTTCGGCGCGGGCGCAGCCGCGCTGCACCTGAAGAACGAGGTGGAACGCAACGCGCTGCTGCAGGACGAGGAGTACCGCCGCTGGTTCCGCAAGGACTACGACAACAAGTTCTCGCCGCGGATCTGGCACCGCAATTTCTACGACGCGGTCATCGTCGGGTGCCCCGACGAGACCCTGATCGGCAAGACCTTCGGCCGGGTGGGCGATGAGAGGGGGGTCCACCCGGTCGATGCGTACCTGGACCTGGTGGTGGAATACGGCGCGAAGCTGAGATGGCGGACCACGGTCGCGAACCACCGGCCGAAGTTCGCCGACAAGCTGGCCGCCAGCCCGGGAGTGCAGATGGGGTTCGGGGACGCGGGAGCGCATCTGCGCAACATGGCGTTCTACAACTACCCGATCCGACTCCTCAAGCGCGTCAACGACGCCCGTTCCGAGCGCAAGCCGTTCCTCACGGTCGAGCGTGCGATCCACCGGCTCACCGGCGAGCTCGCCGACTGGTACGGCATCGACGCCGGGCACCTGCGGGAGGGCGACCGCGCGGACCTCGTGGTTGTCGATCCGGCGGGCCTGGACGCCTCGGTCGACGGCCTGTTCGAGGAGCCCGTGCCCGAGTACGGCGGAATTCGCCGGATGGTGAACCGCAGCGACGCCGCGGCGGTGGCCACCGTCATCAACGGCAGGCTCGTCTACCGGGACGGCGAGTTCACGCCCGGGTTCGGGATCGAGAAGACCGGACAGTTCCTGCCCGCGGGAGCCAAGGCCCGTGGTGTCGATGCGCAGGACCGGGTAGCGTCGGGCGCATGAGCGAGCGGATCGGCTCTTTCGTCCGTGACGGCCTGACGTTCGATGTCCGCGACACCGGACCGATCGACGGGGCGCCTGTCGTGCTGCTGCATGGGTTCCCACAGGATTCCCGGTCCTGGGATCGGCTGGCGCCGCTGCTGCACCGGCGCGGGTTCCGCACCCTCGCACCGGATCTGCGTGGCTGTTCGGTCGGTGCGCGCCCCCGCTCGCGCTGGGCGTACCGGTCGCGGGAACTGAACCAGGACGTCGTGGCACTGGTCGAGCAGGCGGGCCTGGGCAAGGTGCATCTGGTCGGTCACGACTGGGGCGCCGCACTCGCGTGGGGCGTCGCCGCGCAGCGCCCGGACCACGTGCGCACGCTCACCGCGTTGTCGGTGCCGCACCCGGCGGCATTCGTGCGAGCACTGCTGACCAGTAATCAGATCGTCAAGTCCTGGTACATGTTCATGTTCCAGTTGCCCTGGCTGCCGGAACGTCTGTTCGCCTCCGGTGACGCGGTGCGCCGCCTTTTTCTCGATGGCGGCATGAGCGCCGAGGCCGCCGACCGGGATCTCGCGCCGATGCGCGAGAAGTCCCGGGCCCGCGGCGGATTGAACTGGTACCGCGCGATGTTGCTGACCACGCCCGGCGCCACCGCGGGCAAGGTTCGGGTGCCCACCCTGCACGTGTGGAGCGACGGGGACACCGCGCTCGGCCGGGTCGGTTCCGAGCTCTCCGGCCGATACGTCGACGCCCCGTACCGATTCGAGGTCCTCGAGGGCGTCAGCCACTGGATCCCCGAGGAGGTGCCGGAGCGGCTGGACGCGCTGCTGGGGGCACACCTGCGGCAGGCCTGAGCGGGGTTCGAGGCAGCCCGGCTGCTCCGCTGGCCCGTCACACGTGCCGAACGGGAATCCTCGTGCGGTTGACGCCGGTCCACGCCCTCAGCAGTGAGTCGGTCAACTGGCGCTTGAGGGTTCCGACGTCGTCGGCGGCGCCGTGCGGGTCGAGCGACTCGTGGAGTAGTTGGAGGAATCGCGCGGGGGTGACCCCGAAGGTTTCGAGCAGGTCGGCCCTGCTCGCGCCGCCGAACGGCGCCCAGGTGATCGCGAAATCGATCACCCGCGCGGCGTACGGACTGATGGCGCCTAGTCGTTCGAGGTGACTGCACGCTCGACGCCGCGCTCGAATCCGCTCGGCGTCGTCCCCGGCGCCTGCCATCAGATCGCGCCCATCGTCGACGGCGCCGTCGGCGCGGTGATCGCGGTCGAACTGACGGCGAATACGGGGGAGCGCTCGCCCTGCAGCGCCGACCGGAACCGGACCCGGACGGGAGGATCGGACAGCACGGGGACCTCGCCTTCGATCCACGCATAGATCTGGGGGCCGTCGTCGAGTCGGACGATGGCGATGGCGGAGGGTAGCGGGCAGGCCTGTGGTTCGTCGGGTGGAGCTGATGCCACCTTCCAGGACACGATCGACCCGATACCGGACGACGGCACCGCCCCCATCTCGGTTCCGTGGCAGCAAGCGCATGTCACCGTCGTCGGCGCGAGCAGGGTGGCGCAGCCGGCGCAGCGTTTGATGAGCAGAACATCCGGTTCGACGGTGGCCGTCCGTGCGGCGTCGGACGTCGTGGGTGGGGGTAGGTGTCGGTGCATCGGGACCTCGGCAGGGTGTCGGTTGGTGATACAGATCACACTGTCGCCTTGTTTGTCCCCTCCCGCGACGGTAGATCTACGTACGTACCTACCTGTTTCCGCCCGGTCGACAAGCGTGCGCCGGCCGTACCTTGCCGGCTGAGGGCTGGGGAATGAACTCCTCGGGCACGGCGGGTGAACCTCAGGCGATTCCACCGCGAATGACGAATTCTCAACTCGCCGAGGTCAATCGGCGTCGCTAGAGTCCCGGCCATGCACGTCTTGTTCGTCTGCAACGGCAACGTGTGCCGTTCGGCCATCGCCGAGCGGCTCGCGGTCGCCATTGCCTCGGAGCTGGGGCTGACGGGCCTGAGCGCGGAGAGCGCCGGCACCAGGGCGCTGGTCGGCTTCCCGATGGAACCGGTGGCGGCCGAGGTGCTCCGCGGGCTCGGCGGTGACCCGTCGGGCTTCGTCGCTCGCCGGTTGCGGCCGGAGATGATCGACCGGGCCGATCTGGTGCTGGCCATGTCGGAGTCGGTCCGGGACGAGGCGGTGCGGGTGGGGCCTGCGGCCGCGCATCGCACCTTCACGCTGCCGGAGGCGCACCGCATCGTGTGGCTGACCGGGGCGCGGACCGTGGACGAACTGGCCGCGGGCCGGGACCTCGTCAGGCCCGGCCGCGGCGAGTCGATCAGCGATCCGGTGGGGCTGCGCGGCGACGCGTTCGAACGGGTGGGAGAGCAGATCGCGGAGGCGCTACTGCAGGTGATCCCCGCCCTGCACGCCGCCGGATGGTCCGAGGTCGCGTGACGGGCGGGGATCGGGCAGCCGATCAGGCGCCGAAGCGTTCGTCGACCTCCGCCCCCGTCAGTCCGTAGTCCTCGAGGGTGTACCGGTGTACCGGCTTTCGGTCACCGGTCTGGGAGTCGGAGTGCAGGGCCTCCATGTTCTGCTGAGCACCAGAACTCAGCGGAATGCCGAAGCGCGAGTAGATGCCCTCGACCGTGCCGAGCGGGTCGGCGTGGAAGTCTCCGAAGTCGACGTCGATGAACTGGGCCGGGTCGTACTTCGCGCGGGCGGCGGTGAAGGTCTCCAGTCCGCGGGCCCAGAGTTCGAGCTGGCTGCGCCCGATCACCTCACCCTTGAACCTGTTGGACCAGCCCTCGGTGGCCTGCTCGGCGAGACTGCACGCCGACGCCATGATCGTGCTCGGCGGCCGGTGGGTCTGCACGATCAACGCGTCCGGGTACACCGCCATCAGCTCGTCGAGGGCGAACAGGTGGCTCGGGTTCTTCAGCACCCACCGGCGGTCCCGATCCGGCAGCCCGATCAGCTGCAGGTTCTTCTTGTGCCGCGCATAGGCGTTGGTCCAGTCCTGACCCTCGAGCCACTTCGAGTAGGTCGGCAGGTTGGCCAGGCACTCGTAGGACACCGACTTGAACGTCTGGCGCAGCAGCTGCCAGCACTCCTCGACCTCGCCCGCCGACATGTAGTGCACGCCCATGAACTCGGGGTGCTCGACGTGGTGCTGGCTGAACTGCTGCTCAATCGCCTGGTAGACCGGATTCGAGTCCCAGCTCTCCCGCGGCGGACGCGGCTGCGGCATCTCCGTCAGCCACATCTCCAGGCCCTGGTGGGCCGGGTCGACGGTGAGCAGTCGGTGCAGGGCGGTGGTGCCGGTCCTGGGCAGGCCGGTGACGAAGACCGGCCGCTCGATCGGCACGTCGGCGTGTTCGGGATGCTGCTTCCACGCCGCCTCGCTCAGCAGTCGTGCGACCAGCGCGCCGCGCAGGAAGACCCGAGAGATCTTGCTGCCGAACGGCGTCAGGTCCTCGTCGCGGGCGTAGGAGTCGAGCAGGACGCCCAGTGCCTCGGTGTAGTCGTCGGCGCCGAAGTCGGTCAGGCCGGTCAGCCGGGTTGCGGAGGCGTGCAGATCCTCGACGGTGCCGACAGTCGTGCGTTCGGGCTTGCTGCGTTCAGTCATGGTCGTCTCTCCAGATTGGATGGGCATTCCGCGGGCTCCACGCTTAGTGGTGGAATTCGCCGCAGTTGACGTCGAGGCACTGCCCGGTGATGGCGCTGGCCATCGGGGACGCCAGGAAGATCACCGCGTCGGCGATCTCCTCCGTCTCGGGCAGCCGCTTGAGGTCGGTCGCCGCCGCGGTGTGCTCGTAGATCTGCTCGACGGTGATCCCGAACTTCTTCGCCTGGTGCTCGAAGTACTGCTTGAGGGTGTCGCCCCAGATGTAGCCGGGCGCGACCGAGTTGATCCGGATTCCCTTGGGACCCAGCTCGGTGGCGAGGGACTGCGACATCGCGAGCAGCGCGGCCTTGGCCATCTTGTAACTGCCGTAGCGCTCCTGGGAGTGCCGCAGCACCATCGAGTTGATGTTCACCACCGAGCCCTTGCTCTCCTCGAGCGCGGGGGTGAACAGCTGGGTCAGCCGCAGCGCACCGAGCACGGTGAGCTCGATGCTGTCGCGGATGTGCTGGTAGTCGGTGCGCGCGAGGGGCTTCATCGACGGGATCGAGAACGCGTTGTTCACCAGCACGTCCACCCGGCCGTAGGCCTCGACGCTCGCGGCGATCAGGTTCTCGGCGGAGGCCTGGTCGGTGATGTCGGTCGACACCGTCACCGCGCGCCTGCCGAGGTCGGTGACCTCCTTGGCCACCTCGTCCAGGCGGGCCTGGGTGCGGGCGGCCAGCACCAGGTCGGCGCCCGCCTCGGCGCAGCGCAGCGCCAGGGTGCGCCCCAGTGCGGGACCCACCCCCGAGATCACAACGACCTTGTCCTGCAGAAGATTGCTCATGTCCGTGTTACCCCAGCATCCGGTCGGCGATTGCGGCCTGGCGTGCCGCGATGCGGGCGGTCCAGTCCTCTGACGTGATCTTGTTCTGTTCGTGGAAAGGCAGTTTCGCGGCGACCTCGTCGATGCCGACCACCTCGACCGTCGGACCGTCGGCCGGGGTGAACTCCCGGGAGGTGCGCTGCCAGCGGAACTGCAGGATGCCGCGCGGGTGGCCGACCGTCTCGATCCAGTTGGCCACACCCGGGTTCCGCTCCGAGACGACCATGCGGATCATGCCGTCCGGGTCCGCCTGGGCCTGGGTGTTGTTCAATGACGTCTGGTGTCCGGTGTAGTCCAGGGAGATGTACCACATGCTGCCCAGCTGGAAACCCTGGTATGGCGCATCGGATTTCGGCACCGTGATGATCATTGCCTGGTCGTCGCCGAGTTCGTAGTGTCCGACGGAGGAGAACTGGGTCGCCAGGCCGCCCGGCGTGAGCCGCGGCTCGGTCATGGTGTTCACCGGAAGCTTCAGGTAGAACCACTCCGGGAACTGCAGCCAGGTCTTGACGCGGCTGACCAGGGCCTTGCCCGCGCGGGTGAACCGCTTGGCGGTTTCCTCCGGGGTCAAGGCGTCGCCGGGAACCCCCACCCGGTCCACCCGGTCGATCCGGACCGTCCCGCGCCGCTGGGACCAGTCGCTGTAGACCTCGCGGACCACCAGCTGTGACGCGCCCGGTGCCAGGGTGAAGTAGTTGCGGCGCCCGTTCGACGCGTCGGGCCCGAACCGCACCTCGAAGCTGCCGTCCGGCTCGATGTCGATGGCGCGGTCGTCGAAGGCCGCGTCGCTGCCGGGGACGTTGGAGTCGGTGTAGTTGCCGCTGAGCACCTGGAAGCTGAGGTCGGCCGTGGTGCCGCGCCGCCCGGTGACGACGTACTCGGCGTCGTCGTTGATGCGCGCGCCGAAGTACAGGGTGTCCGGGTTGTCGAGGCCCATCTTCGTGTACGGGCCGGTGCCCTGGATGAAGGTCGGGTGGGTCTTCTCGGTCGCCCACGCGGCGTGCACGGTGGCCAGGATGCCGCCCGCGAGGTACTGGTAGCCCTCGAGCCGGTCCTGCTCGGACCGGATGTGGGGGGCGGACTCGATCAGCTTCTCGGCCTCGGCGATGGCGTCGGCCAGGGGTTCTGTCAGCACACTGGTGTCCTCGCGTACTAGTGGTACACATATGTACCTAAGGGGTAGATCTACGATGATCCGACAATAGAACGCGTTCTAAGGAGTGGTCAATGGTCTCGGAGCCGGAAGCAGTCGCGGGCGCGGCCGCCGGACGTCGCTCCCCGCCGACGGAGCGGGTGATTCAGGTGCTGGACTACCTTGTCGCGCGTCCGGATCAGCGATTCGGGCTGTCCGAGCTGGCGCGGGCGCTGTCGATCAGCAAGCCGACCTGCCTGGGGATCCTGTCGGCGCTGGTCTCCGGGGGGTACCTCGCCCGCGATCCGGAGTCCAAGACCTACGGGCTCGGTCCCGCGCTGATCGCCGCCGGGCGGGCCGCGCAGCGGGGCTTCGCGGTCGGTCCGATCGCGCGCGGCCACCTGGACCGGCTCGCGGCCGAGTTCGGGTCCATCTGCACGGCGTCTGCGGTGGTGGGGGACCGGATCACGATCCTCGAGGTGGCCATGCCGCCCGGGCAATCGGGCGGTCGGACCGGGGCCAGGGTGGGGCAGGCGTACCCGTTCGCACCCCCCGTCGGGCTCATGTACGTGCTGTGGAGCGCCGACGAGGACCTCGAGGCGTGGCTGCGCCGCGAGCCGACGCTGCCGGTGGTGCTCGACCGCGACCTGCTGCGCGAGGTGGTCGAGGATTGCCGCGGGGCCGGGTATCTCGTGGAGAGGCTCACTCCGATGGGGCGCAGGCTCTTCTCGCTCATGCAGGGCGTCGCCGGGCGTGACCTGCCGTCGGAGATCCGCGAACTGCTCGGCGAGATGGTCTCGAGCCTGGGTGAGCGCGTGTACCTGGGGCGCGAGACGGCCGCCGACGCCGAGTATCCGGTGAGCCTGATCGCCGCGCCCACCTACGACGCCGACGGGCGTCAGGCGCTGGTCCTGACGCTGGACGTCGGCTCGTCGATCAGCGGCGCGGAGATCGTGCGACGGGGGACCGCCCTCGCGGCGGCGGCCGACGCGGTGACGGCCGAGGTCGGTGGGCGGTGGCCGGAGCGACGCGGGGATTCGAGTGTTCCGTTGGCAGGCAGGGGGATTGACCCAACCTAGAACGCGTTCTATTCTCGGCTCAGACTTCAGCTTTCGAACCATATCGGTACAAAAATGTACCGATGCTCGGACCCCGATACAGTCGAGGAGCCGCACATGCCAGCCCGTCACGCCCCACCCGCCTACGAGCTGTCCCACCTGGGCGCGCTCGAGGCCGAGGCGGTGCACATTTTCCGAGAGGTGGCCGCCACCTTCGAGCGTCCCGTCCTGCTGTTCTCCGGGGGCAAGGACTCGGTGGTGATGCTGCACGTCGCGGCCAAGGCGTTCTGGCCTGCGCCGCTGCCCTTCGCGGTGATGCACGTCGACACCGGCCACAACTTCGACGAGGTGATCGAGTTCCGGGACCGCGTGGCCCTGGAGTCCGGCCTCCGCCTCGTGGTCTCGAGCGTGCAGGACGACATCGACGCGGGCCGCGTCACCGAGGAGAGCGGCCCCAGGGCCAGCCGCAACCGGCTGCAGACGCACGCGCTGCTCCGCGGCATCCGCGACAACGAGTTCGACGCGGTCTTCGGCGGCGCCCGTCGCGACGAGGAGAAGGCCCGCGCCAAGGAACGGGTGTTCAGCTTCCGCGACGAGTTCGGGCAGTGGGACCCGCGCGCGCAACGACCGGAGCTGTGGAACCTCTACAACGGCAAACACCGCAAGGGCGAACACATTCGGGTGTTTCCGCTGTCGAACTGGACCGAACTCGACATCTGGCAGTACATCCTCGAGGAGGAGATCGAGCTGCCGGCCATCTACTACGCACACCGCAGGCAGGTCGTGCCGCGCGACGGAATGCTGCTCGCGCACACCAGATTCCTGACCCTGCTGCCAGGGGAGGAACCGTACGAGGAGCTGGTCCGGTTCCGGACCGTCGGCGACGCCACCTGCACCGGCTGCGTGGAGTCCTCGGCGACCACTGCGGCCGCCGTCGTCACCGAGGTGGCGGCCAGCCGCATCACCGAGCGCGGTGCCACCCGGGCCGACGACCGGATCTCCGAGGCCGGGATGGAAGACCGCAAGAAGGAGGGGTACTTCTGATGCCGCAGTCCCACCACGCGCTCCAGCTGCTTCGCGTCGCGACCGCGGGCAGCGTCGACGACGGGAAGTCGACGCTGATCGGGCGGCTGCTCTACGACTCCAAATCGATCTTCGAGGACCAGCTCGAGGCGGTCGAGCGCAGCAGCCGCGAACGCGGCGACGAGTACGCCAACCTCGCCCTGCTCACCGACGGACTGCGTGCCGAGCGGGAGCAGGGCATCACCATCGACGTGGCGCACCGGTACTTCGCCACCCCGCACCGCAAGTTCATCATCGCCGACACCCCCGGCCACGAGCAGTACACCCGGAACATGGTCACCGGGGCGTCCACCGCGGACCTCGCGCTGATCCTGGTCGACGCGCGTAAGGGCGTGCTCGAGCAGACCCGCAGGCACGCCTTCCTGTCCACGCTCCTCGGGATCCCGCACCTGGTGCTGTGTGTCAACAAGATGGACCTGGTGGACTGGTCGCAGGAGCGCTTCGAGAAGATCAAGGAGGAGTTCCGGCAGTTCGCGATCAAGCTCGACGTGCACGACCTGACCTTCATCCCGGTCTCCGCGCTCAAGGGCGACAACATCGTCACCCGCACCGAGAACATGCCCTGGTACGAGGGGTCGTCGCTGCTGCACCACCTCGAGGACGTGCACATCGCCTCGGACCGCAACCTCATCGACGCACGGTTCCCGGTGCAGTACGTGATCCGGCCGCAGCGTCAGACCGACGCGGAGCTGCACGATTTCCGCGGCTACGCGGGCACCGTCGCGAGCGGCGTGTTCAAGCCGGGTGACGAGGTCGTGGTGCTGCCCTCGGGCTTCACCTCGACGATCGAGTCGATCTTCGGTCCGGGCGGCACGATGATCGATGAGGCGTTCGCCCCGTCCGCGGTGACCATCTCGCTGACCGACAACCTCGACGTCAGCCGCGGTGACGTGCTCTGCAGGCCGAACAACCGCCCGCAGGTCGGTCAGGAGATCGACGCCATGGTCTGTTGGCTGACCGAACAATCCTCGCTCTCCGAGAACACGCGGTACACGCTGCTGCACACCACCAAGTCGACCAAGGCGCAGGTGGTCCGGCTCGACTACCGGCTCGACGTCAACACCCTGCATCGGGACGAGTCCGCGCAGTCTTTGTCGCTCAACGAGATCGGCCGCATCCAGCTCAAGACGCAGCAGCCGCTGCTGTTCGACCCGTACCGCCGCAGCCGGGTCACCGGCAGCTTCATCCTGGTCGACGAGTCGACCGGCAACACCGTCGCGGCCGGCATGATCACCGGGCCGACGCTCAAGGAATCGCGGGTCGTCTGGCACGCGGCGGCGGTCGCCCGCACCGAGCGGGCCACCCGGGGCGCGACGGTGTGGCTGACCGGGCTGTCCGCGTCCGGGAAGTCCACGGTCGCAGTCGAGCTCGAGCGCCGGCTGGTGGCCTCGGGGGTGCCGGCCTACCGGCTGGACGGGGACAACCTGCGGCACGGGCTCAACGCCGACCTCGGCTTCGGCGCGTCGGACCGGGCAGAGAACGTCCGACGGGTCGGCGAGGTCGCGCGGCTGCTGGCCGACGCGGGGATGGTCGCGGTCGCCTCGCTGATCAGTCCCTACCGGGAGGACCGGGACCGGGTGCGGGCCCAGCACGTCGCGGCGGGGCTGCCGTTCGTCGAGGTGTTCATCGACACCCCCGTCGAGGTGTGCGAGTCGCGCGACCCGAAGGGCATGTACGCCAGGGCGCGGGCGGGGGAGATCACCGGCTTCACCGGCGTCGACGATCCGTACGAGGCGCCGGGGAACGCCGAGTTGGTGCTGCGCCCCGAGGACGGCGATCCCGTCGCCCAGGCCGCCGCGATCATGGAGTATCTCAACCGATGACCACCGATGCCGCACTCGCGAGCGAACTCGCCTCCCGGGCGGGCGAACTCCTGCTCGAGCTCAGGAACCGCGAGCTGGGGGAGGCCCCGCTCGAGAAGGCGCAGGCGCGCGAACTCGGGCGCAGGGGCGACAAGGAGGCGAACACGCTGCTGCTGCGGCTGCTCGGTGAGCTGCGTCCGGGTGATGCGGTGCTCTCCGAGGAGTCCGCCGATGACCCTGCACGCCTGAGCAATCCGCGGGTGTGGATCATCGATCCGCTGGACGGCTCGCGCGAGTACGGGCTGCCCGGGCGACCGGACTGGGCGGTCCACGTCGCGCTGTGGGAACGCGGCGCGGGCATCACCGCGGCCGCCGTCGCCCAGCCGGCGCTGGGCGAGGTCTACGTGAGCGGATCGTCGCAAATGGCGGATCGGACCGGGCTGGCCCGCCCGCGGCCGGAGTCGGCGACGCGGCCGCGAATCCTGGTCAGCGACAGCCGCCCTCCCGAGTTCATCGGCGCGCTCGCCGAGCGGATCGGCGCCGACGTCGCGCCGATGGGGTCGGCCGGGGCCAAGGCGATGGCGGTGCTGCGCGGCGAGGCCGACGCCTACGTTCACGCCGGCGGCCAGTGGGAGTGGGACTCGGCGGCCCCGGTCGGGGTCGCCCTCGCGGCCGGCCTGCACTGCTCGCGGATCGACGGGACACCGCTGGCCTACAACGAGGCGCACCCCTACCTGCCGGATCTCGTCATCTGCCGACCGGAGCTGGCCCTGCCGCTGCTCGCCGGGATCGCGGAGCTGACCGGCGCGCCTGCGGAGAGCCCGCGCGTGGCGATGGTGCGGGAGTATCTGGACAGCCTGGTCAGCCACGACGCGAGCAAGGTCCGTCTGGCGCGGGACTGCTTCCGGGTCGAGAACGGCCAGCGCACAGGCGATTCGGGGCCGCTGATCATCGCGGAGCTCGAGCACGGCGATCAGTACAAGCCGATCACCGGGATTCGGGACCTCGAGTTCCGGGAGTGGGGGCCGAACGTGGTGGCCCGGTTCCTGCTCGACATGGGCGCCGGGGAGCACGTCATCACCGTCGCGATCACCGAACACTTCGCGGTGCCGGGCGGGGAGATCGAGTCGATCCTGGCGATCATCGAGCCGCACATGCCCGGGTGACGCGGCTCCGCCACCCGTGAGTGTGTCGTACCCCAGTAGGGGTGAGACGCGCGCACAGTGGCCTATCGTTCCGATTGTGGACCGGGCCCAGGTTCTGCCGCGACGGATGCGAAACCAGCACCTGTGGGGCGCGCCGCTGCGGACGGCCCCCGAGGTGCTCGGGGCGCTGGTAGCCGTGCAGGCACAGGAGTTCGCGTACGCGAAATGGGCGCTGGCGCAACGAACCCGAACCGTCGTCGAGGCGGACATCGCGGCCGCCTACGCGCAGGGGTCGATCCTGCGCACCCACCTGCTGCGACCGACCTGGCACTTCGTCACCCCGGAGGACGCGAGCTGGCTGCTGGATCTGACCGCGCCGCGGGTGCATGCGGTCAACGGCTACTACCTGCGCAAGCTGGAACTGGACGACGCCACCCTCGCGAAGACCGGGGAGCTGATCGCGGCGGCGGTGGACGGCGGAAACCACCTGACGCGCAGGCAGATCGGTGCGATGCTGCACGCCGCCGGGGTCGAGGCGGACGGCCTGCGGCTCGGTTACATCCTCATGTGCGCGGAGCTGGACCGGGTGGTGATCAGCGGTGTGCCGAAGGGCAGGCAGCACACCTACGCGGCGTTCGGTGAGCGGGTGCAGGCGAGCGATCCGCTCGGACGGGACGCGGCCCTCGCGCAGCTGGCCCGGCGATATCTCGCCAGCAGGGGACCGGCGACGGTCCGCGATCTCGCCCGGTGGTCGGGCCTGACGGTCGCCGACTGCCGGTCCGGTATCGACGCGGTCGCGGACGAGTTCCGGGTGGACGAGGTCGAGGGGCTCGCGCTCTGGTATCCGCCCAGGAAGGACACCCCGCCGCGGCCGCCCGTCGTGGACCTGGTCCAGGGGTACGACGAGTGCATCATGTCGTACACCGAAACGAAGGGCTACCTGGTCGAACCCGATCTGGCCGAGCGCGGTGAGCCGAGATACATGCACGCGGTCCTCGTCGACGGGCGGGTGGTGGGGCGCTGGAAGCACACACTGTCCGCCCGGTCCGCGACCATCGACATGGAGCTGGGCAGGGCGTTGACGGCGCGCGAGACGGCGGCGCTGGACGCGGAGCTGCGGCGGTACGGGGAGTTCCTGGAGTTGCGGATCGAGCGACCGTGAGTGAGTTGTACCCCCAACCGGGGTGAAACACGCGCACCGGCGGCGGAGCCGCGTGAGAAGGTGTCGGCACCCGTAAATCACAACCGAAGGAGAACCATGAATCCGGAGTCCATCGTCACCGAGTTCTGCGCGCGCTGGGCACAGGGCGATCCCGATGCGATCGTGGAGTACTTCGCGGAAGACGCCGTCTACCACAACATTCCGATGGAACCGGTCGTCGGGAAGGCCGCGATCAAGGATTTCATCACGGGATTCGTCGGATCGTTCGGAGGGATCGTGTTCAACGTGCACCACCAGGTGGCCAACGGCGCGGTGGTGATGAACGAGCGCACCGACGTGTTCGCCATCAACGGCAAGCAGATCGACCTGCCGGTGGTCGGTGTCTTCGAGATCGCGCCGGACGGCAAGATCGCGGCGTGGCGGGACTACTTCGACATGGCTCCGCTGACCGCGCTCGCAGGCTAGCGGACCGCATTTCTCTCACACTCTGCGCGAGCAATGGCGGTTTCCGCGCATTCGCGCCGCAGAGTGTGAGAGAAATCCGCTGAGAATTGCACCAATCCATCAGTGTTTCGAAGTGATGGTGGTGCCCCCGGCAGGATTCGAACCTGCGGCCTTTCGCTCCGGAGGCGAACGCTCTATCCCCTGAGCTACGGGGGCGCACCGGGAAAGATCCGGTGTGCCATTGGGCGGGCTTAGCGTAGCGCATGGAGCGCGGGAATCCATAAACGGCCTGACATCACACCCCGGAGCGCTGGTGCGGAGTCGGGGTGTCGCCCCAATGTCACACTGGTTCAGTCGGATTGAACGGGTAGCGTGACCGCGATGAAACTCCGGATCACCGCAGCCATCGTCGTGGGATTGCTGGCGCTCTTGCTGGTCAACGCGTTCCTGGTATCACGCGACACCCGGAACGCTGAGTCGTTCGCGGCTGGCCGGGTGATCGAGCTCGACGGTCCGGACCTGAACGTGCGCGAGTACGGGCCTCCCGGCGACAGGGCGATCGTCCTGCTGCACGGCTACTCCGCCTCGATCGAGTGGTGGGAGCAGGTCGCGCAGCCTCTCGCCTCGACCGGTCACCGTGTGGTCGCGATCGACCTGGTCGGGCACGGCGGCTCCGACGCCCCGGGCGACGATGACGACTACGGCGCCGCAGGCCAGGCGCAGGCCGTCACGCGGGCGCTGGAGGCCCTGGGTGTGCGCCGTGCGGTGCTGGTCGGGCATTCGATGGGTGGCCACGTTGCGACGGCGATCGCAGAGCGCGAGCCGCACCTCGTGGAGCGCGTCGCGGTGGTCGACACGTACGGGGACAAGGATCTCCTCGACCGGCCGGCGTTGGCACAGGTCGGCTGCTGGCCGATCATCGGCGCCGTTCTCGACCGGTTTCGCGGCGTCGATGCCATGACCGACAGCTCGCTGCAGACAGGATTCGACGCCGGTTTCACCGTGCCGGACCTCGCGCACCGGTCGCTCGAGCAGCTCACCCACCGGGGTGTGTGCAAGTCCAGTGCAGGCGACGATCTCAACGACGAGCGCGCCGCGGCCGACCGGCTTGCCGACCTCGGCAAGCCGGTCCTCGTCGTGTGGGGTGCGACCGACGTCCTGACGCCGACCGAGGTGAACGTCGCACGCTACGGCAGCGCGGGGCTGCCGCCCGTGGTGATCGAGAACTCCGGACACAGCCCGATGATCGAACAGCCCGAGGAGTTCGTCGCCGCGTTGACGCCGTTCGTGGCGCCGGGGGGCGCCAGGTAGGCGGCGCCCCCCGGGCTGCCCTAGTTCATCGGCAGGGGCGCCGCGCCCTTCTCCCTGAGCATGCCGGTGATCCGGTCCGCCTCGCTCTGCTGGGTGTCGACCATGGTCTGGGCCAGCATCTGGACGGTCGGAACCTCCGCGTGCTGTGCCCCGTACTCCATCATCGGCAGTCCGCCCTGGTGATGACGCAGCATCAGCTGCAGGTAGAGCACGTCGGCGGCCGGACCGCGGGCCTGCCGCAGCGCGGACATGTCCTCGGAGCTGGCCATGCCGGGCATCGGGCCCGTCGACGCGGGCTCCCCGGCGGCGGACGTCATGGCGCCCATGTCGTGGCCGTCGGCTCCGTGTCCGTCGGCCCCGTGACCGTCGCCGTCCGAGCTCATCCACGTCATGTAGTCGCCGGTCGGGAGCAGCGGCTGATCCCACAGCGAGAGCCAGCCGGTCATCTGGCCGATCTGGTTCTGCTGGGTGGTCAGGATGTCGTACGCGAGGTCGCGGACCATCGGGTCGGTGGCATTGGCGATCGCGATCGCCGACATCTCCACCGCCTGGTTGTGGTGCACGCCCATGTCCTGCGCGAACCCGACGTCCACCGATCCGGCGCCCGGATTGTCGGCGCCGCCGTCACGCAGCGGCAGGGTCGCCAGGAATCCGATCGCGAACCCGATCGCGACGGCGGCGATCAGGCCGAGCACGGCGAGCGCGGTGCGTTGACTGCGCTTGCCGGTGCCCGGCGCCTGATCGGCCTCCACGCGATCGGGCCCTACGTGATCGGCCATCTCAGCCGGCCGGCGCGGGGGCGGGTGCCGGTGCGGCGGGCGCGGCAGGCGGGACCTGGAGGTCGGTCGGCAGGCCGCCGGGCAGACCGCCGGTGCCCAGCTCGCCCTGGTCGGGGGTCAGGCCCGCGCCGTCCATCGGCACCGCGTCGGGGCCCGGCGCCGAGCCGTCGAACGCGGGCGGGTTGTCCGGGTCGAACGCGCCCGGGATGGTCGAGCAGCTGGCGCCCACCTCGGGGTAGACCCCGAAGTTGTTCAGCCGCAGGGCGGCGATGAACTGATTGATCCGCGGGTCGTTCGCGTCGTCGAGCTTCAGCTGGTGGCCCCAGCTCTGCAGGGCGATCGGGGAGTCCAGTCCCGGGTACGGCGACATCAGCATGTAGGACTTGCCGTCCACCCGATCGACGAGCGCGTCCCGCTGCTCGTCGGAGATCTTGTCGGGGTTGTAGGTGATCCACACGGCGCCGTGCTCGAGCGAGTGCACGGCGTTCTCGGTGCGGATCGCGTTCGGGTACACGATGCCGGTGCAGGTGGCCCACGTCGCGTCGTGGGGGCCACCGAACGGCGGGTTCTGGTCGTAGGCCACCCGCTGCGTCGCGCTCACGTGCAGCGCGGCCGGGTAGTCGTTCTTCACGACGCCCTCGATCCCGGTCGAGGGATCCTTGTTCTCGGCGCTCGGCGCGAACTTGTCGGCCTCGGCCTTGTCCTGGTACTTCGGGAACAGGTTCACCGCGAGCACGGCGATCAGGGCCAGGACGGCCACCACCGCACCGATGGTCATCCACGGGATGTGGCGTTGCTTGGGGAGCCCGGCCTTGGGCTTGGCGCCGCCGGCACTCTTGTTGGCGGCTTTGATGGCCTTGGCTGACTTGGCGCCGGAGTTCTTGGCGCCGCGATTTTCCGAACCGCTTGGCATCGGTGAGTGCTCTTTCGGTGGTGGGACAGTCAGGGACGGCGGAGGTGGGCCCCGCCGGGGTCACTCTACGTTCAGTGCCTGAGCGCAGGCTTTGAACGGCCAGACCATAGGATAGATACCTGTGACTCCTGCCGACCTTGCCGAACTGCTCCGAGGGACCGCCGCGAAGGTCCTCGCCGAGCGTGGGCTCGACACGAGCGTCCTCCCGGCGACGCTCGCCGTCGAACGCCCACGCAACCCCGAGCACGGGGACTACGCCAGCAACGTGGCCATGCAGGTCGGCAAGAAGGCGGGCGCCAATCCGCGTGAGCTGGCGACCTGGCTGGCGGAGGCGCTGACGGCGACCGACGGCATCGAGACCGTCGAGGTGGCCGGTCCCGGCTTCCTCAACATCCGACTGGCCGCGGCCGCTCAGGGTGTCATCGTCGCGAACGCCATCGCCGCAGGTGACGGCTTCGGCTCGTCCCAGGCGCTGGCGGGCAGGCGGGTCAACCTCGAGTTTGTCTCGGCGAACCCGACCGGGCCGATCCACCTCGGCGGGACCAGGTGGGCGGCGGTCGGTGACGCGCTCGGACGGATCCTGGCGGCCCAGGGCGCCGACGTCACCCGCGAGTACTACTTCAACGACCACGGCGCCCAGATCGACCGTTTCGCTCGTTCGCTGATCGCCGCGGCGAGCGGCGAGCCCGCGCCCGAGGACGGCTACGCGGGGGCCTACATCTCCGACATCGCCGCCGAGGTGCTGCGTCAGCGGCCGGACGCGCTGAGCCTGTCCGATGGCGATCGCCAGGAGGCCTTCCGCGCCGTCGGGGTGGCGCTGATGTTCGACCACATCAAGAAGACCCTGCACGAGTTCGGCACCGACTTCGACGTGTACTTCCACGAGAACTCGCTGTTCGAGTCCGGTGCGGTCGAGTCGGCCGTCGCGACCCTCAAGACCTCCGGAAACCTCTACGAGGAGGACGGCGCCTGGTGGCTCAAGAGCACCGACTTCGGTGACGACAAGGATCGCGTCGTCATCAAGTCCGACGGCAACGCCGCCTACATCGCCGGCGACATCGCCTACTTCCAGGACAAGCGTTCGCGCGGCTTCGACCTGTGCATCTACATGCTCGGCGCCGACCACCACGGTTACATCGGCCGGCTCAAGGCCGCGGCCGCCGCGTTCGGCGACGACCCGGACACCGTCGAGGTGCTGATCGGGCAGATGGTGAACCTGGTCCGCGACGGCGTCGCGGTGAAGATGAGCAAGCGCGCGGGCACCGTCATCACCCTCGACGACCTGGTCGAGGCGATCGGCGTCGACGCGGCCCGGTACGCGATGATCCGGTCGTCCGTCGACTCGAGCCTGGACATCGACCTCGAGCTGTGGGCGAGTACCACCAGCGAGAACCCCGTCTACTACGTGCAGTACGCGCACGCCCGCCTCGCCTCGCTCGGCCGGAACGCGTCCGAGCTGGGCATCTCCACCGAGAACCCGAAGCTGGAGCTGCTCACCCACGACAGGGAGGGCGACCTGATCCGGACCATCGGCGACTACCCGAAGGTGGTGGCGGCCGCCGCCGAGCTGCGCGAACCGCACCGGATCGCCCGGTACATGGAGGAGCTGGCCGGCACCTACCACCGGTTCTACACCGACTGCCGGGTGCTGCCGCAGGGCGACGAGCCCGCGGGTGACCTGCACACGGCCAGGCTGGCCCTGTGCGCGGCGACCCGCCAGGTGCTCGCCAACGGACTGGCCGTGCTCGGCGTCAGCGCACCGGAGCGGATGTGAGCGCGCATCCGGCGGGGCCCAAGCACGCCGAGATCCCGCACGCGCCCGGACTGCCGCCGCGACCGGAGTCCCCGGCGGAGCTGACCGAGCTGCCCGCCGCCGTCTGGCCCCGTAACGCCGCCCGCGGCGAGGACGGCGTGGTCCGGCTGGCCGGGGTGCCCGTCACGGAGTTGGCCGAGCAGTACGGCACCCCGCTGTTCGTCGTCGACGAGGACGACTTCCGGTCCCGGTGCCGCGACATGGCCCGTGCCTTCGGCTCACCCGAGCGGGTGCATTACGCGTCCAAGGCGTTCCTGTCCGCCGAGATCGCCCGGTGGGTCGCCGACGAGGGCCTGTCGATGGACGTCGCGTCCGGCGGCGAGCTGGCCGTCGCGCTGCACGGTGGGTTCCCGGCCGAGCGGATCACGATGCACGGCAACAACAAATCCGTTGCCGAACTGCGGGCCGCGGTGTCCGCCGGTGTCGGACACGTCGTCCTGGACTCGACGGCGGAGATCGACCGTCTCGACGCCGTGGCCGCCGAAGCCGGTGTCGTGCAGGAGGTGCTGATCCGCGTCACGGTCGGCGTCGAGGCACACACCCACGAGTTCATCGCCACCGCTCACGAGGACCAGAAGTTCGGCTTCTCGCTCTCCGGGGGCGACGCGCTCGACGCGGTCCGCCGGGTGTTCGAGGCAGACAACCTCAGGCTGGTCGGCCTGCACAGCCACATCGGGTCGCAGATCTTCGACGTCGACGGTTTCGAGCTCGCTGCGCACCGGGTGATCGGTCTGCTGCGGGCGATCGTCGACGGATTCGGTGTCGAGAAGACCTCTCAGGTCTCGATCATCGACCTCGGTGGCGGACTGGGGATCTCGTACCTCGCGAGCGACGACCCGCCGCCGGTGGACGAGCTCGCCGCGAAGCTTGCGAACATCGTCGCCACCGAGTCGGCCGCGGCAGGCCTTCCCGTGCCGACCCTGATGGTGGAACCGGGCCGCGCCATCGCCGGACCGGGAACCGTGACGCTCTACGAGGTCGGCACGATCAAGGATGTGCGCCTGGACGGCAAGGCAACCCGGCGATACATCAGCGTGGACGGCGGGATGAGCGATAACATCCGCACGTCGCTGTACCAGGCCGAGTACGACTCGCGTCTGGTGTCGCGCGACAGCGTGGCCGACCCGGTGGTTGCCCGCGTGGTGGGAAAGCACTGCGAGAGCGGCGACATCGTCATCCGGGATGCCTGGATGCCCGATGACGTCGACGCGGGCGACCTGCTCGCGGTGGCCGCCACCGGCGCATACTGCTATTCGATGTCCAGCCGCTACAACCTGCTCACCCGGCCCGCCGTGGTCGCGGTGCGAGACGGTCGATCCCGACTGATCTTGCGCAGGGAAACAGTGGAAGATCTGCTCAGCTTGGAGGTACAGCAACATGACTGAACCGAGTGGCAACGCCGCGATCGGTGTGGCGGTCCTCGGCCTCGGCAACGTGGGCAGCGAGGTCGTGCGCATTCTGCGCGAGCACGCCCGCGAACTCGAAGCGCGAGTCGGTGCGCCGGTGGTGCTGCGCGGTATCGCGGTGCGCCGTATCGAAGGCGACCGCGGCGTGCCAGCCGAGTTGCTGACGACCGACGCGGATTCTCTGGTCGCGCGCGCGGATGTGGACATCGTCGTCGAGGTGATCGGCGGCATCGAGGTGCCCCGCAAGCTCATCCTCGCCGCGCTCGGCTCCGGCAAGTCGGTGGTCACCGCGAACAAGGCGCTGCTGGCCGATTACACCGGTGAGCTCGCCGAGGCGGCCGAGAACAAGCAGGTCGACCTGTACTTCGAGGCGGCGGTCGCGGGTGCGATCCCGGTGATCCGTCCGCTCACCCAGTCGCTCGCGGGCGACCGGGTCAACAAGGTCGCCGGAATCGTCAACGGCACCACCAACTTCATTCTCTCCGCGATGGACGAGACCGGCGCGGACTACGCCGACACGCTCGCCGAGGCGGGCAGGCTCGGCTACGCCGAGGCCGATCCGACCGCGGACGTGGAGGGCTACGACGCCGCCGCGAAGGCCGCGATCCTGGCGTCGATCGCATTCCACACCCGCGTCACCGCCGCCGACGTGTACCGCGAGGGCATCTCGAAGATCAGCTCGGCGGACCTCGAGGCGGCCAAGTCGCTGAACTGCACGATCAAGCTGCTCTCGATCTGTGAGCGGATCAACGGCGCCGACGGATCGGAGCGGATCTCCGCCCGGGTGTACCCGGCGCTGGTGCCGCTCGATCACCCGCTCGCGTCGGTGAACGGCGCCTTCAACGCGGTCGTGGTCGAGGCCGAGGCCGCGGGCAGGCTGATGTTCTACGGGCAGGGTGCGGGCGGATCGCCGACCGCGTCGGCCGTGATGGGCGACCTGGTGATGGCGGCCAGGAACCGGGTGCACGGCGGCCGTGGCCCCCGGGAGTCGAAGTACGCCGACCTCAAGATCGCCCCGATCGGCGAGATCCCCACCCGTTACTACGTCAACATGCAGGTCGCGGACCGTGCAGGCGTGCTGTCCGCGGTCGCGGCGGAGTTCGCCAAGCACGACGTCAGCATCTCGACGGTCCGGCAGGAGGGCATGGGCAGCGGTGCCGGGCTGATCGTGGTCACCCATCGGGCGACCGATGCGGCACTGTCCGAAACCGTTGCGGCCCTCGGCAAACTCGAGTTCGTGACCGCGGTCACCAGCGTTCTCCGATTGGAAGGTTCCAGTGAATAGCCCCCGCCTGCACACCCCCGTTCACACGCCCTGGCCGGGGCTGATCGAGGCGTATCGCGATCGACTCGCCATCGGGCCGAACTGGAAGACGATCACGCTGCGCGAGGGTGGCACCCCGCTGCTGCCCGCGGCCTACCTGTCCGAGATCACCGGCTGCGAGGTCCACCTCAAGGTCGAGGGCCTCAACCCGACCGGGTCGTTCAAGGACCGCGGTATGACGATGGCCGTCACCGACGCGCTCGCCCGCGGTCAGAAGGCCGTGCTGTGCGCCTCGACGGGCAACACCTCGGCCTCGGCCGCGGCCTACGCCGCCGTCGCGGGCATGACCTGCGCGGTGCTGGTGCCGCAGGGCAAGATCGCGATGGGCAAGCTGGCCCAGGCGGTCATGCACGGCGCCAAGATCATCCAGGTCGAGGGCAACTTCGACGACTGCCTCGAGCTGGCCCGCAAGACCACGGCGGAGTTCCCGACGATCGGCCTGGTCAACTCGGTGAACCCGGTGCGCATCGAGGGCCAGAAGACCGCGGCGTTCGAGATCTGCGACGCGCTGGGCAAGGCCCCCGACGTGCACGCCCTCCCGGTCGGCAACGCGGGCAACATCACCGCGTACTGGCGCGGGTACTCGGAGTACTTCGCGGACGGGATCACCACGGTCCGTCCCCGGATGCTCGGCGTGCAGGCCGCGGGAGCGGCGCCGCTGGTGCACGGTGCCCCGGTCAAGGACCCCGAGACCATCGCCACCGCCATCCGCATCGGTTCGCCCGCGTCCTGGGACGGGGCGGTCGCAGCCAAGGAGGAGTCGAACGGTGCGTTCCGCGCCGCGACCGACGAGGAGATCCTCGAGGCGTACCGGCTGATCGCCCGCACCGAGGGCGTGTTCGTCGAACCGGCGTCCGCCGCATCCGTGGCGGGACTGCTCGCCGCGCGCAAGGAGGGCTGGCTGGATTCCGGGCTCACCGTCGTGTGCACGGTGACCGGTAACGGGCTCAAGGACCCCGACACGGCGCTCGCGGGAATGCCTGCTGTGCAGCCGATTCCGGTCGATCCGGTGGCCGTGGCCGCAGCGCTCGAGCTCGTCTAGTGGCCGAACCGCGCATCGGAGGGAGCACGATGACTCAAACGCTGCCCGCCGGGCTGACCGCCACCGCACGTGTGCCCGCATCGACGGCGAACCTCGGGCCGGGCTTCGACACGCTGGGCATGGCCCTGGGGCTGTACGACGAGATCACCGTGACGACGACCGGTGCGGGGCTGTCGATCCGGGTGGAGGGCGAGGGCGCCGAGGACGTGCCCTGGGGCCCGTCGCACCTGGTCGTGCGTGCGATCGAGCGCGGTCTCGAGTCGATCGGCGTCTGGGCCGGAGGTCTGGACGTGGTGTGCCGCAATGCGATTCCGCATTCGCGAGGACTCGGCTCCTCGGCCTCCGCCGCGGTGGGTGGGCTCGCGGTGGCGAACGGGCTGGCGAGCAAGCTCGACCCGACGCTGGTGCTCAGCCAGGAACAGCTGGTCCAGCTCTCCTCCGAGTTCGAGGGCCATCCGGACAACGCGTCCGCGAGCGTGCTCGGCGGCGCCGTGGTGTCCTGGAGCGAGGACACCGGCGACGCGGACTCGCCGCGAACCTTCGCCGCGGTCCGCGTGGACGTGCATCCCGACATCCGGGTGGTGGCACTGGTGCCGTCGGAGCGTTCCTCGACGGCACACACCCGGGGCCTGCTCCCGGAACAGGTCCCGCATGCAGATGCGGCCTTCAACGTCAGCAGGGGAGCGCTGGCCGTGGTCGCGCTGACCAGCCGCCCGGACCTGCTGATGGCGGCAACCGAGGACCGACTGCACCAGAGCCAGCGGGCCTCGGCATTGCCGCTGACCACGCGCTGGATCGCCACGCTGCGCCAGGCAGGCATCGCGGCGACGGTGTCTGGCGCGGGTCCAACCGTGCTGGCTCTGTCCACCGCGGCTTTCCCGGACGAACTCCGTCAGAAGGCGGAATCGGACGGACTCGCGGTGCTCGAGCTCGGCGTGGCGGACGGCGTCCAGGTCTACTGATCGCGCGGCGCACCGGAAGGTCGGTCCTTGCCCATGGCTCGGTTCGAGGCTATCCTGAGGGTCGTTCGCCCATCGTGCGCATCAGACGCCGGTGTTCTACCAGGGCATTCACTCCGAATCGAGGCTCCCGGATCGCGGGACCGCTGAAGCAGGAGTAGACGCATCTGGCTCGATTCCCTCGCGTGAATTCCGCGGTGATCGACTTGGAACGTGCCTGCTTGCGAGGCCACGGGGGCGGACGAGCCGATAGTTCCATCCAGCGAACATGTCCGGCATAACCGAGTTCAGTGAATCTGAGCCTCGGGACGAACCCTCGACTTCGCGCCGCGCGAGCGAGGGAAGGAAAGGATCTCCGTGACCGATACGGACCTGATCGCCACACCTGTTCTCGATTCCCCGGTTGACTCCGCGGCGGGCCAGGCCGGCGGCACTGCACAAACTTCAGAAACCACCGGCGGCGCCGTGGCTGCGTCCACCAAGCGCGCCGACGCGCGACGCGGTTCCGGCCTGTCCGGAATGGTGTTGGCCGAGCTGCGTGGACTCGCGTCCGAGCTCGGCATCAAGGGAACTTCCGGCCTGCGTAAGGGCGACCTGATCGCGGCCATCAAGGAGCGCCAGGGCGGCTCCGCGGCAACCAAGTCCGCGGCTCCCAAGGCAGCCCCGGTCAAGGCCGAGGTGAGCGAGGTCGCGACCGCGCCGCAGCGGGTCGCCGAGGTTGCCCCCGCCGCCGAGTCGGCTCCTGCCGCGACGGAGCGGCAGGCCGGACAGCAGGCCGACGCCGCCGAGGGCGATCAGGGCGGACGCCGAAACCGGCAGCGCCGCGGGTCCTCTCGTCAGGCCGGTTCGGCCGAGCAGGGTGAGTCGACCGCGTCGACGACCCCGGCCGGTGAACAGGGCGGCGACCGGCAGCCGCGTCAGGATCAGGGCGCCGACCGCAACCGTCGCGAGCGCAATCAGGGCGACCGCAACCAGGGTGAGCGTGGCCAGGGTGAGCGTGGCCAGGGCGAGCGCAACCAGGGTGAGCGCAACCAGGGTGAGCGTGGCCAGGGCGAGCGCAATCAGGGCGAGCGCAATCAGGGTGAGCGCAACCAGGGCGGCAACGGCCCGCGCGGCGAGGGTCGTAACGACAACCGCGGCGGCGATGACGAGGACGGCCGGGGTCGGCGGGGACGCCGGTTCCGTGAGCGTCGTCGTGGACGCGACCGCGGCGAGGGTGGCGGCGCCGGTGTCGACCGCGACCTGGAGATCCGCGAGGACGACGTCCTGCAGCCGGTCGCAGGCATCCTGGACGTGCTCGACAATTACGCCTTCGTGCGGACCTCCGGCTACCTGGCCGGTCCGAACGACGTCTACGTCTCGATGAACCTGATCCGCAAGAACGGGCTCCGTCGCGGCGACGCCATCACCGGTGCCGTCCGCGTCGCCCGTGAGGGTGAGGGCGGCGGCGGCAGCCAGCGTCAGAAGTTCAACCCGCTGGTCCGCCTGGACACCGTCAACGGCGGCGACGTCGAGGCGGCCAGGCGCAGGCCCGAGTTCGGCAAGCTGACACCGCTGTACCCGAACCAGCGGCTGCGCCTCGAAACCACGCCGAACGTCATCTCCACCCGCGTCATCGATCTGGTCATGCCGATCGGCAAGGGTCAGCGCGCGTTGATCGTCTCGCCCCCGAAGGCGGGCAAGACGACGGTGATTCAGGACATCGCGAACGCCATCGCCACCAACAATCCCGAGTGCTACCTCATGGTGGTTCTGGTCGACGAGCGACCCGAAGAGGTCACCGACATGCAGCGCTCGGTCAAGGGTGAGGTCATCGCCTCCACCTTCGACCGCCCGCCGTCAGACCACACCTCGGTTGCCGAACTCGCCATCGAGCGGGCCAAGCGGTTGGTCGAAAACGGTCGGGACGTGGTGGTCCTGCTGGACTCGATCACTCGCCTGGGACGCGCGTACAACAACTCGTCGCCCGCTTCCGGACGAATCCTGTCCGGTGGTGTCGACTCGACCGCGCTGTACCCGCCGAAGCGGTTCCTCGGTGCGGCGCGCAACATCGAGAACGGCGGCTCGCTCACGATCATCGCCTCCGCACTGGTCGAGACCGGTTCCACCGGCGACACGGTGATCTTCGAGGAGTTCAAGGGCACCGGCAATGCCGAGCTCAAGCTCGACCGCAAGATCGCCGAGCGTCGGGTGTTCCCCGCGGTCGACGTCAACATGTCCAGCACCCGCAAGGACGAACTGTTGATGAACCCGGACGAGTTCGCGGTCGTGCACAAGCTGCGCCGCGTGCTCTCGGGTCTCGATACCCACCAGGCCATCGACCTGCTTGTCAACCGGCTCAAGAAGTCGAAGAGCAATGTCGAGTTCCTGATGGAGGTCTCCAAGACCGCACCTGGCGCGATGGGCGACAACGACTAGTCGGCTGATTCGGCGCTGCGGCCCGGGAACCGGATGGTTCCCGGGCCGCAGCCGTTTCGCCCAGGGGCGTCCGCGCCGGTCGGGAACAGATCGCGGCGGATGGTCGTTAGGACTTGATGCGCGCGTTCTGGCAGAATGAACCACCGCGCCCGCGGCACTCGCCGCGTGCGAGCACAACAATGTCCGGTTCCGGTTCACGGCTTCGATTGGCGAAGCCGACCCGGCGACCACTGAAAGGGACACCATGAAGGCAGGAATTCACCCCAACTACGTGGCGACCACCGTCGTCTGCGGTTGCGGTAACACGTTCGAGACCCACAGCACCAAGGAGTCCGGACGCATCAACGTCGAGGTCTGCTCGCAGTGCCACCCGTTCTACACCGGCAAGCAGAAGATCCTCGACACCGGTGGACGCGTCGCCCGCTTCGAGGCTCGCTACGGCAAGCGCGCCGGCAAGAAGGCCGACGCCGACAGCTAGCTGTGCCGCCGACGCCCGTCCTGTGTTCCACTGCAGGCCGGGCGTCGGCTTTTTTGTACCTGTGCTGCAACGCGCCCCACCCGTCGCCTGCAACACCCATCGCACTGCCCGGCATCCCCGCGGGATGCCACAACCGAGGAGCGAACCATGGCGGGGACCACCCAGCCGTCGGCGATCGATGACATCTTGGCCGAGCACGCCGGCCTCGAACTGCAGCTGTCCGACCCGTCCCTGCACAACGATCCCTCGGCGGCGCGCCGGGTCGGCAAGCGGTTCGCCGAGCTCGCTCCCATCATGGCGACCCACACCAAGCTGCAGGCCGCGCGCGAGGACCTGGAGGCGGCGAGGGAGCTGGCCGCCGACGACTCGAGCTTCGCCGCCGAGGTACCCGAGCTCGAGGCCAAGGTCGCCGAGCTCGACGTCGCCCTCACCGATCTGCTCGCGCCGCGCGACCCGCACGACGGCGACGACGTGGTGCTCGAGGTGAAATCGGGCGAGGGTGGCGAGGAGTCGGCGCTGTTCGCGTCCGACCTGGCCCGGATGTACCTGCGCTACGCCGAGCGGCACGGCTGGCGGGTGGAGGTCCTCGACGCCAACATCTCCGATCTCGGCGGCTACAAGGACGCGACCCTCTCGATCAAGTCGAAGGGCGACACCCGCGACGGTGTCTGGGCCCGGCTCAAGTTCGAGGGCGGCGTGCACCGCGTCCAGCGCGTGCCGGTGACCGAGTCGCAGGGCCGCGTGCACACCTCGGCGGCGGGCGTGCTGATCTACCCGGAGCCGGAGGAGGTCGAGGAGGTGCAGATCGACGAGACCGATCTGCGCATCGATGTCTACCGGTCCTCGGGCAAGGGCGGCCAGGGCGTCAACACCACCGACTCCGCGGTCCGCATCACCCACCTGCCCACGGGCATCGTCGTGACCTGCCAGAACGAGCGTTCGCAGCTGCAGAACAAGGCCCGCGCGATGCAGGTGCTCGCGGCCCGGCTGCAGGCCGCGGCGGAGGAGGCCGCGGCCGACGAGGCGTCGGCGGGCAGGCAGAGCCAGGTGCGCACCGTGGACCGTTCCGAGCGCATCCGCACGTACAACTTCCCCGAGAACCGGATCACCGATCACCGCATCGGGTTCAAGGCGCACAACCTCGATGCCGTCCTCGACGGCGACCTGGATGCGCTGCTGGACGCGCTCGGCAAGTCGGACCGGGAAGCCCGGCTCGCAGTCGAGTAGCGACTGCTTGCAGGTCGCTCGAAATTCGGGGGCGTGGCCGCACCAGGCGCGGTCGGGTAATGCGGCGTTCCGAGGCCGACCCATGGCAGGCTGAACGGGTGAGCCGTCAACCCCTCCGCCTTGCGATCCTCGAGGCCACCAAGCTGCTCGAGGAGGCGGGCGTGCACAGTCCGCGCACCGACGCGGAACTGCTCGCCGCCCACGTCGTGGGGGTCGAACGCACCAGGCTCGGACTGGTACCGCTCGTCGATCCGGAGGTGATCGAGCGGTACCGCGCGCTGGTGGCCCGGCGCGCCGAACGGGTTCCGCTGCAGTACCTCACCGGCGTGTCGTGGATGGGCGACATCGACCTCCAGGTCGGTCCCGGAGTCTTCGTGCCCCGGCCGGAGACCGAGCTGCTGTTCGCCTGGGCACTCGCGTTCCTCGAGGGTCATTCGGCGCACCCGCCGGTGATCCTCGACCTGTGCGCGGGCACAGGGGCCCTGGCCCTTGCGCTCGCCAACGCCCGTCCGGACGCGGTCGTGCACGCGGTGGAGCTGGATCCTGCCGCCTTGGCCTGGACCCGCCGCAATGCCGAGGCCAGGGCGAACGAGGGCGACACCCCGATCACCCTGCATCAGGGCGACGTCACCGACCGTTCGCTGCTCACCGAGCTCGAGGGCAAGGTCGACATCGTGGTGTCGAACCCGCCGTACATCCCGGAGGGTGCCGAGCTCGACCCCGAGGTCGCGGACTTCGACCCGCACCTGGCGCTGTTCGGCGGGCCGGACGGCCTGTCGGTGATCACCCCGATGGTCTCCAACATCGCGCGCTGGCTGAAGATCGGCGGCGCGCTGGCCATCGAACACGACGACACCAACGGCGGTCAGGTGGCGGCCTTGCTGCGGGAGCGGCGGGTGTTCGGCGAGGTCGCCGAGCATCCGGACCTGGCGGGCAAACCGCGGTTTGTCGTCGCCCGCAGGGTCGCGACCGACGCCGAGGCGGCTCGCGGGCACTGACCGCCGGATGGAAGGATGGGGGAGTGAGCATCGTCTACGACTGCAGGCAGACCGATTCGCGCGAGGCGGGCATCACGGCCGCGACGAATTCGCTCAAGGCCGGGCGCCTGGTCGTCCTGCCGACCGACACCCTCTACGGCCTTGCGGCCAACGCCTTCGACGGCGAGGCCGTCACCTCGTTGCTGAACGCCAAGGGCCGCGGACGGGACATGCCCGTGCCGGTGCTCGTCGGCTCGTGGAACACCATCGACGGACTCGTCTTCACGGTGCGGCCGCAGGCGCGCGAGCTGATCCGCGCATTCTGGCCCGGGGGACTGAGTCTCGTTGTCCAGCAAGCGCCCTCGCTGGCGTGGGACCTGGGCGACACCAGGGGGACGGTGATGCTGCGGATGCCGCTGCACCCGGTGGCCCTCGAGCTGTTGCGGGAAGTGGGTCCGCTCGCGGTGTCCAGCGCGAACATCTCCGGGCACGCACCGGCCTCCACCGTCGAGCAGGCCCGCGACCAGCTCGGCAGCGCGGCGTCGGTGTACCTGGACGGTGGCCCCGCGAAGCACGCGGTGGCGTCGACGATCGTGGACCTGACGGCCGACGAGCCGCGGATCCTGCGCGAGGGCGCGGTCCCCGTGTCGGACATCGCGGACGTGCTCGGGGTCACGCGCGAGAGCTTGCAGCCGGGACGGGTACCGGAATGACCGGGACGGGATCTCAGGGACCGGGCTCTGCCGAGCAGGTGTTCTGGGGGCCGGACTTTGCCGAACTGGAGCGGACCGACCCGGAGATCGCCGAGATCACGCTCGCCGAGCTGGACCGGCTGCGCGGTGGTGTGCAACTGATCGCGAGCGAGAACCTCACCAGCCCCGCGGTGCTGGCGGCGCTGGGGTCGACGCTGAGCAACAAGTACGCCGAGGGCTACCCGGGCCGCCGGTACTACGGCGGCTGCGCCGAGGTGGACCGCGCCGAGACTCTGGCAATCGAGCGGGCCAAGGTGCTGTTCGGCGCCGAGCACGCCAACGTACAGCCGCATTCGGGTGCCAGCGCCAACCTCGCCGTGTACGCCGCGTTCGCGCAGCCGGGCGACCCGGTGCTGGCAATGAGCCTGCCGCACGGTGGCCACCTCACCCACGGGTCCAAGGTGAGCTTTTCCGGCAAGTGGTTCACACCGATCCCGTATCACGTGCACAAGTCCACCGAGCTCATCGACTACGACGAGGTCCGCGACCTCGCGCTGACCCACCGGCCGCGGATCATCGTCGCCGGTGCCACCGCGTATCCGCGCCTGATCGACTTCGCGAAGTTCCGCCAGATCGCCGACGAGGTGGGCGCGATCCTCTGGGTCGACGCCGCGCATTTCATCGGCCTGGTGGCGGGCGGGGCGATCCCGTCGCCGGTGCCGTACGCGGACGTCGTGTCCGCGACCACCCACAAGGTGCTGCGCGGACCGCGGGGCGGCATGCTGCTGTGCAAGGCCGAGCACGCCAAGGCCATCGACAAGGCGGTGTTCCCCTTCAGCCAGGGTGGCCCGCTCATGCACTCGATAGCGGCCAAGGCGGTGGCCCTGAAGGAAGCCGCGAGCGAGGACTACCGGGCCTACGCCTCGAGCGTGGTCGACAACGCGGCGGCTCTGACCAAGGCGCTCGAGGCAGGCGGCATGCGCGCGGTGTCCGGCGGCACCGACACCCACCTGGCACTGCTGGACCTGCGCGAGCTCGGGGTGACCGGGGCAGAGGCCGAGCGTCGGAGCGATGCCGCCCGAATCACGTTGAACAAGAACGCGATCCCGTACGACCCGGCGCCGCCGATGGTGGCGTCCGGGATCAGGGTCGGATCGGCCGCGGTGACCACGCAGGGATTCGACGCCGATGACTGCGCGGCCGTCGGTGCGCTGATCGCCAGGGCGGTGCGGGCCGAGGACGGCACCACCGCGGGCGACGCCGAGTTGGCGGACGTCGCACATCAGGTGTCGGAGTTGGTGGCGCGGAAGCCGGCCTATCCCCGGCCGGCAACTCGGAAGAGTGCAGCGACGGGGGACGGCGCGCGGTGACGGTAGCCTCTTCGACGTGATCGCCGCCCATTCCGAATTGCTCGCCCAGTCGGGCCGAGGGGCCGGGGTCCCGATCAGGGAACTGCTGCTGGTGCTCTTCACCGCGGCGGTCATCACGTTCCTGGCGACCGGGGCCGTCCGGTTGCTCGCCCTCAGGTTCGGGGCGGTGGCGATCCCGCGCGATCGCGACGTGCACGTCGAGCCGACGCCCAGGCTCGGTGGCGTCGGCATGTACGTCGGATTCGTCGCGGCCCTGCTGTTCGCACAGCAGTTGCCCGCACTGGCGAGGGGATTCGACTACAACACCAAGGACATCCCGGCGGCGCTCGTCTCCGGCGGCGTGATCGTGCTGGTCGGCATCATCGACGACCGGTGGGGACTGGACGCGCTGACGAAGTTCGTCGGACAGGTCACCGCCGCGGGCGTGCTGGTGGTGATGGGGGTCAGCTGGTTCGTGCTGTACCTGCCGTTCAACGGCACCACGCTGGTTCTGGACCAGCTCCAGTCGGGCCTGGTGACGGTGCTGATCGCCGTCGTGATGATCAACGCGATGAATTTCGTCGACGGCCTCGACGGGCTGGCGGCCGGTCTCGGTCTGATCGCCGCGTTGGCGATCTGTGTGTTCTCGGTCGGCCTGCTGCACGACCAGGGCGGCGACGTGAGCGCGTATCCGCCCGCGATGCTGGCCGCCGCGCTCGCGGGCGCGTGCCTGGGCTTCCTGCCACACAATTTCCAGCCCGCCCGGATCTTCATGGGGGACTCGGGCTCGATGTTGATCGGCCTGATGCTGGCGGCCATCTCCACCAGCGCCTCCGGCCGGATCCCGCTCAGCGCCTACGGCACCAGGGACATCCTCGGCCTGCTGACGCCGCTGCTGCTGGTGGGTGCCGTCATGTTCATCCCGATCCTCGACCTGCTGCTCGCGGTGGTGCGGCGGACCAGAGCGGGCCGTAGCCCGTTCGCCCCGGACAAGATGCACCTGCACCACCGGCTGCTGGAGATCGGGCATTCGCACCGGCGCGTGGTGCTGCTGATCTATTTGTGGGTCGGGGTGCTCGCGTTCGGCGCGGTGGGATCGGCGTTGTTGGACCGGCGGATCGTGGTGCTGCTGGTGGCGGGCGGGCTGGTGTTCGCGCTGGTCGTCACCGCCGTGCCGTCGCTGCGCCTGAAGCAGATTCCCGGACGCGATCGAGCGCGCGAGCGGTAGACCGCTAGGCTTGCAGACCGTGACCTTCTCTCCGGAACCCGTGCCCGACCAGTCCGCCCCGCTGCGTGCAGCGGTTCGCTATGGCGTGATCGGCTTGATCGCGCTCGCGGTGGTCGGCTCGATCCTCGCCACCGTCGCCGCTGGTCTGCCGGGCCTGTGGGGTGCGCTGATCGGCGTCGCCGTCGGCGGTGGCTTCATCCTGTGCACCGCGTTGGCCGTGCTGTTCACCGAGAAGCTCCCGCCCGCCACCTCCGGCGCGGTCCTGCTCGGCAGCTGGCTGCTCAAAATGATCCTGGCGATCCTGGTGCTGGGCGTGCTCAAGGGCATGGACTTCTACAGCAAGCAGGCGCTCGTCATCGTCATGGTGCTCGCTTTGGTGATCGTGCTCGGCGCCGAGACCTACGGGCTGCTCAAGGTGAAGGTGCCCTACGTGACGCCCGCACAGCCGGACGGCCCGGCCGGTGAGCCCGAATCCGACGAAAAGTAGTACGACGACCTGTCGTAATCGGTCAAGCCGGACCCCCATCTACACAACGTCGTAGTTGTATTGGTAGGGTCAGGCCCAAGCGAGTGCGGGAACAACGCGAAACACACATTTCGCAGGACCGGCATCCTCGCAGGTGACCACGATTGCCACTCCAGCGTGTTCGGAGCCGGCACGTCGCGGAACACCGAGTCGACGACAGTCCGCCGACACCGACAGACGCGGGGCCGAGCCAATCGGCCACAGCAGCTGACGAATACGCGAGCCGACCTTGTCGACTTGTTAGATCGTCAATGTCCGATCGAACCGCAGGCGATGCCGCCTGCGGCCACGACTACGGGAGAGACCGCTGAGCGTCACCACCCTGGCCGCGGAGTTCCATCCGCCGTCACTTGCAGACTTCTTCCCTCCCGCTGTGCTGTTCGAGGGCACGCCCTTCGAGCTCGACCGGCTGATGCTCATCCGCATCCTCATGACGCTGGTGCTCCTCGCCTTCTTCGTGATCGCGATGCGCAGCCCGAAGCTCGTGCCGCGTGGCGTGCAGAACCTCGCCGAGATGGGCCTGGGATTCGTCAAGAACCAGATCGCGGACGAGGTGCTCGGCAAGGAGCAGGGCAAGCGTTTCCTGCCCGTGATCACCACGATCTTCTTCACCGTGCTGTTCCTGAACGCGTCGAGCATCATCCCGTTCCTGAACATCTCCTCGAACGCCCGCGTCGGCATGCCGATCGTGCTGGCAGCGCTCGCGTACGTCACGTTCAACTACGTGGGCATCAAGAAGTACGGCTTCTTCAAGTACGTGAAGAGCAGCATCGTGGTCCCGAACGTCCCGATTGCGCTGCACGTCCTGCTGATCCCGATCGAGTTCATCTCGACGTTCATCCTCCGGCCGTTCACGCTGACCGTCCGACTCATGGCCAACATGCTGGCCGGCCACATCATGCTCGTGCTGTTCTTCAGCGCCACGCAGTTCTTCTTCTTCGAGGCAGCAGCCGGGATGAAGATCTTCGGCGTGTTCTCGCTGGCAGCCGGCTTCGGATTCACCCTCTTCGAGATGCTGGTGATCTTCCTGCAGGCGTACGTCTTCGCCCTGCTGACCGCCGTGTACATCGACCTGGCGCTGCACGCCGACTCGCACTGACCGCACTACACACAAACTGACCCATTCGCCGATCCCGGCGGTGGGCAACGGAAAGGGAACGGAAACCAAATGAGCCTCGCGTACCTGGCACAGGAAGCCGTTGAGCAGACGACCACCGGCAAGGGCTACGGCGCCATCGGCTACGGCCTCGCGGCCATCGGCCCCGGCATCGGTGTGGGCATCGTCGTCGGCAAGGCCATCGAGGGCATCGCACGTCAGCCCGAGCTGGCCGGCCAGATCCGTACCAACATGTTCCTCGGTATCGCATTCACCGAGGCCCTCGCGCTGATCGGCCTCGTCGCCGGCTTCATTTTCTGATCTCGCCATGTCAACCATTGCATTGATCGCAGCCGCGGAGGGCGAGGACATCAATCCTCTCGTCCCCGCGACCTACGACATCGTGTGGTCGGCGGTCTGCGTAGCTATCATCGGCTTCGTCTTCTGGAAGTACATCCTTCCGAAGTTCCAGCAGGTGCTGGCGGACCGTACCGAGCAGATCGAGGGCGGCATCAAGCGCGCCGAAGACGCTCAGGCCGAGGCCAAGGAGACGCTGGAGCAGTACCGCGCCCAGCTCGCCGAGGCACGGACCGAGGCCGCGGCCATCCGTGAGGATGCCCGCACCCAGGGCCAGCAGATCATCGCCGAGATGAAGGTCCAGGCACAGGCGGAGAGCGACCGCATCGTGGCCGCAGGCAGCAGCCAGCTCGCCGCTCAGCGTCAGCAGATCGTCACCGAACTGCGCAGCGACCTGGGCAAGACCGCGGTCGATCTGGCCGAGAAGGTCATCGGCGAGTCGCTGGCCGACGAGGTCAAGCGGTCGGGTTCGATCGACCGTTTCCTCAGCGAACTGGACGCCGTCAGCGCTGACTCCGCAGCCGGAAAGTGAGCACCATGTACGCAGCAAGCCGTGAGGCGCTGACTCATACGAGGAGCGCCCTGGAATCAGCGTTGGCCGGAGTTTCGGCCGGCGCGGCGACTGCCGCTGCGGCACAGACCGGTGCCGAGCTGTTCTCGGCGGTCGAGGTTCTCGACGGTCAGCGCACGCTTCGCGGCGCGCTGTCCGACCCCTCGGCCCCCGCGGCGGTTCGGCAGGCCTTGGCCGAGCAGGTGTTCTCGGCCAAGGTTTCGGCCGAGGCCATCGCGACGCTCAAGGCGGCCGTGTCCCAGGACTGGTCGAGCTCGGCTGACCTGCGGAACTCGCTGGTGCTGCTCGGTCGGGAGTCGCTGCTCAAGGCGGCCGACGATCAGGGTCAGCTCGACACCGTCGAGGACGAGCTCTTCCGGCTCGGCCGCATCGTGGCGGGTAATTCCAGCCTCGAGCAGGCCCTGTCGGATCGCGCGACGCCCACCGCGGCCAAGCGTGAACTGCTGTCCAAGCTGCTCTACGGCAAGGTCACCGCGATCACCGAGGCCCTGGCAAACCAGGTGGCCGGCCGGTTGCGGACCGCACCCGCGGATGCCTTCAACGAGCTGTCGGAACTGGCGGCGGCGCGACGCGACAAGGCGGTCGCACACGTGCGCAGCGCCTCGGCGCTGTCCGCCGAGCAGGAGGAGCGGCTCGCCGCGACCCTGTCCCGCACCTACGGCAAGCCGGTCACCGTGCACGTGGAGGTCGACCCCGAGCTCCTGAGCGGCCTTGTCGTTCGCGTGGGCGACGAGGTCATCGACGGCAGTGCGGCGGGACGTCTCGCGTCACTGCGCAAGACCCTCAAGTAGTCCCGGCGTTCGCGTCCGACCTCAAACTCCAGATATTCGAAGACCAGATACCGAGAGCAGGAAAAACATGGCGGAGCTGACGATCTCCTCCGACGAGATCCGTAGCGCGATTGAGAACTACACCGCGAGCTACTCCCCGGAGGCCTCCCGCGAGGAGGTCGGAGCGGTGTCCGACACCAGTGACGGCATTGCGCACGTCACCGGCCTGCCTTCGGCGATGGCCAACGAGCTGCTGGAGTTCCCCGGCGGCGTGCTCGGCGTGGCGCTGAACCTGGATGCCACCGAGATCGGTGCCGTCATCCTGGGCGACTACGAGCACATCGAAGAGGGCCAGCAGGTCAAGCGGACCGGCGACGTGCTGTCCGTGCCGGTCGGCGACGCCTTCCTCGGCCGCGTGGTGAACCCGCTCGGCCAGCCCATCGACGGCCTCGGCGACATCGAGAGCACCGAGAACCGCGCCCTCGAGCTGCAGGCCGCGACCGTGCTCGAGCGTCAGCCCGTCGAGGAGCCGCTGCAGACCGGCATCAAGGCCATCGACGCGATGACCCCGATCGGCCGCGGACAGCGCCAGCTGGTGATCGGCGACCGTAAGACCGGCAAGACCGCGGTCTGCGTCGACGCCATCCTGAACCAGAAGGCCAACTGGGCGACCGGCGACCCGAAGCAGCAGGTTCGCTGCATCTACGTCGCGATCGGCCAGAAGGGCTCCACCATCGCGGGCGTCAAGCAGGCCCTCGAGGAGCAGGGCGCGATGGAGTACACCACCATCGTCGCGGCCCCGGCCTCCGATTCGGCCGGCTTCAAGTGGCTCGCCCCGTACACCGGTTCGGCCATCGGCCAGCACTGGATGTACCAGGGCAAGCACGTCCTCATCGTGTTCGACGACCTGACCAAGCAGGCCGAGGCGTACCGCGCCATCTCGCTGCTGCTGCGTCGTCCGCCGGGCCGCGAGGCGTACCCCGGTGACGTGTTCTACCTGCACTCCCGCCTGCTGGAGCGCTCGGCCAAGCTCTCCGACGAGCTCGGCGGCGGCTCGCTGACCGCACTGCCGATCATCGAGACCAAGGCCAACGACGTCTCGGCCTACATCCCGACCAACGTCATCTCCATCACCGACGGTCAGGTGTTCCTCGAGTCCGACCTGTTCAACAAGGGCATCCGCCCCGCGATCAACGTGGGTATCTCGGTTTCCCGAGTCGGTGGCGCCGCGCAGACCAAGGGCATGAAGAAGGTCTCCGGTTCGCTGCGTCTCGAGTTGGCCCAGTTCCGCGAGCTGGAGGCCTTCTCGGCCTTCGCCTCCGACCTGGATGACGCCTCCAAGGCTCAGCTCGAGCGTGGACAGCGCCTCGTCGAGCTGCTCAAGCAGGACCAGTACTCCCCGATCGCCGTCGAGGACCAGATCATCTCGATCTACCTGGCCGGCGAAGGCGTGTTCGACTCGGTGCCGGTCGGCGACGTCCGCCGCTTCGAGTCCGAGCTGCTCGAGGACCTGCACCGCAATGCGGGCTCGGTCTACGAGTCGATCAAGGGTGGCAAGGCCCTCGACGAGACCTCGATCGCTGCCCTCAAGGCCGCGACCGACAAGTTCAAGGAAGGCTTCATCGCCGCCGACGGCAGCCGCGTGGTCAACGAGGCCGCGGCCTCGACCCTCGGTGCGGACGAGGTCAGCCAGGAGCAGGTTTCCGTCACTCGCAAGCACGTCAGCAAGTGAGTGTGACTGCCGTGTCGGAATCTCGTGGGAAGGGAGTGTGACTGAGTAGATGGCAAGCCTGCGCGAACTGCGCTCACGTATCAAGTCAGTCAACTCGACCAAGAAGATCACCAAGGCGCAGGAGCTGATCGCGACCTCCCGCATCACCAAGGCTCAGGCCAGGGTTGCGGCGTCGAAGCCCTACGCCGAGGAGATCACCAAGGTGCTCTCCGCGCTGGCGAGCGCCTCCGGGTCGCTCGACCATCCGCTGCTGAACGAGCGGCCGGAGCCCAAGCGGGCTGCCGTGCTGGTCGTCACCAGCGACCGCGGTATGTGCGGCGGCTACAACTCCAACGTCCTCAAGGAGGCGGAGGAGCTGCTGCAGCTGCTGCGCTCCGAGGGCAAGGAGCCGGTGCTGTACGCGATGGGCGCGAAGGGCCTCACGTACTACACCTTCCGTGATCGTGATCTGAAGGGCGCCTGGACCGGGTTCTCTCAGCAGCCGGGTTACGCGGATGCCGCGAAGGCGAGCAGGCACCTGGTCGAGCTCTTCATGGCCGGGTCGGGCACCGAAGTTGCCGCGTACAACGGCGAGGGCACCGTCGAGGGCGTGGACGAACTCCACATCGTCTACACCCGCTTCGTGTCGATGCTGACCCAGACGCCTGAGGTCCGGCGGATGGCTCCGCTCGAGGTCGAGTACAAGGACGAGAACTTCGAACTCGGGGACGACATGCTCTCCGATTCGAACGGTGCTCAGCCGACGGCGCAGTACGACTTCGAGCCGGAGGCCGCGACGTTGCTCTCGGCGCTGCTGCCGAAGTACATCAGCACCCGGATCTACTCCTCGCTGCTCGATGCGGCGGCCTCGGAGTCGGCTTCACGTCGTACCGCCATGAAGGCGGCAACGGACAACGCAAACGAGCTGGTGAACACCCTGAGCCGTCAGGCCAACCAGGTTCGCCAGGCCCAGATCACCCAGGAAATCAGCGAGATCGTCGGTGGCGCGAATGCGCTCGCCTCGAGCGCAGGAAGTGACTAGACACATGACCGCAGCAGTAACCCAAACCAACGCGAACGGCTCGGGCACCACGTCCGGCCGGGTCGTGCGGGTCATCGGTCCCGTTGTGGACGTTGAGTTCCCGCGTGGCGCCGTTCCCGCTCTGTTCAACGCCCTGAACGCAGAGGTCACTCTGCCGACGGTCGCGAAGACGCTGACCCTCGAGGTGGCGCAGCACCTGGGCGACAACCTGGTGCGCACCATTTCGATGCAGCCGACCGACGGCCTGGTCCGCGGCGCGGCGGTCGTCGACTCCGGCAAGCCGATCTCGGTTCCCGTCGGTGACGTCGTCAAGGGCCACGTGTTCAACGCCCTCGGTGACTGCCTCGACACCCCGGGCCTCGGTCGCGACGGCGAGCAGTGGGGCATCCACCGCAAGCCCCCCGCCTTCGATCAGCTCGAGGGCAAGACCGAGATCCTCGAGACCGGCATCAAGGTCATCGACCTGCTGACCCCGTACGTCAAGGGCGGCAAGATCGGTCTGTTCGGTGGCGCCGGCGTCGGCAAGACCGTTCTGATCCAGGAGATGATCACCCGTATCGCCCGCGAGTTCTCCGGAACCTCGGTGTTCGCTGGCGTCGGTGAGCGCACCCGTGAGGGCACGGACCTCCACCTCGAGATGGCCGAGATGGGCGTTCTCCAGGACACCGCCCTTGTGTTCGGTCAGATGGACGAGCCGCCGGGAACGCGTATGCGCGTCGCCCTGTCGGCGCTGACCATGGCGGAGTACTTCCGCGATGTGCAGAACCAGGACGTGTTGCTCTTCATCGACAACATCTTCCGCTTCACGCAGGCCGGCTCCGAGGTCTCGACCCTGCTGGGTCGTATGCCCTCCGCCGTGGGTTACCAGCCGACGCTGGCGGACGAGATGGGTGAGCTCCAGGAGCGCATCACCTCGACCCGTGGCCGCTCGATCACCTCGCTGCAGGCGATCTACGTCCCCGCCGACGACTACACCGACCCGGCGCCCGCGACCACCTTCGCGCACCTCGATGCGACCACCGAGCTCTCGCGTCCGATTTCGCAGATGGGTATCTACCCCGCTGTGGACCCGCTGACGTCGACCTCGCGCATCCTGGAGCCGGGCATCGTCGGTGCGGAGCACTTCCGCGTCGCGAACGAGGTCAAGCGGATCCTGCAGAAGTACAAGGAGCTGCAGGACATCATCGCCATCCTCGGTATGGACGAGCTGCAGGAAGAGGACAAGATCCTCGTCGGCCGCGCGCGCCGTATCCAGAAGTTCCTCGGCCAGAACTTCATCGTGGCCGAGAAGTTCACGGGTGAGGCCGGTTCCGTGGTGCCGCTGCGCGACACCATCGAGGCGTTTGACCGCGTCTGCAAGGGCGAGTTCGATCACCTGCCCGAGCAGGCGTTCAACAGCTGCGGTGGACTCGACGACGTCGAGGCCGCTGCCAAGAAGATCGCCGGGAAGTAGTCGACGATGGCTGAGATGACTGTTGAGCTGGTTGCCGTCGAGCAGCGGCTGTGGTCGGGTTCGGCGACGCTCGTCAGTGCTCAGACCACCGAGGGCGAGATCGGCATCATGTACGGACATGAGCCGGTCCTCGGACAGCTGATCGAGGCAGGCGTGGTCGCCATCACCACCGCCGACGGCGAGCGCGTTGTCGCCGCGGTGCACGGTGGCTTCCTCTCGGTGACGGGCACCACCGTCACGATC
The DNA here is from genome assembly GCF_042754885.1 of Rhodococcus sp. NPDC059179. NCBI lineage: Bacteria > Bacillati > Actinomycetota > Actinomycetes > Mycobacteriales > Nocardiaceae > Rhodococcus > Rhodococcus sp. NPDC059179. The sequence goes on along the minus strand of NZ_JBHZBV010000007.1, from coordinate 3,059 downwards.
CTGGCCGAGTCCGCGGACTTCGCCGGTGACGTCGATGTCGAGGCCGCCAAGACCGTGCTGACGGATGAGCGGGCCGACCTGGAGGCGATCGCGATCGCCAAGGGTCAGCTGCGCGCCGTCGAGCGGGCCTGACCGGTAGTAGCCGATAGCCGCGACGAGCAAGGCCGACGAGCAGTGACCACTGGAGTGATAGTTCTCTTCGTTCTGGTGGTCCTGCTCGCGGCGCTCGTCGCGGCTTTCGTGTACCGGTTGGGGGTGCTTCGCCGCGGCGGTACCGCGGCGATCGTCCGTCCGACGCCTGCTGTCGGCGGGCAGGGCTGGCGGCACGGCGTCATCCGGTACGGCGAGGAGGACCTCGTCTTCTACAAGCTGTCCAGCCTCCGGCCCGGACCCGACTCGCGGATCAGCAGGCAGGGCATCGAGGTGGGGGATCGGCGCGCGCCCCGCGACACCGAGTTCGACATCATGACCGACGAGATCGTGATCCTGTCGGTGCAGGACGGCGATCACGGCTATGAGGTGGCGCTCGATTCCGGCGCCCTCACCGCGTTCCTGTCCTGGGTGGAATCGCGTCCCTCTGGACGGTCCATGCGAGGCCGTCCGGCCTGACGTCCGTCACACCTCAACCCCGGCCCGCGGCCGGGGTTTTCTCGTTTTCAGTGTGCGCCGGGGGATTCGGTGCCGCCCGCGCCCGGCTTCCACAACACGTCGCCCTCCGGGTTCGCGACGCGGCTCAGGATGAACAGCAGGTCGGAGAGCCGGTTCAGGTACTTGGCCGGCAGCGCGCTGGTGTCGTCTGGGGCCGCATCCACCGCCGCCCACGCCGAGCGTTCCGCGCGCCGCACCACGGTGCGCGCCACGTGCAGGAGCGCCGCAAGGGCGGTGCCGCCCGGGAGGATGAAGGAGTTCAGCGGAGTCAGCGACTCGTTGTACTCGTCGCACCACCGCTCGATGCGGTCGATGTATCCGGTGGTGACCCGCAGCGGCGGGTACTTCGGCTCCGCGACGACCGGGGTGGACAGGTCCGCGCCCGCATCGAACAGGTCGTTCTGGATCTGGCGCAGCACGTCGACGAGTGCGGGCCCCGGCGCGCCGAGCGCGAGCGCCACGCCGAGGGCGGCATTGGCCTCGTCGCAGTCCGCGTACGCGATCAGCCGCGGGTCGTTCTTCGATACCCGGGAGAAGTCACTGAGACCGGTGGTGCCGTCGTCGCCGGTGCGGGTGTAGATGCGGGTCAGGTGTACGGACATGACGTCACGGTACCGCTCGCCCAGATCGAATCGGGACCGGTCGCGGTCGGCGGGCGCATCGAGGCTGACTAGGCTGTCGCACTGTGAGTGAACGCTTTCTTGTCACCGGCGGCAACAGGCTGACGGGTGAGGTCTCGGTGGGCGGCGCGAAGAACAGCGTCCTGAAGTTGATGGCGGCGGCTCTCCTGGCGGAGGGCACCACCACCATCACCAACTGCCCGGACATCCTCGACGTCCCGTTGATGGCGGAGGTACTGCGCGGGCTCGGCTGCGAGGTGGTGCTCGAGGGCGACGAGGCGCGCATCACGACGCCGGCCGAGCCGAAGTACCACGCCGACTTCCCCGCCGTGACCCAGTTCAGGGCGTCGGTGTGCGTCCTCGGTCCGCTGGTCGCGCGGTGCAGGCGTGCGGTGGTCGCGCTCCCGGGCGGCGACGCGATCGGATCACGACCCCTCGACATGCATCAGTCCGGACTGGAACTGCTCGGGGCGCGCAGCGAGATCCAGCACGGGTGTGTGGTGGCGGAGGCGGACGACCTGCACGGTGCCACCATCCGCCTGGCCTTCCCGTCGGTCGGTGCGACCGAGAACATCCTGATGGCGGCGGTGCTCGCCAAGGGCGAGACCGTCATCGACAACTCCGCCCGCGAACCCGAGATCGTGGACCTGTGCAACATGCTCAGGCGGATGGGCGCCCAGATCGAGGGCGCGGGCACCACGACGCTGACCATTCGGGGCGTGAAGACCATGCAGCCGACCACACACCGGGTGATCGGCGACCGGATCGTCGCGGCGACGTGGGGGATCGCCGCCGCAATGACCCGGGGTGACGTGCGGGTGCGTGGGGTCAACCCGAAGCACCTCTCGCTCGTGCTCGACAAGCTCCGGTCCGCGGGCTCGCAGGTGACCATGGAGACGGACGGATTCCGGATCGTGCAGGAGGGCAGGCCGACCGCGGTGAACTACGCGACCCTGCCGTACCCGGGATTCCCCACCGACCTGCAGCCGATGGCGATCGGGCTGGCCGCGGTGGCCGACGGGACCTCGATGATCACCGAGAACGTATTCGAGGCACGCTTCCGTTTTGTGGAGGAGATGATCAGGCTCGGCGCCGACGCCCGCACCGACGGTCACCACGCGGTGGTCCGCGGCATCCCGCAGCTCTCGAGTGCTCCCGTGTGGTCCTCGGACATCCGGGCGGGCGCGGGTCTCGTGCTGGCAGGCCTCGTCGCGGATGGCATCACCGAGGTGAACGATGTCTTCCACATCGATCGCGGGTACCCGAGATTCGTGGAGAACCTGACGGACCTCGGCGGCGCCATCGAGCGGGTGCCTGCCCCTGCAGTAGCCGGCTGATCGAACCTGCTCCCGTTGAAGGGCGTCGTCGTCCGCGATCTCGCGGGCGACGGCGCCTTTCGCTCGTTTCGCGGGGACGCCATTGATGGTGTCCGGCGTCACAGCCGGTGAAATTCTTCGAACAACGGGTTTTGACGGCAGGAGCGGGGCCCTGACCTGGGAACTTCTGGGGCGAGTGGGGCGCGACATGGCGATTTGCCACAGCGTTCGCCGCCGCGTAACTTTTGTCGAGTCAGAGCGACACGGACACCGACCCGGGCCGAGAGGCCGGGGACACGAGGTTGGACGTAGGCGCCAGACAAAATCCCAACGCCTGCTTGATCATTCGGCCCGGTTTTGACCGGGCGGGGTAGATCAGCTAGGCTGGAACAGTTGCCCCGGAGCGGCCGAGAACGAGTTTCTTGGTGGTGATGGTGTGTGCGTGTTCTTTGAGAACTCAACAGTGTGCCGATGA
>NZ_JBHZBV010000006.1:201721-250344 GCF_042754885.1 Rhodococcus sp. NPDC059179 | reverse complement strand
GTGGGGGTGCATTGGGTGGCGGGGGCGGCCACGGCCTGGGGGGGGGGGTCCGGGCCCCGGGGGTCCCCGCGGGGGGCGCGGGCCCCGCGGGCCCCCCCCCCGCCGCTGCACGTTTCGCCACTGCCGGCTCGCGTCAGCCCAGGATGATGCCGAACACCGAACCGGCCGCGATGGTGGTGATGGCCAACACGATCGTCGGGATGAAGAACGAGTGGTCGACCAGCTTGGTGCCGAGTTTGGTGCTGCCCGACTCGTCGAAGTTGGCCGCCGCGATCTGTGATCCGTTGGTGGGCAACAGGTAGATGCCCGCGAAGGCGCCCGCCCACATGCCGGTGAGCAGTCCAGGCGCGAGTCCAGCCGCCAGGCCGATCGGCACGATGGTCCTGGTCGCGGTCGACTGGCTGGTGGTGAGCACACAGACCAGGAAGACACCGAGCGCGAAGATCCACGGCGCGGCGTCGACCCAGTCGCCGACGGTGTTGGTGATCAGCTCCTGATGGGCACTGATGAAGGTGTCGGTGAGCCAGGCGAGACCGAAGAGGGCGATCGCCGAGACCATGCCTGCCTTGAACACCGACGACGTCGGCACGTCCGCCACGTTCGGGCGGCTCACGAGCAGGATCAGGGTGCCGACCAGGAACATGATCATCTCGATGATGGGGGTCATGCCCATCGGCGTCCCGTCCGCCGAATCCGGACGAATCTCCTTGAACAGACCGAAGACCACGATGGCGGCGACGCCGAGCAGGAAGATCACCGCGGCGTTGCGGCCCTGGGTGGACGCCTTCAGCTCGACCTTGCTCATGCCGCCCGCGGGCGCGGCCAGCTCACCGGAGGCGATGCGGGCCTGGATCTCCTGGTCGTCGGCGATGTCCTTGCCGAGGCGGTTCACCACGATCGAGGACAGCACGATTCCGACGATCGCGGCGGGCAGCGTGATCTTGATGATGTCGATCAGTTCGAAGTTGTACGGCGCGACATCGGTGAGGGTGACCATCGCCGCCATCGCCGCCGAGACCGGGCTACACGCCAGCGCGACACCGGTTGCCACCACCGACAGCGAGAGCGGGCGCGAGGGTCGGACCCCGTTGCGGTAGGAGGCGTCGTAGATGACGGGCAGCAGCGGGTACAGGATGTTCGAGGTACCCGCACCGACCGCGAACAGGAACGAGACCAGCGGTGCGATCAGCGTGATCTGCTTGGGGCGCTTGGCAATCAGGTTCGCCGCGATCGACACCATCCAGTCGATGCCGCCCGCCGCCTGCATCATCGACGACGCCAGCACCACCGACAGGATGATCAGCAGCGCATCGACCGGCGGGCTGCCCACATCCTCCCCGAAGACGAAGACCAGCACCGCGACGCCCGCGCCGCCCCACAGACCAAGTGCCACACCGCTCGAGCGGGTGCCCATGACGATGGCACCGAGCACCACGATCAATTCCAGGATGATTTTTACCGCATCCACGCAAGTCCACCTTGTCTACGCACGGCACGTTTGTTGTGTCAAACACTCAATTCGTGATGCTACGGCGCGACGGCGATTTCGGTGGGATCGCGCGCCGCGCCCGGGCCGGTCGGTCCCCCAACGCGTCTCGCGTGCGACAAGCGGGAGCAGCCCAGTTCGGGTAATCCAATAACAGAGCGATAACGTCGACGCATCAATCAATTGTTCCGGCGACAAAAGCCTGATCGCGCCCGGCGCCGGAGTTCATTCTGGCGATATGACCACCTCGAGTTCGACCCCCGCCAAGCTCTGGGTTCCCCGCATCCTGACCGCACTGGTCGCGAACGGCGTCGTGCTGTGGATCGCCGACCTGGTCCTCGGCCGCTTCCACATTTCCTATCCCCTGTGGTTCATCGTCGGCACGATCCTGTTCACGCTGGCGACCCTGTTCGTCAAGCCGATCGTGGCCGGCCTGCTCAGCAACGTGCCGGGGCTGAAGGCGTACACCTGGGTGGTCAACCTGATCGCGACATACGTCGTCCTGCTCATCGTGGTGCTGCTGACGAACGACTTCCAGATCCGGGGCTTCTGGACCTGGGTGTGGGCGACGCTGATCATCTGGATCGGCTCGGTCGTCTACGACGAGTTCGACGACAAGCTCGAGTCGGGCGTGCAGTCGGGCCTGAACAAGGCCACCGGAAACAAGTTCGACTGAATGCCTCGTCGGGGACAGACCCCGTCCCCGACGACAAGACGGCGCCGACCCCGCGCACTCGCGGGATCGGCGCCGTTGGTGTGTCGCCTGAGCGTGTTCGGCCCGAGTTACAGCCCGATCGACGCGGCCAGCATCGGCCACGACTTGTGCAGGTCGTCCTGCCAGTAGCCCCACGAGTGGGTGCCGTTCGGCCGGAAGTCGACGACCGCCGGGATGCCGAGCTCCCCGAGCCGCTTGGAGAGGTTGCTGGTGCAGACCAGGGTCGCGCCCTCGATCAGTCCGCCGAGCAGCGCCTGGTTGGCCAGCCCGGATACGCCGCCGGTCTTCTCCAGGGTGTCATGCTGTCCGGGCAACCCGTTGCCGGTGGAGATGTACAGCTGGGTCCCGCGCAGCTTCTCGGCGTTGATGACCGGGTCGTTCTCGATCCACGCCACGTCGTTCTTCGGTCCCCACATGTTCTCGACCTTGGCGCCGCCACGCGACTCGACGACCAGCTTGATGTAGGCCCGGCCTGGCTCGGTGCTGGTCTCGGCGCAGCCGCTGTAGGTGGCGACGCTCTTGTAGAGGCCGGGGGCCGCGATCGCCATGTTGAGCACGGAGGTGCCGGACATGGAGATGGCTGCGATCGAGTTCACGCCGTTGGCCTTGAACTCGGCGTCGATCAGCGGCGGCAACTCCTTGGTCATGAAGGTCGTCCACTTGTTGCGGCCGAGCTTCGGGTCGTCCTTCTGCCAGTCGGTGTAGTAGCTGAAGGCGCCGCCGACGGGGGTCACCACGTTCACGTTCTTGTCCGCGAAGAACGACGCGACGTCCGAGCGTCGCTGCCAGGTGGCCGAGTCCTCGCCGCCGCCCGCGCCGTTGAGCAGGTACAGCGTCGGCCGCGGCGCGCTGGTGTCCATGGGCCGCTGGACCTTCACCGGAATGGTCTTGTTCATCGCCGCCGAGTACACGTACGCGGTCACCTGACGGCCTGAGCCGTCGATCCGCTCGATCTTCGAGCCCGTCGACGCCGACTTCTCGCCGGCCGGGGCGGCGGAGGCGACCGTGCCCGCGCCGATCAGGGGAAGGATCATCAGGGCCGCTGCGGCCGCTGCCAGCCGCGCCGTGCGGGCGCCTGATCGACGAAGCTTGCTCATATGTGCTGCACCTGACTGTCAAGGGGCCGAGATCGGGATGTTCGATTCTTTTACAGAACGGGGGCCCACACGCAGGTACGCATGGACCCTCGGCTTGCTGCGGGTGATCATACGGAAGACAGCGCTCCCGTGTTGGGTGATCCCGCGCGGACAGTCTCACCCGGAATACGTTCGACTGTCTCCGGAATCGCGAAACTGATCGGCGTGTCGTGGCCGCGTGCCGACAGCACGCAGCGGCCGTGCCCCACCCGGGGCCCGGCCGCTGTGTCGGGGGATCAGCTGAACTTGCTCAGCAGCTGGTAGAGCTCGATGAGCGAGACGATGGTGCTGATGGAACCCATGTGATCCTCCAAGAAAATTGACCTACCGCAGAAACTGCGTGTGACCCCTCGCCACAGACAATGAGGCTAATCGACCAAGCGTCCAAATCGGTGACCTACGTTGGTCGCTTCGGTGAACAACGCGTTTCCGCGGGGAGCCGGGACCACGAGCGAGGCCCGGGCACCCTGTTCGGGTGACCCGGGCCTCGCCGTGTGACGCTGGTGCGCCTGAGGGGCTGTGGACTAGAAGTCCATGCCGCCCATGCCGCCGGTCGGATCGCCGGCGGGCGCTCCGGCCTTCTCCGGCTTGTCGGCGACAACGGCCTCGGTGGTGAGGAACAGCGCCGCGATCGAGGCTGCGTTCTGCAGCGCCGAGCGGGTGACCTTGACCGGGTCGTTGATGCCGGCTTCGAGCAGGTCGCCGTACTCGTTGGTCGCGGCGTTGAGGCCGTGGCCCGCGGGCAGGTTGCGAACCTTCTCCGCGACGACGCCGGGCTCGAGGCCGGCGTTGAACGCGATCTGCTTGAGCGGTGCCTCGAGGGCGACGCGAACGATGTTCGCGCCGGTGGCCTCGTCACCCTCGAGCTTCAGGTCGTCGAGCGCGGGAGCCGACTGCAGCAGTGCCACGCCGCCACCGGCGACGATGCCCTCCTCGACGGCCGCCTTGGCGTTGCGCACGGCATCTTCGATGCGGTGCTTGCGCTCCTTGAGCTCAACCTCGGTCGCGGCGCCTGCCTTGATGACGGCGACGCCACCGGCCAGCTTGGCCAGGCGCTCCTGCAGCTTCTCGCGGTCGTAGTCCGAGTCCGAGGACTCGATCTCGGCGCGGATCTGGCTGACGCGACCGGCGATGGCGTCGGCGTCGCCTGCACCCTCGACGATGGTGGTCTCGTCCTTGCTGACGACGACCTTGCGGGCGCGGCCGAGCAGCTCGAGTCCGGCGGTCTCCAGGGAGAGTCCGACCTCTTCGCTGATGACCTCGCCACCGGTGAGGATGGCGATGTCGGCGAGCTGCGCCTTGCGGCGGTCACCGAAGCCGGGGGCCTTGACGGCGACCGACTTGAAGGTGCCACGGATCTTGTTGACCACCAGGGTGGACAGGGCCTCGCCCTCGACGTCCTCGGCGATGATGACCAGCGGCTTGCCGGACTGGATGACCTTCTCCAGCAGCGGCAGCAGGTCCTTGACCGTGGAGATCTTGGAGCTCACGAGCAGGATGTAGGCGTCCTCGAGGACCGCTTCCTGACGCTCGGCGTCGGTCGCGAAGTACAGCGAGATGAAGCCCTTGTCGAAGCGCATGCCCTCGGTGAGCTCGAGCTGCAGGCCGAAGGTGTTGGACTCCTCGACCGTGATGACGCCTTCCTTGCCGACCTTGTCCATGGCCTCGGCGATGAGCTCACCGATGGACGAGTCGCCAGCCGAGATACCGGCGGTGGCAGCGATCTGCTCCTTGGTCTCGACCTCCTTGGCGGTGTCGAGCAGGCGGGCGGTGACGGCCTCGACGGCCTTCTCGATGCCGCGCTTGAGGCCGAGGGGGTTGGCGCCGGCCGCGACGTTGCGGAGGCCCTCACGAACGAGAGCCTGGGCGAGCACGGTGGCGGTGGTGGTTCCGTCGCCGGCGACGTCGTCGGTCTTCTTGGCGACCTCCTTGACCAGCTCGGCGCCGATCTTCTCGTAGGGGTCCTCGAGCTCGATCTCCTTGGCGATGGACACGCCATCGTTGGTGATCGTGGGGGCGCCCCACTTCTTCTCCAGGACGACGTTGCGACCCTTGGGTCCCAGCGTCACCTTGACTGCGTCGGCGAGGCTGTTCAGGCCACGCTCGAGACCGCGACGGGCCTCTTCGTCGAACGCGATGATCTTGGCCATTGCGAAGTGATCCTCCGGATTGGGGTGACACACCAGGCGACCGCTCGTCGGGTCGCCTCATGACGCATTTACGCCTTCGGCCAGGCTCGGCGCCCGCGACGGACGACCAGGGGTGTCGATGGGATCCCGATCTCACCGTCCCGACCTGGCACTCACATGACGTGAGTGCCAAGTGCCTTTTTAGCACTCAGGGGTGCCGAGTGCAAGGTCGGAGCGGGTCGATCAGCGCAGCGCGCAGACCGCGCCGGTGGTCAGGTTCACGGCAAAGGACAGCGGGCCGACACACTTGACGCCGGACGCCTCCGCCGTCGCCCCGGAACCCCAGCCCGCCACCGCGATGGTGGTGTTGCCGTTCGACGCGTTCGAGTGCGAGATGCCGCCGCCGATGGCGTACGCGTGCGCGGCGCCCGCCCCGCGCGAGGAACTGAGCGCGACGCCGTAGCCGGTGGCGAAGCTGTTCGCGGAGCCGCCGTTCGCGACGCTCACCGCGGTCCCACTGTCACTCGCGGTCGCGCCCGCGTTGCCGACGGTCGCGGTGGCGCCGCAGCTCGCGTCGCCGATGACCCTGATGTCGTTCGCCGAGGGCGGCGAGGCGCACCCGACCTGTGCGGCGGATGCGACGCCGGAGCCCGCGACCGCCAGGCCCCCGGCGATCGCTATGCCGACCGCCAGACTCGCGCCCGCGCGGGTGATCGACGGAATGAGGCTGCGGACGCGGGGGCTGAGCTGAATCGACACGGAACTCCTCGAAAGCAGAACGAACGGATACCGACGCGACGGTACCCAAGACTCGACGTGCAGCGGCCTGATCGGCAGATCTCGATTCGGCACCGGTTTTCGCGTGGACCCGCGACCGGCGCGGGCCCACCCGCTACCTCAGCGCCGCAGCCCGACGAGCAGCTCGGGCAGGTCCGCGACCGAGCCGACCACATGATCGGGGGCCTCGCCCGCGTCCAGGACGGACTGCCGGAACTTGCCGGTGCGCACCAGCACCCCGATGAATCCGGCGCGCTGGGCCGCCAGAACGTCGTTCTGGAGGTCGTCGCCGATCATCACCGTGCGGTCGGGCGGGGTCCCCATCAGCCCGGCTGCCGCGAGGAACCCGGTCGGCGACGGCTTGCCGACCACCGCGACGCGGGCGTTGCCCGCCGCCTCCAGGCCAGGCAGGTAGGCGCCGGTGTCGATGCGGATGCCGTCGGAGGTGGCCCAGGTCAGTCCGCCCTGCATGGCGACCACCGGAACCCCGCCCTGCATCAGCCCGACCACGCGGCTCAGCGTGGCATGGTCGAACTCGGGTCCGGCCCCGCCGAGGACCACCACCTCCGGGTTGCGGGTGTCGAACTCGATGCCCGCCATGTCCCCGGCGATGTCGCCGTGGTTGATCAGCAGGCAACGCCTGCCCGGATGGACCTCGCGGAGATGTTCGGCGGTGAGCGCCGCGGCCGTGACGATCTCGCGTGCGTCGACCGCCATCCCGCAGTCGCGCAGTGCCGCGGCGATCTCGGCCCGCGTCCTGGAGGTGGTGTTGGTGAGGAAGGCGCGCGCGATCCCGCGGTCGCGGACGGCTGCGAGGGCCTCGGCGGCGCCCGCGAGGGGTTGCCACGAGGTGACCAGCACCCCGTCGATGTCGAACAGCACCCCCTCGACCGGACCCGCGGGCCGCGGCGGACTCCCGTTCACGTGACCCTCCCGTGCACTGCGACGTTCGGTCCTGTTATCGAGTCAGAACTCGACGGCGTCGCGCACGATCGGGCACGTCATGCAGTGCCCGCCGCCGCGGCCGCGCCCGAGTTCGGCGCCGACGATGGTGATGACCTCAACGCCCTGCTTGCGCAGCGCGGCGTTGGTGTGGGTGTTGCGGTCGTAGGCGAACACCACGCCCGGCTCGGCGGCGACGAGGTTGTTGCCGCTGTCCCACTGCTGACGCTCGTTGGCGTAGAAGCCGCCGCCGGTCGGGACCACGCGCAGCTTGTCGAAGTTCAGCGCCTCGGCGACCACGTCGACGAACGGCTTGCTCTCCTCGACGACCTCAGGGACGCCCCTGTCGCCGGGACGCAGTGAGAAAGTGTGGATGCCGTCGACGATGTCCGGGAACACGGTGACCAGGTCACGGTCGGCGAAGGTGAAGACGGTGTCCAGGTGCATTGCGGCGCGCAGTTTCGGCATGCCCGCGACGACGACCCGTTCGGCGGCGCCCGCGTCGAACAGCGACTGCGCGACCTGGGTGACGGCCTGCCGGGAGGTGCGTTCGCTCATCCCGACGAGTACCGCGCCGTTCCCGATCGGCATCACGTCGCCGCCCTCGAAGCTGGCCAACCCCCAGTCCTGCTCGGGGTCGCCCCACCAGATCTTCGCCCCGGTGAAGTCCGGGTGGAAGGTGTAGATCGCCTTCATCAGCAGGGTCTCGTCGTGCCGCGCCGGCCAGTACAGCGGGTTGAGGGTGACGCCGCCGTAGAGCCAACAGGTGGTGTCGCGGGTGTAGAGGGTGTTCGGCAGCGGCGGCATCAGGTACTCGCGGACCCCGGACTGCTCACGGGCGAGCGCGAAGTAAGCGGGCCGGAAGTCGGCGGGCAGGTCCGAGGTCGCCAGGCCGCCGATCAGATACTCGGCGAGCCTTCGGTTGTCGAGCTGGTCGAGGTAGGCCCGGACGTCGTCGACCAGGCCAAGGCCCACCTCGTTCGCGACGATCTTGCGGTCCAGCAGCCACTGCTTGGCCCCCGGCACACCGAGGGTGTCGGCGAGCAGGTTGTGCAGCTCGACGACCTCGACGCCACGATCGCGCATCTTCGTCATGAAGTCGAAGTGGTCGCGCTTGGCGTTCTGCACCCAGAGCACGTCATCGAAGAGCAGGTCATCGCAGTTGGTCGGGGTGAGTCGCTCGTGCGCGAGGCCCGGTGCGCAGACCAGGACCTTGCGCAAGGTGCCGACCTCGGAGTGGACACCGAAGGTTGCGGGTGCAGTCATCGTTTCGCTCTCCTAGATGGTGATGGCGCCGGTCGCGAGACCGACGATTCCGGCGATGGCGCCCAGGGCCACAACGGCGAACAGTGCCGCCTCCCAGGGCGAGAACAGTCGCTTGCCTGCCTCCCGGCGGGTCAGCGCGAACAGGATCGTGCCGGGGGCGTAGATGATGCACGAGAGCAGCAGGAACTCGAGACCGGCCGCGACGATCATGAATGTCGTGTAGAAGGTCGCGATGCCTGCGAACACCAGCTCCTTGGTACGCCGCTCCGGCTGCAGTTCGTCGTAGGTCTCCCTGGTCCACCCCAGCTTGAGCGCGTAGGCCGCGGCCAGCAGGTACGGCACCAGCGACAGCGAGCTGCACAACTTGAGTGTGAAGGTGAACGCGTCGTCGGAGAACAACGTCGTCAGCAGCACCAGCTGGATCAGGACGGAGGTGAATACGAGCGCGATCACCGGGACGTTCCTGCCGTTGACCCGGCTCAGGAAGGACGGCATGTCCCGGTCCTTCGCGGCGACGAACAGCACCTCGGCGGCCATCAGCGTCCACGCCAGGTAGGCGCCGAGCACCGAGATGATCAGGCCGATGCTGATGAACCAGGCGCCCCACGCGCCGACCGCGGACTCGAACACCGGCGACATCGACGGCTGCTGCAGGGTGGCGAGCTGGTCGCGGGGCATGATGCCGAACGACACCATGGTCACCGACGCGAAGATCGCGAGCACGCTGAGGAAGCCGAGCACGGTGGCGCGGCCGATGTCCTCGCGGCGGCGGGCGTAGCGGGAGTACACGCTGGCGCCCTCGATGCCGAGGAACACGAAGACCGTCACCAGCATGGTGGCGCGCACCTGCTCGAACAGCGGCTGTGAGTAGGCGTCGCCGCCGAAGAAATTGTCGGCGAAGATCCCGGCGTCGAAGAAGAACAACAGGATCACGATGAAGAACAGGATCGGCACCAGCTTTGCGACGGTGACGATCTTGTTGATGGTGGCGGCCTCCTGCACGCCGCGCAGCACCATGAAGTGGAAGGCCCATATGCAGACGGTCGACAGCAGCACAGCCCAGATCGTGTTGCCCTCACCGAAGATCGGTAGGACCTGCCCGAGAGTCGACTTGATCAGCACCCAATAGCTGACGTTGCCGACGCAGGCACTGGCCCAGTAGCCGAACGCGGAAAAGAAGCCGAGGTACTCGCCGAACCCGGCCTTCGCGTAGGCGTAGACGCCTGCGTCGAGGTCGGGTTTGCGGACGGCGAGGGTCTGGAATACGAACGCCAGCATCAACATTCCGGTTCCGGCGATGGCCCAGGCGATCAGCGCGCCGAAGCCGCCGGTGGCCTGACCGAAGTTGCGGGGCAGCGAGAATACGCCTGCGCCGACCATCGAGCCGACCACCATCGCCGACAAGGTCAGCAGCGGCATCTTCTTCGTCGACGTCTCTTCCGCGGTTGTCATGGCACCACTACTCCCCAATTTCGTTGGCGTCGCCGGCCTGTCGGCTCTCGGGCGGGGCGATCTTCTCGACCTTGAACCCGGTGATCCCGTACGCCACGCTCAGCAGCGGGCTGATGATGTTGAACAGCGCGTACGGCAGGTACAGGATCGTGGACACACCAAGGGCCGCACCCATGAACGCGCCGCACGAATTCCACGGCACCAGCGGCGAGGTGACGGTGCCGCTGTCGGCGGCCAGCCTGGACAGGTTGGTCGGCGCCAGGCCGCGCTCGGCGAATTCGGCCCGGAAGATCCGGGCGGGCAGAACCAGCGCAATGTACTGATCGCCTGCAACCATGTTCAGTCCCAGCCCGCACCCGAACACCGTCACGTACAGCCGCCCGGTCGTCCGCGCACGGAAGAGCAGTGGATCGATCAGCCGCGCGATGAGTCCGAAGCGCTCGAGGATTGTGCCGAAGGTGACCGCAGCGATGATCAGCCACAGGGTGGGCAGCATGCTGTCCATTCCGCCCCGGCTGAGCAGGCTGTCGACGTCGGCGACACCGGAGTCGATGGTGAATCCGTTCGCGACGGCCATCCACGTGCCACGGATCGTCGACTCGACGGTATTGGTTGCGCCCGAGAACTCTTGGGTCACGGCGGGCTGGGTGAATGCGGAGAGTAGTCCAGCGAACAGCGCCGAGAGGATCAGCGCCATCGACGCTGGAACCTTGCGGACAGACAGCACGACGAGCAGCAGCAGCGGAAGCAGGTTCCACGCGCTGATGTTGTAAATGTCCCCGAGAGCGGTGAGTTCACTCGCGGTCGCGACGGTGTCGTTGGCCTCCGGGCCGAACAGTCCCAACACGAAGAACCCGACGCACGCGATCACGAACGCAGGCACCGATGTCCACGCCTGCCGTTTGATGTGCTCGTAGGTGTCCACCTCGACCATCTGCGCGGTCAGGATGGTGGTCTCCGACAGGGGGGACAGCTTGTCGCCGAGGTAGGCGCCTGAGATCACCGCGCCTGCCGTGATGGCGGGCGACACCCCGAGCATCACGGCGATGCCGACCAGGCCGACGCCGATGGTGCCCGCGGTGGTCCACGAACTCCCGATGCTCATGGCGATGACGCCGCAGATCAGCGCCGCCGCAAGGTAATACCAGGACGGCGACAGGACCTGGATGCCGTAATAGACAAGAGTCGGGATGGTGCCCGACATGTTCCACGTACCGATCAGCGCACCGACCGCGAGCAGGATGAACATCGCCGAAGTGATCGACGACAGTGCCGCCTGCCCGGCCTCCTGCACTTCGACCCAGCTGTGCCCGTTCTTCAGCGCGATCAGCGCGGCGATCATCGCGCATACGACCATCGCGGCCTGCAGCGGACCATCCAACGCATCGAGACCGAACAGGGCCAGCGACCCGCCGATGAGCACGGCAAGCGCTGCCAGCGGAACTATCGCATCGAGCAACGACGGCTCCCGAATCCGCCGATCGTCGATTACACCCATCCCGCCCCCGCCAGATAGTGCTTGTTCCTCAGCGGAACACTATTCGATCGGGACCGTAACGATAGGTCGATCGCGCCACGTGTCTTTCCGAGTCCGACGGCTCCGCCGCGGCCCACCGAAGCTCAGCGTCGCGCGCGCTCCCTGGCGGCGAGGGCATTGAGTACCGCCGCGGCCTGCTCGGCGCCGTCCACGGTGACGGTGAACCGGGAGCCGTCGCCGCGGGTGACGCGCAACGCGGGCCCCGGCCGGACGATGAGCCCGACGCCGCCGGGGCCGACGCGATAGCCGAAGCCGCCGAACCTGTTGAGCAGTCCGATCTTCACGACATCCGCCTCCGCGACCTCGACGAGCGGGATGCGCCTGCGGGTTCCGGTCAGCGGAGATCTCGTCTGCACTCCGCGGTCGTCGACCACGACCCGAACCGGGGACAGCGCGAGGGCCATCAGCGCGCCGCCGACCACGGTGCTGACGATCACGCCCAACACCATCACCGCGGAACTACTGGACGCGGAGATGATCACCACGGTGATCACGATCGGCGCCAATGCGACCGCGACCGCGATCCACCACGGCATGGCCGCCGAACCCGACCAGACCACCCGCTCGCTGTCTCCCAGCGGAATCCGGGGCGCGTCGGCGGGCGGCGCGGCCTGCGCGACGGAGGGACCGGGAGCAGGCAGCAACGCGAATGCGATGGCCGCGCCGACCAGGCCGATTCCCGCCACGAGCAGCAGCCACCAGCCGTCGAGCGACGCCGTCGACGCATCCGCGAGCCCGCGCTGCGGGGCGAGCATCGCGATCGGCACCGTGGCGATCGCGGCGCCGGTGCCCGCGCTGACCGCCGCACCGACCCGGGCCCCGCGCCGGTCCCGGGTGAGCGCCAACTGGAGCAGGCACAGCACCAGGGCGACCGCGACACCGGACAGCGACGCCCACCGCACGGCATCGAGCGAGGCGAACCCGTCGGCATCCATACCGGGGCCGAAATGCACGGCGACGGGATTCGGCAGCCGGTCGGCCCAGGCACCGATCACCGCGGCAGCGGCGGCGGCCGCCACCAGAGGGGGCGTCAGCGCACCCGCCAGGGCGCGCGGCCAGGACACCAGTGGCGTCGACGTCGAGCTGGTCATGTCATCTCCTTCTTCACCAGGTCCGCGAGTTCCCCCGCGCCGATCCCGTGCCGCCTCGCCTCCGCGACGAGGTCCCGGATCGCCTCCTGCAGCCGCCCGCGCGTGGTCGCGTCGGCCGTCACCACCGCGCCGCGGCCGCGCCGCAGCTCGATCAGGCCCTCGTCGCGCAGCATTTGGTAGCCCCGCAGCACGGTGTGGACGTTGAGGTCGAGCGAGGCCGCCAGGTCGCGGGCCACCGGGAGCCGCTCACCGGGAGCCGCGGTTCCATCGGCGATGGCCCTACGCACGCTCGCGGCGACCTGTTCATAGAGCGGCCCCGCCGCGGTCTGGTCGATCCGGATCAGCACGAGTTCATTCTATTGTTCTAGCTCCAATAGAACAACTTGCCGGTAGAAGATCCCCGCACGCTTCAGCGGCGGGGCGGCGGGCGGTCAGAACCGCCCGCGGTGGATGGCCTCGATCTCGCCCTGGGTCAGCAAACGCTCGAGCTTCTCGCTCGGCCAGGACTTCGGGCGACCCTTCATCCGGGCCGACTCGAGGATCGGGACGGACTCATGTCGCGCGTGATGGAGAACGACTGGGATCTTCACGACGGATCACTCCGGTGGCTGGCTTGATTCTTTCGTTGCGTGGATACCCTTCTCATCGTCCATCATCCACCCGGCATTACAGCGATATCCACCCCCTGTCGAGGGCTTCTCCCCCGCCCCGCCGGGTTCGTCGCGGCGATACCCTGGAACCAGCCCCTGAACCCGCCGAGTCGGAGGTGGTCTGTGCGCGAACGATCCGCCGCACTGGCCCTCGCCCTGCTCATCGCCGGCTGCGCGACCACCACCGACACCCCCGCCCCCACCGGCGCCGAGCGGACCACCACCGTCGCGACCGGCCCCGTCGCGACCGGCCCCGTCGCGGCCGCCCCACCGGCGGTCGAGGTGACCGAACTCCTGACCGGGCTGAACAAGCCGTGGGATGTCGCGGTCGCGCCGGACGGCACCATCCTCACCGGACAGCGCGGCGGCGGTTTCGTCGCGCGACGACCCGACGCCTCGGTCACCGAGCCGACCGCCGATCTGTCCGACCTCTACGTCTCCGGGGAGACCGGACTGATGGGAATCGCGCTCGATCCGGCGTTCGCGAGCACCCGCAGGCTGTTCACCTGCCAGGGACACCGAGACGACGACACGACCGACGTCCGATTGCTGTCCTGGACGGTTGACGAGTCCTGGACCTCACTGACCAGGACTTCCGTGGTGCTGTCCGGCCTGCCCAGCGCGGGCGGGCGGCACGCCGGCTGCCGGATCCTCCCGGCGCCGGACGGCACCCTGTTCGTCGGTACCGGCGACGCCAAGCTGCCCACGGTCCCGCAGGACCTCGGCTCGCTGGGCGGCAAGGTGCTGCACATCAACGCCGACGGATCCCCCGCGGCAGGGAACCCCGACCCGACCAGTCCCGTCTACACCCTCGGGCACCGCAACGTGCAGGGGCTCAGCTTCCGGCCGGGCAGCGGACAGCTGTACTCGGTGGAACAGGGGACCCACCGCGACGACGAGGTGAACCGGCTCGTGCCCGCGGGCAACTACGGTTGGCGCCCCGACCTCGAGCCCGACCGGTACATCGAGGCGGTGCCGATGACCGACCACGACCGCGTTCCCGGCGCTCTCGACGCGGTGTGGAGCTCGGGCATGACCACCCTCGCCACCGCCAGCGGATCGTTTCTCCTCGGCCCCGGCTGGGGCGACTGGTCGGGCGCGCTCGCGGTCGGGACGCAGCAGGGCGAGAAGGTTCTGCTGCTGGGACTCACGCCGGACGGGCTCGGGGTGGAGCGGCAGGCCTCGCTGCTCGACGGGCAGTACGGTCGGATCCGCACGGTCAGCGGACAGCCGGACGGTTCGCTGCTCGTCACCACCGACAACGGGCGCGACGACGTCGTGCTCCGGCTGACGCCCCGCCCGTGACTCCGAGGCCTTGACGCCGAGGCCTTGACGAACGCCCACGATCCGGCAAAATACCCGTAACGGTGCGTATCACTAACACGCTCCACCCTCTAAGAACCGGAGAAGACCCAGTGACGAACACCCTCGAAGCGAGCATCGAGATCGACGCACCCCCCGCCGCGGTGTGGGCCGTGGTCTCTGACCTCAAGCGAATGGGCGAGTGGAGCCCGCAGTGCCGCCGGATGCACGTCTTCGGTGAGGTCACGCACGGCACCAAGACGTTCAACCTGAACAAGAAGGGCCTGCTGGTCTGGCCGACCACCTCGAAGGTGGTCCGCTTCGAGCCGAACAAGGCGATCGCGTGGCGGGTCGCCGAGAACCACACCATCTGGACCTACTCGCTCGAGGCCACCGCCACCGGCACTCGCCTCACCGAGCGTCGCGAGGCGCCGACCGGCACCACCAAGCTCTCGTCGTTCCTGGTCGACAAGTTCATGGGCGGCACCGCGGACTTCGAGGTCGACATGGTCAAGGGCATGAACACCGGCCTCGCCCGGATCAAGTCGGCCGCGGAGTCGAAGGCGGCCGCCAGGGCCTGACCCTCAGCGTTCTCCCCTCAGCAGCGCCGCGACCTCGTGTTGGTCGCGGCGTTTCGCGTTGTCCAGGGCGGTCCGACCGTTCGAGTCCTCGATCGCGGGGTCGGCGCCCGCCTCGAGGAGTTGCGCGATCACGTCGAGGTAGCGAGCCGACCCGTCGCCGTAGACGATCGCCTCCTGCAGCGCGGTCCAGCCCGGTTCGTTGACATGATTGACCGGCACGCCCGCCCGGATCAGTGTCCGCACCGTCGAGGTGTGCCCGTGCTCGGACGCCGGGATCAGCGCGGTGCCGCCGTACCGGTTGGTGGCGATCACCTCCGCGCCGTGCGCCAGCGTCAACGCCAGGATCTCGTCGTATCCCTCCGCGCCCGCGTACAGGAACGCCGAGTCCTCGATGGCGTCCTTGGCGTTCACGTCGGCCCCCGCCTCGACGAGCAACCGCGCCGCGTGCACCGAGTTCGACTTCGCCGCGGCCACCAGCGGCGTCTGCCCGCCGTCGCCGCGGGCCTCGATGGCCGCGCCGCGGGCCAGCGCGGCGCGCACGGCGGCGGCATCGTCGGCCCGGACGGCCGCGAACAGCGCCCGCTCGAGTTCCGGGGTCGAGACGAGCGGGACGTCGGACGACGGCGCAGCTGCGGACGCCGACGGCGCGGACGCGGGCACCGTCGGCGGCGGGGCACCGACCGCCGGGTCCTGCCCGCCGCATGCGGCGCAGGCGGCCACCGCGGCGACGAGGACGACGGCGGCCGACGCGCGCCTCATCACAGAGCTCATGCCTACTGCAGCGACTGCGCGATGGCGTCGAGACCGGCTGCGGCGCAGGCCTGATCGGCCATGCCGTCCGGTGCCCCGCCGACACCGATGCCCGCGATGGATGCGTTGCCGACCTTCACCGAGACGCCGCCGGGCAGGAACAGGGTGCCGTCGAGATCCGCGACGGTGGCGCCGTCACCCTTCGCACGGCCGGCCAGGTCGCTGGTATTGGCTCCGAAAGCCGCTGCCGTGTAACCCTTCTGGCGCGCCGCCTCGACCGTGTGCTGGGCCGCGTTGTCACCGCGCAGCATCGCCTGCACGTTGCCGTTGCGGTCGACCACCGACACGGTGACGAAGCCGAGGCCATCGGCCTGGCACTTCGCGAGCGCGGCCTCCGCGGCCCTGCCCGCGGCCGCGACCGTCAACCGGTTCGCGGTGGCCGTGCCCTTGGCGGCCTGATCGCCGGCAGTCGGGGCCACGGCGGCGGCGGTGGTGGCGACCGGGGTGGCCGACGCCGCCGTCTCGTCGATGCCGCTGCCGCACGCCGCGGTGGCGAGGATCGCCGCAAGCGGGACGGCGACGGCAAGGGCCTTGGGCAGTCGGCGGGAGAGGTTCATCTGGGGGCCTTTCTGTTGTGGCGTGACCGCATGTGCGCGCTCTGCACCCCGATCGGGGTACCGATCACGCACGGTCCGGGCTGACGGATTCCAGCCTCGCCGCTCGCCCCACCCACCCGCATCGGGCGCACGTCTGCCTCCCCGTCACCCGTCCGGGGGCGCCGAGATCATCCGAATGGCCGATCCGGCGACGTCGCCCGCTCCGTAAGATCGGGCCGATGCCCAGTCCCGACACCGCTCGCCGCCGCGACGACCAGGTCCCCCGCGACCGGGACTTCCGCGGACCGATCGACGTCGCGATCCACGTCTCGTTCTATGTACTGCTGGCGACCTCGACCGCCCGCTACCTGACCTATCACGGCGTCAGCGGCCGGTTCGTCATCGTCGCGGCCCTGATCGTCGCGCTGGCCGCGCTCTACGCCGTGACCGTGGCCCTGTCCCGCCGGGCCGCCGCATGGCAGCCCTGGGTGTGGCCGGTGCTGACCACCTGGGCGGTGCTCGTGTGGCTGGCACCGAGCTTCGCGTGGTGCGCGTTCCCGATGTTCTTCCTCTGCACCCGCGCGTTCTCGAACCGGACGGCGTACCTGATCGTCGCGGCGCTCGCCGTGATCACCAGCATCGCCTTCTTCAACTTCAGCGGCCGCACCGAGTGGGCCGTGCTGATCGGCCCGATCTGCACCGGCGCCCTCGTCGTGATCGCGTACAGCCAGATCGAACGGGACAGCCGGGAACGCGTTCGGCTGCTCGAGCAGGTCGCCGAGGCGAAGTCGCGGCTGGCCGAGACCGAACGCGCGGCGGGCGTGCTGTCCGAACGCGAACGTCTTGCTCGCGAGATCCACGACACCGTCACCCAGGGCCTGACCAGCGCCCTGCTGCACCTGGAGGCCGCGGACCTGGCCTGGGACCAGCCGCGCTCGCCCGCGCGGCGGGAGGTGCGGACCGCGACCGCGTCGCTGCGCGAGAACCTCGCCGAGACCAGGAACCTGGTGCACTACCTCGCCTCCCCGAACCTCGAGACGCAGGCCCTGGACGCGGCCCTGCTCAGCGCCGCGCGCGGCCATTTCCCGTCAGCGCAACTGCGGGTGATCGGGACCCAGGTCCCGCTGCCGGCGGAGGTCGGACACGCACTGCTGCGGATC
This sequence comes from Rhodococcus sp. NPDC059179, assembly GCF_042754885.1. Lineage (NCBI taxonomy): Bacteria > Bacillati > Actinomycetota > Actinomycetes > Mycobacteriales > Nocardiaceae > Rhodococcus > Rhodococcus sp. NPDC059179. Next base: position 232,774 of record NZ_JBHZBV010000006.1, on the reverse strand, counting down.
ACCCAGAGCGCGGTCTCGAATGTGTCGCGGCACGCGGACGCGCAGACTCTGGGGGTGACCCTGACCTATCTGCCCGGCGCCGTCGCGCTCGACGTGTTCGACGACGGGCGCGGCTTCGCGGCCGATGCCGTCGGCGACCATTCCCCCGCGGGCGGGTTCGGCCTGCGCGCGATGCGGCAACGGGCTGAGGCGCTCGGCGGCACGCTCACCGTGGAGAGCTCCCCCGGCGAGGGCACCGTCGTCGCCGCCCAGATCCCCTCCGGGGGCGCGGCATGAGCGCGATCACCGTGATGCTGGTGGACGACCATCTGGTGGTCCGGGCCGGTCTGCGCGCCCTGCTGGACTCGCAGCCCGACCTGGAGGTGATCGGCGAGGCCGATTCCGGCGAGCAGGCCGTGGACATGGCCGAGACGGTGGGGCCGCGGCTTGTCATGATGGACCTCGCGCTTGGCGCGGGCATCGATGGCGTCGAGGCAATCCGCCGGATCCGCGCGGCCCGCCCCACGCTGCCGGTGCTGGTGTTCACCACCTACGACACCGACGCCGACGTGGTCAGGGCCATCGACGCGGGCGCCATCGGCTACCTGCTCAAGGACTCGGCGCCGCAGGAGATCTTCGCCGCCATCCGCGGCGCGGTCGCGGGCCAGAGCGTGCTGTCGCCGCCGGTGGCGTCGCGGCTGCTGCATCAGATGCGGCGGCCCGACGAGGCGCTCACCGCGCGCGAGGCCGAACTGCTCACCCTCCTCGCCGAGGGCCTGACCAACAAGGAACTCGGCAAGCGGCTGTTCATCAGCGAGGCCACCGTCAAGACGCACCTCGCGCACATCTACGCCAAGCTCGGGGTGGACACCAGGGCGGCGGCGGTCTCGGTGGCGCTGCGCCGCGACGGGATCCGCTGACCGCTCGCTGTCGGTGGCCCCGCCTACGGTCGGGTTCCGATCCGACGAAGGGCAGACGATGAGCGAAGCGGACCCGACCATGACCGGCATCATGGCCGCGCAGGACTTGGCGAACGGGGGCGACAAGGCGGGAGCCAGGGCGGCGTTCGCGACGTTGTGGGAGCAGGTCGGGCCCGACGGGGATCCGCTGCACGCCGTGACGCTCGCCCACTACATGGCCGACGTCCAGGACGATCCGGCGGACGAGCTCGAGTGGGACCTGCGCGCGCTGGCGGCGGCCGACACGCTCACCGACGAGCGCGCCAAGCAGCACCACTCGTCGCTGCAGGTGGCCGGCTTCTATCCGTCGCTGCACCTGAACCTCGCCGCCGACTACGCCAAGCTGGGCGACGCCGACGCGGCACGAGTCCACCTGGAGCGCGCGGAGGCGCGCATCGGGTCGCTGGCGGACGACGGCTACGGCGCGACCATCCGCGGCGGCATCGCCAGGCTGCGGGAACGGCTCACGCAGGCCGGGTGAACCGACCAGGCCCGACGTTCGCCCAGCTCAGCGGCGGCCGGGTCCCCTCACCGGGCCGTCTCGGCTAGCCTGTGGGCGCACGTTTTCGCCGGATAGCAAGACGAAACAGTAAGAGGAGCCCGTGGCCCGCCGCCCCATCCCGATTGGCACCCCGCAAACCACCGGAATCGCGCACGTCGCAGAACTGGTCCGCAACACCGTTCCGCCGCTGCATCCGGCCGGGCTGCCGTTCGTCCTTGCCCCGCTGGCGGTCGCGGTGCTCGGGCGCAAGCGCCCGTGGGTGCGCCGCGCCGGCCTGGCGGCCGCAGGCGCCAGCGCCGCCTTCTTCCGGCACCCGCACCGGGTCCCGCCGAACCGCGCGAATGTCGTGGTCGCCCCCGCCGACGGCGAGGTCGCCCTCGTCGACACCGCAGTCCCGCCCGCCGAGCTGAACATGGGCGACGCCCCGGTCCCCCGGGTGAGCATCTTCCTGTCCGTGTTGGACGTGCACGTGCAGCGCAGCCCCGTCGCGGGCGAGGTGCTCGCCGTGGTCCACAAGCCGGGCAAGTTCCTCTCCGCCGACCTCGCCGAGGCCAGCGACGCCAACGAACGCAATTCGATGCTGCTGCGCACCGAGGCAGGTCACGAGGTCGCGGTGGTGCAGATCGCCGGGCTGCTGGCCCGCCGGATCGTGTGCGACGCCAAGGTCGGCGACCGGCTGCCGATCGGCGACACCTACGGCCTGATCCGGTTCGGATCCCGGGTGGACACCTACTTCCCCCAGGGCACCACCCTGATGGTGGAGCGGGGCCAGCGCGCCGTCGGCGCCGAAACCGTCCTCGCGCAGCTGCCGTGAACACGCCCAAGCGCACCGTCGCCGCGGCTGTGACGGCCAGACGGACGGCCGCGTCCGGACTGTTCCTGCTGCCGAGCACCATCACGATACTCGCGCTGTGCGGCGGCCTGTCGGCGGTGAAGTTCGCCCTCGACGGCAAGCTCGGCATCGCGCTCGCGATGATCGGCGCGGCCGCGGTGCTGGACTCGCTGGACGGCCGCATCGCCCGACTTCTCGACGCCACCAGCAAGATCGGCGCCGAGCTCGACTCGCTGTCCGACGCCATCTCGTTCGGCGTCGCCCCGGCGCTGGTGCTGTACGTGACGCTGCTCGACGGCGGTAGTGCGGGCTGGATCATCGCCCTCGTCTACGCGGTGAGCATCGTGCTGCGGCTGGCCCGCTTCAACACCCTGCTCGACGACGACACGGCACCTGCCTACGCGAGCGAGTTCTTCGTCGGCGTGCCCGCCCCCGCGGGTGCGCTGATCGCGTTGACCCCCCTCGCCGCCTACGTGCAGTGGGGCGACGGCTGGTGGTCGTCGTTCTACGGGGTCGCCGCCTGGACCATCCTGTCCGCCGCGCTGATCGTCAGCCGGGTGCCGACCCTGGCGATGAAGACGTTCGCCGTGCCGAAGCGGATGGCCGCCGCGCTGCTGGTGGTCGTCGCGCTGGTCGCGGCCGCGCTGGTCACCTACCCGTTCGTCCTGATGATCGTGCTGGTCTTCGCGTACCTGGTGCACATCCCGTTCGCGGTCCGCTCCAAGCGGTGGGTCGCCGCGCGCCCCGAGGTCTGGGACGTCAAACCCGCCGAGCGGCGGGCAATCCGCCGGGCCCCCGCGGGCGACCGGAGCCGCGTCTCCGCCGCCCGGCTCGGACTGCGCCGGCCGCGGTAGTCCAGCCCCGCGGCCGCTCACCCGATCGGCCGCACACCCCTTTTGGCGAGGGCACACACCGGTTCACCCGTGAACCGGTGTGTGACCCCGTCAATGCGTGTGTGATCTCGACGGATCCCCGCGAAGCCGGGCGATCCCGGGTGACCCGATCCGCGCACTAGGCTGGCGACCGTGAACTCTCCGGAACTCGCGCTCACCGCCCGGCTGAACACCTCCGCCGCCGACGCGCGTCGCGGGGTGGTGCGGTTGCACCCCGAGGCACTGGCCGCGCTGGGGCTGCGCGAGTGGGACGGAGTCGCCGTGATCGGCGCCAGGCGCACCGCCGCCGTGGTCGCGGTGGCCCCCAAGTCCACCCCGACCGGTACCGCGCTGCTCGACGACGTCACCCTCTCCAACGCCGGGCTCAAAGAGAATGCGCGCGTGGTGCTCTCACCCGTGACGGTGTACGGCGCCAGGTCCGTCGCCGTCACCGGGTCGGCCCACGCCGCGGCGTCCATCCCCGACACCACGCTCCGGCAGGCGCTGCTCGGCAAGGTGCTCACCGTCGGCGACACCGTCTCGCTGCTCCCCCGCGACCTGGGCCCCGGCACCAGCACCGCGGGCGCGACGCAGTCGCTGGCGCGCACGTTCGGTGTCGCCTGGACCTCGGAGCTGCTCACCGTGACGGCCGTCGAACCCGCGGGACCGGTGAGCGTGCAACCCAATTCGGCGGTCAGCTGGGGCACCGGTGCCGCTACGACGCCGACAGCTCGACCCGGGGACGGGGCCGGCACCGCTCCGGTCCCCACGCCCTCGCCCTCCCCCTCGCCTGCGCCCGTACCGGTGGCCGACCTGGTCGGCGTGGGCGCCCAGGCCGCCAAACTCGGCGAGTGGCTGAAGCTGGCATTGGACGAGCCGGAACTGCTGCACACGCTTGGGGCGTCGCCGCATCTCGGCGTGCTCATCACCGGGCCCGCGGGGGTGGGCAAGGCGACGCTGGCGCGGGCGGTCCTGGCCGAGCGCGCCGTGGTCGCGCTGGACGGCCCCGGCGTCGGCGCGCTCGACGCAGCCACCCGGTTGCAGCGGGTGACCGACGCGGTGGCCCGCCTCACCGGCGCCGCGGCCGGGGAACCGCACGAGCGCGGGGTGCTGCTCATCACGGACATCGACGCCCTGCTGCCCGGCGAGCCGGAACCGGTCTCCACGCTGATCCTCGACGAGCTGCGTCGCGCGGTGGACACCCCGGGGGTCGCGTTCGTCGCGACCACCGCGCACCCCGATTCGCTCGACGACCGGGTCCGCGGCCAGGACCTGTGTGACCGCGAACTAACGGTGGCGCTGCCCGACGGCGCGCTGCGCAGGTCGCTGCTGGAACTGATGCTGCGCAGGGTCCCGACCACCGACCTCAAGCTGGACGAGATCGCAGGGCGGGCACCGGGTTTCGTCGCCTCCGACCTCGCCGCCCTGGTCAGGGAGGCCGCGCTGCGGGCCGCCGCGAGGGCCAGCAGCAGCGGGGAGGACCCGAACCTGCGGCAGGAGGACCTGATCGGCGCCCTCGAGGTGATCCGCCCGCTGTCGCGTTCGGGGACGGAGGAGCTGGCGATCGGCAGCCTCACCCTCGACGACGTCGGCGACATGGTCGAGACCAAGCAGGCCCTCACCGAGGCGGTGCTGTGGCCGCTGCAGCACCCGGATTCCTTTGCCCGCCTTGGTGTGGACCCGCCGCGGGGGGTGCTGCTGTACGGCCCGCCCGGCTGCGGCAAGACGTTCGTGGTCCGCGCCCTCGCCAGCTCCGGCCAGCTCAGCGTGCACGCCGTCAAGGGCGCCGAGCTGATGGACAAGTGGGTGGGTGCCTCGGAGAAGGCGGTGCGCGAGCTGTTCCAGCGGGCCCGCGACTCGGCTCCCTCACTGATCTTCCTCGACGAGGTGGACGCCCTGGCCCCGCGCCGCGGGCAGAGCTCCGACTCGGGCGTCACCGACCGGGTGGTGGCGTCGCTGCTCACCGAACTCGACGGCGTCGAACCGCTGCGCGACGTGGTGGTGCTCGCGGCCACCAATCGCCCGGACCTGATCGACCCGGCGCTGCTGCGGCCCGGCCGGATCGAGCGACTGGTGTTCGTGCCGCCGCCGGATGCGGAGGCGCGCAAGCAGATTCTGCAAACCTCCGGGAAGTCGATCCCGCTCGAGGCGGATGTCGACCTCGACGCGCTCGCCGAGGATCTCGAGGGCTACTCGGCGGCGGACTGCGCGGCGCTGCTGCGGGAGGCGGCGCTGGCCGCGATGCGCCGCAGCGTCGACGCGGCGGACGTCACCGCGGCCGACGTCGCCGCCGCCAGGCAGGCGGTCCGCCCCTCCCTCGATCCCGAGCAGGTGGCGCACCTCAAGGCGTACGCCGAGAATCGCTGAGGATGTCGAGCCACCGCCCGCGCCGCCCACTCACCCGTGCGGCCCGCGCGTGCACTGCCCTGCTCGCCGTCGTCGGCGCCGTCGTGCTCGCGGCTCCGGCCGTGTCGGCCGCCCCGCCGTCGGCGACCACCTGGCTGTGCAGGCCGGATCAGGCCGACGACCCGTGCGGCGGCCGAGCCGGCGCGCCGATCGACTGCTTCTATGTCTATCCCACCGCGTCGCTGCATCAGGCCACGAACGCGAACCTCGACGCCTCGCCCGAGCTGCGCGAGGTCGCCCGGGCGCAGGCCGAACCGTTCGGCGCGAACTGCAACGTGTGGGCTCCGGTGTACCGGCAGAGCACCCTGCGCGGACTGTTCACCGTGACGGGGCCGGAACGCAGCGCCGCCCTCGACCTCGCCTACGACGACGTGGAACGCGCCTGGGATGACTACCTCGCGAACCACAACGACGGCCGCGGGGTGGTGCTCATCGGGCACTCGCAGGGCACCCGGATGCTGCGGATGCTGATCCACAATCGCATCGACGGGAAACAGGCACAGTCGCAACTGGTCTCGGCGCTGCTGATCGGCGGTGACGTGCTCGTCCGCAAGGGCTCGACCGTCGGCGGCGACTTCGACTCGGTGCCCGCCTGCACCGGCCCCGCTCAGACGGGATGCGTCGTCGCCTATTCGGCCTTCTCCCGGACGCCCCCACCCGACACCCGGTACGGGCTGCCGCCCACGAGCGCCGGGACGTCGGGCACCCGTGCGGATCTCCCGTTCGGCCCCGAGTACGAGGTGCTGTGCACCAACCCGGCGTCGCTGCGCGCGAACGCGGACGCCCCGATCCGCGGCATCATCGCGGGCCGCGAGGTCGACCGGTTCCGCGCCAGGTGCACCGGCGGGGACGGTCCGCGCGTGCTCATGGTCGACGGCCCGGGTGCGGCGCTGCTGCCCGCACTTCCGACAGCGAACTGGGGCCTGCACATGCTCGACGTGAACCTCACGCAGCGGGACCTGGTCGACCTCGTCGCCGCCCAGAGTGCGGCCCACACGCGCTGACGCGGCGCGCGTCGCGATGCACTCGAGGTGGCCGGCGTGGATACTCGAGTGACCGGCGAGCGACACCAACCATGCAGAGAGCGACTGACAACATGGAGAATCCGTCTCAGCTGATAGATGCGAGGATCGAGGAGCTCGGTGATTGGCGGGGCGAGATGCTCGCGCAGATCCGAACTCTCATCAAGAAGGCCGACCCCGACGTGGTCGAGGAATGGAAATGGCGAGGGGTTCCGGTGTGGTACCACGCCGGAATGATCTGCACCGGTGAGACATACAAGAAGATCGTCAAGGTGACCTTCGCCAAGGGAGCCTCGTTGGACGACCCGTCGGGCCTCTTCAACACCGGCCTCGACGGCAACACCAGGCGCGGCATCGATCTCCACCAGGGCGACGAGATCGATGAAAAGGCGTTCACGGCGCTCATTCACGCCGCCGTGGCATTGAACTCGGCGTAGCCCGCGCAGTGGGACCTGATCGACCTCGTCGCCGCCCGGAGCGCGGCCTACACCACTGACGCACTGTGCGCGTGTCTTACCCCAGTGGGGGTGAGACACGCGCACCGGCGCCGGAGGCGCGTTACACCCAGCGTGCGAGGAGTTCGTTGGCGCGCACCGCGAGTGCGCCCTGCAGCAGCGGGCCGAAGCTGACCCGGCCGACGCCGAGGGATGCGTAGCTGACCTTCTCACCGCGCACCGGATCGGCGATCGCGTTGACGGGCAACGGCAACTCCGACGTGAGTCGCTGGTGCACCTCGTCGCTGTGGAAGCCGACCGGGTACAGCGAGTCCGCGCCCGCCTCCGCGGCCAGCTTCAGCCGGGCGATCGCCCGCTCGACGCGATCGGACTCGTCGCCGACCTTCTTGATGAACAGGTCGGTGCGCGCGTTGATGACGAGGTGCACCCCGGCGGCGTCCGCGGCCCGGCGCAACCCGCCGACGAAATCGGCGTGCTCCTGCGCCTCGCGCAGCCTGCCGCCCTCGCCGTGCACGGTGTCCTCGATGTTCAGGCCGACGGCTCCCACCTCGATCAGGCCCTGGATCAGCCGTTCGGGGGTCTGCCCGTAGCCGGACTCGATGTCGACCGAGACCGGCAGGTCGACGGCGGCGGTGATCTGCGCGACGCGGGTGAGCAGTTCCTCGAAGCTCATGCCCTCGTTGTCGGCCTTGCCGACCGAGTCGGCCACCGGGTGACTGCCCACGGTCAGCGCCGCAAATCCGGCCCCCGCGGCCAGATTCGCCGACCAGGCGTCCCACACCGTCGGCAGGATCACCGGGTTGCCGGGCTGATGCAGCCCCAGCAGGGTGGTGGCCTTGTCGTTGATCGAAGTCATGCGCGCTCCTCGCGTCGTTGGCGGTCGTCACGAATCCTGGCACGCGGGCGCCCCGTCCGCCCGGTTGGCGCCTCGGCGGGCCGCAGTCGGTTAGCGTCGGCAAATGCCCGTCGATGCCCGCGAAATCCTCCCGGCGCTGACCGCCCTGTTCGGCGGGGCGCTCGCCGCGTTCGTGTTGACCAATCCGCCGGGCGGCGGTTGGGCGATCTACACCTCCGATCGCGAGATGTCGCGCTGGTTGTCCAGCCAGCCGACCGGCGTCGCGGTGGGCGTCGTCGCCGCGGTGCTCGCCTACGCCCTGCTGCAGCGCAAGGGATCCCGTCGGATCGCCTGGATCGCGTTGGCCGCCGCGACGCTCGCCCTGATCGGCGCGCGGCTCGCGGCTCCCGGGATCGGCGGCATCGACGGGCTCATCGCGCTGCACTACCTGAAGACCGTTGCCGCGGGGGTGATCCTGGGCGCGGCGGTCGCCACGGCGTGGGGACGACGCGGAGGGCAGCTCGCGCTCGCCCTCGGCGTGCTCGCCACCTTCCTCACCGCGCGCGCGTTCGAGCTGGTGTTCCCCGCACAGACGACGTCCGCGATCGGCGAACCGTCCTGGTGGCTGCTCGGCCCGACGCTGGTGCTGGCCGGCGCGGCCGCGGCACTCGCCGAGGGCTCCACCCGGATTCAGCAGGCCACCGGACGGGAGCTCCGCCTGGCGGTCGCGTCCGCGGCGTCGATCGCACTGGCCAACCGGGTGCTGCAGTTCTGGATCGATCGGCAGGACTACACCTCGCGGGTGGCCACCTGGATCGTGATCGGGATCGCCATCGCGGCGGTGTTGGCGCTGACCTGGTTCGCCGCGCGGGCGATGGAGCCCGCCGCCGGACGCTTCGTGCTGGCCGCGACGGGTGTCGCGGCGGCGGCGATGCCGGTGCTGGTGGACCTCGGCGCCCCGTTCCCCGACGTCGAGCACTGGCAGGCGGTGCTCGTCGGCGCGGTCGCGGTCGCGGCAGGCCTGCGCGTGTCGATGACGTGGCGGTCGACGATCACCGGGCTGTGCGTGGTCGCGCTGATCCCGCTGGTCGGCGCGATCTGGCCGACCTTCGGCGGGGACGGGCCGTTGCTGCTGGTGCGGCTGGCCGTGCTCGGTGTCGGCGCCGGGTTGGCGTTCGGGTCGTCGCTGCCAGGTACCGCGGCCATCGCCGCGGTGGGGCTGGGGATCCCGTTCGTGTCCATGGTCTTTCACTCGGCCGCGACGGTTCGCGCCGACGGTGGGTTCGAAGCCGTTGTCGCTCGTCATCGCGAGCTCGTGGGTGAACACATCCCGGAGCAGATGGCCGGCGGGCTCTACGGTTCCGGGGTCATGGACATCCCGGCCTACGACGACCGGATCGCGGGCATCGCCCTGCTGATCGCGGTGCTGGTCTGCGCGGTCGGCGCCCGAGGCCTGGCCCGCCCGGTCGTCACCCCCGAGCGGTCGGCGGAGTGATCGCAGACCGGCGGATGGCACCGCCGTGATTCCGGGGAAGCGAGGTCGGGACCGAGTCCGTCGAATCCCCGAGTTCGCCTCGGCGGCATAGGCTTTCACAGGGACCGGAGCTCGACGAAATGGAAATCTGACACTACGGCAGGTTTCTGTCAAGTTCGCTCTTGCCAAGCCGGTTACCGATCGGTAATCTTCCGGCTCGGCGTGACGCCTGTCACGTCCACATCAGGGGAGGTCGTACAGGTGCAGGCGAACAGGACACGGTCGGTGGGTCGCACGGGGCGCGCGGTGGCTGCGCTGTCGATCGCGGTGGCCGTGTCGGCAGGATTCGCTCCGTCCGCGCAGGCGGACACCGATCCCTTCTACACCTACAGCGGTGGCGCTCCGCTCGCATCGGTCGAGCCGGGCACCATCCTCAAGACCCGGACCATGCCGTATCACGTTGCCGGCCTGCCCACTCCCGTCACCGCGGTGCAGCTGGTGTACCGCACCACCGATGCCCAAGGGCGGCCGACCACCAACGTCACGTCGGTACTCAAACCGCCCACCGGGGTCGATCCGGGCAAGGCCGTTGCCTACCAGTCGTTCTACGACTCGATGAACCCGGCGGACAGTCCGTCGCGCGCGATCGCGGGCGACGTCACCTTCGGCGGCGCGGTCAACGCCTCGGAGGCCCAGTTCCTCGCCGTGTCTCTGGCCCAGGGCTATTCGGTCATCGTCGCCGACACCGAAGGCCAGAACGCCAACTTCGCCGCCGGACCCGAGTACGGCATGAACACCCTGGACTCCATTCGGGCGGCCACCCGCTCCGACCAGACGGGCCTGAACAGCGGCACCCGCGTCGGACTGTTCGGGTATTCCGGAGGCGCCATCGCCACGAACTGGGCGGCCGCGCTCGCACCCGACTACGCCCCCGACGTGAACCGGAACCTCGTCGGCGCCGCCGAAGCAGGCGTCCTGGTCAACCCTGCACGCAACCTGACCTACATCAGCGGCAGCACCACGTGGTCCGGGGTGGCGGTGATGGCGATCGCCGGCGTCGCACGCGCCTACGACATCGATTTCACCGAATACCTCAACGACTACGGCCAACAACTCTTCGACGGGATTCAGGACGACGGTATCGCCAGCGTGCTGGGCGAGTACCCCGGGCTGACGTGGCAGCAGATGGTCAAGCCCGAGTACGCCGATCCCGCCAGCGTCGCCCCGTTCATGGCCGCCGCGGCCAAGGTCAACCTCGGCGAGGCGCCCACCCCGACGATCCCGATGTTCATCGGGCAGGGCGCCAACGGCGTGGTGGAGGGCACCCCGGGTGACAAGCCGAATGTCGGTCCGGGTGACGGCGTCATGATCGCAGGCGATGTTCGCGAACTCGCCCGCCAGTACTGCGCCACCGGCAACTCCCAGATCCAGTACACGCAGTACGACGGGCTCAGCCATGTGGGCGCGATGGCCCCGTGGGCGCCCGAGGCGTTCGGGTGGCTGAACGACCGCTTCGCGAACAAGCCCGCACCCACCAACTGCGGCTCGATCCCGCAGGGGAACAGCCTCGCCACGCAGCCCTGACCTGGCCTGGCCGAAGCCGTTTGTCGGCGTCGGCGAACTCCTTGAACCACCGATGTCGGGAGTTGAGGGCATGGTGGTCTCCGCGACCACCTCCACCGCGGTGCTGCTGCCGCGGGTCGGCCCGCGACCGCTGATGACGGTCGGGCTGCTCGTCGCGTCTCTGGGCATGGCGTCACCACGACCTTCTGTTGGGCCGCAGCGATTTTCGCGGTCGGCGCGGTGATCTCGGCATTCCTGCTCCCCCGCGTACTGCTACCGGCCCCCTCCGAGGACCGGCTCGTCGCGGCGCACTGACCGGCGGCGCGGCGACCACGCCACGTGGTCGCCGCGCTGCGGTTCGGGGCCCCAGCCCACTCCACATCCGCCGGCCACTGGCGAAGAATGCCCTTTGTCGGCCGGAGTGACGCCTCCCCCGGACGAGAGAACCCAGGAGGCTTCATGTCTAAGACAGTGGTGATCACCGGAGCCAACGGCGGGATCGGCCTGGCCATGGCCCACGCGGTCGCGGCCAGCGGCGCGCGAGTCGTACTGGCCTGCCGCAACACCGACCGAGCCGAGTCCGCGCGGACGCAGATCCTGCGTCGCCGCCCCGCCGCCGACGTCGAGATCGTCCCCCTCGACCTGGCCTCCTTCGAACACATCCACCGGTTCGCGACCAAGCTTGGCGAGCGGCCGGTGGACGCGCTGATCAACAACGCGGGCGCCGCCCCGAGCCGGCAGCAGTACACCGCCCGGAGGGAAACCCGGCCGCCGCGGCGTCCGCATCGGTGACGTTCCCCGCCGCAATCCCGTGTCAGCGGCGCGCACCCGGCTTGGAGTGTCCCGCTTACGGATTCAGGGTCGTTTCGATGCCGGACAGGATCGCGTCGAGTCCGACATCGAAACCCCGCCCGCCCGTCATGTCCAGGTGCACCGACTCGGTTCTCACCAGTTCGGTCAGATTCGGCAGGTCGACGTCGGTGAACTCACGGATGTGTTCATGTCCGGGCGGAGGCATGCCGTATCGGGTCCGCGTGCGTTCAGCGATGACGGTTCCCTGGGTGAACAGTTCCGCTGCAGCGTGGGCGTACCACGCGTCCGCCACGGTGAATCCAGCCGAGACCAGATAAGCGATCAGGCGATCGACGGATGCGAACGCTGTCGCCATGGCCTCGTGACTCTGCGGCGCCAGACGGGTCAGCGTGATGTCGGTGAGCAGCGGCTGATCCGTGTACACGTCCCGGAGCCGTCGGAAGTACCGACCCATGAAGTCGCGCCACTGCGCCGGATCCTCGCCCTCGACCGACAACATCAGCGCGTCGAGTCGCTGCAGCGCCGGGCCGCTCATGGCGCGCAACAGGTCGTCCTTCGTCTTGAAATGCCAGTAGAGCCCCGTTACTCCGACGCCCATCCGGCCCGCCAACTCGGGCATCGTGAACGCGTCGAGACCGCTCTCCTCGGCGAGGCCGAAGGCCGCGGCGAGAATGCGTTCCTGGTCCAGCGAACCGCGTCGACGGCGCCGGTTCGCGGTAGAGGGTGAGTCCACCGAGACATGATACGAAGACTTCCCGATTTCCATACTGAAACACTTCAGTATGGGAAAGCTTCTCCTTTATCAGAGGTGGCCGGCAATCGAAAGACGGAGGCAGATCAGTCATGACGGGTCGTGTGGAAGGCAAGGTCGCGTTCATCACCGGGGCGGCGCGCGGACAGGGGCGTAGTCACGCCGTGCGGTTGGCGGAGGAGGGCGCGGACATCATCGCGATGGATCTCCTCGAACCGATTCCGTTCGTGCCCTACCCCGGCGCGACACAGGAAGACCTCGACGAGACCGTCCGCCTCGTCGAGAAGCACGGGCGACGGATCATCGCCAGCAAGGGCGACGTCCGCGACCTGGCGAGCATGAAGCGGATCGTGAACGAAGGCGTCGCCGAACTCGGCCGCCTCGACATCGTCTGCGCCAACGCAGGAATCATGATCACGCACGAGTGGCAGGACGGGACGTCCGAGATCTGGGACGCAACCATCGCGACGAATCTGACCGGCGTGTGGAACACGGTGATGGCGACCGCACAGCACCTCGTCGACAACGGCGGCGGATCGATGATCCTCACCAGTTCGGCTGCGGGACTGAAGGGGCAGCCCTTCCTCAACCCCTACGTGGCGGCAAAGCACGGCGTCGTCGGGGTCATGCGCGCCTTCGCCACCGAACTCGCCGAGCACAACATCCGCGTGAATTCCCTGCACCCGACCGGGGTGGCCACACCAATGGTGATGGGACTGGAGGAGATTCATCCGGCCCTCATCGCGAAGCACCCGCAGCTGGGCCCGATGGTGATGAATCTGCTGCCCGTCCAGATCAGCGAACCGATCGACCAGTCGAACGCGGTTCTCTACCTCGCCAGTGACGAGTCGCGTTACGTGACCTCGACGACCTTCGCCGTCGATGCGGGAACCACACAGTTCTGAACCAGTGGCGATGAACCGTCAGTGGACGGGCGACGCCCCGGTGCCGGCCGACCGCTCTCGGCGCCGGGGCGTCACCCGTTGGCGGCCAGGAAGTGGTCCATGCACCGCTCCGCGACCGCGGTGATCGTCAGCGACGGGTTCACCAGCCCCACCGAACCGGGGATCAGCGAGCCGTCGACGACGTACATGTCGTCGTAGCCGGCGACCCTCCCCTCGTAGCTGCACGCCTTACCCATCACCATGCCGCCCAGGCCGTGGAAGGTGGCCGCGCTGCCGAAGCCCGCCAGCCGCGGGTAGATCGGAATCCCGTTGGCGGGGAAGCCGTGTGCGGCGTCGGCACGCTCGTGGAAGCGGCCGGCGAAGCGCCGCGCGCGTGCGTCGACATCGCTGTTCGCCTCCCCCCACGGGTAGTTCAGTTCGGCCCGCCCGGACGCGGGGTTGTAGTCGATCGACCCGCGTTCGGCGGTGATCAGCTGGATCAGGTTGGTGCTGGTGTTGCCGCCCGCCAGTTCCGGGAACGGCGCCGCCTGCCAGGACATCGCGACGGTGCCGTCCGGGGTGCCGTCGTCGTAGAGGGCCGCGACACCCGGCCCCGCCTGCTTGGCGCCGTACTCGCGGCGGGTCAGGGTGCGCGAGATGAGGAAATCGCCGTTGTTGCCGAAACCCTTGCCCACGTGCTCATTCAGCCTCGGCAGCGCGCCCCTCGCCTTGGCCGTCACCAGCAACGCGCTGGTATAGAACGAGCCGGCCGCCATGAACAGGTAGTCCGCCACCAGACGCTTGCGCTCGAGAACGCTCCCGTACTCGTCGATGCGCTTGACGGTGACCTCGAACCCGCTGCGCCCCTGCGTTTCCCGGATCTCGACGACCTCGTGCAGCGGCAGCACCGTGACGTTCCCGGTCGCCTCCGCCCTCGGCAGGTAGTTGTGGTCGACGCTGTTCTTCGCCCCGGAGTTGATGCCGTACGGGCCCTCCCCGACCGTGACCGACGGGCGGCGTGTCCCGGCCAGCTCGGCGCGCACCAGGTCCCAGTCGACACAGAAATCGTGGAACGACGGCTCGCCCCCGTAGTCCGCGACATCGGCGAGCCACGCCCGTGCGCCCTTGTAGGCGGGGTGCGCGAGCAGGTCGGCGGGCAGCGGCGAGGTCCCCAGCCCCGCCCGCGCCCTCGGGTAGTACACCCGGTCCAACTCGCCGTAGTCGATCTGCCGCGGGAACACCTGCTCGAAATCGCGTCGCCGCGGCTGCGGCGTGTAGGCGCCGAACACCAGCGACCCGCCGCCGACGCCCGCGCCGTAGACCGAGTTGATGCCGTTGCCCCGGACCTCGTCGACGACCCCGACGTAACGCTGAATCGGCTGCAGCTGGGTCAGCGGGTTGATGTACGGCCGGTCGTGCAGCCACGCCGAGCGGCCGTCCGGCGCATCGAGGGTGGCGAAGGTGTTGCCCGCCGGGTCGATCGGCCAGCGCCTGCCTCGTTCGAGGACCGTGGTCTCGATGCCGGCCATGCCCAGCCGCAACGCGGCAACCGCGCCGCCGAAGCCGCTCCCGACGACGATCGCGGACTTCCCTCCCGGCGGGGCGGCGGAGGCCGCTGCGGTGTGGGTGGCGAGCGGGCCGAACGCCGCGGCGCCCAGGCCGAGCGCGGCACCGCGCAGGACGGTACGGCGGGACAAGCGAGGCGAGTCCATCTTCGGAATCTAGTCCGCGCAGGAACGGGCTAGGGGCGAATCGTCATCAGGCGCCATCGACAAAGACGGTGTCGAGCACCCGCCGACCCCTCGGGCTCAGCCGGTACCCCACCTCCAGGCTCTCGGTCAGCCCGAGTTCCTTGAGCCGGCGCACCCGGATCTTGAACGGCTGCCGCTCCATCGACAGCTCCCGCGCCAGCTCCGTCGAGACCACCGCGGGCCGCGCGGCGATCAGGCGCAGTGTGGCCTCGGTCCACGGCCCGTTCGCGTCCATCCTGGCCAACCGCCGTCGCAGTTTCTCGAGTTCCGCCTCGGACAGCTCCGCGCTCTCCCGCAGCGCGACCCGCGGATCGGCGCCGTCGTGGTGCAGCGCGATCCGGTACAGGATCGGCCCGTGCGCCTTCTTGTCGACGAAGGCGAGCAGCTTCTCGGCCGATGGGAAGCCGGCCGCCTCGGCGTCCGCGTCGGTGACCTCCGACGCCGCGATCTCCTCGACCGTGTCGAAGGCGATCACCCCCGCCGCGGTGACCTGGGCCCCGCCCGCGCGCACCCGGGGCCGGTCCCATCGCCGGAACGCGAGCGTCACCGCGCCCGACCTGATGCCCTCGAGGTTCGCCGCGGTGAAGATCACCGGTCAGTCCACCAGGCCGAGCGCCCGCAGCCGCTCGAACACCAGCCGCGAGCCGGGCGCGCTCTCCGGCATCGCCGCGTACTCGTCGACGGTGAAGTAGCGGAGTTCGGCGATCTCGCTCGTCGCGGTCGGCTCGTCGGTGAGGTCCGCGAGGAAGCAGGTCATGTGCAGCCGTGTCCCCGCCGGGTGACCGAACGCCTCCGCCTCGAACACGCCCAACCGATCGAGGGTCCCGTCGACGATGCCCGCGTCGAGTTCCTCGCGAATCTCCCTGTGCAGGGCCTGTTCCGGTGTCTCGCCCGGGTCGATCTTGCCGCCCGCCATGTAGAACGCGGACTTTCCCGTCGAGCGCGCCTGCAGCATGCGGCGGTCCCGGATGTGGGCGAGGGCGACGGTCCTGATCTCGGCCATCTTGACACCATAGGCGCTGCCGCGCCCGTGCGCGTTTTGCGCGTCCAGGGACCCGCAAAACGCGCACGGGTGGCGCAGCCGCCTGTGGTCGGACCGTGGGCATCCACTAAACTCGGACACAGACCCCCGGATACCTCCGGGGCGTATCGACACCCCGCCGCCGCCCACCACAAACGACGGAGTGCCAGTTGCTCGCTGTTCTGCTCGCCCACGCGATCGCCGCCGTCCTGGCGCCGCTTGTCGTGCGAGCAATGGGCCGCAATGCGTTTCTCCCGTTGTCGCTGGTGCCGTTGGCGAGCCTCGGCTGGGTGGTCAAGAACTGGGGCACCGAGCAGAGCCTGCACATCCAGTGGGCGCCCGGACTGTCGATGGACATCGACATGCGCTTCGATGCCCTCGCCGCGATCATGTCGGCGCTGGTCCTCGGGATCGGCAGCCTCGTGCTGGTCTACTGCTCGCGGTACTTCACCGACGACGAGCCCCGCCTCGGCATCTTCGCCGCCGAGATGGTCGCCTTCGCGGGCGCCATGTTCGGCCTGGTCACCAGCGACAACATGCTCATCCTCTACACCTTCTGGGAACTGACGACGGTGCTGTCGTTCCTGCTGGTCGGGCACTACGCCGAGCGGGCATCGAGCCGCCGCGCCGCAACCCAGGCGCTGCTGGTGACCACCGCGGGCGGCCTCGCGATGCTGGTCGGCTTCATCATCCTCGGCCAGGTCGGCGGCAGCTACCTGATCTCCGACCTGCTGGCCGACCCGCCCGGCGGCTGGCTTGCCGGGGTCGCTGTGGTGCTGATTCTCGTCGGCGCGCTGTCCAAGTCCGCGATCGTCCCGATGCACTTCTGGCTGCCGGGCGCGATGGCCGCGCCCACCCCGGTCAGCGCGTACCTGCACGCCGCGGCCATGGTGAAGGCAGGCATCTACCTCGTCGCCCGGCTCGCCCCCGGGTTCGCCGACTCCGGTCCGTGGCGGGCCACCGTGATCACGCTCGGGCTGGCCTCGATGGTCCTCGCCGGCTGGCGGTCGCTGCGCGCGTTCGACCTGAAGCTAGTCCTCGCGTTCGGCACCGTCAGCCAGCTCGGCTTCCTGATCACACTGGTCGGCATCGGCGACCGCAATGCCGCGCTGGCAGGCATCACCATGGTGGTCGCGCACGCGATGTTCAAGGCGGCGCTGTTCATGGTGGTCGGCATCATCGACCACACCACCGGCACCCGCGACATCCGCAAGCTGGCCCACCTCGGCAAGAGCGCACCGGTGCTGTGCGCGGTCGCGGTCCTCGCCGCGGCGAGCATGGCCGGGCTGCCGCCGTTCCTCGGGTTCGTCGGCAAGGAAGGCGCGCTCGAGGCGATCGCCACCACGGACACGCTGAGCCCGCCGGTCCGGACCCTGGTGCTCGCGACGGTGGTCGCCGGCTCGATCCTGACCGTGACGTACAGCATCAGGTTCATCTGGGGTGCCTTCGGCCGCAAGCAGCTGAAGGCGCCGAGCCCGGCGGTGCGGGGCATGCACGCGGCGGGCCCGCTGTTCCTGTTCGTGCCGGCCCTCCTCGCGGTCGGCGGACTCGCCGCCGGACTGGCCGCCCCGGTGATGGACCGTCTGCTCAGCCCCTACGCACGGACGCTGCCCGCGGGCGAGCACGCCGACTACCACCTGGCGCTGTGGCACGGGTTCGGCCTGCCGCTGTGGCTGACCGTGCTGGTGATCACCTGCGGTGGCGCGCTGTTCGTCACCCATCGCTGGGTCAGCCGGCTGCGCTTCGAGCATCCCCCGCTCGGCAACGCCGACCGCGTGTACGACGCCACGCTGCGCGCCATGGACACCATCTCGATCAAGCTCACCGGCACCACCCAGCGCGGTTCGCTGCCGCTGACGCAGGCGTCCATCCTCGCCACCCTGGTGCTGCTGCCGACGATCCTGCTCGCGTGGAAGACCGACACCGGGGTCCACCTGCGGCTGTGGGAATCGCCGATCCAGTTCGCGGTCGGGCTGATCATGATCGCCGCCGCGCTCGCCGCGACGGTGATGCGCAACCGCCTGGCCAGCGTGATCCTGGTCGGCGTCGGAGGCTACGGCTGCGGCGTCATCTTCGCCCTGGACGGCGCGCCGGACCTGGCCCTGACCCAGTTCCTCGTGGAGACCCTGACCCTGGTGATCTTCGTGCTCGTGCTGCGCAAGCTGCCCGCCGAGACCGACGAGCGGCAGTCCGTCGGATTCAAGGCGCCGCGCGCCCTGCTCGGCGCCGCGGTCGGCGCCACCGTCACGGTGCTCGGCGCGTACGCGATGAACGCCAGGAACACCGCACCGATCTCACTACAGCTCCCCGAGGCCGCCTACACCATCGGCAACGGCAAGAACGTGGTGAACGTGCTGCTGGTCGACATCCGTGCCTGGGACACCCTCGGCGAGATCTCGGTGCTGCTCGTCGCGGCGACGGGCGTCGCGTCGCTGGTGTTCCGCAACCGCCGGTTCGGCATCGCGCCCCGCGTCGCCGACGCGCCCGTCGCGGGGTCCGCCTCCGGCAGCGAGACCACCTGGCTGCGCGGCGGCGACCTGATCGACCCGCGGCACCGGTCGCTGGTCCTGGAGATCACCACCCGGATGATCTTCCCGACCATGATGGTGCTGTCGGTCTACTTCTTCTTCTCCGGCCACAACGCACCCGGCGGCGGCTTCGCGGGCGGGCTCACCGCGGGACTGGCGCTGGTGCTGCGCTACCTGGCCGGCGGCCGCTACGAGCTCGGCGAGGCGGTCCCCATCGACGCCGGCAAGATCCTCGGGCTCGGGCTGATCTTCTCCGCGGGCACCGCGCTGGCCTCGCTGTTCCTCGGCGCGCCCGCGCTCTCGTCCGCGACGCTGGAGCTCACCCTGCCGCTGCTGGGCCACATCAAGATGGTGACCGCGATCTTCTTCGACCTCGGCGTGTACCTGATCGTCGTCGGCCTGGTCCTCGACGTGCTGCGCAGCCTCGGCGCGCGTCTGGACTCCGAGGTGGAGACCGGGCCCCGGACGGGGGTGACCGTCCGATGAGCGCGAACTTCGGGATCCTGATCGTCGTCGGCGTGCTCATCGCCTGCGGGGTCTACCTGCTGCTCGAGCGGAGCATCACCAAGATGCTGCTGGGCCTGCTGCTGTTCGGCAACGGCGTCAACCTGCTGATCCTCACCGTCGGCGGTCCGCCCGGCAGCGCGCCCATCGTGGGTCGCACCAACGCGGTCTACGACACCATGGCCGACCCACTGGCGCAGGCGATGATCCTGACCGCGATCGTCATCACGATGGGCATCGCCGCGTTCGTGATGGCCTTGGCCTACCGGTCGTACAAGATCAACACCAAGGACGCCGTCGAGAACGACCCCGAGGACACCAAGGTGATCCGGCGCCGCGGCCCCGCCGAGGCACCCGACCACGACCGCTCCGACGACCCGGTCACCGGCGACTCCACCTTCGGCGGCGACGCCTTCGACGACAAGGGCAATCCGATCCCGCTCGAACAGCTCAAGAACCTCGAGGATCTCGAGTGCTACGAGGACCTGCGCGAGGGCGACTTCGACGAGTTCGATCCCGAGGGCGACGGGCCGGTCCGCGTTCCGGGCGGTGATCGCACGTGACCCTGCCCCCCGACCTGATCCACACCCTGACCCCGCTGCCGGTGCTGGTGCCGATGCTCGCCGCGGCGGTCACCCTCATCGGCGGCCGCAAGCCACGGTTCCAGCGCGCGGTCACGCTGGTGGCGCTGACCGCGCTGCTGGTGATCTCCGGGCTGCTGCTCTACCTCGCCGACCGGGACGGCATCTCGGCGCTGCAGGTCGGCGGCTGGGATTCGCCGATCGGCATCACCCTGGTGGTGGACCGACTGTCCGCGGTGATGCTGGTGGTCTCGAGCATCGTGCTGCTCGCGGTGATGGGGTTCGCGGTCGGGCAGGGCATCCACGACGGCACCGAACGACAGCCGGTGTCGATCTTCCTGCCGACCTATCTGGCGCTGGCCGCGGGCATCTCGAACGCCTTCCTGGCCGGCGACCTGTTCAACCTGTACGTCGGGTTCGAGGTGCTGCTCGCCGCGTCGTTCGTGCTGCTGACCCTCGGCGCCAGCGCCGACCGGGTGCGCGCCGGGGTCTCGTACGTGATGGTGTCGATGGTGTCGTCGCTGATCTTCCTGGTCGGCATCGCCCTCGCGTACGCCGCGACCGGCACCCTGAACCTGGCGCAGATGGCGACCCGGCTCGACGGCATCCCGGTCGGCACCAGGACCGCGATCTTCGGTGTGCTGCTGGTCGCGTTCGGCATCAAGGCCGCGGTGTTCCCGCTCTCGACCTGGCTGCCCGACTCGTACCCGACCGCGCCCGCCCCGGTGACCGCGGTGTTCGCCGGCCTGCTGACCAAGGTCGGCGTGTACGCGATCATCCGGGCGCACACCCTGCTGTTCCCGCAGGGCGAGCTCGACAACGTGCTGATGATCTGCGGCCTGCTCACCATGCTGGTCGGCATCTTCGGTGCGATCGCGCAGAGCGACATCAAGCGTCTGCTCTCGTTCACCCTGGTCAGCCACATCGGCTACATGGTGTTCGGCATCGCGCTGTCCACCCAGCAGGGCCTGTCCGGCGCCGTCTACTACGTGGCGCACCACATCATCGTGCAGACCGCGCTGTTCCTGGTGGTGGGACTGATCGAGCGGCAGGCCGGGTCGTCCTCGCTGCGCAGGCTCGGTGGCCTCGCCGCGGCCAGCCCGGTCCTCGCGATCGTCTTCCTGGTGCCGGCGCTGAATCTGGCAGGCATCCCACCGTTCTCCGGCTTCATCGGGAAGGTGGCCCTGCTGCAGGCGGGCGTCGCGCATCCGAGCGCGCTGTCCTGGGTGCTGGTCGCGGGCGGCACCGTCACCAGCCTGCTGACGCTGTACGTGGTGGCGCGGGTGTGGACGAAGGCGTTCTGGCGCTCGCGGGCCGACGCCCCCGAGGGTGAGCTGGCCGACGTCAGCCCGTCCGCCCTGATCGACGAGTCCGAGGAGGACATCGCCTTCGACGACCGCGCCGACGTCGGCAAGATGCCCACCCTGATGCTGATCCCCACCATCGGCGTGGTCGCGGTCGGCGTGGCCCTGACGGTGTTCGCCGGCCAGTTCATCGCGATCACCGACCGCGCCGCCGTGGACCTGCGGGACCGCTCGATCTACATCGACGCGGTCCTCGGCCCCGGGTACACCGAGCAGTCGGCGGCGACGGGTGGCGAGCGGTGAACCGGGAACGGGTACTTCGCGTCGGCATCCTGGTGTGGCTGACCGTGGTGTGGATCCTGCTGTGGGGCAATCTCAGCGTCGCGAACGTCGTGGGCGGCCTGGCGGTCGGCATCCTGATCATGGTGCTGCTGCCGTTGCCGCGGGTGCCGGTGGAGGGCCGGATTCACCTGTGGTCCATCGTTAAACTGGTCGGGCTCTGCATCGGGTATGCCGCGCAGTCGAGCGCGCAGGTGGCGTGGCTGGCCGTGCGGCCCGGGCCTCCTCCGCTGACCGGCGTGCTGCGCTGCCGGCTGGCGATCAAGTCCGATCTGGTGTTGACGTTGTGCATCGACGTGCTCAACCTGATCCCCGGCACCATGGTGCTCGAGGTCGACCAGGTCAAGCGGATGGTGTACGTGCACGTGCTGGACGTGAGCACCGACAAGGCCGTGGACCAGTTCTACCGGACCGTGCGTCAACTGGAGCGGCTGTTCATCGCCTCGTTCGAGCGGGTCGACGAGTGGAAGCCCTCGCCGTGGCACGTCGACAACCCCGTCTTCGACCCGACCGCGACCGACCGAAAGGATCTGCCGTGACGACAGTGCTCGTGATCGCCGGGGTGATGCTCTCGGTGGCCGCCGTGATGACCTCATACCGGCTGCTCGACGGCCCGGGCACCCTGGACCGGCTGGTCGCGATGGACACCCTGGTCGCGGTGGCCATCTGCGGACTCGCGGTGTGGGCGGCCTACAGCCTCGACACCACGCTGGTGCCCGCCATCGTCGCGCTGTCCCTGGTCGGTTTCGTCGGCTCGGTCAGCGTCGCGCGGTTCCGGGTGCGTGACGACCAGTGAACACCGTGCTCGAGGTCGTCGCCGCCGTCCTCATCCTGCTGGGCGCGCTGCTCGCCATGACAGCAGCCATCGGGATCGTGCGCTTCCCGGACACCCTCTCCCGCATGCACGCGGCGACCAAGCCGCAGGTGATCGGCCTGGTGCTGGTGCTGATCGGCGCGGTGATCCGGCTGCGCGGCAACGTCGACATCTGGATGCTGGTGCTGGTCGGACTGTTCACCCTGCTGACCGCGCCGGTCATCGCGCACACCGTGGGCCGGGTGGCCTACCGCGAGCAGCGCGGCCGCGACGGGCTCGGCATCGTCGGGGACCTCGAGAACCGGGACCGGCCGGAGTAGCTCAGCGTCCGGCGTCGTCCGCGTTCAGACGGACCGTGCCGGTACCGAGGTCGATCCGCATCCGGGCGCCGTCGCCGTTCGCGACGTCGTGCCGCAGCGATTTCTGCGTGCGCTGCTCGTCGACCACATGCCGGTGCGATGGTGACAGAAGCGAGTGGAGCTGATGGCAACCATCCACGCTACCGGCACTCGCGAGCTAATCGTTTTGTGGCGATTTACCGCACAAGTCGAGTAGTCGACTACTGTCGCCGCGGCTGCGTCGGGGGCTCACCATGGGTCTATGTCTCGTTAGGTTGAGGCGCTCGTACTCAGCTACCCAGCCGACTATGGGCGCTGACTGCCGCGCACAGGAGCGAGCGCATGGACGCGACCGACGATTTCTGGGAGGACCTCCTCTCTCACATCCGGCAGCAGATACTGGTACCGGTTGTCGGACCCGATATGACGCTGGTCAAGATCGGCGACGCCGAGCAACGACTCAGTTCGCTCATCGGTCAGCGCTTGGCCGAGCGCTATCACCTGACCCAGTCTCCCGGGATGACCACCATGGGTGAAGCGGTGGCCGCCTTTCTGCGAGAGCGCGGACAGGATGAGGTCGAGCGCTTGTATCGCGTCATCAACGACATCATCACGGAGGTCGATCCGGTTCCCGGCGACGCACTCCGTAATCTCGCCGCTATCGACGATATTCCCCTGTTTGTGAGCACCACTCCCGACCGACTGCTCGCGAACGCGGTGAACGACGTCCGTTTCCACGGTCGCCCGGGGACGCGGGAGCTCTCGTTTTCCCCGAATCAGAGCACGAGCGAACAGGCACGCAATTCGGACCCGGCCAAGAGAACCGACACCGTCGTTCTGAATCTGTTCGGTCAGACCGCGTCGACGCCCCAGTACGCGATTCACGAGGAAGACCGACTCGAGTGGCTCCACGCGTTGCTCAGCGACGCGGCGAGCCTTCCCGACTGGCTTGCCTATCCGCTGAAGCATCAACCGATGTTGTTCATCGGTTGCGAGATACCGGATTGGCTCGGGCGGTTTCTGCTGCGCATGTCCAGCAACTCGCGGCTATCGCTGGAACGCAACCAGCAGTTCTTCTTCGTCGGTAATTCGACCTCGAGCGCGCTGTCGAACTTCTTCGCAACTTACTGCCGCAGGACGCTGGTCCAGCAGCTGGACATGGAGCCAGCCGCGTTTGTGGCGGAGTTGCGCGCGCGCTGGGAGCAACAGACCGTGGCCAGGTCACGCACACCGCTCGACGCCGCGGGTCCCTCCGCGGGAATTGGCGCCACCAGTTCCGCTGCGGACCCTCCGACCATCTTCATCAGCTACATGCGTGAGGACGCCGACGCCGCCCGGCGGCTCTGTGACGCGATCACCAGCCTTGGCGGAGACGTGTGGTTGGACGAGCGG
This sequence comes from Rhodococcus sp. NPDC059179, assembly GCF_042754885.1. NCBI lineage: Bacteria > Bacillati > Actinomycetota > Actinomycetes > Mycobacteriales > Nocardiaceae > Rhodococcus > Rhodococcus sp. NPDC059179. The sequence continues at coordinate 208,855 of NZ_JBHZBV010000006.1, read as the reverse complement.
CGGATAAGCCCAGGCGATGCATGGGAGCAGGAAGTCCTGACCCGTATTCGGAAATCCGTTCGCCTCTTCGTTCCGGTCATCTCCGGGAACACGGAGGCCGAGGAAGAAGGCTACGTCTTCAGAGAATGGATGGAGGCGGTGAATCGATCGCGCTCGATTCCGCGCAGGCGGTTCATCGTGCCGGTGGTCATCGACAGGGACTACGACGGTGACCCGAGTCGGTACCGGCAGATTCCCCCGGAGTTCGGTCGCTTGCATTTTGGGCGCGCTCCAGCAGGTGACCCGGATGCGGGGTTGCTCGAGATGCTGACTTCCGAAATCCGTGCCATGCGGCGCACCGATGCGGCCTGACCGACGGAGCGATGACCATGCAGCTCGACAGAGACAACCCGTGGCCGGGATTGGAATCATTCGAAGAGGACGCGCAGACCTTCTTCTTCGGGCGCGACCATGAAATAGCCGCGCTGGGAAACCATGTGCTCGACTCCCCGGTCACTGTCTTGTACGGCCGCTCCGGCCTCGGCAAAACCTCGCTCCTACAAGCGGGACTGTTTCCCGTACTGCGTGAGCGCCATCTCCTGCCGATCTATGTTCGCTTCGACCTGAAGCCGGATGCGGCGCCACTGACCGACCAGCTCCACCACGCTGTCCGCGATTCGATCAAGGCGGACGTGCCCGACGCGGTTCCACCCTCGGACCAGGAATCACTCTGGGAGTACCTGCATCGCAAGGACTTCGAGCTGTGGAGCACGCAGAACTATCCGCTCACGCCGGTGATCGTCCTCGACCAGTTCGAGGAGCTGTTCACCCTGGGCGAGCGGGTCCCCGATCTCGTCCGGGCGTTCAGAGACAATCTTGGCGACTTGGCCGAGAACCGCATACCCGCAGAGCTGGCCGCGCGGATCGAAGAAGACGAAGCCGTGGCCGCACGATTCGATCTGCGGTCGCGCAAGTACAAGCTGTTGATCAGCCTGCGTGAAGACTTTCTTCCCGAGCTCGAAGGATGGCGTCAGCTCATTCCGGCGTTGGGACGCTCGCGGGTGCGGCTGCTGAATCTGCGGACAAGCGACGCGCTTTCTGCGGTGCGCAAACCGGCGGCGCACCTCATGCCGGAGCCACTGGCGCGCCGGGTGGTCGCCATCGTCGCAGGCGAGGACCTGCACACCGGCCGCGACACCGTAGACGCCGAGGCCAGTCGTCCTCGCGATCACCGTGGTGGTTCGGACGTGGAACCGGCACTGCTCAGCTTGTTCTGCCGCGAGCTGAACGAGGAGCGGAAGCGGCGTGGGCAGCCGCAGTTCGACGAGCAGCTGGTCGAGGTCGCCAAACGCGACATCCTGTCGAACTACTACTCGTCATGTGTGAGTGACCTGCCGCCACGCGTCGCGGGCTTCATCGAGTCCGAGCTGATCACCGAGAAGGGCTTTCGCAACAGCTACCCCCGCGAGGACGCGGTGCCGTCGCATCTGACCGACGACGAACTCACCCAGCTGATTAACTCGCGGCTGCTCCGGCTCGAGGAGCGCTACGGCGCGCAACGGATCGAACTGACCCACGATGTGCTCACGCGCGTCGTCCGCGAACATCGTGACCACCGTCGAGCAAACGAGGAGCATGCGGCGCGCGAGTCGCGGCTCGCCGCCGAGCACCAACGCCAGCAAGCCGAGCTCCGCGACGCCCAGGAGCGTCAAGAGGCCGCTGAAGACAACGCCCTCGCGCTGCGCAAACGCTCCCGGATCCTGCACGCGGTGTTGGCCGGCACGGCGATCATCGCTGTGATGGCCCTCGTCGCTGCGATCCTCGCCGTGAGGGCATACGACCGGGCCGAAGACCGCAGCCGTGAGGCGCTGGGCGAGAGGCTCGGCTCGGAAGGGCTGGCAATCCTAGCCGGCGGTCAACCAGGCAGCGAACAGTCTGGGTTAGCCAAAGTGATTGCTGCGCAGCATATTTCGTCACGACCCAACCTCGGAGGGCTACTGACCGCTCTCGACGGCCGGTCGCGTCTTCACGAGCTCTACCCGGCCACGGGCATACTCAGCGGCGATGGCCAGCGCGTCGCGGAGACCAGCCAGGCAGGAATTCGGATGGTCGACACGCGGACGTGGAAGCCGGTCGGCCGTCCCTTCGACGATCCACATGGGGTTGGCGACGAACCACAAGAGATCAGGACTGGCCTGGGCTTCAGCGGACGCTACCTCGCGAGCTTCAACCAAGGCACCGACAAGGCGATTCGGGTGTGGGACTTCGACACCGGAAACTACGTCGGTCAGCCGATACACATCGGGGACACTTCGCCCCGGATCGCCGTCAGTGTGGACGGACGCCGGGTTGCAGCGACGGACCTCGACGGCACCCGGCTATGGGACACCCCGACGGGACAGTTGATTGCCTCCCTGCAGACCAAACCTGACGATTGGGTCTCCGCCCTCGCGTTCAGCCCGGACGGACGTCGGCTCGCTACGGGCCACGACGACAGCATGGTTCGACTCTGGGATGCCGAAACCGGAGCCGCACTTCGCGAAACGTCGCGCTTCCGCGACGAAGCCATCGGCGACTACGATTTCATCTCGAGCCTGGCATTCAGCCCGGACGGCAGCACAATCGCCGCCGGCGGAAATACCATGGGCGTGTCGTCGCTGAATGGCGGCACACCACTACGGCTGTGGAATGCCGACACCGGCGCATTGATCGGAACACCCGTCGTAGGTGACTACGGAATCACCTGGTCACTGGCATTCAGCCCCGACGGGCGGCGCGTCGCTACCGGCAGCGACGACAAGACCGTGCGACTGTGGGATGCAGGTACGAGTCAGCCGATCGGCAATCCGATGACCTTTCAATCGCAAGTGGGGCATGTCGCATTCACGCGCGATGGAGACAACATCGTGGCCGTCGCCAATGAGGCCGTCCACAAGTTGGATGGAAATCTTGATGACCAGCTGGCCGTAGAGGCGGCAGGCAGCAAGGCCGCCGCAGTGGACCCCGGCGTCCACTTCTTCGGCTTCGACGCCAGCATCGACGTAGCACAGGTCTTTGTTGTGCGAGACAACACTCTGCACCGACTGAACGCCGACACCGGGGAGCGCGACAGTGTCGTCGTCAACGACGCACTTCGGTCAATCAGCAATTTGGAGTGGAGCCGCGACCAGCGCTGGCTCGCCATCGCCGGAGAGGACAACGTCATTCGCATCGTCGATGCGACGAACGGCCAGCCCGTCGGCAAGCCCCTTGTCGGCCACAAGGATGCCGTCAACGACGTCGAGTTCAGCCCCGACGGGAAGATGCTCGCATCCGCGAGCGACGACAACACCGTGCGAATGTGGGACTGGCGTACAGGCGAACAGATCGGCGAGCCGCTGACCGGTGAGGAATTCGGCGCCGTGGAGGTCCTTTTCGGCGAAGACAATACCCACCTGTACTCGCGCGGATCAGGCTCGGTGTGGATCTGGGACACGGCGGCGCGGCCACCGACAGGAAAGCAGGTCGGCGATCCGACCAGTCGGTCCGTTGTGTCCATGGCGGTAAGCCCTGATGGTCACCATCTCGCGACGGCTTCTGGCCAAGGAGAGATTCAGCAGTGGGACGTCGGCAGCGGTCAAGCGTTCGGCCCGAGGTTGGAGGGCCACAGCGGCATCAACGACATCGGCTACAGCCCCGATGGGCACTATCTGGTCTCGGTCGGCGTGTTCAGTACCGATGACACACTGCGGTTCTGGGACGCCACATCGGGCGACCAAGTCGGCGAGCCGGTGAGCACAGAATCCATGGGCAATGCCGCCCATGTCCAGTTCAGCAAGAACGGTCGCGCGGTCTACGTTCTTACGCAGATGATGACGCTGACCGATAATGGGCCCGCCCCCGGGCCCGCCGCCGGGCGCGCCGGGATCTGGCGACTGCCCGCGCCAGCGGGGTGGGAGCATTCGCTGTGCGCGAAGCTGACCGCCAACCCGAGCGACCAGCAGTGGAAGGACTGGATCTCGCCCGACGTCCCCTACGAAGAGCTGTGCCCCGGCAAACCCCGCGCGCCGTAGTCCGTGTTTCAAAAACCCGGGGTGCGGAGCCACCGGTTGATGGCGGTGATGCGGACGGTGGCGGTGTAGCGAACGGCGAACTTGCCGTAACTGGTTGCCACGGCACGGTTCTGCTTGGCAGGTTGATCCCGCATTCGACTGTGTGACGCTGTTTGTAGTGCTCGGTGTCGAAGGCCGGTGGCCGGCCACCGACCGAGCCTTTCTTCTTCCGGCTCGCAGCCTGGTCAGACTTGACCGGGATCGTCGCCCGGATACCCCGCTTGCGGAGGTAGTCGCGGTTGGCGGCGCTGCCGTACGCGCTTGTCCGCCAGCCGCGTTATCGGCGGGTTCGGTGTCGACCGCACCGGGAGGCTCGTTCTGCCCATCGCCGTCACGGCGCGCGCCGGCCGCGTGCTGGTGAGCCTGGGCGATGGTCGAGTCGACGCTTACGTCCGACACAATCGCACCAACGGCTCGGCGAGAGCCTGCAGCCAATTGAGGACCCCCCGCGTTGCCAACGCCGGGACATCCCGCCAAGTGCAGCTTTTGAAACACGGCCTAGGACATCTCCTCCGCGCGGCCGAACCTGACCGGCGCCACCGCCGAGGTAGATCCAGCCATGACGCTGGGCCACCTCATGACCTTGCGGTCTCCCTCCCGAAACAGATCCCAAAGTTCACACTCCAATGTAACTTTGTACTCAGATCTACTTTTCTGTCGGGTTGCGCTTCCACCCGATTCGGACCTCGACAGACCATCCAGACACCAGGAGGCCGCCCGCCATGCCCGACTTCTCCGACAAAACCGTCGTCGTCACCGGATGCTCGTCCGGCATCGGCGCCGCCACCGTCACCAAACTCGCCGCCCTCGGCGCCACCGTGATCGGCGTCGACCGGGTCGCCGGCACCGACCCCGCCGTCACCCAGATGATCACCGGCGACCTGTCCACACACGAGGGAGTCCTCGCCATCGCCGACCAGGTCGCGGGCCCGGTCGACATCCTGATCAACAACGCAGGCGTGGCCGCGACCCTCCCGTGGCGGCAAGTCCTGGCGATCAACGCCCTCGCCCCGCGCGACCTCACCCGCGCCCTGATGCCCAAGTTCGGCCGCGAACCCGTCGTGGTCACCACCGCCTCCCAGGCCGGGTTCATGTGGCAGCAGAACTTCGCCCGACTGAACGCCTTTCTCGCCGTTGACGACTGGACCACCGCCCTCGACACGCTCGCAGACTTCCCCGACGTCGAATCGGTCTGCTACAACCTGTCCAAGGAGGCCGCGATCATCAACTCCGGCAACCTCGCCGTCGACGGCAAGCACATCGGCCTGCGCTCGAACGCCGTCTCACCCGGCACCGTCGGGACGCCGCTACTGAAGGACTTCACCGCGACGATGGGTGAGGAGATGATCGGCGGCGCCGCCACGTGGGCCGGCCGTCACGCCCGCCCCGACGAGGTCGCCGACGCACTGCTGTTCCTCGCGTCCTCCGACTCGTCCTGGATCAGCGGCGCGGACATCCCGGTCGACGGCGGTTTCGGGTCCATGGTCTTCCGGTCGTACGTCGCCCCCGCCATGGCCGCGATGGCCGAAGCCGCTGCGGCCGCGCAGTAATCGAGGAGAACGTGAACATGTCCGAGAACACCGAACTGATCTCCGTCAACCCCGCCACCCTCGAAGAGGTCGGCCGCACCGCCGTCACCTCGCCGACGGAGCTGGACGCCATGGTCGACGGCGGCCACCGCGCCTTCGCCACCTGGCGCACCGACCGCGCCTACCGCCAGGGTCTGCTCGCCGCGTGCTCGTACGAGTTGATGCGCAAGACCCCCGAGATCGTGCCGCTGCTCAGCATGGAGCAGGGCAAGACCGCCGAAGACGCCGGCGGCGAGGTCTGGATCTCCGCAAAGTGCTTCGCGCACAACGCTCGAGTCGAGTGGGACGATGTCACCGACGCTCCCGCCGCCGTCGGCCGCGTCGCGCGCATCGAGCACCGGCCGCTCGGCGTGGTGGCGGCGATCGTGCCGTGGAACTTTCCGATCTTCCTCATGGTCGCGAAGATCGCGCCTGCACTCGCCGCGGGGAACACCGTGATCGTCAAGCCGGCCGAATCGGTCTCGCTCGTGGTCGGCAAGGTGGTCGAGATCCTGCAGTCGGTCCTCCCGGACGGTGTCATCGGCATCGTCCACGGCGGACCCGAGGTCGGCAAGGCACTCGTCGAGCACCGCAAGGTGCGCAAGGTGTCCTTCACCGGCTCCACCGGCGTCGGCAAGCAGATCATGCGCCAGGCCGCCGACACGGTCACCCCCGTGACCCTGGAACTGGGTGGCAACGACCCCGCAATCCTGCTCGACGACGCCGACATCGACTACGCGGCAACGTCTCTCGCCCGGAGCGCGTTCTTCAACTCCGGCCAGATGTGTATCGCACCCAAGCGGGCGTACGTGCCCGCCGACCAGGTCGACCGGTTCTGCGAGGTCTTCGCCGCCGCCATGGACGCCCTCCCCGTCGGATACGGACTCGCGCCCGGAACCAAGGTCGGTCCGCTGCACAACAAGGCGCAGCTGGACTTCGTACGGGGATTGCTGGACAAGGCGATCGCCGCCGGCGGCACCGTCGTCAGGGGCGGTGGCCGCGGGACGGACCTGCCCGGGTACTTCCTCGAACCGACGTTGGTGCGGGATGTCGACGACAGCACCGACCTGGTCTCGCTCGAGCAGTTCGGGCCCGTGTTCCCCGTGGTCGGCTACACCGACATCGACGCCGTCCTGGCCACCCTCGACGCCCAGGACTTCGGCCTGGGCGCCTCCGTGTGGGGCACCGTCGAGAAGGCGTCGGCGGTCGCCGACCGCATCGACGCCGGGTCCGTCTGGATCAATCAGCACAACGCTCTCGAGGTGGAGCTTCCGTTCGGCGGCACCAAGTCCAGCGGCTTCGGCCGCGAGGGTGGAACCGCCGGTGTCGAGGACTTCCTCGAGACCCGTGTGGTGAGCATCAAGGACCAGCCGAACGGCTGACCGACCAAGTGGGGCGGGGGGGGGGGTGGTATATCCGCCCGCCCCCCCCGCCCCGCCGGCGGCCCCCCCGCCGGGCCGCGGGCGCCCCCCCCCCCGCGCGGAGAGCCCCGCCCC
>NZ_JBHZBV010000006.1:141519-201711 GCF_042754885.1 Rhodococcus sp. NPDC059179 | reverse complement strand
CCTCCTCCCCCCCTTCCCCCCTTGGGTCCTCCACCCCCCCCCCCCCCACCCCCTCCCCCCCCGGGGGGGGGGCGCGTTATACCCCCCCCCCCCCCCCCCCCACTTCGTCCGTCCGGTCAGACGCGCCGGAGCGCTTCCTGCCCGCAGAGCTGCTCGTACGCGGCCGCGTCCGCATCCGTCATCGGACGCAGATCGTCGTTCCGCTCGGGACGCCACCACACCGGATCGCTGACGCGCCAGCGATCCTGACGCAGCTGCCTGCGCAGCACCTTGGAGGTCGCCGTGGTGGGAACCTGACACACGCGGACGAAGCCCGGCGCCCACTTCGGCGAGAAGTCCGGTTGCCCGCTCAGGAACTCGTCGAAGGCCGCCGCATCGAAGTCGGCGGGATCGACACCGTCCCGGAGCTGCACGGCGACCATCGCGCGATCGCCGACCACCGCGTCGGGCACCGCATACACGCCCGCCAGCACCACGTCGGGATGCCGGTACACCAGCTCCTCGATCTGCGCCGACGCGATGTTCTCGCCGTCGACCCGGAGCCAGTCGTCGTCGCGGCCCGCGAACCAGAAGTACCCCTGTTCGTCGCGGTACGCGAGATCGCCGGTCCAGAGGATCCCGTGGCGGACCCGCTTGGCGTCCGCCTCCGGGTTCTTCCAGTACCCCTCGAAGCTCGCGGCACCGGCGGTGTTGACCATCTCGCCGATGGCCTCGTTGGCGTTGAGTAGCGACCCGTTCTCGTCGAACACCGCACGGACACATTCGGTGACGGTCGCGGGGTCGTACACCCGCATGGTCTCCGACGCGGCCACCCCGAGGCAGCCGCGCGGCATGTCGACCGTGCGGTAGATCCCGACGCCGCCTTCGGTGGAGCCGTACCCGTCGTTGACCTGGCAGCCGAATCGCGCCGCGAACCGGTCGATGTCGTCGTTCGCCGCTTCGTTGCCCATCACGATGCGCAGCGTCGTGTCCGAATCGTCCGGCGATTCGGGCGCGGTCAGGAGGTAGGCGAGCGGCTTGCCCACGTAGTTGAAGTGGGTGACGCCGTAGCGCCGCACCGTGGACACGAACCGCGACACCGAGAAGCGCGCGACGACCGTCGCCGAGCCGCACGCGAGGGCAGGCAGCCAGCCCTGGTTGATCGCCCCGGCGTGGAACCACGGCATGCTCACGAGGCTGACGGTGTCCGGGCCGTGGCCCGCGAATCCCGTCACCAGATCCACCATCGAGACGATGCGCCCGTGCGTGCAGACGCACGCCTTGGGGGCGCTGGTGGATCCGGACGTCAGAATCAGCATCGCGACGTCCTGCGGTGTCACCTCCACGTCCGGAATCGACGCACCGCGGTACGGTGCGATCACCGAATCATGTTCGGGTGCATCGACATCGATGCACCGACCGGCGCCGAGACCGTGATCGAGTGCGCGCAACTCCTCCGCGTACCGATCCTCGGTGATCACCAACTGGCAGTCCGTGTGGCGGATGTCCCGCGCGAGGTCGGGACCGCGGCGGGTGCTGTTCAGCCCCACCATGGTCGCCCCGGCCAGCGCGCAGGCGCCAATCCAGATCGGGAACTCGACGCGGTTGTCCATCAGGATCCCGACATGGAACGGACCGGTCGTGCGTTGCGCCAGCAGGAACTGCGCGCGCTCCGCGCACAGGTCGACGAACTCGCGGTACGTCCACTGCCGATCGCCCTCGTAGAGTGCGATGTTGTCGTCCTCGGCGCGCCGGCGGACCAGCTCGGCGATGGTGCTTGTCGCCGTCATGCCAGGACACCTCCGTCGGCCTGCAGGATGACACCGGTGGTGTAGCTGGTGACGTCGGACGCGAGCATCAGTGCCGTCCTGGCAATCTCCTCAGGCAGGCCGGCCCGCTTGATCGGGCTGATCTTGAGGAACATCTCGCGGCGCTCGGGATCGTTCAGGGTGTGATCCCCCATCAGCGTCGCTATCACACCGCACGAGATCGCATTGACACGGACACCGGCCGGACCGAGCTCCCGCGCGAAGTTGCGGGTCATCGTGTTCAACGCGGCCTTGGAGATGCAGTACGTACCGATCTCCGGCTGCGCCTGAAGGGCCGAGGTGGTGCTGATGTTGACGATCGAGCCGCCTCGTCCACGCTCCGCCATCGCCTTGCCGAGTGCCGCACTGAGGAAGAACGGGCCCTTGAGGTTGACGTCCATGACCTTGTCCCACAACGCTTCCGTCGTGTCGACGAGCGGCTTGCCGTTCGGCGGGCTGATGCCTGCGTTGTTGACCAGGATGTCCACTTCGAGCTCACGCGCAGCGAGTTCGCGCACCAGCGCCCGCACGTCCTCCTGCTTGCCCATGTGAGCCGCGATCGCGTGGGCGCGGCCGCCGGCGGCATTGATCTTCTCCGCCACCTGGTCGAGCTCATCCTGCTTGCGCGACACCAGCACCACCTCGGCACCGTGCTCGGCGAACAGTTCGGCGATCGACAGACCGATGCCACGCGAACTTCCGGTGATCAGAGCGGTCTTTCCCTCGAGGGACAGGTCTACCACTGTCATGAGAATTCCCCTTACTGAAAGGTATTGCGTTACGGCACTGGGGCGCTCAGGGCGCCATGTCGAGCCAGCCGACGAACCCGGAGGGATCGTGGCGGCCCATGACGGCATGCTCGAACATTCCCCAGCCCTCTTGTCCGTTGCACGTCGCGCGGGCGATGTGATCGATGGTTCCGTAGGGCAGCTTGCCGACGATCGCGGGTTCCGTGAGGTCATATACGGACGACGAGCTCCAGTTCCGTCCGCGCCACTGACCGTGGGTCCAGTCGGTGTCGCCGCCGTAGCCGGCGCCGACGTTGAGGGCGACGAACCCGATCGTGTCGATATCGACGACGAGCGGCTCACCGGACGGCGTGGTCAGGTGCAGGCGCGCACTCTCCGGATGGCGAGTCCCGCTGCGGTAGTCGATCTCGATGCGGGGCCAGCCGAGCTGTTCGACGCGGCCGTCCGGGAAGATCCTGGTCGCGTGGTTGAGGGTGCGGTGCCCGTCGGGGCTCTCCTGCACGATGACCATCAGGGCGAAGTCCTCGAAGCGGAGCGGCACGTATGTCCACCAGTGTCCACCGGTGGGCTCGTCCGCCATGCGGCCCTGCGGATCCGCCTCGCCGACGGGACGGATACCCCAGGAACGGTCCCGGCTACCGGTCCACACCGCCGGGTCGACGACCAGATCCTCGCCGCCCACACTCAACGTGCCTGCCCAGCTGCCGACCTGCGCGAAGCGAGTCGCGTCGAGGATGGCACGCGGTCCCGCCATGAGCATGTGGTGTTCCTCGAGCACGGAGTCGAACGCGCCCTCCCACGTCATGTCGAGGGACAGGTCTTCGTGCTCGCAGATCACCCGAATCGTCTGCAGCGGCTTGACGACCTCGATCCGGTAGCCGCCGACCGCGGCGTCCGTCGAGCGCTGGTCGTGGGCGTCCGAGAAGCGGACCGCGGTCTGACTGCCACCGCGGCGCACAGTCGCGAAGGCGTCGACGACGCCGAGGTTCGGGTACACGCCAAGGCCGGTGACGAGGAAGACGTCGCCGGTGCGATCGTGGGCGTTGAAGTAGCAGCGGTCGTAGAAGTTCCGGTCGCTGGTGGCGACGTGCGCCATCGACAACGGAGCCTGGTGGACCGGGAACTCGTCGAGCGGAACCGGCTTCATTTCTTCTCCCATTCGTAGGTTTCGTCGATCAGCTGCGCAAGCATGCGGTGGTGCATCACGTACTCGTCGGGGTTCTCGGGAACCTCCACCTCGCCGAAGTGGATCCGGCGGCGTTCGATCTGCGACATCACGATTCCGTGCCGCAGCGCCGCGTAAGCGAGGTAGAAGTCGAGGTCACGCAACTCCACGCCCGTGGTCTGCTCGTACTGCGAAACCACGTCGGCGCGGGTGAACATCGCGGGCAGCCCCGGCATCGAGAACTGCTCGGCCATGTCCTGGAACATGCGGTGGAAGAAGATGAACCAGCCCAGGTCCAGCTCACGCGGGGCCAGAACCGCAGACTCCCAGTCCAACACCGCGGCAGCATCGGTGCCGTCGTACATGATGTTGCCGATGCGGGCATCGCCCCAGCACAGGACATCGGGCGACGGATCCTCCGGCCAGTTCTGCTCGAGCCAGTCGAACGCCTTCTCCAGGATGGGAATCCGCAACCCGTCCTCGCGCCTGGTCCACTCGTAGTAGGACCGCTCGTTCTCGAAGTGCAGGCGCAGCGCCGACTCCCCCTCGGCGACCGCGAGCGACGGCACCGCGGACTCCGGGTTCTCGATGGCGTGGACGTTCGCGAGAACCTCGACGCTTGCCGCCTGCATCCGGGCCCGCGCATCGGCGTCCAGCTCGTGCAGCCAGCCGCCGAACACGTACGGCGGATTGTCGACGGGTACGGCACCCGAGACCCGGTCCATCACCAGGAAGGGGTTTCCCAGCGCCTCGCTGGAGGTCTCCACCCACCGCACCCGCGGGGCCCGGACGTTGCTGCGCTCGCGCACCGCAGCCATGACGTCAAACTGGTGCCGCAGGTCGTAACCCGGGAAGACGGGGAACGCGGTGGCCTCGGGAGCGAGACGGGCGACCAACTCGGCCGTGTGATCGACACCGTCGACCGTCCAGTCCAGATCGAAAAGCACCGACACACTCGACATTCCCGAGTGTCCGGGCCGCGACAGGTTGTACACGCGCGGCTCACTGCCCACGCCGAGCTGTTTGCTCAACCATCCGACCAGTCGAGCCCGAAGATCATCCAGGTTCGTCTCGGTGGTCGTGATGTTCGCCTCGACACCTTCTGGCATCACACTTTCGGCGGTCATGCTGATACCTCCGTTCTTCTCGTTGTGTATTGACGGCCTCGGCCTCGGCTGAGTCACTGTCCCGGCCCGGCTGAGGCGTCGAGATCGGGTGACGGTCAGCTAGCGAGACCACTGCTGCAGCGCAGCGTTCTTTCGGAAGTCCCAGCTGACGATCTCGTCGGCCTTGATTCGTAGCCACGCGTGTCGGCCGTCGGCCATGAAGTGATCGCCGCCCATGTACTTGCGGGCAAAGAGCAACTCCGCATTCGCCACCCGATCGTCGGGCTCGGACGAACGGGGCACCTCGCCAACGACCTCGGCGTTGCCGCTGATCTCTACGCCGCGCAGCTCGTGGAACTGCTCGCCTGCGTCGATCACGATCGCGACCCGCGCGTCACGACGCAGGTCGGCCCACCGCTTGCTCCGCACGATGGAATTGAGCCACAGGGATTCTCCGTCCCAGACGAACCACAGCGGCGCCACGTGCGGGCGTCCGTCCGGCGCGGTGGTCGCCACCCGACATGTTCGCTCGGCCGCGAGGAACTCGTTCGCCTCGTCGACGCTCATCGCGATGGCCCTACCTCTACGTTGCGTCATCCCGACCTCTCGAAAGATGTTGTTTCCACTGCCTGTTTCGAGCTCACCGCCCCCGCCAGACCGGCCTACGCCGTTCGGCGAACGCCTCGATGCCCTCTCGAAAGTCGTCTGAGCTCATCACCTCGCCGAGCGCCTCCTCGGTGACCTTCCAACCGACGGAATCGATTTCCGCGCCGAGCGCACGCAACGCACTCAGGCTCGCGCGCACCGCGACAGGAGACGCCTCGCACACCCGCCCCGCCAGCACGATCGCCTCGTCGAGGGCGCGACCGGGCTCGGCGACGGTGTTGACGACGCCGAAGTGGTGCGCGCGATCGGCATCAAGCGTCCGACCCGTGATCAACAGTTCACGGGCCACGTTCACGGGGAGGGCGCGCGGCGCGCGGAACAGCGCGCCCGAGCTGGCGACCAGTCCCCGGCTGGTTTCCGGCAGTCCGAACTGCGCGGTGCGTCCGGCGACGATCAGGTCGCACGCCAGGGCCAGTTCGAAGCCACCTCCGAGTGCATAGCCCTCGACGGCGGCGATCAGCGGCTTGTTCCGCGGCCGTCGAATGAGGCCATACTCGCCTCCGTGAGGCATCCGTAGGTCCGCTCGCTCCCGGATGTCCGTGCCGGCCGAGAAGATGCCTCGGGTACCTGTCAGCACGCCGACCCACAGATCGGGGTCGTCCTCGAGCAGGTCGAATGCGGCTTCCAACCCCTCGGCGACCTCGAGGTTGATCGCGTTGCGCCGCTCCTCACGCTCGATGCGTACGACCAGGATTCGACCATTGCGCTGCCACTCGACTACGCCCACAGCATCCTCCATTCGAGATTTCCGCGCTGTTCCTCACCCCGACGAATCGTTCGTCATCGGAGGACGTTGCGTTGCAATTTATAGACTCGAAGCTAAAGATAGACGCTAGTCTATGAATTCGGGGGGATTCGCGGATCCCGGCTTGCCGACCCCGGAGTCCGGACGCAGGGCATCCAACCCACCGACAGATAGGGTCGCTGTGGAGTCACGAAGCGCGGCGGTGCCGGGAAACAACACAGTGGAGTCACGGGAGTCGATGGACGAGTACAAGGCGCTCAGCCGCCGCGAGCGGAACAAGCACGAGACACGCGTTCGCTTGATCACCGCGGCCCGCACGCTGTTTGCCGAACGTGGCGTCGGCGGGACCACGATCGATGACATCGCCGAGACCGCGGACGTCTCCCGTGCGACGTTCTTCAACTACTTCCAGAGCAAGGACTCGGTCCTCGCGGCGCTGCACGCCAGTCACATGACGGCGTTGTCGGGCGTGATCGACCGCATCCTCGATCAGGACCTGACGACCGCGGAAAGGATCCGCCTCGTCTTCGACGACGTCGTCCAGGCGACATACCGGTTCCCCGGCTACCTACGGGCCGTGACCGGGGAACTCGAGCGAGACCTGGCGAGTCCGGAAGTGAGCGTCGAACGAACCGAGCGTTTCAACGACGAGATCCTGCGCATCCTCGAGCCGGGCCTGCATCGCGGCGAGGTCCGCACCGACTACCCGCTCCGGTTCCTGGCGCAAATGGTCGCCGCGGTCTATGTGTCGGTGATCCGGTACTGGCGACAAGATCCCGACTACGAGCTCGAGGTCGGCTTCGGAAACGCCGCACGGTTCGTGGCCGAAGCCCTCGCCCCACGCTGACCCCAGGGTCAGCGGCCGCACGGGTCGGCGGGCGACACCCCAGGCGCTCCCGACGTTCCCGGTGCCCCCGGCACACCCGACGCGCCGGGCCCACGGGTCGACGGCCGTTCCGCCGGCTCCGGCTGCGACGGGTCGGGGTCACTGACCAACCGCACCGAATACCGGAGCTCGCCCGCACGCCAGGCCGCCGGCGCGGTGGTGGGTCCGGGCGAGGGCGCGCCGACCCGCGCACACGGATCGCCGGGATGTCCGGGCGGGCCGGGCGACGTCAGCTCGGCGACGTCGATCGGTTCGGGTGTGGTCGGCGCGACCGGTCCCTGCGTCGACGTCGGCGTCGCCACCACGGCCGCGAGACCGGTGAGCAGGACGGCGACGACCGCGGCCGCGCCTGCGAGCAGCCGGCCCTTGGGGAGTGCCTTCGCCTCCCCCTGCGGCGACGCGAACGCGGCAGGCACGGAGGTCTGGTCCGCCGCCGCGCTGATCGCCGCGCCGGTCGCGAGATGCCATCGACCGGCATACGGAACGACGGCGGCCAGGCCCAGCGCGCCTGCCGCGGTACGGATCACGCTCGCGTCGGAGGGCCGGATCCCGAGCACGACGACGACGGCTCGGCCGCGCGGGGCACCCGACCGCATCTCCTCCAGCAGCGCGGTGGTGGCGGCCACGTCGGTGAACGTCCCCGCGGTCACCCGCTCGACGCCTGCCTGTGCCGCACCGGACCGCAGGTCGACCGCGTGGGCGAGGACCTCGCCCGGCCACTCGGCCAGGACGAGCGCGGTCCTGGCGGCGGCCAACTCCGGCATCGAGCGCAGGAAGGCCAGCCGGGCCTCGGCCGCACCGACCACCGCGACGGGGGGCAGTCCGTCGCGGCGCAGCTGCGCCTCGATCGCGACCGCCGCCGCCGGGTCCGCCGCGACGACGCCGACCGCCACCGGATCCAGGCCGATGTGCCTGGCCCGGTCCACCATCTGGCCGACGGCCGAGGTTGCCCGCCCGACATCGTCGCCACCGCGGTCCTCGAAGCGGCTGTCCACCGGCCCGAGGCCGGGCACGTCGGCGTCGACGAGGACCGCCCGCACGCCCTCCTTGCCGAGGGTCACACCCACCGACTCCCGCACACGTCCTCCACTGGGTCCCGTCGACAGCGGCTCGCAGGTAACGGAAGTGACGCATGTGGTTTGCGGCCCCCCGAACTTCCTCACGCAGTCCGTCGAATCGAGGTCACCGTAGCGGACCGAACCCTTGGCCCGCAGCCGCACCCCGCCACGGGCGAGCGATCCGCTAACTCGCGACGCTCACCGGCACCGTGTCGGCCTCGACCCGACCGCCCCACCGCCCGAGCGCGGATCCCGGCGCGGCGAAGAAGCTCGCGTAGAAGGCGACCACCACCACGGCCATCACGCCGAGGATCAGCGGACCGAAAAGCACGGGGTACTCGGCGATCTCGACCGCCAGGTACCGGTAGCCGAGGAGCAGTGCGGCGAACGCGACCGCCCCGCCGACCACGAGCCGCACCCGGAAGCGCGCCCAGCCGCGCTCGGGATCGCGCAGCGCCGCCTCCAGGGTCAGGCAGAGCACCACACCCGCGACCAGGTCGACGCCGTAGTGGTAGCCGAAGCCGAGCGTGGCCATCAGCGTGCCCACCAGCCAGAAGGCGCCGCCCCAGCGCAGCCACCTCGGGCCACCCCTGGAATGGATGAAGATCGCCAGGGCCCAGGCGGTGTGCAGGCTCGGCATGCAGTTGCGTGGCGCGGGACTGTCGAACGGGATCGCCGCCGGGTCGACGATGGACGGCACCACGTTCGGCCAGTAGTTGCCGAGCTGGGAACCCTCACCGGCGGTGCCGAACGCGAAGTCCGGGCCGACCACCGGGAAGAGCACGTAGAACAGCGGGCCGATGAGCCCGATCAACAGGAAGGTGCGCACCAGGTAGTGCGACGGCCAGCCGCCTCGCAGCTGATACAGCGCGACCACGATCGCCGCGACCGGCAGCTCGATATAGACCCAGTGCAGCACCCCGTAGCCGACGCCGCCGAGCGAGTCGACCACGCCGCCCATCACCCAGGACGGATTGCCCAGTGCCCGGTCCGCCAGCAGCAGGTACTCGTCGAGCACCAGCGGCCTGGTCAGCACGGTGATCTGCAGCCAGACGTCGCCGACCTTGGTGGCCAGGATCAGCAGGGCGCCGAGCCCGACGCCGTGCAGCGCGCTGCGACGCTGCTCGCCGGTCCAGCGCACCGCCGCGTAGAGCCCGATCCCGGTCAGCACGAGGGTGGGGCCGTTCCCGATGGCCACCGGACCGTCGAGCAGCAGCCGGCCGACGGCGAAGATCAGATCGAGGGCGACCGCGATGACCAGCGCGCGGATCCGCTGCCGGTTCGTGAGCCCGACCAGGGCGAGCGCGAACCCCGCCCACGGCAGCGACATCGACTTGGGGGTACCGACGAAATCCTTGGCCAGGCTGTGCAGCGGGCCCTCGAAGCCGAACCGCAGCGCGACCAGTTGCAGTGCGATCAGCGTCGCGACGAGCACGACGCCTGCCGAGATGAGGATGGGGTGCGACCGCAGCGAGTATCGACCGGCCCCGGGGACCGGCGAGTCGTTGATCAGCACCGGTACATAGTAAACGGAGCGTGAACGGGGTCTTACGTGTCGAGCTCGTTCACCAGCGAATCGACGACCAGCGTCAGGTCGCCGTCGGACGCCGCGGCCACCTGACGCTGCCGGAGGTAGGACGCGCCGCGTCGGGGGATGTCGGCCACCCGCGCCAGCTCGTCGGCGCAGCCGAGCGACCTCGCCACCGGCGCCAATTGCTCGAGCAGATCGTCCAGGTCATCGGTGACGAGCCGCTCGTTGCTGTCGGCGTCGAGGATGATCTCCGCGTCGAGCCCGTACCGCGCGGCCCGCCACTTGTTCTCCTGCACGTGCCACGGCGGCATCCCCGGCAGCTCGTCGCCTGCATCGAGCCTGCGGTCGAAATACACCACCAGGCAGTGAATGAGGGCCACAATTGCGCCGAGCTCGGTCCTGGTGGAGATGCCGTCACAGACCCGCACCTCGATGGTGCCCCACTGCGGCGCGGGCCTGATGTCCCAGTGCAGCCCGCCGAGCTTGTCGATGACACCCGTCTTGAGCTGGTCGTGGGCGAATCCCTCGAACTGCGACCAGGTTTCGAACTGGAACGGCAGTCCGGCAGTGGGCAACTGCTGAAACATCAACGCGCGGTTGCTGGCGTACCCGGTGTCCACGCCGGTCCACATCGGCGACGAGGCCGAAAGTGCAAGCAGGTGAGGGTACTTCACGAGAAGTGCGTTGAGGATCGGGAAGACTCGCTCGGCCGAGGACACCCCGACGTGCACGTGCACGCCCCAGATCAGCATCTGCCTGCCCCACCACTGGGTGCGCTCGATCATCTCGTCGTAGTGCGGGCTGCGGGTCAGCTGCTGGGTGGACCACTCCGCGAACGGGTGCGTGCCCGCGCAGAACAGGTCGACGCCGAGCGGATCGGAGACCCTGCGCACCAGGTGCAGGGTCTCGCTCAGGTCGTCGATCGCCTCGCCGACGGTGTCGCAGATCCCGGTGACCAACTCGACGGTGTTGCGCAACAACTCCTTGTGCAGGCGGGGTGTCTCACCGCCCGCGAGGGAATGCGCCGCGTCAAATATCTGCCCCGCGGTGTTCGAGAGATCGCGCGTGGTCTTGTCGACCAGGGCGATCTCCCACTCCACGCCGATTGTCGGCCGGGGTGAACCGGCGAAGTGGACTCCCACGCTACGAATCCAACCACAGCAAACGGACCGTCGCCGCCACGGGGACCCGGCGCCGGAAACGAGACGAACCCCCACCGCGACGGTGAGGGTTCGTGTCGAGTTGCGGGTCCTACTCGATGATGCCGCAGGCGACGCGGCCGCCGGCGTCACCGGTGGCCAGCGTGGTCTGATCCGGAACCGGAGCGTTGTCCGGCAGGGTGTAGCGGTTCGGGATGTTGCCGAAGTTGTCCGCGCCGGCGTGCACGACGATCGCGGTGCCCTTGCCGTGGTTGCGCAGGTCCTCGAGGGTGAAGGCGTCGGTGCTGGTGACCAGCTCCGCGGAGCCGTCCTCGCGCACATGCAGGGAGGTCAGGTCGCCGCTCGCGGGGTGCCCGGTGTGCCCCTCCGCCTGGAAATGTCCACCCGCGGAAAGGAAGTCACCGGGCGCACCGCCGGACGGTGCCACCGAGTTCGCCTCACACTTGGCGACCTCGTGCACGTGCAGGCCGTGGAAGCCGGGTGTGAGGTGCTCCGCCTCGACGGAGACCTGGACGAACCCGTTGCCGTCGGTGAACCGGACGGTGCCGACCTCGGCACCCTTCGCGTCCTTGAGTTCGACGTCGACCTGGTCCTGCACGGCCGTCGACGCGCCGCCGTGGCCACCTTCAGCGGCTGCGCCGTGGCCTGCGGCCGGTGCGGCCGCGCCCGTCCACACCGCAGGCGTGGTGCCGGGGACATCGCTCGGCTCCTGACCGTTGGAGCACGCGGTGAGGCCAACGGCCGCTACCGCGACCATCGGGGCGACGACGCGCCAGGACGCGCGGGCGGGACGGCGTGCGTTCTCGGCACCGCCGAGGTGCGAGTCGCGTCGGGTAAGCAGGGCCATCAAACCGCTCCTTCTAGATGGGCTGGAAGTGAACTGATCATAGACAGGCGAGCGGATCGGCCGTCCGCCCCCTCGGACATGCCCTACGGGGCGGTGACGATCACGATGACGCCGGGCGAGGCGCTGACGATGCCCGCGAACCGCGGTTCGGCTGTCACTCCCAGCGTCGCGGCGATCTCCGTCGCGGCCTGCTTCTCCGCAGGCGACGAGGCCGAGTAGAAGACGGTGGTCGTGCTCACCGAGCCGTCGCTGTAGTTGCCGGTCTCGCCGACCGTCCAACCGTCGGACTCGAGCGTCGTCGCGGTCTTCGCGGCCAGGCCGCTCACCGTGCTGTTGTTGAGAACCCGGACCGGCACAGCCGACTTGTCCAGGATGGGCGCGGTCGTGCTGGTGACGGCGGTCGTGGTGGTCGCGGCGGCTGTGGTCGGCGCGATCGCGGCCGGCGGCCGCGCCGAGGTGACCGGGCTGGCGCCGTTGCCCGCCACCCGCGCCACGCTCGACGTGGTCTCGGGCTGCGGCGACTCGGAATCGGAATCGGAACCGGACAGCGACATGGCGCCGATGCCGGCGAAGGCGATCGCGAGCGCAATCAGGACCATCGCGAACGCACGAAGCGGCGGTCCGCTCGGCTGCTCGGGGGTGCTCACTCCAATGACCTTAGAGGCCGCGCCGCGTCCGTCGACACCTAGGTGATGTCGAATCCGAGGCGGCGGGCGGCGCGCGCCTTCTGCCTGCTCGCCCGCAGGCGGCGCAGCCGCTTGACCAACATCGGGTCGGCCGCGAGGGCCTCCGGACGGTCGACCAGCGCGTTCAGCACCTGGTAGTAGCGGGTCGCGGACATGTCGAAGAGTTCCTTGATGGCCTCTTCCTTGGCGCCCGCGTACTTCCACCACTGGCGCTCGAAGGACAGGATGTCGTGGTCCCGGCGGGTCAGTCCGTCCTCGCCGATCTCGTTCGCGTCCTGCGGGTCGGTCTGCTCGGAATTCCGGTTACGCGCCGCTGCCCCGTCCATCTCACTCCCTCAACTTCGAGCTCTCGCCCAACGCCACTGCTCATGCGTGATGCATCGAAACCAAAGTTCCCCGGCCACCCGGCTGGCTTCACATGACCGGGCAACGAATTACATATCTGTTCTTCTCAAGATTATTCAACCACGATCCGCTCGGGGCCGACCTGGTTGCGGTGCTGGCGCGTCGCGTCGGGCCGCCCCACTATCCTTGATCAAATGGCAATACTTCCGATCCGGATCGTGGGCGATCCGGTGCTCCACGAGCCCACGCGGCCCGTCACCCAATCGCCGGCGGAGATCGCCGAACTGATCGGTGACATGTACGAGACGATGGACGTCGCGAACGGTGTCGGCCTCGCGGCAAATCAGGTCGGTGTCGCGCTGCGTCTGTTCGTCTACGACTGCCCCGACATCGACGCCGACGGGAACTCGATCCGTCGGCGCGGCGCCGTGGTCAACCCGGTACTCGAGACCTCGGAGATCCCCGAGACCATGCCGGACCCCGACGACGACGAAGAGGGCTGCCTCTCCGTGCCCGGCGAGCAGTTCCCGACCGGCCGCGCCGAGTGGGCCAAGGTGACCGGTACCGAGGCCGACGGTTCGCCGGTCGAGATCGAGGGCACCGGGTTCTTCGCCCGGATGCTCCAGCACGAGGTCGGACACCTCGATGGGTTCCTCTACGTCGACATGCTGATCGGCCGCAACGCCAGGGCCGCGAAGAAGACCATCAAGCGCGCCGGCTGGGGCGTCCCGGGCCAGAGCTGGGTCCCGGGCACCGTCGAGGATCCGTTCGGCCACGATGACTGACATCGTGCTCGGAAGCCGGGTGGTGCTGCGATACAAGCTGCCGCCCGGCTATCCGCAGCCGCTGACCGACATCATCGGGGAGTTGGTGTCGCTCACCCCCGCCGTCGTCGTCCGCGCTCCGGACGGGCGGGTGGTCCAGGTCGTCCCCGACCAGGTCGTCGCGCTCAAGTCGATCGGTGCCCGGCCGATCCTGAGCCGGGAGATCCGCGCGCTCGAACTGGCAGCAGCCGACGGCTGGCCCGGCCTCGAGCAGAGCTGGATCAATGGGTGGCTGGCCCGCTCCGGTGGCGGGTTCACCGGCCGGGCCAACTCCGCGTCCCCGCTCGGCAAGGCGGACCGGATCGGCGACCTCTACAGCGGCGACACCCTCGAGAGACTGCAGAAGTGGTACGCCGACCGCGACCAGCCGCTGCGGCTGCTGCTGCCGGATCGGCTCGGCAACGCCCCCGACGACTGGGAGACCTCCGACGAGGTGCTGGTGATGGCCGCGGAAATCGCGAACCTCACGCTGCCCGACGGGGAATCGCTCGTCACCGTCTCCGGCGAACCGGACGATCAGTGGCTGCCGTTGTACGACCACAACGGTGCCGCTCTGCCGGACTGCGCGCCGGAGGTGCTCGGGGCGGTACGCGACGGTGAGCTCGGCTTCGGCCGGCTCGGCAGCCCGAGCACCGAACTGCTCGCGATCGCCCGCGCCGCCGTGACCGAGGCCCCCGACGGCAGGCGCTGGGTCGGCCTGAGCGCGGTGGAGGTGGCGGCCGCCCACCGTCGGCGCGGACTCGGGATGTTGATTTGCGCGGAGATGATCCGCTGGGGCCGGGACCGGGGCGCGACGCACGCGTACATCCAGGTGGTCGCCGACAACGAGGCGGCGATCGCGCTGTACCGGACCATGGGGATGCTCGACCACCACCGGTACCGCTACGCGGCCGCGCCTGGCACCGCCTGGTAACCCACCGGCATCCGCGCGACGACGGCGCCCTCCAGACCGACCGGAGGGCGCCGTTGCCGTCGCACTAGGCTGCCTTCAATGCGACTGGCGACGTGGAATGTGAACTCGGTGCGGGCCCGGACGGATCGGGTCGTGGACTGGCTGACGCGGACCGACACCGACGTGCTGGCGATCCAGGAAACCAAGTGCCGCGACGACCAGTTCCCCACGGAACGGTTCACCGACCTCGGCTACGAGGTGGCCCACGTCGGGCTTAGCCAGTGGAACGGCGTCGCGATCATCTCCCGCGTCGGGCTCGAGGACGTGCAGGTCGGCTTCGAGGGGCAGCCCGGCTTCGCCAAGCAGGCCGCCGACAGCCTGGACATCGCGACCCCGGTGGTCGAGGCCAGGGCCATCGGCGCCACCTGCGGCGGGGTCCGGGTGTGGAGCCTGTACGTGCCGAACGGCCGCGAGCTGAGCGATCCGCACTACGCGTACAAGCTGGACTGGCTGGCGACCTTGCGCGACGACGCCGCCAAGTGGCTGGCGCAGGACCCGAACGCGCAGATCGCGTTGGTCGGTGACTGGAACGTCGCGCCCACCGACGAGGACGTCTGGGACCCGGCGCTGTTCGAGGGCAAGACGCACACGTCGCAGCCGGAGCGGGACGCCTTCTTCGCCTTCGAGGAGGCCGGGTTCGTCGACGTCGCCCGTCCGTTCACCCCCGGCCCCGGCGTGTACACCTACTGGGACTACACCCAGCTGCGATTCCCCAAGCGTCAGGGCATGCGGATCGACTTCGCCCTCGGCTCCCCCGCGCTGGCCGAGCGGGTCTCCGGGGCCGCCATCGACCGCGAGGAGCGCAAGGGCAAGGGCGCAAGCGATCACGCCCCGGTCGTGGTCGAGCTGGACTAGCCGGAGACGCGGCGAGCGCGCAGCAGTTCGGCGGCCAGCCACAGCGCCCCCGCCGCCACGAGCACCCCGTGCGCGACCCGCATCCACGGGCTGCCGAAGAACTGCGGGATGAACAGGACGAACCCGACCGCGAGCGGGACCCCGCTCCATCGCGCCAGCACCCCGGAACGCCAGATCCCCACCGCCGCGGCGACCGCGCCCGCGGCGACCAGCAGCAGCCCCGTCGCGAACATGGTCATCTGGGTGCCGCCGCCACGAACGTTGTCGACCAGGTCGAGCAGCTCCGGGGTCCCCGCCGCGACCGCGCGTCCGCCGATCGCGTGCAACCCGAAGTCCTCGGCGCCGTAATAGGGCAGGGTCAGGCCGACCCCGACCCAGGTCAGTACCGTCGCGGCGACGCCTGCGCGATTCCCGTCAGTGCCGCGGAGGATCTCGCGTAGTGCCTGCACGGCGAGTCCGAGCAGCAGGAACCCGATCATCCCGAAGAAGTGCGCCGCGACCCACGCGCCGGACGCATAGGCCCGGGCGCCCTCCATGGTGGCCTGGTTCAGGTAGTCCGAGTAGGGCCGGACCGCGGGGTAGAGCAGGAACAGCACCCCTGCCGCTCCGAACGACGCCGCGGCCGCCGCCCGTGCGCGGTCGGTGCCCACCCGCTGTGCTGTGTCGACCATGTTCGCCTCCTCACTCGCGAGAGCAGCGCTCTCTCTTACGAGCAGTGTTCACCATGGCGGCCGAGAAAACAAGAGCAGTGCTCTCCAATTTCGGGGCGTTCGTCCGACCGGTCTACGATTCATCCACCGTGTCCGCCCGATCCGGGCGTGCTTCGCAGGCGTCGCGCCGCCCCCATCGCAAGGAGTCCGCCCGTGGAGACCCCGCGCGACCAGCTCGACCACATCGAGGTCGAATGGCTCGAGGACGGCGAACGCCGCTCGGCGCCGTGGCGGACCAACAGCAGCGGCAAGCCGCCGAAGAAGGTCGAGACCGCGGGCGACGAGCTGCGCGCCGACGACGCGCTGCGGCTGGCGTCCGAGGGCACCGCGATGCTCTGGCGCGGCGACTTCCTCGGCGCCAGGCAGCTCCTCGACGCGCTCAAGCGCCGGCTCGACCGCCTGCAGGTCAAGCCGGATCCCGACCTCGCCGTCACCTTCCACCGGCATCGGCAGGCCAAGGCGCACCGCACCCGCATCCTGAGCATGATCCTGATCGAGCTCGACGCGGACTTCGGCATCGATCTCCGCCGCGCCCCCGACATCCGGGAGGCGTGCCGTGAGGCGTACGGCGACGCGACCGGGCCGAGCGTGGTCTCGCTGCAGGAGCTGCTCGGGGCGGTCGGGGCGCACGAGTGGCGGCGGCGCGGCGTGATGATCCCGGCTCTGGACGCGCGGATCCACCCGCACTACGGCGTGTTCGCCCCCACCAGGAACGAGTACGTCGACCTGGTCGCGCAGGCGCAGTTACCCAGCACCGGAACGGCGTTCGACCTCGGCACCGGGACCGGTGTGCTCGCCGCCGTGCTGGCGCGGCGGGGCGTCGGACGGGTGGTCGCCACCGACATCGAACCGCGCGCGGTGGCCTGCGCGACGGACAACCTGCAGCGGCTCGGCCTCGCCGACCGGGTGGAGGTGATCCGCACCGACGTCTACCCGACGGGCCGGGCCGACCTGGTGGTGTGCAACCCGCCCTGGGTACCAGCCGCGCCGACGTCGTCAATCGAGCTGGGCGTGTTCGACCGCAAGGGGCACATGCTCACCGAATTCGTCCGGGGCCTGCCGGACCATCTCAACCCCGGCGGCGAGGGCTGGCTGGTGCTCTCCGATCTGGCCGAACGCCTCGGCCTGCGGACAAGGGCGCAGCTGACGGACCAGTTCGAGCGGGCCGGACTGACGGTGCTCGGCCGCGCCGACACCCGGCCGCGACACCCGCGCGCGAGCGGGGACCGCAACCCCGATGGTCCCGGCCGGCACGACCCGCTGGCCGCGGTCCGCGCGGCGGAGGTCGTCTCGCTCTGGCGACTCGGGGTCCGCGCGAACTGACTCCGCGCGGACCCGCGGACGCTATCGGACGAGTTGCTTGACCAGGCCGTCCGCGCAGCCACCGGCGAAGCCGGTCACCGCGCCCGAGGCGGCGCCTGCGGCCACCCCACCGACGAGGCCGGCCGGGCCCGCGGCCACTCCAGCGGCGGACGCCGCGGTCACCGCGCCGGTCAGCGCGCCCGCGATGGCGGGCTTCACCCCGGACTTCACGCACTCCTCGGCGAGGGCGCCCACCTGGTTGACGGCCTCCGATGCCACGACGCCGCCGATGGCGATCGTGGTGTCGATGACCGCCGACACCACCTTGCCGCCCTCGGAGATCGAGTAGGTGATGCCCTGGACCGCGCCGTCGACCTCGAGGCGCAGCGGCAGGTTCTCCAGGATCCGGCCCGCCTCGTTGACCGCGGCGATCGCGTTCGTCTGGGTGTCCCGGACGAAGCGCCCGGACTCGAGCTTGATCTGCGCGGTGCTCGCCTCGACCTGGGTCGCGACGAACTTCGCGAGCTCCCGGATCGGGCCCGCCTGCGCGGGCGGCGCGATGCCAACGGAGGCGATCCCGAAGGCCGCCACACCGAGCGCGACGGCCAGCGAGGCCGTCCCAGCCCTGACATCGGACGAGAGCCCGGCCACCCGAGCGGACTTGCACTGGGCGCCCTTGCGCGCAGCGACAACGATCGTCATTCTTCCCCCAGTTACACGGCGCGCCGACACGCGGAGCGATGGCATGCGCCCGTCACCGCCCGGGGCTGGGGAAGTCCAAACCTGTTCGAGATCCCCGTTTTCGAGCCCCGACCGCAACGGGTCAGGGGAAGCATAGGGGCAGTTGCCGCTTTACGGGTGGGCTACGTCGAATTCGGGAAGGGGCTGAAGTCGTCGTCGACGAGCAGGTCCAGTTCCTCGGGGTGGACACCCAGGTAACGCTGCACATATGTGCAGACCGGGCGCAGCCGCCAGCCGCGTTCCCTCGACAGCGCCAGCACGTCGCCGACCAGCACCGCGGCCCAGCCGCGACCGCCGAACTCCTCCTTGACGACCGTGTGCATGAGCGCGACCACCTCACCGCGGCCGCCGGCGAACTCGGTCGACTCCCCCACGCCGCGATAGCCGAGGATGCCGATCAGCTCGTCGCCGACCCAGAGGTCGAAGCGGGAATGCGAGGGGTTGTCCACGACGCGCGCCAGCGCCGGGTTCGCTGGGGCAGGGGCGGGCGCCGTCACCACCGCTGCCGGGACAGGATGCCGCTTGAAAATGTGAGACACCTCACCATGGAAGCAGTCCCGCCCCGGCTGGGTCGCCCGATTTGGGGCCGATGGGGCGATTTGTTGCCCAGTCACCATCCAATCGTGGCCTAATCGGCACCAGAAAGACTCACACCGGGACGATGAGGTCCCGGTACTCGGGGTTGTCGGCGACGAATCGCTGGAGATACGTGCAGACCGGCCGGACCTTCCAGCCGTAGCCGCGCGCCGCGTCGAGGGCGCGGCGCACCATCACCGCCGCGAGTCCCCGATGGCCGAAGTCCTCGACGATCACGGTGTGCATGAACGAGACGATCGGTGTCGCAGCCGATGGCCGCCTCGCCCCGCGCGTGTCCAAGTCGTAATAACCGAGGATGCCGACGAGGTCCCCGTTGAGCCGCAGCTCGAACCGGTTCTGACCTGCATTGTTCGTCACCTCTGCCGTCGGCGATTCCGTGATCATGTACCCGTCTCCTTGCCCGATCCGTAATCACAATGTGATTTCCGCCACTATAGGAGCGGGCCCCGTTCGCCGTGCCCGTTTGCGCCAAGAAGTCCCTGAGACGGATGCACCTGGTGAAACGATCGTCGTCCGGCAAGGCGGAAGAGGAGCCGTATACCGGGTTTGTATCGGCGACGATGACAACGCCGCCGGACGGCGATCGGGCGCCAGGCGCTAGGGTCATCGCGACAACTACACATCCCACGGGGGCTCGCACCAGCGGGCTGAGATGACGGCTAGCTCTTCGAGCGACAGGGCCGTCGACCGTTGAACCTGACCGGGTAATGCCGGCGTAGGGAGAGCACGCATGAGGGACACCTCTGTTTCCGGTACCACCGTCACCACCGGCCCGATCGAGGGCAGCTCCAAGCAGTACCTGAAAATCGATGGCCTGTCGGTGCCCGTCCGCCGAGTCCACCTGACCAATGGCGAGCACCTCGACCTGTACGACACGTCCGGCCCGTACACCGACGCCGACGCACACATCGACCTCGAGGCCGGCCTGCCGAAGACCCGCGACGACTGGGCCAAACCCGATGCGATCGACGGGGCCAGAACCCAGCTGGCCTGGGCCCGGGCCGGGGTCATCACCGCCGAGATGCGCTATTGCGCTGCCCGCGAAGGTGTTTCAGCCGAGATAGTGCGCGAGGAGGTGGCGGCCGGACGCGCCGTCATCCCAGCCAACCACAAGCATCCCGAGTCCGAGCCGATGATCATCGGCAAGCGGTTCCTGGTGAAGATCAACGCGAACATCGGCAATTCCGCGGTCACCTCCTCGATCGCCGAGGAGGTCGAGAAGATGGTCTGGGCCACCCGGTGGGGCGCGGACAACATCATGGACCTGTCAACCGGCAAGGACATCCACCAGACCCGCGAATGGATCCTGCGCAACTCGCCGGTGCCGGTCGGTACCGTGCCGATCTACCAGGCACTCGAGAAGGTCGGCGGCGACCCGACGGCGCTGACGTGGGAGATCTACCGCGACACCGTGATCGAGCAGTGCGAGCAGGGCGTCGACTACATGACCGTGCATGCAGGCGTGCTGCTGCGGTACGTGCCGCTGACCGCCAAGCGCGTCACCGGGATCGTCTCGCGCGGCGGCTCGATCATGGCGGCCTGGTGCCTCGCCCATCACCGAGAGTCGTTCCTGTACACGCACTTCGAGGAGCTTTGCGCGATCCTTCGCGAGTACGACGTGACCTTCTCGCTTGGCGACGGACTGCGCCCGGGGTCCATCGCGGACGCCAACGACGAGGCCCAGTTCGCCGAGCTGCGGACCCTCGGCGAGCTGACCAAGATCGCGAAATCCCATGGCGTGCAGGTGATGATCGAGGGCCCGGGCCACGTCCCGATGCACAAGATCGTGGAGAACGTGCGGCTCGAGGAGGAACTGTGCGAGGAGGCCCCGTTCTATACCCTCGGCCCGCTCGCCACCGACATCGCGCCCGCCTATGACCACATCACCTCGGCGATCGGCGCCGCCATGATCGCGCAGGCAGGCACCGCGATGCTCTGCTACGTGACACCGAAGGAACACCTCGGCCTGCCCAACCGGGACGACGTGAAGGTCGGCGTCATCACGTACAAGATCGCCGCGCACGCCGCCGATCTCGCCAAGCAGCACCCGCGGGCCCAGGAGCGCGACGATGCGCTGTCCAGGGCGCGATTCGAGTTCCGCTGGCGGGACCAGTTCGCGCTGTCGCTTGACCCGGACACCGCCCGCGAGTACCACGACGAGACGCTGCCCGCGGAGCCGGCGAAGACCGCGCACTTCTGCTCGATGTGCGGGCCGAAGTTCTGCTCCATGCGGATCTCCGCGGACGTGCGCGCCTACGCCGAGGAGCACGGCCTGACCGACGCCACCGCGATCGAGGCGGGCATGGCTGCGATGTCGGACGAGTTCACCCGCTCGGGCGCCCAGGTGTACCTGCCGGTCGTTCCGGCCGGTCGATAGGCTCTCACCCGTGAAATTGCTGCCCCTGACCCCGGACGGCCAGACCCCGATCCGCGTCCTCACCATCGCCGGAACCGACTCCGGCGGCGGCGCGGGCATCCAGGCCGACTCCCGCACGATGGCCATGTGCGGCGTGCACGCCTGCGTCGCCGTCGCCGCGGTGACCGTGCAGAACTCGGTCGGGGTGAGCGGGTTCCACGAGATCCCGCCGGAGATCGTCGCCGATCAGGTGCGGTCCGTGGTCGGCGACATCGGGGTCGGGGCGGCCAAGACGGGGATGCTCGCGTCGACCGCGATCATCGAGGCCGTCGCGCAGGTCTGCGGCGAGGTCGGCATCGGGCGTGGGCTGGCGGTGCCGCTGGTCGTCGACCCGGTGTGCGCGTCGATGCACGGCGATCCGCTGCTCCACGCCGAGGCGCTGGACGCCGTCCGGCACACGCTGATCCCGATCGCCTCGCTGGTGACGCCGAACCTCGACGAGGTCCGGCTCATCACCGGGATCGAGGTGGTCGACGACGCCTCGGCCCGCCGGGCGGCGGAGGCCCTGCACGGACTCGGGGCGCAGTGGTCGCTGGTCAAGGGCGGTCACCTGCGCACCTCGACGTCGAGTACCGACCTGCTGTTCGACGGGGACGTGTTCCACGAGTTCACCAGCGAGCGGATCGACACCGGCAACGACCACGGCGGCGGCGACACCCTGGCCGCGGCGATCGCATGCGCGCTGGCGAACGGCTACCCGATGCCCGAGGCCGTCGCGTTCGGCAAGGAGTGGGTGACGCGATGCCTGGCCGCGTCGTACGACCTGGGAGCGGGGCACGGTCCGGTGTCCCCGCTCTGGCGCCTGCACTGACGCGCCAGTGCGCGTCGCCCCTCAAACGGGGGGCGACGCGCACCGCATGCGCACCGTCAGCGCGAGTAGTCCCGGAATGTCATGACTCCGCCGACCAGCACAACCATCACCGCGAGGATGTAGACGGTGACGCGAAACCAGGCGGGCCCGTAGTAACTGACCGCCATCGCCGCACCGAGCGCCGCGAGAATCATCACGACCCCGTAGAAGGGCGTGCGTTGCTCCCTGTCAACCATTCCTCCAGTGTCCGCCGGTGGCACCACGGGTGGCAATGCCGCCGACCTCATTGCGCGTGGAGGGTGAAGATGCGCAGGCCTTCCGGAACCCCGCGCATCGGGGCGGCGAACAGCCCCCGACGGTAGGGCTTGGTCCTGACTCCGAGTTCCTCGATGAAGCCCGGCTCGAGCGCCGCGAGCGTGGCCTCGGAAACGATGACGTTGCCGTCCCCGCCGAGCTCCATCATCCGGGCCGCGACGTTCACGTCCACGCCCAGCCAGTCGGACGCCACCTGACGCGGCGACCCGGTGTGCACGCCGATCCGCATCCGCGGCCGATAGCCAGCCACCTCCACCTCCGCGAGTTGGGCGCGGGCGGCGAACATCGCCTCGAGGGCGCGGTCCGGGCGGGCGAAGACCGCCATCAGCCCGTCGCCCATCCGCTTGACCACCTGGCCGCCGCGGTCCACGATCGGCGCCTCGACCGCCTTCGCGACCTCGCGCAGCAGCTCGAGGGTGACCTCGTCGCCCGCGCCGAGCGACCAGCTCGAGAACCCGATCAGGTCGGTGAAGACGATGGTCACCTCGCGTGGTCCGCGACCGCGGCCGGTCCGCTCGAGCAGCGCCTGCCAGACCTGCAGCGCGCCGAGGCTCACCTCCCGTGAGGCGCCCGGGCCGTCGTCGAGGAACCGGTCCGCCGCCCTGGCCATCGCCCGCACCCCGCCCGGTCCCGCCGTGGACAGCGGGTCACCGAAGGACGGGTCGCCCGGCAGTGCCCGGCGGATCCGGCGGAACGCGTCGACCACCTGGGGTCGGGCGTTGACCCCGCGGATCCATTCGGCGACGGCCGCGGGCGTGCCGCGGCGCGTGGGGTCCCGGTCGCTCGCGTCGGTGGGTTCGACGCCCGGGGTCGAGGGGTCCTCGCTCACGAGCCGAAGTGTAACCCAGAGTTATAGATACAGGCCCGGTCCGTCACTGCCCGGCACCCGATCGCGCCCGTGCGCGGTCCGCGCGCTCGGGGACCCCGTCCGGGCCCTCGATGGAGTTCGCGTACGCGCCCACGCCGAACGCCACCGCGGCCGCGTTCTGCGCCAGCGCCTCCCGGTCCACGTTCGCCAGGGTGTCCTCCCGCGAGTGGTACCCGGGGTCGAAGTCCTCGCCCGCGGTGCCGCCCCACTTCTGCGCCTGCTCCTCGGACTTGCGGTCGTCCGCCCCGCTGTACACCCCGCCGGAGGGTATCCCCATCTCGATGAACGGGCCGTAGTCGGATCGGCCGTCGAAATCCGTTCCGTCCGCGATGATCCCGCGCCACGCCAGGTAGCCGCGGAGGGTTCGCTCGATCGCATCGGAGCCCTCCGGACCCGGCCCGGCACCGGCCAGGTCGGAGTCGTCGCCGTCGAGGGTCAGGTACCCCGCGTTCCGCGAGCCGATCATGTCGAAGTTCAGGTACAGCGCGATGTCCTCGCGTTCGCCTGCGTCGAGCCCCTCGGCGTACCGTTCCGACCCGACCAGGCCCAATTCCTCTGCGCCCCACCAGGCGAAGCGCACCGCGTTCGTCACGTTCGGCGCGCTGCCCAGCCGCAGCGCGGTCTCGAGCACCGCGGCCGACCCGGTGCCGTTGTCGTTGATCCCGGGGCCCTCCTCGACGCTGTCCAGGTGCGCGCCGACCAGGACCACGTTCTCGGTCGACCCGGTCGTGGTCTGGGCGATCACGTTGCGGCTCCTGGCGGTCTCGGTGGCGGCCTCGAGTGTCAGCGACAGCTCCGGCGCGGCCGCGAGCTCCGCGCCCTCGGAGCCGGGCGCACTCACCGCGGGGATCCGCGGATCCGAGTCCTCGCCCAGGGTGCCGCCCGCCAACGGGCCGTCCTCGTTGTTGAACACGACGAGGGCGGCGGCGCCGTGGTCGGCGGCCACCCGTTCCTTCGTCGAGAACGGGCAGACCCCGCGCCGGACCACCACGATCGCGCCGGTGGCGCCCCGCCCGTCATAGTCGGACGCCTCACAGCCGGGGCTCCCGTCGTCCGGCAGGGCGACGGTCCGCGCGGTGATCCCCTCCGGCGGCGTCGCGGGCGAGTACTGCAGGGTGCGCGGGGTGAACTTCCTGTCACCCGCCCTCAGCTCCACCGGTCCGGCGATGAAGCGGTCCAGCTCGAACTCGGGGGTGGACACCTCGAAGCCGGCATCCCGGAGCCGGCCTGCGACGTAGTCGACGCTGGCGTCGTAGCCCTCGGTGCCAGCGGCCCGATTGCCGCCGTGGTCCGTCGCGATCTGCTCGAGCGCCTCCAGGTGCGCGGCGACGGCGTCACCGTCGATGGCCGCCGCAAGCGACTGCCCGTCGACCGGCGGTGCGGGCGGCTGTTCCTCCTCGTCCCGGCCACAGCCGGATACCAGCAGGATCCCGGCCAGTACTGCGGCGGTCAACGCTCCGACTCGTGCCCGAATGGACTGTCGCATTTGCCGAGCGTACTTCGCTCGGGGTCCGGAACGACACAAAAGAACCGTGCGCGATCGGTACCCCGGTCGGGGTACCGATCGCGCACGTGCGGCGCAGCTGCCTCAGGCGTCGCGACGGTTCACCGTGAACAGCGCGAACCCGAAGATCACCGCCACGAAGAACGCGAAGTACGCCAGGCTGCCCCACGGGCCCCAGTGGAAGTCGACGCCCTGCGGCGCGCCGAGGAAGTTGTTCGCGTTCATGAAGGGCAGGAACGGCTTGACGTTCTCGCCGAACCGCCCGAACAGGCCGAACAGGTTCTCGATCAGCAGCGGCCAGAGCAGCAGCAGCGCGATCGCGCCAGCCGACTGCCGGAGCAGGGTGCCCACCGCCACCGCGAGCACCACGCACAGGAAGGCGTAGATCGGCACGCCGTAGATCGCCCGCCAGGCCTCGGCGCCGGAGAGCTTCAGCGCGGCGCCCGCGGCGGTTCCGGCGGTCGCCTTGGCGATCGCGTACGCACCGAAGGTGAGCACGAAGGTCAGCAGAGCGCCGAAGCCGCCGATCAGGCCGGCCTTGGTGATCAGCACCGAGTCACGCTTCGGCACCGCCTGGAAGGTGGTGCGGATGATGCCGAACCGGTACTCGCTGGTCACCGCGAGCGCCGCGAGGATCATCAGGATCAGCACACCGAATCCGGAGACCCCACCGACCGCGTCCGCGAGGGTGGGCAGGAAGGGCTCGAAGTCCGGCTTCTCCCCCTGCGCGACCTCGTCCGCAAAGGCGTTCAGGCTGGCCTTGGCGCTCAGCCCGATCACCGCGGCCAGTCCGAGGCCGAGCACGATGATCGCGACCGTGCACCACCAGGGCGACCTGGTCGAGGTGAGCTTGATCCGTTCTGCGTTCACGACACCCATCAGAGCGCCCCTCCCATCACGTCGTCGACGCCTGCGGCGTGGTACTGCACATCGTCCCCCGTCAGTTTCATGAATGCGTCCTCGAGCGAGCCCTGCTGAGCTGCCAACTCGTGCAGGACGATTCCGTTGCCGCCCGCGATCTGCCCGACGACGTCGGTGGTCGCCTCGAGCACGATGAGCGCGCCGCCGAGCTCGGAGGTGCCGTCCTCCCGGACCGTGAGCCCCTGCGAGGTCAGCGCGCTGCGCAGCGCGTCCAGCTGGGGACTGCGCACCCGCACCGTCGATTCGGACGACCGGTCGACGAAGGCCTTGACGGTCGTGTCCGAGATCAGCCGGCCGCGTCCGATCACCACGAGGTGCTCGGCCGTGAGCGCCATCTCGGAGAGCAGGTGGCTGGACACCAGCACCGTGCGCCCCTCGGCCGCCAAGCGCTGCATGAACTTTCGGATCCAGACGATGCCCTCGGGATCGAGCCCGTTGACCGGCTCGTCGAACAGCAGGACCTTCGGGTCGCCGAGCAGCGTGGCCGCCAGCCCGAGCCGCTGGGACATGCCGAGGGAGAAGCCGCCCGCCTTCTTTCCCGCGACCTCGGTGAGGCCGACCAGCCGCAGCACCTCGTCGACCCGGGACATCGGGATCCCGTTGGACGCCGCCATCCACTGCAGGTGCGCCTTCGCGGACCTGTTGGGGTGCACCCACTTCGCGTCCAGCAGCGCGCCGACGGTCCGGAGCGGCTGCTTCAGGTCGTGGTACGGCTTGCCGTCGATCAGCGCGGTTCCCGCGGTCGGCCGGTCCAGGCCGAGGATCATCCGCATCGTCGTGGACTTGCCCGCGCCGTTCGGTCCGAGGAAGCCGGTCACCATGCCGGGCTGGACCGTGAAGGTCAGGTCGCTGACCGCCTTCGTGGGCCCGAACTCTTTCGTCAAACCCCTCACTTCAATCATGAGGAGAAGGATTCCTCAATCCGCGGCGGCGCGCATCGCCCGCAGGTCGTGTCGGGTGTCATACCTGGGGATGACACGACCCTGAGAGGGCGCGGGCCATCCGTCGGGGTCGCACCCGGCGAAGGGTCAGAGGTCAGGCGAGGACGCCTGCGCCCAGAACCGCTTCGGGATCCGTCCGGCGCGGCGGGCCTGGTATCCCGCGGTCACCGCGGACGCCATCGCGGACGCCATCAGCGCCGGATCCTTGGCCCGCGTCACCGCGGTCGCGAGCAGGACGGCGTCGCAGCCGAGCTCCATCGCCAGCGCCGCGTCGCTGGCGGTGCCGATGCCCGCGTCGAGGATCACCGGAACCCCTGCGGCCGCCACGATCATCTCGATGTTGTGCGGGTTCGAGATACCGAGGCCGGTGCCGATCGGCGCACCGAGCGGCATCACCGCCGCGCATCCGACGTCCTCGAGCCGCCGCGCCAGCACCGGATCATCGGTCGTGTACGGCAGCACGGTGAAGCCGTCGTCGACGAGTTGTTCTGCGGCGGAGACCAATTCGATGGCATCGGGCAGGAGGGTGCGCTCGTCGGCAATGACCTCGAGCTTGACCCAGTCGGTCTCCAGCGCCTCCCGGCCGAGCTGCGCGGTGAGCACCGCCTCGGCGGCGCCGCGGCAGCCGGCGGTGTTGGGCAGCGGGGCGATGTCCAGCTTGCGCAGCAGGTCGAGCACCCCCGTGCCGCCGACCGCGTCGACGCGGCGCATCGCCACCGTGGTGAGCTCGGTGTCGGACGCGACGAGCGCCTCCTCCAGCACCGCGAGGTTCGCCGCGCCGCCGGTGCCCATGATCAGCCGGGAGCCGAAGCTGCGGCCCGCGATGGTCAGCCGGTCGGCGGTGAGGGGCTCAGCCACCCTGCACCGCCGTCAGGATCTCGATCTCCCAGCCCTTGCCGACCGGGGTGTCCCAGGACGCCCGCGGGAACACCGCGCCGTCGACCGCGACCGCGATGCCCTTGCACGGCAGGCCGAGGTGCTCCAGCAGCTGGGCCACGGTCAGCGGCTCGGACAGCTGATGGTCCTCGCCGTTGACGGTGATCCCGATGTTCACCGGTGTGTTCGTCATCGAGTCCTCACTCATCGTTGAAGTTGAACCGTTCCGGGGAGGCGCTCTTGGCCTCCGCCAAGGGTGCGCCGTCGAGCTCGGCGACCACCGCGTCGGCGGTCAGCGGGGTCAGCAGGACGCCGTTGCGCCCGTGCCCGGTCGCGAGCACCACCTTGTCCGACACCCGGCCGATGATCGGCAGGTTGTCGGGGCTCATCGGTCGCAGTCCCGCGGCGCATTCGTGCAGCTCGTACTCCCCGACGCTCGGCATCAGGGTCTGCGCGTCGGCGATCAGGTCGCGGACCCCGGCGACGGTGACCTGGGTGTCCTCCCCCGACTCGTGCTGGGTCGCGCCGACCACGAGACCGTCGCCGCGCGGCACCAGGTACACCGGCCGCCCGTGCACGCTGCCGCGGATGGTCATGGTCGGGGCGGGCGCGACGCCGGGACGGCGGTGCAGCCGCAGGATCTCGCCCTTGACCGGACGGACCGGCAGCCCCGGCCACAGCCGCGCGGACGCGGTACCGGCGGACAGCACCACCTGGTCCGTGTCCAGCGCCGCCGGGTCGGTGACGGCCTCGGCGACGAACGCCACCCCCGCCGCGACGCAGGCCGACCGCAGCGCCAGGACCAGGGCGCGGTTGTCGACCGCGGACTCGGTGGCGGCCAGCAGGGCCAGCCGGATGTTCGGGGCGAGCGACGGTTGCGCGGCGCGGATCTCGGTGCGCGAGAGCAGTTCCAGCCGGTAGCCCTGGCAGGCGATCCACTCGGCGACGGTCCGCAGGTCGGCGGCGTCGGCCGCGTCCAGCGCGACCGTGAGCGAACCCTGGGAGGTGAACAGTGTCTCGCCGGACAGGGCCTCGAGCTCGCCACCGAAGTCGGGCCAGCGGGCCAGCGAGTCCGCCCCGACCTGCAGCACCGCGTCCTCGCCCGGCCACCCCTCCGACAACGGTGCCAGCATCCCGCCCGCCACCCAGGACGCCCCGGACGCCGGTGCCGGATCGTGGACGGTGACCCGCCAGCCGGCCTGGGCGGCGCGCCACGCGACCGACAGCCCGATCGCGCCGCCGCCGATCACCGCGACAGTTCTGCTCACAATTCCACCTCACTCCCTGCGCCGGCATGATCCGGGTCAGGTATGACGGTCGGGGCTCGCGGCCCCCTCTCAGCCCCGCGCTCGCCGGGACTCCCGTGTCACTTCTCTATGCGTAGAGACTACCGTTGAGAGCGTGCACCCCTCGCATTCCGGTAAGCACCTCACCCCACGCGAACGCCTCGCGACCGCCCGTCTCTATCTCTGCACCGACGCCCGCCGCGACAAGGGCGACCTCGCGAAGTTCGCCGAGGCCGCGCTGTCCGGCGGCGTCGACATCATCCAGCTGCGCGACAAGGGATCGGCTGGCGAGAAGAAGCTCGGCCCGATGGAGACCCAGGAAGAGCTGGGCGCGCTGGCCGAGCTCTCCGCGGTCGCCCGCAGGCACGGCGCTCTGCTGGCCGTGAACGACCGCGCCGACCTGGCACTGGCCGCGGGCGCGGACGTCCTGCACCTGGGCCAGGGCGACCTGCCGGTGCACTACGCCCGCCGAATCCTCGGCCCGAACGTGGTGATCGGCCGCTCCACGCACAGCCGGGCGCAGGCCCAGCTCGCCTCGATCGCGGACGACGTCGACTACTTCTGCACCGGACCGGTGTGGGCGACGCCGACCAAGCCCGGCCGGACCGCGTCGGGCATCGACCTGGTCCGCTCGACCGCCGACTCGCACCCGACCCGGCCGTGGTTCGCGATCGGCGGCATCGACGAGGAGCGGCTGCCCGAGGTCCTCGAGGCGGGCGCCGACCGCATCGTGGTGGTGCGCGCGATCACCGAGGCGCGCGACCCGCAGGCCGCGGCGCGGTCACTGGCCGACGCCCTGGCCCGCAACGCCGACCGCCGCTGACCCCCGGCCAGCCCACCCTCCCCGCCCCGACCTCCCCGCCCCACCTCCCCAATGTCACATTGATTCGGCTCAGTCGAATCAATGTGACATTGGGGAGGTCGGGGCAGGGGTACAGACTGATCGGCGGGGGGTCAGTCCAGCCAGCCGAGGACCGTCGACGGCGACAGCTGCACGACCGTCTCCGGCAGGCGCTCGCGCAGCCCACGGTCCGCGGTGACCACGGCGGTGAGGTGCTCGTCGACGCCCCCGAAGGCCGGATGCCCGACGACGCCGCCCGCGGCCATCGCCAGCTCGGTGCCAGCGCCCGCCAGCAGCGCCAGCTCGTCGTCCCCGCTGCCCGCGGCGACGTGCACCGGAATCCTGGCGTCCACCTCGGCGACCGCGCGAGCCTGACCCTCGAGCACCGCCTCGATCCGCGACAGCCAGCCGAATCCGCCGTCCGGCAGCTCGATGGTCCGGGGCAGCGTCCCGGCCAGCGCCGCGAGCAGTTCGCCGGTCGCGCCCGCGCGGTCCCGCCACCAGCCGTTCGGCCGCGAGCCCAGCACGTTCGCGGTGTCCAGCAGCAACCGGACCGGGGTGCTCCGCAGCTCCGGCCAGCTCGCCGCGAAACCCGGATGCAGCAGCAGCCCCGACACCTGGTCCTCCGGCACCCAGCGCAGTTCCGTGCTCTCGCCGTTCGGCACCGTCGTGAGCGGGCCTGCCGCGTCGGCGATCACCGTCGTATACGTCCAGCCGCTGCTCGCCCGCGCGGTCACCCGTTCGGCGCGCACCCGCAGGTCGGAGCCGGGTATCCCGGCCTCCTCCTCGGCCTCGCGAACGGCGGCGTGGACTGTCGACTCGTGGCTGTCGCGGGCGCCGCCGGGCAACGCCCAGGTGCCGCCCTGATGGCTCCACTGCGCGCGGTGTTGCAAGAGCACGGTCGGGGTTCCGTCGGCCGCGGGGGCGCGCAGCAGCAGCCCGGCCGCGCCGAACTTGCCCCAATGCCGACTTCCGTCGTCGCTCTTGGCCCAGCCGTCCCCGTCACCGCGCATCGACTTCGTTCACCTGCCCCACATCCGGCCACGTCGCACCCCACGCGGTCCTTGCGCCTCGTCATCTTCTTCTCGACCGAACTTAGGCCAGTCGCGCACAACAAAGCTCAGTTACTGCTTATATGCTCCCCCTTGACTGGCATCCGGGCCAGCTGGGAAGGGTGCGTGGTGGCCGTTCGGGAAGCACCGTCGACGGAACCCCTCGGCGATGATCTCGCGCCGCGGTCCGTCGCGCCAGCCGATCGCCCTGGCCGGTACAGCCAGTTGTCGGAGTTCCTCGGGACGACCCCGGCCAAGCTGATCGGCCTCGGCGTCACGCTGATCGTGCTGGCACTGTTCGCGGGTACGGTCGCCGCGGTCCAGGTCGCGGACCGACAAAGCACCCTCGACACGCTGCTCAACCGGGTCGAACCCCAGGCCAACGCCACCCAGAATCTCTACAGTGCGCTCTCGATCGCGGATGCAGCCGCGACCACCGCCTTCATCTTCGGCGGCATCGAACCCGCCGCGGTCCGCGACCGGTACACGCAGTCGATCGGCGAGGCCGCGGCCGACCTGGTGGGCGCGTCGAGCGGCATCACCGACACGAACGCGCCTGCCCAGCGGCTGCTCACCGAGCTGTCCACCGGGCTGCCGGTGTACACCGGACTGATCGAGACGGCCCGCGCCTACAACCGCAGCGGCTACCCCGTCGGAACGGCCTATCTGCGCGAGGCCTCGTCCATGATGCAGTCCACCCTGCTGCCGATCGCCGAGGAGCTGCACGGTCAGCAGGCCGAGGCCGTCGTGCAGAACCAGGACGAGTTCGCGACCCCGCCCTGGCTGGCGATCGGGCTGCTCCTGCTGTCCCTGATCGCGCTCATCGCGGGTCTGGTCCTGCTGGCCGGGTGGACCCGACGGCTGCTGAACCCGGGACTGATCCTGTCCGCCGTCGCGGTCGCCGCGCTGCTGGGCTGGCTGCTGATCGCGGGCCTGATCTCCTCCACCTCCACCGGGCGGGCGCTCGAGCAGGGCGCCCGGCCGTTGTCGCAGCTGACCACCGGACGCATCCTCGCGCAGCAGGCCAGGGCCGACGAGACCCTCGGCCTGGTCCGCCGCGACATCACGGGCGGCTACGCGGACGCGTTCGGCAAGCACCTGACCCGCCTCGAATCGATCCTCGCCGACTATCCGGACGGCGGCCGCGTGAAGGTGGCGACCGACCTGGTCAGCGCGGCCGCCGAATCCGGAAGGGGCTGGTCCGCCGCGCACCAGCGGGTGCAGCGCCTGCTCGACAACGGCGACTGGGCGGGGGCCGCGGCGGTGGCGACCGGTCCGGGCGAGAAGGACTCCTCGGCGTTCTTCGCCCGCGCCGACGCCGCGCTCAGCGACGCCATCGTGGCGACCAGGACCGAACTGCGCGCCGACATCGACCGCGCCCACTCGACCCTGTACGGCCTCGGACCTGGCGCGCTGGTGCTGTCCGCGCTGGCCGCGGCTGGCGTCGGGGTCGGCCTGTGGCCACGGCTGCGGGAGTACCAGTGACGAGGGGCGGATCCACAGTGCCCGGGCTGCGGCTGCGCCGACCCGGATGGCGAACCGTCGGGTCCGCCCTGCTCGTCGCGGTGTCCCTCTTCGCGACCGGCTGCACGCAGACCGAGCCCGGCGCCGTCGCGGACAAGAGCGGCTACACCGAACCGCCCCTGCCTGAGGGCGCCACGGTCGCGCCGCCGCCGACCGGCCCGCCTGCGAACGAGGCGAACTGCGGGGACCCGACGGCGAGCCTGCGTCCCTTCCCAGGCGTCCCGCCCGAGCCGCCGCCGCCGAGCGCCTCCCTCGCCGAGATCCATGGCAGGGGCAGGCTCGTCGTCGGGCTCGACACCGGCAGCAACCTGTTCAGCTTCCGCGACCCGGCGACGGGCGAGATCGAGGGCTTCGACGCCGATATCGCCCGCGAACTGGCGCGCGACCTGGTCGGCGACCCGAACCGGGTGGAGTTCCGGATCCTGTCCTCCGCCGACCGCATCCCGGCGCTGATGAACAGCACGGTCGACGTGGTGGTCAAGACGATGACCATCACCTGCGAGCGCCGCGAGAAGGTGAACTTCTCCACGGTGTACTTCCAGGCCCAGCAGCGGGTGTTGGCGGTCAAGGGATCCGGCATCACGGGCACGGCCGACCTGGCTGGCAGGCGGGTCTGTGCGGCCGAGGGGACCACCTCGGTCGGGCGGATCCAGCAGGTGCAGCCCGACGCCACCGTGGTGACCGTCCAGAACTGGGGCGACTGCCTGGTGGTGTTGCAGCAGGGCCAGGTCGACGCGGTGAGCACCGACGACTCGATCCTCGCAGGCCTCGCGGCGCAGGACCCGTACCTGGAGATCGTGGGCGAGGGCCTGAGCGTGGAACCGTACGGAATCGGGATCAACAAGTCGGACCACGACCTGGTGCGGGTGGTCAACGGAAGCCTGGAGCGGATGCGTCAGGACGGCACCTGGACCCGGATCTACGATCGGTGGCTGCGGGTGCTCGGTCCGTCGCCGGGCCCGCCGGTCCCGCACTACCTGGACTGAGAGCGAGACAATGGCTGGAACGCAAGGACATCCGAGGCCGGAACCGTCGGTCCCGTCGCCGCCGTCCGCGTCGACCGAGGGGTCCGAACGCACCCAGGCCTCGGTACCGGAAGCCTCCGGCCGTACCCAGGCCTCGGTACCGGAAGCGTCCGGCCGCACCCAGGCGACGGCACCGGATCAGTCCGCGCCTGCCCGCACCACCGGCCGTGGGAGCCGCTCGCAACGGTCACGGACGAGCGTGCGACGCCGCCTCGGCGCCGGGCTCGTCGAGGTCCCGCCCGTCACCGCGATCGACCCGGCCACGGCGGTGATGGCGGATCCTGTTGTCGCGGAGAACAAGCGGTTCTGTTGGAAGTGCGGGAAGCCGGTCGGCCGCAAGGGCCCCACCGGTCCCGGATCGTCCGCGGGAACCTGCCCGTCCTGCGGCACCGTCTTCGACTTCACCCCGCTGCTCGAGTCCGGCGACATGGTCGGCGGGCAGTACGAGGTGCAGGGTTGCATCGCGCACGGCGGGCTCGGCTGGATCTACCTCGCGATCGACCGGAATGTGAGCGACCGCTGGGTCGTACTCAAGGGCCTGCTGCACTTCGGGGATGCCGAGGCGCAGGCCGTCGCGCTCGCCGAGCGGCAGTTCCTGGCGGAGGTCGCGCACCCCAGCATCGTGAAGATCTTCAATTTCGTCGAGCATCCACGGCCCGATGGCAGCCCGATGGGCTACATCGTCATGGAGTATGTCGCCGGGCACTCGCTCCGCGACGTGCTGAGCACTCATAAACGGCCGGAACGGATTCCGATCGAACAGGCGATCGCGTATGTCCTCGAGATCCTGCCCGCGCTCGGGTACCTGCATTCGGTCGGCCTCGTCTACAACGACCTCAAGCCGGAGAACATCATGGTCACCGACGATCAGCTCAAGCTGATCGACCTGGGCGCCGTTGCG
The DNA here is from genome assembly GCF_042754885.1 of Rhodococcus sp. NPDC059179. Taxonomy (NCBI): domain Bacteria; kingdom Bacillati; phylum Actinomycetota; class Actinomycetes; order Mycobacteriales; family Nocardiaceae; genus Rhodococcus; species Rhodococcus sp. NPDC059179. The sequence continues at coordinate 167,718 of NZ_JBHZBV010000006.1, read as the reverse complement.
GGCATCGAGGACTACGGCTACCTCTACGGCACGCCCGGTTACCAGGCGCCGGAGATCCTGAAGACCGGACCGACCATCGCCTCCGACGTCTACACGGTCGGCCGGACCCTCGCCGTTCTCACCCTCCAGATGCCTTCCGACAAAGGCAAATACCTCGACGGACTGCCCACCCCCGAGCAGGCACCGCTGCTCGCGGAGTACGAGTTCTTCCATCGACTGCTGCTGCGGGCAACCGCCGCCGATCCCGACCATCGATTCCGGTCAGCGGACGAGATGGCCAGCCAGCTCACCGGGGTGCTCCGCGAGATCCTGGCCCAACAGACCGACGAGGAGCGGCCAGGGCTCTCCGAACTGTTCAGCCCACAGCGCACCACATTCGGCACCGACGAGGCGGTGCTGCAGACCGATGTGTACGCCGACGGACGCCTTCACGAGCCGATCCTGTCCCCCCGCGACATCACTGCCGCGCTTGCCGTTCCGTTGATCAACCCGTCCGACCCGAGCGCCGTGCTGCTGGCTGCCGCGGTGCATGCGGAGCCGGACCAGACCCTGGACTCGATCCGCCATGCCAGGGCGAACGGACTCGAACGAACGGTCGACGGTGGCGCCGGGTTCACCGCGGAGATCGCGCTGGCCGAGGCGAAGGCACACCTCGACCTCGGCGACCCGATCGAGGCGGCCCGGGTGCTCGGCTCGCTGAGCGCCGCCAAGGGATCGAACTGGCGTGTCGACTGGTACAGCGGCATGGCTTCCCTGCTCGGCGCCGAGTACGAGCAGGCGATGGGCCACTTCGAGGCCGTCCTCCAGGCGCTCCCCGGCGAGGTGGCTCCGAAGCTGGCACTGGCGGCGACCGCGGAACTCATTCTCCAGCACTGGGACACCGATGAGCCCCAGCAGTGGCGTGAGTTCGCCGAAAAGTACTACCGGACCGTCTGGCGCACCGACCGCAGCCTGGTCAGTGCGGCGTTCGGGCTCGCCAGGCAGCTCGCCGACCGGGGCGACATCAGCGGTGCGATCGTGGCCCTCGACCAGGTGCCGCCGAGCTCACGGCATTTCAATGTCGCCAGGATGACCTCGGTACTCACCCTGCTCTCCGGTGCACCGATCGAGAAGATCGGCGAGACCGCGATCCGCGAGTCCGCCCGCCGGGTGAACTCGTTGCCGCCCAACGAGGGTCGCGCGCTGCAGATGCGCACGCTTGTGCTCGGCACCGCGCTGGACTGGGTGCTGCTCGGCCATGTCGCCAAGTCCGAACTCGAGCCGATCCTCGGCGTCGCCTTCACCGAGCGAGGACTGCGCGCCGGCACCGAGGCCGGGCTGCGTGCCCTCGCACGCAACGCCGAGGACCGCAGGCACAGGTACGCACTCGTGGACCTGGCCAACTCGATCCGCCCGAAAAGCCTGGTCTAGCCGGCCGGTCGGTAGGTGCACACGTGCACGCCCGCGGGGCTGATGACCGTGGAGACCAGCTCGAGCGTGTGCAGCGCGCCGCCGTCGGGGAAGATCGACTTCCCGCCGCCGAGGAGCACCGGCATGACCATGAGCCGGAGCTCGTCGACCAGACCCTCGTGCAGGAGGGTGCGCACGAGGGTGGGGCTGCCCATGACCACCAGGTCGCCGCCCTCGGTCTCGCGCAGCTCCCGAATACGGGCAATGGCCTCGTCGCCGGCGAGTCGCGTGGTGTTCTCCCACGTCAGCTCGCCGTCGCTCAGGGAGTCGGACACGACGTACTTCGCGATGGCGTTCATCCGGTCGGCGAACGGGTCGCCTGCTCGCTCCGGCCACGCCCCGGCCATCGTCTGCCACGTGCGGCGCCCGAACAGCAGCGCCTCGGCCTTGCTCAACGCGTCGTCGAAGGCGCCACCCACCACCTCCGGATCGAAGAACGGGTGCGACCAGCCACCGTGGGCGAAGCCGCCGTCGGTGTCCTCCTCGGGTCCGCCGGGCGCCTGCACGACGCCGTCCAGGCTGATGAACTCACTGATCACGATGCGCATGGGGTCTCGCTTCTCTTCGGTGTTGTCGGATTCTGCTGTGTAGACCTTCGGGCCGCTCGAAAATCATCGCGGCGGCGGATCACCGGCTCCATCCGAGGCCAACGTGCGCGCCGCCCTTGCGATCGCCAACTCCTCGTTGGTCGGCACCACCAGCACCGTGACCTTGGAGTTGTCCGTCGAGATCACCCGGGCGGTGCGGTCTTTCGCCGCGTTGCGCTCGAGGTCGATCTCGATGCCGAGCCCCTCGAGGCCTGCGAGGGCGTCGGCGCGGACCTCGACCGCGTTCTCCCCCACCCCGGCGGTGAAGGTGATGGTGTCGACCCGGCCGAGGGTCACCAGGTAGGCCCCGATGTACTTGCGCAGCCGGTGGATGTAGACGTCGTAGGCCAGCCCGGCCGCCGCGTCGCCCTCGCCGATGAGACGGCGGAGCTCGCGGAAGTCGTTGACCCCGCACAGCCCCTTGAGCCCGGAGCCGCGGTTGAGCAGGTCGTCGATGTCATCCACGTCCAGGCCCGCGCTGCGCCGCAGGTGCATCACGATGCCCGGATCGATGTCGCCGCTGCGGGTGCCCATCACGAGACCCTCCAGCGGGGTCAGACCCATCGAGGTGTCCATCGCCCGGCCGCTCGCGATGGCCGACGCCGAGGCACCGTTGCCCAGGTGCAGCACGATCTGGTTGAGCTCACCCGGGTCGCGGCCGAGCAACTCCGCCACCCGCTCGGAGACGTACTCGTGCGAGGTGCCGTGGAATCCGTAGCGGCGCACCCCGTGTTCCTTCGCCACCTCCGCGTCGATGGCATACGTCCGGGCAGGCAGCGGCAGCGTGTGGAAGAACGCGGTGTCGAAGACGGCGACGTGCGGGATGTCGGGGAACACTCGCATCGCACTCTCGATTCCGGTCACGTTCGCCGGATTATGCAGCGGTGCAAGGGCGGACAGCCGGGATATCTCGGCGACCACGTCGGCGGTGATCAGCGTCGGGCGGTAGAACACCTCGCCGCCGTGCACCACCCGGTGCCCGACCGCGGCAATGCCGGCCTCCGCCAGGTCCATGCCCGCCTCCGCGAACATCCCGAAGGCCAGCCGCAGGCCCTCGGCGTGGTCGGCGATCGGGCCACGATGCTCGCTGTCCGCGCCGCGGTGCCGGTGGCCGATGATGCCGTCCGGCTCGCCGATCCGCTCGACGAGCCCGGACGCGATGGCCTCCCCGCCGTCCGGGTCGATCAGCTGGTACTTGATCGAGGACGAGCCCGAATTGATGACCAGCACCGGACCGTTCACTGCCGAGCCCCTTCCGCCGCGACGCTCTGCGCCTGGATCGCCGTGATGGCGACCGTGTTGACGATGTCCTGGATCAGCGCACCGCGCGACAGGTCGTTCACCGGCTTCTTCAGCCCCTGCAGGACCGGTCCGACGGCCACCGCCCCTGCGCTGCGCTGCACCGCCTTGTAGGTGTTGTTCCCGGTGTTGAGGTCGGGGAACACGAACACCGTCGCCCGGCCCGCCACCTTCGAGTCGGGCAGCTTCGTGCTGGCCACCGTCGGCTCGATCGCCGCGTCATACTGAATCGGCCCCTCCACCAACAGGTCCGGGCGACGTTCGCGGACCAGCACGGTGGCGTCACGGACCTTGTCCACCTCAGCTCCGGAACCCGAATCACCGGTGGAGTACGACAGCATCGCGATCAGCGGGTCGATACCGAACTGGGCGGCGGTCTGCGAGGAAGAGATCGCGATGTCCGCCAACTGTTCCGAGGTCGGGTCGGGCACCACCGCGCAGTCGCCGTAGGCCAGCACCCGGTCGGCCAGGCACATCAGGAAGATGCTGGACACGGTCGAGACACCGGGCGCGGTCTTGATGATCTCGAACGACGGCCGGATCGTGTGCGCGGTGGTGTGCGCGGCGCCGGAGACCATGCCGTCCGCTATTCCCAACTGCACCATCATCGTTCCGAAGTAGGAGATGTCGGCCATCACCTCGCGGGCACGCTCGAGGGTCATCCCCTTGTGCGCCCTCAGCCTCGCGTACTCCTGCGCGAACTCGTCGGTGTACTCGCAGTTCGTCGGGTCGAGCACGGTTGCGGCGCTCAGGTCGACGCCGAGCTCCGCCGCGCGCCTGCGCACCGGGCCCTCCTCGCCGAGGATGGTCAGGTCGGCGACCTTGCGCTGCAACAGCCTTCCGGCGGCCCGCAGGATCCGGTCGTCGTCGCCCTCGGGCAGCACGATGTGCTTGCGGTCCGCACGGGCGCGGTCGATCAGCTGATACTCGAACATCTGCGGGGTCACCACCTCTGGCCTGGCCACCTCGAGTCGGGCCAGCAGGTCGGCGGCGTTCACGCGCTGCTCCATCAGGCTCAGCGCCGTGTCGACCTTGCGCTGTGAGCCGACCCCGACGCGTCCCCTTGCCTGCGCCGCTGCGCTGGCGGTGTCGAAGGTGCCGAGGTCGGTGGTGAGGATCGGCAGCCGCGGTTTGAGACCGGCGACGAGCTTCGCGATGGCCGGGTGCGGGGCGATGCCGCCGTTCATGATGATTCCGGCGAGCGACGGAAATCCCTCCGCCTCATGGGCATTGACCATCGCCAGCAGCACGTCGGAGCGGTCCCCTGGAGCGATCACCACGACGCCCTCCGAGAGCCGCTCGAGGATGTGCTCGGCGGTCATGCCGCCGACCATGACTCGCAACGCCTCCCGCTGCAGCAGCTCGGGGTCGCCGCTGTACAGCTCGCCGTCGACCGCGGTCAGCAGCTCACCCATGGTCGGCGCGATCAGCAGCGGCATCTCCGGCAGGGACCACGCGGGCACCCCCATCGGCTCCAGCGCAGCGGTCACCTCGCCGAGCCGGGCCGGATCACAACGGTTGGCGACGATGCCGACCAGATGCGCGTGCTGGGCGCGCAGCTCGGCCGCGCAGATCTGCGCCAGCTGCAGGACCTCGTCGGGGGTGCGGCCTGCACCACGCAGCGCCAGCAGCACCGGCGCGTCCAGGTTCACCGCGATCCTGGCGTTGAACTCGAGCTCGCTTGGGCTGGCCACGTCCGTGTAGTCGCTGCCGATGATCACCACGGCGTCGCACTCCTCCGCGACATCGTGGTAGCGCGCGACGATCTCGCTGAGCGCGAGCTCCGGGTCGGCGTGCACCTGCTCGTAGGAGACGCCGAGGCACTGCTCGTAGCCGAGGTCGGCCGAGGTGTGGTCGAGCAGCAGCTCGAGGATGTAGTCCGGCTCGTCGGTGGAGCGGGCGATCGGCCGGAACACCCCGACCCGGGCCGCCGAGCCGCTGAGCATCTGCAGCACGCCGAGCGCGATGGTCGATTTCCCGGTGTCCCCCTCCGGGGAGGCGATGTAAATGCTCGAGACTGCCGACTCTGCGGATGCCATGCGGTCAGCCTAGTGGCCGACGCCGCGGCACTGGCGCCGGTACGCGCGCATCGGACTCAGCCGCGGGCCTCCGGACGGTCCAGGACCCGCAACCAACTGCCGTCGGGCTGGCGCCGCACGACCTGAACCCTGCCCCCGGTGTCGTCGGCCGGACGCGTCGAGGTCATCGCGAGGTCCCCGCTGCGCACGGTCGGCATCGCCTCCTCCACTTCGAAGTGTGGCCGGTCCGCGAGGAGCTTCTCGAGGACGCCGCGGATCGCCTCCCGTCCCACGGTCTCGCTGCCCGGTGGGAACGCCAGCACAGCGTCGGGCTCGTACAGCTCGGCGATCCCGGCCGCGTCGCCCGCATTGGCCAGTTCGACGAAGATTCGAGCCAGATCCTCAGGGGTGGTTGCTTTTTCGCGCGTTGCGGTCATTCCGGATCTCCCTCTTTCGCGCTCCACACGGAGCTGGTCTGCCTGACCACTCCATCGTGCGAGCATCGCGGCGATAAGTCCAAGAGCTGGTTTGTCTCGTAGCTAGAATCATCAGTTATGGAACTTCGCCAGTTGGAGTACTTCGTCGCCGTGGTCGAGGAGTCGAACTTCACCCGGGCGGCCGAGCGGGTGCACGTCGCGCAGCCGGGCGTCAGCGCGCAGATCCGCCGGCTCGAACGCGAGCTGGGACAGGAGCTACTGGACCGCACTGGCCGCACGGTCCGGCCGACGGCCGCGGGCGAGGCGGTGCTCCCACACGCCAGGGCCGCCCTTGCCGCGGTGGCCGCGGCGCGGACCGCGGTCGACGAGCTGGCCGGGCTGGTTCGCGGGCACGTGTCTGTCGGGATGGTCACGGCAGGCCCGACGGGCACCGTCGCGGACATGTTGGCGGGCTTCCACGCCGAGCATCCCGCCATCGGCATCTCCCTCTCGGAGGACACCTCCGAGCGGCTCCTCGCCGCGCTGCGCGACGGCCGGATCGACGTCGCCCTCGTCGGGCTGGCCGGCCCGCCGCCAGCGGGTGTCGCCACTGCGGTACTGGTGGACGAACCGTTCGTCGCCGCGGTCCCACCCGAGGACCGGCTGGCCGCCCACGATGCCGTCACCCTCGAGGCACTGTGTGAGCGCGAGCTGATCGCCCTGCCGCGCGGCACCGGATTGCGCACCGCCCTCGACAATGCCAGCGCCCGATCTGGATTCACCCCCCGCGTCGCGTTCGAGGCGAGCGACCCGAACGTGCTCGCCCGGCTGGCCGCACGCGGTCTCGGGGTGGCGATCCTGCCCACGACGGTCGCGACCGCGCACGCGACCACGCTGCGATCGGTCACCATCACCCGGCCCGGGCTACGCGGCCGTATCGCACTCGCCTGGCGCTCGGACGGCCCGGCCAGCTCGGCGGCCTCGGCGCTGGTCGCGCACGCCCGCCTGACCCTGCCCCGCCCCTGAACCCCTCAGACCACCGGCGCGCGATCGATGTCCGACACGTCCGCGCCGGACTCCTCGAGCCGCCGGAAGAGCTGATCGGTCCCGTTTGCTGACGAGAACTCGAGCTCGCTGTCGCTGATCGGCACCGCCTGCAGCCAGGTGTCGACGCTCTCCTCGGTGTCGACCAGGATCTCGAGGTCCGGCCAGATGAACGGCACCACCAGGAGCACGTGCTTCATGGTCCGCGCCGGGTCCACCTCGCGGATCGCGTTCGGGATGATGCAGTTCGGGGTCAAGTGGAACGAGCCGGACGCCACCGCGAAGGCGCACTGCGCGAGCACGTCGGCCAGCGCCCGGTAGTCCGCGCGGCCGACCGTGACCAGCTCGGTGCGGATCGGCCTGCCGTCGTCGGTGGTGACATTCGTCGGGAAGCGGGACATGTCCAGCGTCGCGTACGAGGCGTAACCCGGCCCCGGGCAACCGTCCCCGACCGCGATCGACACCTCGTCCGGGGTCTCGCCGTCGGTGTCCGACTCGACCGCGGCCCGGAATCGCAGCACCTGCGGCAGCCCGCCGAACACCGCCCCGATCCGGCGGGCGGCTTCCATGACCTCGTCGCTGGCATCCATGACGGGCAAGCCTAGTGCGCGGCGGGTGCCGCGCCCCCGACGCCTACCACCGGGCCGCGGCCATCGGGGCGAGGCCGAGATCGGCGAGCTCGGCCGCCCCGCGGGCAGCATGGTCGCCCCCGGCCAGCACTCTGGTCCGCGCCGACTGGTACCGGCAACCGGCCGCGTCGAACGCATCCGCCGTGGCGAGCAGCCGCTCCCGGTCCTCGGCGAGCAGCGCGTCGGCCCGCTCCACAATGGCACCGGCGACGGGGTTCCCTGCCACGATGGCCCGGGCCTCGGCAAGGCGGTCGCCCGCATCGGAGTGCCCGGCGAGCACGGCGGCTTCGGCGCGCAGCGCCACATACCAGTGGAGCCAGATCCAGGTGACCCATCGCCACACCTCGCCGGGCTCCGCCGTCCGGTCCAGCGCCGCGCCTGCCTGTCCGTTGTGCAGCATCAGGATCGCGTCGAACACCGCCTGGTAGCCGTGGCCCTGCTCCGACGGGATGCCGAGCCGGCCCTGGACCGCGTTCCATTCGGACCGGGCATCGTGGTCATCGCGGAGGCCATGGATCATTGCCACTCCGGCCACCGCCGGGCCGAGCGCAGATCCGGCGGGGCTCCCGGCCCGCTGCCATGCCTCGAGGAATCGGGCGCTGCGGGTGCGGACCTCGTCGACGTTGCCCGCCAACGCATCCGCCACCAGGAGCTGGCTCGTCGCGCGGTGGCCGACCTCGGCCAGCAACGGATGATCGGCTAGTTGCTGCGCCCACCGGCGGGCACCCGGCAGGTCCCCAGCGCCGAGTCCCGCCTCGGTGGCCTCACCGAGCGCCTCGATCAGCTCGTGGGTGCCTGCCGGACCATCCGGTGCGGACGAGAACAGCGCGATCCGTCGCCGTGCCGTGGCCGCGGCGGCGAAGGTGTCCCCGGCCCAGCTCTTGGCGCCGGTGAGTGTGTCAAGCGCGGCGGACTCCGCGAGCGAGTCGCCCGTGCGGTGCGCGAGCTCGACCGCCCGTTCGGCGCGCGCGATCGTCTCCGGCACGGCATCGTCGGCTGGGCCCTGGGCGGCACCGAACGCGTCGGTGAGCGCCCTCCCGGCCTCGGCCAGCGCCACCGCGGCCTCGGCGGCCGGGTCATCGCCTGCCAGCTCCCGTGCCTCGGCGATGAGCGCGATCGCCTCCTCCGGCGGCAGGATCCGCACGAACTTGCTCGAGAACCGGTACGCGTTGGCGGCGGCGGTCGCCAGGTCGGCTGCGGCGCCCGCGGTGTCCCCCGATCGGCGGGCGGCGGCCGCGGCCTCGCGGCTGAAGCGGTACATGTCGTCGCCGCGCATCAGGCACCCGGCGACGGCTGCGGCATGCCGGAGCATCGAAGCGGCTGCCGCGTCGTCCGCGAGCGCGGCCGCCTGCTCGTACCGCAGCTGGGACTCGCCGATCAGGTGCCGGGCGAAGGTCAGCTCCGCCAGGTGCCGGGCGAGCTCATACGCCTGCGCACGCCGCTCCGGCCGGTCGGCAGCCCACGAAAGCGCGGCGCGAAGGTCGTCGGCCACCGCGTCGAATCGTGCCCGCCGGTCCGCTCGTGCGACCGCCAGATCGGTCGCCTCGGCCAGGCACCAGCGGAGGTGCCGCACCCGGACGTCGTCGCGCTCACCGGCCACCGTGAGCCGCTCCATCCCGTATTGGCGGATGGTTTCCAGCGCCCGGTACTCGGTGCCGCCGCCGGACGCCGTCACCACCAGCAGACTCTGCTCGGCGAGCCGGGCCAATCCGTCTGCGACGACGCCGGTCTCGGCCCCGGCCACCTGCGCCGCCGCCTGGGCTGTGAACGACTTCATGAACACCGAGACCTGACGCAGGAGCACTCGATCGTCCGGCTCCAGCAGGGCGTGGCTCCAGTCCAGCGCCGCTCGCACCGAGCGGTGCCGGTCCTCGGTCCTTGCGCCGCCTGCGAGCATCCGGAGCTGGTCGGAAAGGCCTGCGGTGAGGCCATCGAGCCCGAGCGTGGTCCAGCGGGCCGCGGCCAGCTCGATCGCCAGCGCCACACCGTCGAGCCGCTCGCAGAACGCCGAGACCTGATCCCGCAGTGCGTGATTCGGCGGCCAGCCACCCGCAGCCGCGCGGTCCATGAACAACGCGACCGCGTCCGACTCCCCCTCACCCGCCAACGACATCGGCGGCACCGTGAACACCCGCTCGAACGGCACCATCAACCGGGCCCGGCTGGTCGCCAGCACCGTCACCCGGGGGCACGCGGCGAGCAGCCGTTCGATGAAGGGCGCCACGCCATCCCGCAGGTGTTCGCAGTTGTCCAGGACCAGCAGTGCGTGACGGTCGGCCAGCGCGTCCAGCACCGATTCGTCCATGCCCCGGCCGGGCTGCTCGCCGAGGCCGAGGGCGACGGCGACGGCGCCTGCCACCACGGCCACCTCCGGGCTGGTGATCGGCACCAGGTCGACGAACCACACCCCGTCGGAGTAGTCACCGGCCGCCTCCGCGGCGACCGTCAACGCGAGCCGGGTCTTGCCGACTCCGCCGGGCCCGATCGCGGTCACCTGCCGCTGGCCCTTGATCAACTCGGTCAGCTCGGCCCGTTCCCGCGTCCGGCCGATGAACGAGGTCAGCGGCGCAGGCAGGACGGGCGCCGGGTGCGGCCGGTCGGTGGTAGCCAGCTCGGACGCGCGCTGAGCCAGCCCGCGCCGATCCGGAACCCCCAGCTTGCGCAGGAGCGAGGAGACGTGGCTCTCCACGGTCCGCACCGAGATGAACAGTCGCGCACCGATCTCGGCGTTGCTGAGGTGCTCCCCCAGCAGCGCCAGCACCTCGGCTTCCCGCGCCGAGATCTCCACCGTCGCCGTCATGGGCCCCATCCTGCCGTATCCGCCTCGTGCTCAGACCGATCGGCCGGATTCCGTGGTGGCCACCGCGGGCCCGATCAGTGGACGGTTCCGTGGTCGCCACGGATGTGGCCCGGCCCGCAGGCGGAGATGCTGTGAACACGTCCGATTCACCTCGACAGACGGACCAACCGGGTCGATGCGGCCCACGACTTCAGGAGTGATCATGACCAGCTCTCCCACCCAGGGAATCAAGACCGTGCTGTTTCCCGTGTCCGACCTGACCACGGCCAAGGCGCTCTATTCCGCCCTGCTCGGCGAGGCGCCGCAGGCCGACTCGCCCTACTACGTCGGCTTCGAGTCCGAGGGCCAGCACATCGGCCTGGTGCCGGGTGGTGGGCCGCAGGGCATGACCGTGCCGGTGGCCTACTGGCACGTGCCGGACATCGAGGCGAAGCTGGCCGAGATGACCGCGGCGGGCGCCACCGTGACGGAACCCGCGCACGACGTCGGTGCAGGCCGCCTGGTGGCCACCGTGACCGACACCGACGGCAACACCCTCGGCCTGATCCAGGACCGCTGAGTACCCGGGACCGAGCGCACTCAACGACACCGAGCATCAGCCCGGACACCGACCCCACCTCACCGAAGGAACTGCCATGACCTCCATCGAACCCATCACCCTCGAAGTACCCGACGCCAAGGCCGCCGAGGCCTTCTACACCGCCGCCTTCGGGTTGGGCGACAAGGTGAGGGTCCGCGCGTCTGAGGAACCGACGACCGGCTTTCGCGGATTCGTCATGTCGCTCGTGGTGTCCCAGCCGAGCACCGTCGACAGCCTCCTCGGCACCGCGCTCGAGGCCGGCTTCACGTCGCTGAAGCCGGCCAAGAAGAGCTTCTGGGGGTACGGCGGCGTGGTCCAGGGCCCGGACGGAGCGATCTGGAAGGTCGCGACATCGAAGAAGAGGGACACCGCCCCGGTCACCCGTGAGGTCGACGACGTCGTGCTGCTGTTGGGGGTCGAGGACGTCAAGGCGAGCAAGCAGTTCTACGTCGACCGCGGCCTGGCTGTGGGAAAGAGCTTCGGCAGCAAGTATGTCGAGTTCGCCACCCCTGGGTCGCCCGTCAGGCTGGCGCTCTACGGGCGCCGGGCCGCAGCGAAGGATGCCGGCGTTTCCCCGGAGGGCACCGGATCGCACCGGATCGTCATCGGCAGTGACGCCGGGACCTTCACCGACCCCGACGGGTTCGCCTGGCAAGCGGCCTGACGCGTCAGTTCCCGAGCAGCGAGTTCGTTCCCACCAAGCAGGAGGAGACCGGCTGATGAACGCTCAGAAGTCGACAACACGCACCACCACGAAGACCAAGTCCGCCGTCGGATTCACGGACGAAGAACGCGCCGCGATGAAGGAGCACGCCCAGGAGCTGAAGACGGCAGTCCGCCGCGGCCCGCGCGCGACCAAGGCCGACGGGGAGAAGGACGTGCTGGAGAAGATCGCCGCGATGGCGGAATCCGATCGCGCCATGGCCGAACGGATCCACGCCATCGTCAGGGCGGGCGCGCCGGACCTGACGCCGAAACTCTGGTACGGCATGCCCGCGTACGCCAGGGACGGCAAGGTCGTGTGTTTCTTCCAGAGCGCGGAGAAGTTCAAGGCGCGGTACGCCACGCTCGGCTTCAACGACACGGCACACCTCGACGACGGCGCCATGTGGCCGACCGCGTTCGCTCTGACCACGTTGACCGCCGCCGACGAGACACGGATCGGCGAGCTCGTGACGAAGGCTGCGGGCTGAGAAGGACTGCGGGTTCGGAGTCGTGCCTGCCACCGCACCCGGTGGCAGGCACAGCTCGCGTCGAGCGGGACCTAGCCGAGCGCGCGCAGCCGCGGAGCCAGGTCCCGTTCGAACAGCTCCAGGAACCGTCGCTGGTCGTGGCCGGGCGCGTGGAACACCAGGTGGTTCAGGCCCGCGTCGACGTACTGCTTGACCTGCTCGACCGCCTCGTCGGGATCGGAGGCGACGATCCACCGCTTGGCGACCTGCTCGATGGGCAGCGCGTCCGCGGCGGCCTCCATCTCGATCGGGTCCTCGATGCTGTGCTTCTGCTCGGCGGTCAGCGACAGCGGCGCCCAGAACCGGGTGTTCTCCAGCGCCAGCGCGGGATCGGTGTCGTAGGAGATCTTGATCTCGATCATCCGGTCGATGTCCGCGGTCGTGCGGCCGACCTTCTCCGCCCCCTCGGCGACGGCGGGCATCAGCTTCTCGGTGTAGAGGTCCATGCCCTTGCCGGAGGTGCAGATGAAACCGTCGCCTGCGCGGCCCGCGTACCGGGCGACGACCGGGCCGCCCGCCGCGATGTACACGGGGATGCCGCCCTCGGGCACGTCGTAGATCGAGGCGCCCGCGGTGCGGTAGTACTCGCCCTCGAAGTCGACCCGCTCGCCGGTCCACAGCTTGCGCATCAGCTGCACGGACTCGCGCAGCCGCGCGAACCGCTCCTTGAACTCCGGCCACTCGCCCTGGTAACCGGTGGCGATCTCGTTGAGCGCCTCGCCGGTGCCGACGCCGAGCATGATGCGTCCCGGGTACAGGCAGCCCATCGTCGCGAACGCCTGAGCCACGACGGCCGGGTTGTAGCGGAAGGACGGGGTCATCACCGAGGTGCCGAGCTGCAGCGTGGTGGTGCGCTCGCCGACGGCGGTCATCCAGGCGAGCGAGAACGGCGCGTGCCCGCCGTTGTGCCGCCACGGCTGGAAATGATCACTCACCGTTGCGCTGTCGAGGCCGTGGGCCTCGGCCAGGACGGCGAGTTCCACCAGCTCGCGCGGACCGAACTGCTCCGCGGACGCCTTGTATCCGAGCTTGAGAGCCACCGTTCCTCCTAGCGAGTGCTACCCGTCACGACCGAGACTCACTATGCACGGCACACATACGGCGCGCCGCGTGGGGTCACGCACGGCGTCTGCCCGCCCCGCTCAGAGCGCGCCGATCACCGTCACCACCGCGGTGAACGCCGCGACCAGCGACACCGTGACTGCGAACAGCCACAGGTCTCTGGCCTCAGGCATCGGAGCGCCGCTCTCGAGCGCGTGCCGGACCTGCAGCCAGCGCCGCATCCCGACCAGCGAAGCGGCCACCGCCAGCATGATCAGGGTGAAGCCCAGGAGGGTGCGCACCCAACCGGTGCTGAACTCCGGCACCAGGTGGACCATGGCGATGCCGCCTGCCAGGAAGCCGAGCGAGGTCCGCATCCAGGCCAGGAACGTCCGCTCGCTCGCCAGGGTGAACCGCTCGTCGGGCCGCTCGATTTCCGCCACCGGCTGATCTTCGCACCGGCCGACGCATCAGGGTCGTCGAATCCTCGGCGGTTCACCCCGAACGGTCGCGGTTTGGGCCACAATGGCGTGTGACTTGTAACACTCCGTGACTGTTTCGTGATTCAAGGTCAGAGATCCATTCCAGGTGCCAGCCGAGGAGGACTTTTCCGTGACCCCATCGCCAGCGAACGGCAGAACCAGCAAGAACCTGCGCAGGGCGCTCGCCGCCACCGCCCTCACCGCCTGCGTCGTGGCCCTGCCCGTCGCCCCCGCCCTCGCCCAGCCCGGCAGCTCGGGGAGCGCAGGCAGTTCGGGGAGCGCAGGCAGTTCGGGGAGCGCGGGGAGCGCCGAGTTCGCCCTGCCCATCTCGAGCCCCGCCGGCCTCATCGCGCTGGCGGCGGCCACCACCCAGACCGGCAAGCCCTACGTCTGGGGTGGCACCGGACCGCACGGCTGGGATTGCTCCGGCCTGACCCAGTGGGCGTTCCGGCAGGCCGGGGTGAAGCTGCCGCGGGTCAGCCAGGACCAGGCCTGGGCGGGCACGCCCGTCCCGCAGTGGGCGATGGCACCGGGCGACATCATCACCTTCCGCGCCGCCAACGACCACGTCGGCATCTACGCCGGCTTCGGTGAGGTCTTCAACGCCAACAGCGCCGGGATACCGATCGGGCTGACCCCGTTGTCCGACCTGCCCCCGATCAACCAGGTCCGACGGTTCTGAGCCGCGCGCCGGGCACGGCGAGGGTCCAGGTCACCGAGCCCTGACCTGCCCTGGGTAGTTTGGGTGCTCCACCGCGCCCGAACCGACCCCGAAGGACCCGCTCATGACCCCCTCGACGGCGGACGGCCGACGGGGCGCTCGGCTCCGGACCGCGCTCGTGACGACGGGGTTGATCACCCTGACCGCGTGCGCCGTGGTGATCCCGCCCGTCCTGGCACGGTCCACCACCAGCAGCCTCGACGCCGCCGCCGCCGGATCTGCCCAGGCCCCCGACGCGTCCGCAGCCGCCGAGCTCGCCAGATCGAGCCCGGCGGGGCTGGCCGCGCTGGCCGCGGCCTCCACCCAGGCGGGCAAGGCGTACCGGTGGGGCGGCACCGGCCCGGACGAGTGGGACTGCTCGGGCCTGGTGCAGTGGGCGTTCCGCCAGGCGGGCGTGGAACTGCCCCGGGTCAGCGAGGACCAGGCCCTCGTCGGCAGCCAGATCCCGCTCACCGCACTGGCACCCGGCGACGTCATCACCTTCCGCACCGCCGACCACGTCGGCATCTACGCGGGTTCCGGCCTGGTGTTCAACGCCTACGACGCCGGGGTGCCCATCGGATTGATGCCGCTCGCGGAGCTGCCGCCGATCAACAACATCCGCCGTTTCTGAGGGCGTCACGGCACCGACGTGTGTGCATCGCACACCCGGCGGACCCGATCGCGCACACTTGACGGGTGAGCATCGAGCGGAGCGCCGGCTGGACCTACCTGATGGACATGGACGGGGTTCTCGTCCACGAGGACCACCTGATCCCGGGTGCCGACGAGTTCCTGGCCGAACTGCAGGCGGCGGGAGCCCCGTTCATCGTGCTGACCAACAACTCGATCCGCACTCCCCGAGACCTGCGTGCCCGCCTCCTCCAGACCGGACTCGACATCCCCGAGAAGGCCATCTGGACCTCCGCGCTGGCCACCGCGACCTTCCTGCGCAGCCAGCGTCCGAACGGCAGCGCGTACGTGGTCGGCGAGTCCGGCCTCACCACCGCGCTGCACGACATCGGATACGTGCTCACCGAACGCGATCCGGACTACGTGGTGCTTGGCGAGACGCGCACCTACTCGTTCGAGGCGATCACCACCGCGATCCGGCTCATCGAGCGCGGCGCCCGCTTCCTCGCCACCAACCCCGACGCCACCGGGCCCTCCCGTGACGGTTCGCTGCCCGCGACGGGGTCGGTCGCGGCGCTGATCACCAGGGCCACCGGCCGCGAGCCGTACTACGTCGGCAAGCCCAACCCGCTGATGATGCGATCGGCGCTGCGGGCGATCGGAGCGCACTCCGAGCACACCCTGATGATCGGGGACCGAATGGACACCGACGTCGTCTCCGGACTCGAAGCGGGGCTGCAGACCATCTTGGTGCTCACCGGCATCTCCACCCGCGAGTCCGTCGAGATGTTCCCCTACCGGCCGACGCTGGTCCTCGACTCGGTCGCCGACCTGGTTGGCCGGACCCACGACCCGTTCAGCTGACCCCCGCCCACTTCCCCAATGTCACATTGGTTCAGCCTGGCCGAACCAATGTGACATTGGGGAGTTCGGCGGCGATCGTCTAACGAAGGCGGACGGGGCGTCCGGCGACGACCAGGACCACCGACTCGGACCCGGCGGCGACGGCGGCGTTGAGGCGGCCCAGCAGGTCCCGGAACCGGCGACCGGACGCGGTCGCCGGGACCACCCCGCTGCCCACCTCGTTGCTGACGGCCACGACCGGCACCGTCACAGCTCGCCACACGGCGACCAGCTCGCCAATATCGGATTGCACTGCCGCCCACCCCGATTCGTCTGCCCAGGCGCCGTGTGCGTCGATGCGCCGGGTGAGCCAGGTACCGAGGCAGTCGACCAGCACCGGCCCGGTGGCCCCACGCAGCACCCCGGCGACGTCGTCGGTCTCGACGACGGTCCACGACGCCGGCCGCGAGGCCCGGTGCGCGGCGATCCGCGCCGCCCACTCCGCGTCGCCGTCGACAACTTCGCCGGTCGCCAGGTAGGTGACGTCGTCGCGGTCGGCGAGCATGCGCTGCGCGTGGGTGGACTTGCCCGCCCGCGCGCCCCCGAGCACCAGGGTCCGGCGCGGCGACTCGTCGCGCACCGGCGCCTGCCCGAGGGACACCACGGTGCCATCGGGGACGACACGAACGCCCCACGGCCGCAATCGGTCCGGGAGGTCGGCCGGATTGTGGTGGCCGAGGTGGACCGCGATCACGTCGGTTCCGTCGACGATCGCCCCGGCCTCGCGCAGCGCGGCGAGCGCGCGCGGGAAGGTGCGCAGGTCGAGGTGATCGTCGTCGTGGTCGCCGAGGTCGCCGAACGTCTCCTCGAGGAACACCGCGTCGTAACGGGCGCCGCGCACCGAGTCCAGCACCGACGCCGGAAAGGGTCCGGTATCGGTGGCCCACAACAGTTTCCGGCCACCCCGCCCGCCGATCTCGTAGAGCACCGAATCGCCCTCGCGCATCACCCTGTGCGCCGCGGGCAAGACCCGGACGTCGTACGAACCGACCCGCACCGCATCGCCAGGCGCCACCGGCACCCAGCGGACGGGGTCGTCGGGCCCGACCCAGTCCCGGCACAGGTCCAGCGCCTCCGCGGGCCCGACGACGTCGAGCGGTTCCCGGCGCCCCGCCCACGACCGCATCAGCAGGGCCAACGGCCCGACATGGTCCGGATGGGCATGGGTGAGCAGCAGGTGCCGCACCCCGGCCAGCGTCCGCCCGGCCGCCACGGCGGCGCGCGGCACCTCCGGACCGCAGTCGAGCAGCAGCACGTCGTCGACCAGCGCCGCGGTCTGCGCGCGATTCTCGCCGCGCCGCAACACGGTCAGGCAGGAGGCGCACCCGCAGAACGGGTTCGGCCAGCCGTCGGCCGCGCCGGTGCCCAGCAACACGACCTCCATCACGACTCCCCCGTATTCGCCTCGTCCGGCCCCACCGGCAACACCACCGGCCCGCTCGGTCGATCGAGAACCTCCACCCTTGCCCCGTACACCTCGTTGATCCGGTCCGGCCGCAACACCTCTCGCGGTGTCCCGTCCGCGACCACCCGGCCGCCGTCGAGCATGACGATTCGCCTGCCGTACTGGCCTGCGAGCGTGAGGTCGTGCATCGCCGCCACCACCGTGATGCCGTCCTCGGCGCGCATGCCCTGCACCAGGTCCAGCACCTGCTGCTGGTGGCCGATGTCGAGGGCGCTGGTCGGCTCGTCGAGCAGCAGCACCCGGGGCTGCTGTGCGAGCGCGCGGGCGAGCACCACTCGCTGCAACTCGCCGCCGGACAGTTCGGTGGCCTGCCGACGGGCCAGCCCGGACAGGTCGAGCCGTTCGATCACGGCCTCGACCACCTCGCGGTCCCGCCCGGTCTCGGTGCCGAAGCGCGGCAGGTGCGGGGTGCGGCCGAGCGCGACGAGTTCGGCCACGCTCACCCCCTCGGGCACCACGGGACGCTGCGGCATCAGCGCGACCGCCCGCGACATCGCCCGCCGGGCGGCCCGGCCGGGATCGTGCCCGGCGACGGTCACCGTTCCGGTGGACGGCACCAACCCGGCCAGCGCGTGCAGCAGCGTGGTCTTGCCCGCCCCGTTCGGTCCGACCACCGCGACCCACTCGCCCTGCCGGACACGCAGATCCACGCCGTCGAGCACGGTCACGCCGCCGCGATCGACCCGCAGTCCCGCGCACTCGATCACGACGCCTGCCGCCCTCGGCGCAGGATCAGCAGGAAGAACGGCGCGCCGATCGCGGCCGTCACCACCTCGATCGGGAGCTCGGCAGGCGACATCGCCGTGCGCGCGACCACGTCGGCCAGCACCAGGAACGCGGCGCCGAGGATCACCGACAGCGGCAGCAGTAGCCGGTGCCCTGGCCCGACGATCAACCGAATCGCGTGCGGCACCACGATGCCCACGAATCCGATCAGCCCGCTGACGCTGACCACCGCGGCGGTGCCGAGCGTCGCGGCGGCCACCAGCGTCAGCCGCACGCGGGCCGGGTGCACGCCGAGGCTGGCGGCCTCCACGTCGCCGACGGCCATCACGTCCAGCACCCGCCGGTGCAGCCCGATCACCGCCGCAGACACCACCACGTAGGGCAGCACCACCAGCACCTGCGTCCAGCCGTCGGTGCTCAACCGGCCCAGCAGCCAGCTGTACACCTGCCGCAGGGTCTCGTCGTGGCTCTGCTGCAGGAAGGTCTGCACCGCGTTGGCGAACGCCGCCACCGCGACCCCGGCGAGGATGATCACCACCTCGCTACGGGCGCCCCCGACGCCGCGGCCAAGCGTGTACGTCGCGGCGACCGCGAGGACGCCGCCCGCGAACGCCGCGACCGGAATCCCGAAGGTGCCCAACGCCGCGCCGGAGACGATCGCCGCGGTGGCGCCGAGACCCGCGCCGCTCGACACGCCGAGCAGGAACGGGTCGGCGAGCGGGTTGCGGAACACCCCCTGGTAGGCGGCGCCGGCCAGGGCCAGGGTGGCCCCGACGAGCGCGCCGAGCACCACCCGGGGCAGCCGGATCTGCCACAGGATCGCGTGTTGCTGCGCGGACAACCCCGAGTCGAGGTGCACACCGGGAATCGCGTCCAGCAGGTCCACGATCACCCCGCGCGCGGTCAGTCCCGCAGGCCCGGTGACGGCGCCGATCAGCAGCGCCGCCATGAGCACGACCACGGCGCCACCGATCGCCGCCGCCGTGCGCCGGGTCGCGCTCACCCGGCCGGGGCTGGCTGCGCGGCGGCGGCGATACTGCGCACGAGATCGACCACGCGCGGCCCCCAACGGCTGGCAAGGTCCTCGTCGAGCACGTGAATCTGCTTGTCGCGCACCGCGGCCAGGCCAGACCAGCCAGGACGCGCCGCGACCTTGTCGGGCGTGATGCCGCAACACTGGCTGTCGGCGAGGAAGATCAGGTCCGGATCGGCCGTGACGACATACTCCGCCGACAGCTGTGGGTAGTCGCCACCCGAGCCGCCGCCGTCGGCGATGCTCCGCAGCCCGACCATCGCGTAGATCTCACCGAGGAAGGTCCCGTCGGTGATGGTGTACAGGGTGTCGTCGAGTTCGTGGAAGTAGGTCCGCGGCTGCGACTGCGGCACCGACGCCACCGCTTCGGCGATCTCCGTGCGCATCGACGCGGTCAGGGCGGTCGCCTCCGGCGCGTGCCCGGTGGCCGACCCGACCCGCTCGATCTGCCCGTAGGCCTCGTCGAGGTTCGCCGCGGCGGGCACCAGCAGGGTGGGCACGCCTGCCGCCTTCAACCCGGAGACCAGGCCACCGGTGTCGTCGGAGGCGATGACCAGGTCCGGTCCCTTGCCGATGATCGCCTCGACGTTCGGGGAGAACCCCGACAGGTCGGTGGTGGGGACGCCCGCCGGGTAGTCGGACTTGTCGTCGACGGCGACCACCTGATCGCCCGCACCGACCGCCCACAGCGTCTCTGTCGCGGACGGGCTCAGCGAGACGATCTTCGTCGGACGGGCACCGATGGTGACGGCAGAACTCGAGTCTGCCGGCCCCGACTGCACCGTCACCGGGAAGGCGCCGTCGCCGGTCGGGGGCGGCGACTGCTCCTGCGAACCGCTCGCACAGCCGGTCGCGAAGGCGAGCACCGCCGCGCCGAGAAGTGCCGCAGCCACCGCGAATCGGGGTCGGCGACGGCACGCCGACCCCGAAAGATCTTCCGACACAGCCGATCTTGCCATTTCCGTTACGCCGCTAGCGCAGCGCACCGTCCAGGTCCGCGAGCAGGTCCTCGGTGTCCTCGAGCCCGACGGACAGCCGGACCACGCCGTCGGTGATCCCGACGGCCGCACGGCCCTCCGGACCCATCGCGCGGTGCGTGGTGGTGGCCGGATGGGTGATCAGCGACTTCGCGTCGCCGAGGTTGTTCGAGATGTCGACCACCCGCAGCGCGTCGAGCACCTCGAAGGCCCGCTTCTTGGCCTCCCCCTCCGGCGCATCGAGCTCGAACGTGACGACGGTGCCGCCGCCGCTCATCTGCCGCTTCGCCAGCTCATGCTGCGGATGCGACTCGAGGTACGGGTACTTCACCCAGCGCACCGACTCGTGCCCCTCGAGGAACCGGGCGATCTGCAGCGCCGAATCGACCGAGTGCCGCACCCGCACCGGCATCGTCTCGAGACCCTTGAGCAGGGTCCACGCGTTGAACGGGCTCAGCGCGGGGCCGGTGTGCCGCATCAGGTTCTGCACCGGACCGTCGATGTAGTCCTTGGGCCCGAGGATCGCGCCGCCGAGCACCCGGCCCTGGCCGTCGATGTGCTTGGTGCCGGAGTACACCACGATGTCCGCACCGAGGTCGAGGCTGCGCTGCAGCAGTGGGGTGGCGAAGACGTTGTCCAGCACCACCTTTGCGCCCGCGGCGTGGGCGAGCTCCGCGACCCGCTGCACGTCCACGAGCGACTGCATCGGGTTCGACGGGGTCTCGAAGAACACCGCGGTGGTCGGCACCGACAGCGCCTGCTCCCACTGCTCGAGGTCCTCGCCGTCGACGAAGACCGTCTCCACACCCCAGCGCGGCAGGATCTCGTTGCACACCACGAAGCAGGAGCCGAACAGGCTGCGCGCCGCGACCAGCCGGTCGCCGGCCTTGAGCAGCGCGCCGAGGGCGGTGAACACCGCGGACATGCCGCTGGCGGTGGCGAAGCAGGCCTCCGCGCCCTCGATCAGGCGCAGCCGCTCCTCGAACATCTTCACGGTCGGGTTGCCGTACCGGGAGTAGACGAAGTGGTCGACCTCGCCGGTGAACGCCTGCTCGGCCGCGCCCGCCGACTCGTAGACGAAACCGGAGTTGAGGAACAGTGCCTCGGAGGTCTCCTCGAACCCGGTGCGCATGACGCCGCCGCGCACGCCGAGCGTGCCGAGGCCGACGTTCGGCGGGAGCTCGCGCCGGAAGGCCCCGCCCTGCGGGATGCCGCCACTCACGACTGCCTCCAGGGGAGTCCGAGCGCGCGCCAGCCGACCGCACCGCGGTGGCCGTCGGCGTCGATGCCGCCCTCGAAACCGTCGAGGACGTTGTAGGACGGTTCGATCCCGGCCGCGGTCGCGGCCTCGGCGGCACCGATGGAGCGCTGGCCGGACCGGCACAGGAA
Organism: Rhodococcus sp. NPDC059179; assembly: GCF_042754885.1. NCBI lineage: Bacteria > Bacillati > Actinomycetota > Actinomycetes > Mycobacteriales > Nocardiaceae > Rhodococcus > Rhodococcus sp. NPDC059179. The sequence continues at coordinate 146,315 of NZ_JBHZBV010000006.1, read as the reverse complement.
CACCGCGGGGCCGCCGGCGATCCCGGCCTCCTTGAGATGGTCGACGAAGTTGTCGTTCCTGGCTCCTCGCACGCTCACCCACTCGATGAACACCGGATGTTTGCCGAGGTCAGAGGTGTCGGGGACACCCACGAACTTCCACTCGGCATCGGTGCGGACATCCACGAGTACCGCCTCGGGATGCTCACGCAGCAGGTCCCATGCCTGCTGCGGGGTGATGTCGCCTGCGTAGCTCATGGCATCAGTTTTTCACAGCCAGGGAAACCGTTCACGCCGCGGCAGCCACCTTGACCGCGCGGCCGACCTCCGCCCGCAGCGCCGCGTACTCGGCGGACCCCCTCAGCTCGTCCGCCGACACCCCGGACCGGGGCAGATCCACCGTCAGGTCGAGCGCGATCCGGCCCGGCCTGGCGGTCAGCACCACAATCCGGGAACCGAGGAAGACTGCCTCCTCGGCGCTGTGCGTGACGAACACGGTGGTGCGCCGGGACGAGGTGCTCATCTCCCGCAGATCCTCCTGCAGCCGCTCGCGGGTCAACGCGTCCAGCGCGGCGAACGGCTCGTCGAGCAGCAGCAGCGAGGTCGGCGCGGCGAGGGCCCTGGCAATCGCCACCCGCTGCTGCTGGCCGCCGGAGACCTCCCAGATCTGGCGGTCCGCCATCCCGTCCAGGCCGACCCGGGCCAGCAGCTCCTCCCGGCGTGCGGCCCGGGCCTGCCGCGGCACGCGCGCGTACTTGAGCGCGAGGTCGACGTTGCCGCCGACGCTCTTCCACGGGAACAGCCGCGGGTGCTGGAACACCACGCTCGAGGTGACCCCGGGCGCGGGGTCCGCCCCTGCGACGCGGACCTCGCCCGCGGTGGCCGCCTCGAAGCCGGCGATCAGCCGCAGCAGCGTGCTCTTCCCGCAGCCGGAGGCCCCGACGAGAACCAGGAACTCCCCGGCCGGGACGTCCAGCGAGACCGGGCCGACCGCGGTGACGTCGCCGTACGCGTGCGCGACCCCGTCGAGCCGGATGTGCGGCTCCGCCACCCGTGAGTCCTTCTGGTCCACCAGTGGGCCAGAAGGACTCACAGGGCTACTGAACGGCACCGGGCAGGCCCTTCACGTAGAGCGCGCGCTGGAAGGTCGCGAGGTCCGGCGCGCTCGAGATCTGCTTCTGCTCGGCGAGGAACTGGGCCGCGCTGTGCAGATTGTTCGCCAGGTTGCCCGGCGCGCCCTCGGTGCCCAGCCACTCCGGCGACGACAAGGCGGCGGGGCGCAGGAACACGCCCTGCCTGAGCTGGCCCGCCGCGTCCTGCTCGGTGGTGCCGGTCTCCGCGGCCACGGACTTCGCCGCGGTGGCCGGGTCGTCGGCGATGGTGGTCAGCGCGCGGGACTGCGCCGTGCGCCAGGCGTCGACCACCTCCGGGTGCTCGGCCGCGAACGTGGCGGACACGACGCCGAGGTCGAGGGTCGGCTTGCCCGCGGCGGCCAGCTCCCTGCTGGTGATCAGCGTCTTGCCGTCCTTCCTGATCTCGTCGAGGGTGGGCAGCCAGGTGTAGACGGCGTCGATGTCGCCGCGCTGCCACGCCGCGAGCGAGGCCTGCGGCTGCAGGTCCACCAGTTGCACATCGGACGGGGACAGCCCTGCCTGGTTCAGCGCGGCGAGGAGGCTGTAGTGCGCGGTGGACGCGAACGCGGTGCCGACCTTCCTTCCGCGCAGGTCCGCGACGGTCTCGATACCGGTGCCGTTGCGCGCGACGAGGGCCTCGTTGTCGCCTGCCACGTCCAGCACGAAGGCGACCTGGTACGGGATGTTCAGCGGCGCCGACAGCCCGCGGGCCACCGGGCTCGAGCCGAGCGCGCCGAAGTCGAGCTCGCCCGCGACGAAGGCGGTGTTCACGTCGGCGCCGGAGTCGAACTTGGTCCACCTCACGTTGTAGTCGGGCAGCGCCTCCTCCAGCCAACCCTGGTTCTTGACGACCAGGTCGCCGCTCGGAAAGGTCTGGTAGCCAACGCGAATGGTGGGCTTGCCGTCGTCCTGCCCTGCGGCGTCCACCGAGCAGGACGCGGCGGTCAGGGTGAGCGCTCCTGCGACGGCCGCGACCAGGATCCGGCGACGCCGGCGTCGGGGGTGACTCATAGTTTTCCTCTCCATGGGACCGCGCGCCGTTCCACGGCGCGCAGCACTGCGTCGATGACCAATCCGGAAAGCCCGATCGCAAAGATGCCGACCAGCACGACGGGGGTGTTGTTGTAGTTCGAGGCGTCCTTGACCATCCCGCCGACGCCGGGGATCCCGTTGAAGAGTTCGGCCGCGACCACGGACGAATAGGCGATCCCGACCGCCAACCGGATGCCGGTGAAGGTCTCGGGCAGCGCCGCGGGGACGACGACGTCGCGGATCACCTGGGCCCGGCCGGCGCCGAGCGCCCGCGCCGCCTCGATCAGCGTGACGGGCGCCGCGAGCACGGCCGTCGTCGTCGCGACCGCAGCGGGCGGCAGCGCCGCGAGCGCGAGCAGGGTGATCTTGGGCGCCTCGTCGATGCCCAGCCAGATCACCAGCAGGAAGAAGTAGGCCAGCGGCGGCAACGCCCGCAGGAACGTCAGCCACGGTTCGAGCACGTGCCGCACCCATCCAACGGTGCCCATCGCCAGCCCGAGCGCGACGCCGGCGGCCACCCCGATCACCACTCCCGCGAGGACGCGCCGCAGCGTCATGTAGAGGTGCTCAACCAGCAGATACCCCTGGTAGCCGCGAACCCCGTCGTGGGTGGTGGAGGCGTCGACGGCGGCGTTCCACACGGTGCGCGGGTAGGGGACGAAGACCTCGTTCCACAGCCCGCTGGCCGCGGCGAGCTGCCAGAGCCCGAGGAACACCAGCACCGAGAGCGCGGGCAGCCCGAACCGGCCCACCCGGTCCCCACGCCTGGGGCGGGCGGGGACGGGGCGGAGCGGGGCGGGGACATCGGTGTCGATGTCGATCACTGCAGACACGAGCGCAATTTCTAGCCGCGGCGACCGGTTCCGACAATGATTTCGCTCAGCCTGATCGGCAGGGTTGCGCACCGACCGCCCGACCCCGTAGTGAGGGACACAAGCAACGGTTGTGACCCCCCAACCGGGGGCTGCCTAGCGGTGGCGCGCCGATAGGCGCAGGATTGACAGTTGCGGTTCGGGGCTCTCGCCTCGGACAACCGGTCAGGGTGTGCTTAGCCTAGGCTGGAACCCGTTCGGCGGGCCCGAGAATGGCCTGACCACTTGCTTTAATCCGACTGTCCGCACATCGAAAAGGTAGTTCGCACCCGATGACTCAAACCCGCCCGCTGCGCGTGGCCATCGTTGGTGCCGGCCCCGCCGGTATCTATGCCGCCGACGCCCTCATGAAGTCCGATACTGCCTCCGGACGCGGCGTGTCGATCGACCTGTTCGAGCGGATGCCCGCCCCGTTCGGCCTGATCCGCTACGGCGTCGCCCCCGACCACCCGCGGATCAAGGGCATCATCACCGCCCTGCACAAGGTGCTCGACAAGCCGCAGGTCCGCCTGCTCGGCAACATCGACTACGGCACCGATATCACCCTCGACGACCTGCGCAGGTTCTACGACGCGGTGATCTTCTCCACCGGAGCCAACGCCGACCGTGACCTGAACATCCCGGGCATCGACCTCGACGGCAGCTACGGCGCCGCCGACTTCGTCTCCTGGTACGACGGCCACCCCGACGTCGCCCGCAGCTGGCCGCTGGAGGCCGAGAAGGTCGCCGTGCTCGGCGTCGGCAACGTCGCCCTCGACATCGCGCGCGTGCTCGCCAAGACCGGCGACGAGCTGCTGCCGACCGAGATCCCGGCGAACGTCTACGAGGGCCTCAAGAACAACAAGGCCGTCGAGGTGCACGTCTTCGGCCGCCGCGGACCGGCCCAGGCCAAGTTCACCCCGCTGGAGCTGCGCGAGCTGGACCACTCCCCCACCATCGAGGTCATCGTCGACCCCGAGGACATCGACTACGACGAGGGCTCGGAGGCCGCGCGCCGCGCGTCGAAGCAGGTCGACATGGTCGCGAACACGCTGCAGGACTGGGCCATCCGCGACGCAGGCGACCGCCCGCACAAGCTGTACCTGCACTTCTTCGAGTCGCCGACCGAGGTGCTCGGCGAGGACGGCAAGGTCGTCGGCCTGCGCACCGAGCGCACCGCGCTGGACGGCACCGGCAACGTCAAGGGCACCGGCAAGTTCAACGACTGGGACGTCCAGGCCGTCTACCGCGCCGTCGGCTACCTGTCGCAGAACATCGCGCAGCTGCCGTTCGACGACCAGGCAGGCACCATCCCCAACGAGGCCGGACGCGTCACGGCGGACGACGGCTCGCACCTGGCAGGCACCTACGTCACCGGCTGGATCAAGCGTGGTCCGGTCGGCCTGATCGGTCACACCAAGGGCGATGCCAACGAGACCATCGCCTGCCTGCTCGAGGACGCCCCCCACTTCGTGGGCGCGGCGCAGCCCGAGGAGGACGCGGTCGTGACGTTCCTCGAGGGCAAGCAGGTCCCGTTCACCACCTGGGACGGCTGGTACCGGCTCGACGCCCACGAGCGTTCGCTCGGCGAGCCCGAGGGCCGCGAGCGCATCAAGGTCGTCGAGCGCGAGGACATGCTGCGCGCCTCGCAGCAGTAGAAGTAGTTTCACAGTTTTAGGTGGCGTGGGGGGCGCGGAGCGGGGGCCCCCCCACACCCCGCTGGACCGCAAGGCCGAGAGATTAAATGTTTTTAGGCCACCCTCTAAAAAAAACAAACCCCCGGCAGCGGGGGGGGGGAGAG
>NZ_JBHZBV010000006.1:52093-141509 GCF_042754885.1 Rhodococcus sp. NPDC059179 | reverse complement strand
TTTGTCTATTTGTTGGTGGTGCCCTCGCCCCCCCCCCCCCCCCCCACACCGCCACACCTGTCTCACCGACAAGGCATGCTCTTACAGTGTTTGACGCCCACGTTCACATCATCGACCCCCGGTTCCCGCTGGTGGAGAACGACGGCTACCTGCCGGAACCGTTCACCATCGCCGACTACCGGGCGCGGGTCGACGGCTTCGGCGTGGACGGCGGCGCGGTGGTGACTGCGTCGTACCAGGGAACCGACCAGGCCTACCTGGTCGCCGCGCTGGAGGAACTCGGCCCCGGATGGGTGGGCGTGACCCAGCTCGCCGAGGACGCCACCGACGAGGACATCATCGCGCTCGACCAGGCAGGCGTGCGGGCCCTGCGCTTCAACCTGCGGCGCAGCGCCACGGACCTGAGGCTGCTGGCCATGCAGGCGCAACGGGCCTGGGACCTCGTCGGTTGGCACGCCGAGTTCTACGTGGACGCGGCGCTGCTGCTGTCCCTGGAGCCGGTGTTCAAGAAGCTGCCCGCGCTGAGCATCGACCACCTCGGCATGTCCACCAAGGGCCTGCCCTACCTGCTGAACCTGGTCGACCGCGGCGTCAAGGTGAAGGCGACCGGCTTCGGCCGGGCCACCATCGACGACGTCGGCGACGCGCTGCGCCGCATCCACGCCGTCAACCCGGAGTCGCTGATGTTCGGCACCGACCTGCCCGGGACCAGGGCCAGGCGTGCCTTCGAGGCCGCCGACCTGGACATCGTCGCGGACGCGGTGGGTGACGACCTCGAGGCGGTGCTCGGCGGCAACGCCCGCGCCTGGTATTTGCGCTAACGCCCGTGCGCGCTTTGTACCCCTATGCGGGTACGGATCGCGCACAGTGCGCTACGCGAAGATCGCCGCGGCCAGCCAGATCCCGGCGGCCAGCAGCGCACCCAGCAACTCCACCAGGATCGACAGCCCGACGGCCTTCGTCGCGTGCACGGTCGAGCGCCACGCGTCGGCGTGCGCGCGATGCCGGTACACCTCCGCCAGGTAGGTGCCGAGCAGGAACCCGATCAGCAGCCCGACGATCGGGATCACGAAGAACCCGACGATGCCGAGCAGCGCGCCCGCGACCAGCGAGCGCTTGGGCACGCCTGCGTCGCGCATCTTGCGGCCGGGCCAGGTGTACTTGATGACGCCCGACACCACCAGCAGCACGGCCGCCGCGGCGAACACCGCCCACCCGGTACCGGTGCCCTCGAGGACCGCCCACACCGCGATGGCCCCCAGGATCAGCAACGCACCCGGCAGGATCGGCAGCACGATCCCCACCAGACCCACGACGATCGCCAGACCGATCAGGACCTCAACACCGACACTCACGGGCGACACTGTGCCAGACCGGAGTTCGCGGGCCCGTCGGCGCACGCCACAATGACCGGATGGACCTGGGGATCGACACCACGCTGACGCTGCTCGCCGCGGGGCTGATCTTCCTGCTCGCGCTCGGCCTCGGCGTGTGGAAGTACCGGCAGATGGCACTGTCCGAGAATCATCTCGCGCACCCGTACGTGGACATCGCGCACCGGGCCGCGCTGATGTACTCCTTCGCCACCCTGCTGATCGCCGTGTTCGTCGAGCTCAGCGCCTGGCCGACGTGGGTGAACCTGACGGCGGCCGCGGTAGTGGTGTTCTTCTTCGTCGCCGCGATCGCGAGCTACATCGCGCACGGCGCCAGGCGGGACACCACCAACCAGTTCGCGCACCAGGACGCTGGGCTGCGGCTGGCGATGATCGCGCTGATCGTGGGCGAGATGGGCGGCTTCGCGGTGCTGCTGGCCGGGTTCGTCGCCGGGCAGCTCGTCTGACCTCCTGACACCGACGCTTGACCCTGACACTGTGACAAGGTGTCGGATGGTCGGCGAAGGAGGTGGTTGTCGTGAACACAACCAACCGCGGTGGCCCGAATGCTCACCTCACCGACGCTCTGGCCGCGGCCGACCCGTCGAGCCGGCTGCGGGCGGCGCTCGCTGCGGGCACTGGTCGCGATCCCGGTCTCACCGAAACCCTCGTCGCCCGGTGTGCCGTCGAACCGGATTTCTTCGTCCGCGACATGCTGACCTGGGCGTTGTGCCGCCTGCCGGCCGAGCTGACGGTTCCGAGGCTGGTCAACGAGCTCGGGTCCGACACCGCGCAAGCCCGCAGTCAGGCTCTGCACACCCTGTCCAAGATCGGGGATCGGCTCGCCTGGCCCGCGGTGTCGGCGCTGCTACGTGACCAGCACGACGAGGTCGCACGCAGCGCGTGGCGGGCGGCGGCGGCACTCGTGCCGCCCGGTGAGGAGGCCGCGCTCGCGGCCGCTCTTGCGACCGAACTCGGACGGGGTGACCACCACATGCAGCTCAGTCTGAGCCGCGCGCTTGCGGGGCTCGGAGAGACCGTCCTGCCGGTCCTCGACGCGGCAGGGGCGAGTCCCGATCCACGCGTTCGGGCGCATGCCGAGGCCACGACGCAGCTCTGCCACGACCCCGACAGCGGCTTCACCCTCTCGCTCGAGATGGCGAAGCGCGTCGCGGTCACCGGTCCGGACACCTAGCGGGAGGAGACGAGATGTTGATCGGTGAGGTCTCGCGGCACTCCGGTGTCAGTACGCGGATGTTGCGCCACTACGACACGTTGGGACTGGTGAAGCCCACGGACCGCACGTCGGGCGGCTACCGCGAGTACTCCGCCGACGACATCCGACGCCTCTTCCACGTCGAGAGCCTGAGGACCCTGGGGCTGTCGTTGAGCGAGGCCAAGCGCGCGCTGGACGAGGCCGACTTCGCACCGGCCGACCTGGTGGGAGACCTCATCCGGCACACGCGCCTGCGAATCGCGGCCGAGGAGGAACTGCTCACCACGCTCGGACGCGTCGACGCCGCGGCCCCAGCCGAGTGGGAGGACGTCCTCCGCATCGTCACCCTGCTCCGCGCGCTCGAATCGGAGTCCGCCGCCCGCCGTCAACAGGCGGTCCTCTCTCAGGACGGGACGGCCTCGCTGCCCGTCGACGCACTGGTCGAGGCCGCACTCGCGGAAGACGACGCCAACGTGGCCGGGGCGCTGCGATGGTCGTTGGCGCGGGCGGCAGGCCAGGGACTCAAGGCGCTCGCCGTCGGTCTCGACTCGGAGGCGGCCGACGTCCGGCGCCGCGCCGTTGCCGCGATTGCGGCGGTGCACACCGAGGAGGCAACGGCACTTCTGAGCCGAGCTCTCGATGATGCGGACGCCGCGGTCCGAGGACGCGCCGCCCTCGCGCTCGGCTCGCGGGGGAGCATCGACGCGATGCCCGCCCTGCTCGAGATGGTTGTCGACGGTCTGCGCGACGTCGAGGCCGCGGAGGTGTTGGGCCTGCTGACGGAGGTCTCCCCCTCGGCCGACGTGGTCGGGGCCATGCAGGACACACTCGACAACGCGGACGATTCGCCGACGCGGTTGCGGATCACGCAGGCGCTGGCGGAGATTCCCGGCGCTGCGGCGCGGAGGGCGCTCACCCGGCTGACCCACGACAGTGACGCGACGATCGCGGCTACCGCTGCGGCGATCGTGGAATCGCAGGACCGCGGACCGAGGCGGCGCGCCCGACGGTTGAATGTCGAGATGCCGTGACGAAGGCCGCCGGCTCTACGGGACCTGGTGCAGCGACAACACATTCGCGTGCGGGTCACGGAACCAGGCGATCCGGGTGCCGTCCGGGCCCGTCCAGGCGTCGTGCTCGTCCTGATCCAGGCCCGGATACCGGCTGAACTCCACGCCCTTGGTCCGCAGTTCCTCGACCGCCCCGTTCAGGTCGTCCATCTGCCAACCGAGCACCGTGTACCCGGTGTCTTCCTTCGACTGGACAAGGGTGACCCGGAGTTCGACGCCGTTCCCGCCGTCGAGCACCAGCGCGAACGGCGTCCGCTCGGTGACGGTGAGCCCCAGCGTGTCCACATAGAACATCGCCGAGACGTCGAGATCCGTGCTGGGCGCGAACGCCACGAGTCGACCGGGGAAGGCCATGGCCCCACTCTGCTCGGCCGGTCGCGAACAGGCAAGACCTATCGGACGAGTGACCCGCGGCACACACCCCCGCCCCCACGGGTTAACGTCTGTTAAGTCAAGTCACACCGAGTCCCCACAACGAGGAGAATCGTGTCCGCAGAAGACGTGAAGAAGGGGCCGCTCGCGGGTGTCCGCGTGGTCGAACTGGCGGGCATCGGGCCCGGCCCGCACGCCGCCCTGCTGCTCGCCGACCTCGGCGCCGACGTCGTCCGGGTTCAGCGCGCCGGGATGATCCCGAGCGCCGAGCAGCCGCACGACCAGACCCAGCGCGGTCGTCGCATCGTGGAGGCGAATCTCAAGGATCCCGCCGACATCGAGGCGGTTCTCGGCCTGCTCGAGCGTGCCGACGTGCTGATCGAGGGCTTCCGTCCCGGCGTCACCGAGCGGATGGGGCTCGGACCCGACGCGGCCCTCGAGCGCAACCCGCGCCTCGTCTACGGCCGGATGACCGGCTGGGGCCAGGAGGGACCGCTCGCGCAGTCCGCCGGCCACGACATCAACTACATCTCCCTGACCGGCGTGCTGCACGCGATCGGACGCCAGGGCGAGCGCCCGGTGCCGCCGCTGAACATGGTCGGCGACTTCGGTGGCGGTTCGATGTTCCTGGTGTTCGGCATCCTCGCCGCCCTCGTCGAGCGGCAGAATTCCGGCAAGGGGCAGGTCGTGGACGCCGCGATGGTCGACGGCACGCTGGCCCTCTCGCACATGATCTGGAGCTTCCGCGGCACGGGCCTCTGGTCGGACGAGCGCGGCGTGAACATGCTCGACACCGGCGCCCCCTACTACGACACCTACGAGACCGCGGACGGCAAGTACATGGCCGTCGGCGCGATCGAGCACCAGTTCTACGCCGTGCTGCTCCAGGGACTCGAGCTCGATCCCGCCGAGCTGCCCGCCCAGAACGACAAGACCGCCTGGCCGGAGCTGCGCAAGGTGTTCGCCGAGCGCTTCCTGTCCAAGACCCGCGACGAGTGGGCCGCGATCTTCGACGGCACCGACGCGTGCACCACCCCGGTCCTGACGTTCGCCGAGGCACCCGACAACGCGCACATCGCGGCGCGCGGTTCCCTCGTCGAGCTCGACAAGGTCACCCAGCACCGGCCCGCGCCGCGGTTCTCGCGGACCGAGCCGGATCTGCCGACCCCGCCCGCCACCGAGGCCACGGCCATCGACGGACTCTGGCGCTGACACGTTCCGGTCAGAACGGGGCCCAAACCGATCATCGGTGCGGGCCCCGTTCGGCGTTTCCAGGCTGCTCGGGGAATCAGCGCGGTGAGTCGCCGATCATCTTGAACCCCGGCACATAGGTGCACGTATCGACGGTGTTGCGAGCCGTCCCGTACAGACCGACGACCGTGGGGTTGTATCCGGTCACCACCGCGCCGCCGAGCACCGGCACACCCACCGGCAACCGATCCGGAGCGTTCGCGTCGGCCCAGTCGTCCAGGACTCCGGTGCCGCCGCGCAGGGTGACCAGGTTGAACCACACGATCCGCATGTCGCTGACCGGTGGGATCGGCTTGCTCGCGGGCGGCTGTTCGAGCCAGACCGCGAGATACGCGTCGCCGATGCCGCCGGTCCGCCCGGCCAGTGCCCGACCGGCACCGCAGGTCGGCGACAGCGGCGCCAGGTCGAACCTCAACGCGGCAAACGGATCCGGATCCGCGGCGGGCGCGGTGCCGACGTGGCCGGCGCCCATCCCGATCAGGGCGCGCGCAGCGGCAAGTGACGGATCGTCCGCTGCCGCGCCGCGCGCGATCAGGACGGCCATGGCAGCGTTCAGGTCGGCGGGCGTGGTCGGCGGCTCAGCCCCGACCGCCGGAGCCGCAAAGGCGGCCGCCGCGGCAAGTGCGCCTGCCAATGCGATCGGACAGTTGCGTAGACGCATGATGCACCTCTGTTCGGAGGAGTCCCCCATCCGAACGGTAGCCACGACCAGGCCGGCAGGCACGCGTAGGCGACTACCCGTTCGCCCTCAGATCACCAGGGCGGGACGCGGCAGCTCGGCGCCACCGGAGAGTGCTCGATACGCCGCGGCGATCCCCGTCACCGCGGTCCGGAGATCCTCCTCGCTGCGGGCGTAGGGCAGTCGGACGTACCGCTCGAACGCGCCCTCGAGACCGAAGCGCGGACCGGCCGCGAGCAGCACCCCGTGGTAAGGCGACGTGGCTGCGAGCGCTGTCGACATCGGCCCCGGCAGCTGCATCCACAGCGCCATGCCACCGCTGCCGGGCGTGCACTGCCAGTCGGGCAGTTCGGCCGCGACGGCGTCGAGCAGCGCGCCGCGTTGCCTGCGCAGCTGCTCGCGACGCTCCGGCAGCACCTCGTCGGCGGCCTCGAACATCGCCACCGCCGCCAGCTGCTCGAGCACCGCCGTGCCCAGGTCGAGCGCGGACCTGGCGGCGACCAGCGCGCTGATCAGCGACGGCTCGGCCCGGATCCAGCCGATCCGCAGCCCGGACCAGAAGGCTTTGGAGGTCGAGCCGATGGTGACGATCTCCGCGCGGGCGGCGCCGCGCGCGAAGGCCGCGACCGGCGTCGGGGTGGGTGCGTCGAGCCCGAGGTCGGCCATCGTCTCGTCGATGATCAGCGTCATCCGGGTGTCCCGGGCGATCGCGACCAGCTCGGCCCGGCCCTGGTCGTCGAGGCAGAAGCCGGTCGGGTTGTGGAAGTCGGGGACCAGATATGCCAGCTTGGCCGCGGTCTGCCGGGCGGCGGAGCGGATCCCGTCCAGGTCCCAGCCCCGCGTCTCCTGCCGGAGCGCGACCGGCACCGGGCGGGCGCCGGTCCGCTTGATCGCCTCGATCGCGTTCGTATAGGTCGGGTGATCGATCAGGACGCGCTCGCCGGGCGCGGCCAGCAGACCCAGCACCAGGACCAGTGCGTGCTGGGCGCCGGCGGTGACCATGATCTGGTCGGGGGACGTCGGTAGTCCGCGCGCGCGATACCGCTCGGCGATGGCCTCCCGCAGCACCGGCAGCCCGACCGGTTCCAGGCCGTGTCCGCCCAGGTACGCGGGCAGCGCCTCGAGCCCCTCGGCGAACGCCCGCTGCACAGGCGCCGCGGGGGCGGACATCGCGGCACACGTCAGGTCGACGACCGGCCCGCCACTCTCTCCACTGAACCCCTTGTCGCGCAATCCTTTACCCGATGCGCCGAGCTCCGGCAGCGCGACCGTACTGCGCGAGCCCTGCCTGCTGATGAGGTACCCCTCGTCACGGAGCACCGAGTAGGCGGAGGTGATGGTCGTCCGGCTCAACTCGAGGACGGCGGCCAGGTCGCGTTCGCTGGGCAGCGCCACCCCGAGCGGGATCCGACCGTCGGCGACCAGCAGTCGCACGCTGTCCGCGAGTGCCCGATAGGCCGGCCGGGCGATTCGGCGCCGCCCCTCGGAGTCGCCGTCCTGCCGCTTGTTGGGATCCCACTGCCCGAGATCGCGGGCCAAGGTGGTCGCGCCCATCACTCTCATGAACCCATCACTCTCATGAACCCAGCCCCGTCGTTTCCATGCAGTCCAGTATTCGCAAAGTGGATGTTTATTGCAATACCAGTTGGGCACAGGATGGGGACATGTTCGCAGCCCTGATCCTCACCGTCCTTGGCCTCGGCACCGTGGGCCTGTTCATCGCGGCGCGTCGATCGAACGGCGCCCGAGTCTTCCATCTCGACCAGTTCCGGCCTGCTGCACCGCTGGCCGGGCGCCTACCCGCGGAGCGAGACGCGGCCCGCGCCTACCGCGACCTGCAGGCCGTCACCTCGCGGCACGAGGTCATCGTCGCAGGCAAGATCGCGCCCCACCACTAGCCGATCGCCATACCAGTCCAGTTGGCGACAACTGGACTGGTACCTACGATTAGCTGCGGTCGGAGCCGGGTGGACCTGACGCATAATGGGCCCGTGAGCTCACTCGGATTCGCCCTCTTCGACACCCCGATCGGTCGGTGCGCGGTGGTGTGGGGCGAGCGCGGGATCGTGGGTTTTCAGTTGCCCGAGGGTTCCGATGAGCTGACCCGCGAACGGATTGCGCAACTCTTCCCCGATGCCACCGAGCGGGACCCCCTTTCGAGCCCCGATGCCCGGCGTGCGATCGACGGCGTCATCGCGCTGCTCGGGGGCGCGCCCGATTCCCTGTCCGACGTGCGACTCGACCTGCGTGCGGTGCCCGATTTCGACGGCCGGGTCTACGCTGTGACCCGGGCGATCGAACCCGGGTCGACGCTCACCTACGGGGAGGTCGCCGCCAGGATCGGCAGCCCCGACGCCGCACAGGCCGTCGGGCAGGCGTTGGGGCGCAACCCGATTCCGATCCTGGTCCCCTGCCATCGAGTGCTGGCCGCGGGCGGGAAGACCGGCGGCTTCTCCGCGCACGGAGGCGCGGTCACCAAGCGGGCGCTGCTGACGATCGAGCGCGCGCCCGGTTTCGACGAGCCGACGCTCTTCTAGCCTCGACGCGAACCGACGCCCTTCCCTGGCATCAGGATTCGTCCCGGTGCGTCATCCCGCCGAGCGTGAAGACGTACTCGTCCGCCTCATCGTCGAACGCGACGCTGTAGACGGTCGGGTAGTAGCCCGATTTCTGATAGGCCTGCGGCTGCTTGATGTCCTCAGTGAGACTCGGCTTGGTCAGCAGCCAGTCCCGGGTCATCATCGGCTCCAGGAAGTTGTACTCGCCGTCCCATGACCCGTTGATGAATACCTGGGTGAAGTCCGCGCCCGGTGCCAGGCCCGCGGTGGAATCGACCCAGTGCGCTCCCATCTGCGGGACCGCGGGTACCGGAGCAGGCACATAGTCCTTCGGGACATATTGCGGCTCGGGCAGTTTCGCTGCCTTCGCCGCAAAGTCCGGGTCCGACGGCACGATGGCCGCGACCTTCTCCTCGTCCATCATGAAGTAGTGCGAATCGAAGTGCGGCTTGTCGAACAGTCCGGCAGGCTCGTGTCCGTGGTTGTTCCAGTCGAGCGTCGCGAACTCGAACGGAGTGCCGGACACCTGTTCCGGGAACTCCAGCGTGAAGACCTCGGCGGGCTTGCCCTGATGCTCGGGCAGGCCGTCGAGGGCCGCCTCGGTGAGCCGGATTCCCACCTCGGAGGGATTCCCCTCGGCGTCGAGCGCGACGAACGTTCGGGCGGACCCGTTCCCGATGTCCGTCGACTGCCCGTAGAAGGTGCCGGAGCTGTCGGCACTGTCGGCGCTGTCGTCGCTGCTGCATCCGGCGACCGCCACGCCCAGACACACGGCGAGAACCAGTCCGGTCTTGCGAACGCTTGAGTCAGTACGCATTCTGCACCTCACGAGCCGAGTCGGGAGAACCGCGATTCACGCAGCGTACCCGCGTGCTCGGCCAGCGGGGGCGTTACGGAAGGTCCGTGGGTAGCGAAAACGGGGTGTCGGGACCCGAGGATCCCAACACCCCGTCACCGACGACGTGATGGCACAGCCGGCCTGGCTACGGCGTGCCGAACATCATCAGCCCGTCCTTGGTGCACTCGGGGAAGTTGTTCTCGCGCGGATGGCAGTCCCAGCCCCGGATGTTCGCGGGCTGCCCGGGCGCACCCGGCGTCGCGACGAACCCCTCCATGACGTTGAAGGCCTCGCCGCAGCCGATCCGGCCCGCGGGCGTGTTCACGGCGATCAGATTGAACGGGGTCGAGCCGATGTTGAACTGTCCGCAGTTGACGTCCGAGATCGGCGGGGGCGGGTTGCCGCCGTTGCCGGGGAAGTACGGGCCGACACCCGGCTTGTCCGGCACGATCAGCACCTGACCCGGGTGGATCACGGTGTCCACGCTCGCAAAGCCGTTGAGCCGCAGGATCTCCCCGATGTCACCGCCGAACCGCAACGCCACATCGGACAAGCTGCCGCCCGGTTCCACGACGTACGTCTTGGTGCCGGGCGGGGTCACCGGCGGCGGGGGCGGGTTACCGCCGTTGCCGGGGAAGTACGGGCCGACGCCCGGCTTGTCCGGCACGATCAGCACCTGACCAGGGTGGATCGTCGCGTCGGCGACCGCGAAACCGTTGAGCCGCATGATCTCCCCGATGTCACCGCCGAAGCGCAGCGCCACATCGGACAGTCCGTCGCCCGGCTGCACGACGTACGTCTTGGTGCCAGGCTGGTTCACCGGCGGCGGAGGCGGGTTACCGCCGTTACCCGGGGCCGGCATCCCGGACACGTTGAGCACCTGGCCCGGATGGATCACGGAGTCCATGGTGAGGCCGTTGCGCTCCATCAGCGCGCCGATCGGGATGCCGAACCGGGCCGCGATGCCCGAGAGGGTGTCACCCGGCACCACTGTGTAGTTCTCGGCGTGCGATGCGGGCGCAGGCGTAACCAGCGGAGAGGGAGTGGTGACGGGCGTTTCCGCCGCCCCGGAGGAGGACGCCGCGGGCGAGGAGGACGCCGCCGAGCCGGCGGAATCCCCGGCGTCGGACGAGCACCCAGCCAACGCCAAAGTCACCGCCAGCACACCGGCACAACCGATTCGATTCATGCCGAAACCCTATCCGGATCGTCCGGGGGCCCGGCCTTTTCGTCGGCCGACACGCCCGCCGCTGGTCCTACCGCAGCACCTCGCGGCGGACGATGGTCTCGTCGCGGCCGGGGCCGACGCCGATGCAGGAGATGAACGCACCCGAGAGCTCCTCGAGCCGCAACACGTAGTTCTGCGCGTTGACCGGCAGCTCCTCGAAGGTGCGGCAGTGCGAGATGTCCTCCCACCAGCCCGGCATCTCCTCGTAGATGGGCTTGGCGTGATGAATGTCGGTCTGCGACATCGGCATTTCGTCGACGCGCACCCCGTCCACCTCGTAGGCGACGCAGATCGGGATGGTGTCGAGGCTGCTCAGCACGTCGAGCTTGGTGAGGAAGTAGTCGGTGATGCCGTTGACCCGCGTGGCGTACCGGGCGATCACGGCGTCGAACCAGCCGGTGCGGCGCGCGCGACCGGTGGTGACGCCGACCTCGCCGCCCTGCTTGGCCAGGTACTCGCCGTGGTTGTCGAACAGCTCGGTCGGGAACGGGCCCGAGCCGACGCGGGTGGTGTAGGCCTTGAGGATGCCCAGGACGGTGGTGATCTTGGTGGGTCCGATGCCCGAGCCCACCGACGCGCCACCCGAGGTGGGGTTGGACGAGGTCACGAAGGGGTAGGTGCCGTGGTCGACGTCGAGCAGCGTCCCCTGCGATCCCTCGAGCAGAACGGTCTCGCCGGCCTCGAGCGCCCGGTTCAGCTGCAGGCGGGTGTCGGCGATGCGGTGCTTGAAGCCCTCTGCCTGACCGAGGACCTCGTCCACGACCTGCTGCGCGTCGAGGGCCTTGCGGTTGTAGATCTTGACCAGGACCTGGTTCTTGTACTCCAGGGCGGCCTCGACCTTCTGGGTGAGGATCTTCTCGTCCAGGACGTCCGCGACACGCACGCCGACGCGGGCGATCTTGTCCTGGTAGCAGGGGCCGATGCCACGGCCGGTGGTGCCGATCTTCTTGGCTCCGAGGAAGCGCTCGGTGACCTTATCGATGGCCACGTGGTACGGCATGATCAGGTGCGCATCGGCCGAGAGCAGCAGTCGGCTGGTGTCGACGTTGCGCTCCTCGAGGCCCGCGAGCTCGGTCAGCAGCACACCCGGGTCGACCACGACGCCGTTGCCGATCACGTTGGTCACGCCCGGGGTGAGGATGCCCGACGGGATCAGGTGCAACGCGAACTTGTCGCCGTTCGGCAGGACGACGGTGTGTCCCGCGTTGTTGCCGCCCTGGTAGCGCACCACCCACTGCAGGCGTCCGCCCAGTAGATCGGTAGCTTTGCCCTTGCCCTCGTCGCCCCACTGGGCTCCGATCAGGACGATTGCCGGCATGACGTTGACTCCTACGGTTGACGGGCATCTGTGCATCGCAGCGCAGAGGCCAGCCGTCCAGGGACAGTGGCCGAAAGGACAGTTTAGTCCAGCCGGGGAGCCGAACCGGCCGCGCATCACCGGATCGACGTCGATGGGACCATTTTGACGCCGGGACGAGCATCTACTCTTGCGTCATGACCAGCGATGGACCGCGCCACCCCACCCTGGGCGAGATCATCAGACGGCAGCGGGAACTGGCGGAGCTCCCGATGCGACAGCTGGCAGCGCTGGTCGGGATCTCGAATCCGTACCTGTCGCAGATCGAACGCAATCTCCGGGAACCGAGCGACCGCGTGCTCGAGGCGATCGCGGAGCAGCTCCACCTGTCCGCGGATGTCCTGACGGCGGAGGCGCGTCGCGATGAACCCGAGGACCTGCCGGAGATGGTGCGCCACATCCGCCGGGATCCGGATCTGACAAGGGCGCAGCGGCTGGCCCTCGAGGAGATGTACGAGACGTTCCGCGAGGTCACCAGGGCCAAGCGACGACGCGGCGCGCGAGCCGACTGATCCGCCGCTGCTGATTCCACGACCGGCCCCGGCACTAGCGAGCGCCCGGCACGGTCGGAGATGACCGTGCCGGGCGCGCCTGACTTCACACCGCGTCGCCGGTCACTTCAGGACTTCAGGACTTCGCGCGCGAGTGCCGTTGCCGCCGAACTGAACTCCTTGACGTATGACGTGTGCGCCTTGGTCAGCGTGTTCACCCAGTCCAGCCTGGTGGCGCCGCCGATCCTCTCCTCCATCGCGAGCAGATCGGTGAGCCCGGACTCGTAGGTGTCGAGATTGAGCGCACCGGTCCGCTTCGCGGTGTCGACGAACTTCTCGTTCAGGGCGAGGAAGCGGCCGGCGTTCTCCTCGGCCGCCTTGACGAAGGCGGCGGCACCATCGGCCGCGGCGGTGGTGGCCGCCTCACTGACGGGCGTGGTCTTCTGCGCGGTCATGGTTGTCTCCTGTTGTCGGATGGACATGCAGTTAGCACGTTAGCACTATCATTGCTAACGCGCCTTTCGGCGGCGGCGCGGTGACCCTCATTCACGGACGTAGGTGCCAGGGGCGTCGCCAAGCACGGGATGCCGAGCGCTCCCGACCCGGGGCGGCTTCCGCCGATCGCCTGCCCTGGCCGAGGACCACGCCGCCCAGTCCTCCCACCAGGAACCCCGATGGCGAGCCGCCAGTTCGCGCCAGGCGCTCGCACCGGCAGGCAGCCCCGGACGTTCGCCGGTACCCGGGTCGCCGACCACCTCGTACCAAGTACGAGCTCCCGGCGGGTTCACGATGCCGGCGATGTGCCCGCCGTTGGACAGCGCGAATCGCACGTCGCCACCCATCAGTCCCACCGTGGCGTAGGAGGATTCCCACGGCACGATGTGGTCGTTGATCGCGCCGACCACGTAGGTGTCACAACCGACGTCGCTCAGCGACAGGGTGCGGTCCCCCATCACGATCTGGCCGGCGGCCAACTGGTTGGCGCCGTACAACGCACGCAGGTAGTCGCAGTGCATGGCGCCGGGGATCCTGATGGAGTCCTCGTTCCACGCCAGGATGTCGAAGGCGCTCGGCCGCTCACCCTGCATCCACCTGCTGACCCAATAGTTGAAGATCAGGTCATTGGCCCGGAGCATGTCGAAGGTATCGCCCAGGTCCTGGCCGGACAGGAACCCGCTCTTGCCGATCCGGATCTCGGCCCGCTCCACCGTCGGGAGGTCGGTCATGAGCCCCATCTCGCCCGGCTCGCTGTAGTCGAGCAGGGTGTTGATCAGAGTGAGCGTGCCGATCCGGTCCTCCCCGCCCGCCGTCAGGTAGGCCGCCAGCATCGCGCCGAGCGCCCCGCCTGCGCAGATCGCCACGAGATCGACCCGCTCGGACCCGCAGATCTCGGCGACCACGTCGACCGCAGCCCGGGGGCCGCCCTGCAGATAGTCGTCGAGGGTCGCATCGCGCATCGACTCGTCCGGGTTGCGGTACGAGATGGCGAACACCGACCGGCCCTGCCCGAGCGCCCATTCGACGAGGCTGCGCCCGGGCGCCAGGTCCGCGATGTAGTACTTGTTGATCCACGGGGGATTGATCAGGATGGGCGTTTCGTGGACCGTCGCGGTCTGCGGCTCGTACTGGATGAGCTCGATCAGTTCATTGCGGTACACCACCTTGCCCGGCGTCGCCGCGAGATTCGTCCCGAGCACGAAGGCGTCTCGGTCCACTTTCATCGGACGCCCGCCGCGGCGGAGCAGGTCATGGGCCGCGAGCCGGGCCCCGCGAACCATGCTGGCTCCCCCGGTCTCGAATGCCCGGACGAGCACGGCCGGGTTGGTGGCCGGGATATTCGTCGGCGCGCAGAGGTCGGCGAGCAGATGGGCGAGTTGGCGCGCCTTGCCGTCCTCGAGCGGGTCCCCGGCCCCGGCCGAGACGAGGTCGTCGACGAGCGCCGACGTGGCGAGGTACGACTGCTGCAGCGCGAAGAATGCCGGATTGCCCTGCCACGCGGCGTTGTCGAACCGTCGATCCTGTGGGTTGAGCGGCATCGGGGGCGTCACCTCGGACTCCCCCAGGACCTGCACGGACGCCGCCGGAATCCGGGCCATCCGCGATGCCCACTGGCCGGTGGCCGCCGCCACCGCACTCGGATTCTTCAGTGCGCGACCCGCGACCGCCGCCGTGGCGCCCGACCAGCCGAGCGGATCCACCTTGGCCGCGAGGGTCCGCGGCAGATTCTCAAGCAACGGAGCCCCCGTAGTACCGCAGCAGCATCTCGGCGACGCATACCGGCCGAGGGACCCCGTCCGCCTCGAACGTGAGCCGCACGGCGAGCTGGTAACCGCCGCTGCACGGCTCCACGGTCAGCAGGTCGGCGGTCGCCCCGACCCGCGAGCCGACGGGCAGCGGCGCCGGGAACCGAACCTTGTTGAGTCCGTAGTTGAGGACCTGCTCGCAGTCGGTGACGTCGAGGATGCCCCAGAACAGCTCGACCGCCAGCGACAGCGTCAGGTAACCGTGCGCGATCGTCGTCCCGAACGGACCGTCCTTGGCCCGTTCCGGGTCCACATGGATCCATTGACGGTCACCGGTCGCCTCGGCGAACCGGTCGATTCGGTCCTGCGGGATCTCGACCATGTCCGACGACCCGAGCCTGGTACCGGCGAGGCCGGGCAGCTCACTCATGGTGACCACGCGGATGGTGGTGGCAGACGCCATTGATCCTCCTGTGTGAATTCGTGATCCGCGACCCACCCGGACAGCGAAGACGGGTGCGCGCGGGAATTACGTTCATTAATCGCACGCAATTACCTTCATCACAATGCGACGGTGCGGAGATTAGTGACGCCGTTCGGCAGCGCGGGAACGCATACCGCTGACTGGGAACAATTCCGTTCGACCAGGCCAGGAGGCATTTCTAAGTATCGGTGAATCCTGGTATCGCCTTCTCCGAGTAACTGTAACGGCACCTCGCATAAACTCCGCCGACCGAATTCGAGCGACAGATCCCAGCATTTGGATTACTGGACGAACGACCAAATGCGTCGGGACTCAGAGCGCCATTGTTGGACGATTGCCCAATTGGCGGCCGCCCAATTGACAGGAGTTTAAGGTTAGGCAAGGCTAATCATCCTGGCGATCCTTGCCGGGCAGGCGCCAGAACAATCCGAGAGGGGCAGCGTGATGACAACGCGATGGATCGGGACCAGATCGACGTGCGCCTTGGCGCTCGGGGCCGCACTGGCGTTGACGGCCTCGTGCACGTCGTCGACCTCGACCAACTCCCTCGAGCCGCTCTCGGGCAACCACTATGTGCAGTCGAACCTGGCCGCGACCGGCGAACAGTACGGCGCACCCTTCACCCTCCCGTCGATGGTCAACGCCTGGGGCGTGGCGATCCGGCCCAAGGGAGCGGGCGGCCACTTCTGGGTGGGCGCGGGTGGCACGTCCTTCGAGTTCGTCGGGGACGTGACGGCCTCCCCGGACCCGGCGCTGCGACAACTGCACCAGGACGGCCTTCGCGAGGTCACCGTGCCCGGCGCCGACGCGGACACCTCGGACGCGGGCATCGGCAAAACCACCGGCGTGATCTTCAACCCCGCTCCGCTCACCTCGGACAGCTTCGCGGTCACCGGGCAACCCGTGCAGGTCGACGGGCAGGAACAGTTGCTCAGCGGGTCGTCGCGCTTCCTGTTCGCCACCGACTCCGGGCACCTCTCGGGCTGGACGGAGCAGGGCACCGACGGCCAGATCGTGCGCCACGACGGCCCGGCCAAGGACATGTTCGACGGCGGCGACCAGGGCATGGCCTTCTTCGGCATCGCGCTCGAGCCCGGCGGCGACGACACCCTGTGGGCGGCCGACTTCGGTGCCGCACCCCAGATCAGGCAGTTCGACAAGCAATGGCGGCCGGTACCCACCGAGGGGTTCGCGAACCCCTTCGCCACGGGCGACCTGGTGGATCCGGCGAACCCGGACCGCGGCAGGCAGCCGCGCCCCGGTGACCCCGCACCGTTCAACATCACCGCGCTCGGCGACCGGGTGTTCGTCGCGTACGCCACCACCAAGTCCCCCGAGGGCGGACCCACGACGGAATTCGATGCGGGCGAAGAGGATTCGCTCGACGCCGAGCAGGAGGCGGCGGCC
Organism: Rhodococcus sp. NPDC059179; assembly: GCF_042754885.1. NCBI lineage: Bacteria > Bacillati > Actinomycetota > Actinomycetes > Mycobacteriales > Nocardiaceae > Rhodococcus > Rhodococcus sp. NPDC059179. The sequence goes on along the minus strand of NZ_JBHZBV010000006.1, from coordinate 124,942 downwards.
GCCGACAGGCCGGACCGGGGCAAGCTCGCCGAGTTCGACGCCGCGGGTGCGCTGGTCCGGGTGCTCGACGACCAGGGCAGGCTCAATGCCCCGTGGGGCGTCGCCCTCGCCCCGTCCGATTTCGGTGCGCTCAGCGGGAAGCTGCTGGTCGGCAACTTCGGCGGGGCCGGGCGCATCCTGGCCTTCGACGACGGCACCGGCGAATTCGTGGACTACCTGCGTGATGAGGCGGGCGATCCGCTGGCCGTCGAGGGTCTGTGGGGGCTGCTGTTCGGCAACGGCGAGGCCCTCGGCGACAGCAACGCGCTGTACTTCACCGCAGGCCCGGAGGACGAGAAGGACGGCCTGTTCGGCGCGCTCCGCGCCCGTGAATGATCGGTACCCCGATCGGGGGTACGGATCGCGCACAGTTGGCGCGGCCGCCCTCACTCCCCGAGGAGGACGAAACCGGGTCGACGAGCGGCGCCCTCCTCGGCGTCGGATCCGTCTATCGCGGCGACGACCACCCCGTGCCCGGCATGCACCAGCGTCGAGCGGGCGGCCGGGTCCGGCAGGTTCTCGACGGCGAACTGATCCAGCGGGTGCGACCCGCCCTCGAGGGTGGCCAGGTTGAACCAGGTCACCGCCAGGTCCTCGTCCCACGAATCCGGCCCGTAGCCCGGCGCGAGGTCCACCGTGAATCGCAGGGTCTCGGACCGCGTGACGAGCCGGTCCGCCCTCGCCCTGCCGACCCGCAGGCCGCGCGGCTGCACCTGGAACCGCCGGGAGTTCAGTCCGGACGGGGTGCACATCTGACCGATCCCGAGGTCGAGCAGGCGGTTGGCCGCGTCGAGGTCCCCGGAGCGTCCCTCGTCGGCCTCACCGAACAGCTCAGCCGCCGCGGCGACGAGGCCTGACCTGCAGAACCGGATGGTGCGCGCGAGGGTGTCGGGGTGCTCGCGGGACGTCGACATCGTGATCTGCATGGTGATCTCCGGTCGGTTGGGCGGCTCACCTCGACGCTATGGCCGTCGTGCGCAGAAGGCACGAGTAGTGCGCTACTCGTTATGCGTGTGTGCCCGGTTTGGTTGACCGAATGTCACATTCGTATCGTCAGGTTGTACGAATGTGACATTCGGTCGGCCGGCCGCCGAGCGGGCAGCCGACCGGCCCGAACCGGGGAGCAGAACCTTGACCAGCATTGTGCTCGCCTGCGGTGACGCGCGGATCCCGCCGCGGTTGGCGGAACTCACCACGGTCGGCGCGCCCGCGGTACCCGCCAAGCCGGACTTCGACGAGCTGCTCCCCCGGCTGGACGAACTGGGCACGCAGTCCGCGTCCGTGCCCCGGCTGATCGTGGTCGGCGAGGACGCGGCCCTTGCCGCGGCGCTGACCCGGTTGATGCGCAGCGAGCGCCTGCACGTCGAGCTGGCCTACGTCACCGCGACCCGCACGGCCGCGACCCGGCTGTACCGACTCCCGACCGGCTCCCCCGCCGCCGACCTCGCGGTGCTGGGCAGGGCCGCGGCGCTGCCGCTGGTTCGGGACGACTCGGGCACGGCGCTGGTCGGCCTCGCCACCATCACCGGGCCCGACGGCGGCGACCTCGTCGGTGAGACCTACGCGGACTCGACGCGACTGTTCTCCGGGACCGTCCGGTCGCTGCGGGTCGCGCCCACCCTGGAGGCACCGGGTGTCCGGGCCAGCGCAGCCCGCGGCTGGGGGTTCCTCGGCCCGAAGTGGACGCCCGCCCGCGCCGTCCAAACGGGGTCGACCGCGGCGGTCGTCACCCGCGACGGCGTCACAACGCCGCGTTCGCTGAAGCGGTGCAGCTTCTACCGGCATCCGCAGGACTGGCTGCTCGTCCGCTGAGGCGGGTGGGTTCGGGTCAATCGCGGTAGGCCGGTGCCGGCGGCGCGCCCGCGGGGCCCAGGACCGAGAGCCAGCGGTCGTGGAGGGCGGCCCAGGTCCCGTCCGACCGGATCCGCTCGAGAGTCGCGTTGACGAAACGGATGAGCTCGACGTCGTCTCGGTTGACACCGATCCCGTACGGTTCCGGCTCCAGGCTGCCGCCAACGATCTCGAGGTAAGGGTCCTGGGCGGCGAGGCCGGCGAGCAGGGAGTCGTCGGTGGTCACGGCGTCCACCTGGCGTTGCTGCAGGGTCACCAGGCAGTCCGCCCACGTCTTGACGGCGAGGGCCGTCGCGGCCGGTGCGAGCCGCTGCAGGTTGGCCAGGGAGGTGGTGTTGGTGACGGAGCACACCCGCTTGCCCGCGAGGTCGTCGACGCCCGCGATCCCCGACCCCTTCGTGACCAGGATGCGTTGCTGGGCAAGGAAGTAGACGGACGAGAAGGCGATCCGCTCGGCCCGATCACAGGTGATGGTCATTGCGTTGATCACGATGTCCACGGCGCGCTGCTGCAGCGCGGGTTCGCGATCGACGGAGTCGCGGATCTGGAACTCGACCTTCGACGGGTCACCGAAGATGTCCCTCGCGACCTCCCGTGCGATGTCGACGTCGAACCCCACGACGGCGGCGGTGCGGGGGTCGCGGAAGCTGAAGAGGTTGGTGGACTGGTCGAGTCCGACGATCAGCCTGCCGCGGGCGGCAATCGCGGCCAGCGGGCCGCCGGGCGGCATGGCGCCGGGCGTCGTCGGCGGACCCGGCCGCAGGCTGGCCGTGGCGTCGCAGCTCGTCGGGGCGGGCGCCGCGATGCTCGGCGACGGGCCATCGACAGGGGTGAGCAGCACCGCGCCGCTCGGCAGCGGCGGCCCGGAGGTCGGCGCCCGGGTGACCGGCGCACCGACCTCGGTGGCCGCGGCGCAGCCGGCCAGCAGCAGGACGCCGACCGCCAGCAGCATCGGCAGGCGTGATCGCCGCGCCCCTAGTCCCGGCATCACACTCCCCTCACCGACCAGCGGCGCGCTCGTGTCCCTCCGCGCCGTACGGACCTCGGTACCTCCATCCTGCCGCCCCGACACCCGCTCCCGCACCCGAACTCGCGGCCGGTCGCCGGGTGATACTGGGCAGATGACCTTTCCCGGCGCACCCACTCGACGGGTCGCGGTACGCCCGAGCCCGGTGTTCTTCGGCGTCCTCGCGCTGGCCGTCCTCGGCGGCGCGCTGTCCTGGAACGCCGCCCCGCGCTCCACGCTCGCGCACTTCGGCGTCTTCCTGCTGGTCATCGCGGGCTGGGTGGTGACGGTGTGCCTGCACGAGTTCGGGCACGCGTACACCGCGTGGCGGCACGGGGACGACGAGGTGGAGGCCCGCGGGTATCTCACGCTGAACCCGCTCAAGTACAGCCACCCGCTGCTCTCGATCGGGCTGCCGGTGCTGTTCATCGCGCTCGGCGGCATCGGGCTGCCGGGCGGCGCCGTCTACCTGCGCACCGCGGGCCTGCCCGCCCGGGTGCAGCGGCAGATCTCGCTGGCCGGCCCGGCGGTGAACGCGGCCGCGGCGGTGGTGCTGCTCGTGGTCATCCGCGTGTTCGGCAGCGGCAGCGAGCACAGGGTCTTCTGGTACGGCCTGAGCTTCCTGGCCTTCCTGCAGGTGATGGCGACGATCTTGAACCTGCTGCCGGTGCCGGGCCTGGACGGGTACGGGGTGCTGGAGCCATCCCTCTCGCCGCAGACCCGGCGGGCCCTGGACCAGTACAAGGGCCTGGGCATCCTGTTCCTGGTGGCGCTGCTGTTCGTGCCGTTCATCAACCGGGCGTTCTTCGACGCCATCTACTGGCTGTTCGGGCTGTCCGGGGTGCCGGAGATCTGGGCGCAGTACGGCAACTACCTGATGCGCTTCTGGCTGTAGGCGGCTCCGCCGCCCGTGAGTCCTTCTGGTCCGCGAGGGGGCCAGAAGGACTCACGGGCGCTGACGGCGGAATCGCTCGCCCGGGCGGACCCTCAGGTCCTCGAGCTCGAGCTCGCGCCCCGCATTGCTGCGCACCTCCACCCGGACCGGGTTGCCGGTGCCGTCCTCGACCAGTGCCAGCGGTCCGCCCACCGACCCCGGTCCCACCCACCGCCCGACCGGTAGGTAGGGTAGCCGCCATGGCCAAGACTCCGAACACCAAGCAACGACTCATCGACAGCTTCGCCCGCCAACTGGCATCACGTGGATACGAGGGCACCTCGTTGGTCGAGGTCGCCAAGGAAAACGGCATCACCAAGCCGTCGCTCTACCACCATTTCCCCGACGGCAAGGGCGCGCTATACCTGGCCGCGGCAACGGATTTCATCAGCCAGCGACACACGAATCTGGCATCCGCACTCGATGCGAGCGGCAGGGGGCTCGCCGATCGGCTCGAGCGGATCGTCCGGGCGGTGGCCGATCCGACAGGCGCGCAGGTCACCTTCGATCAGCGGATCTTCGACGCCCTGCCACTCGTCGACGAGACCATCCGGAGCGAGATATCGCGCGAGTACGTCACCAAACTCCTCGACCCGGTCGAGCAGGTCATGCGCGACGCCATCGCGGCCGGGGAGCTGGCCCAGGACAGCTCCGGCTTCCTGACCAACGCCTTCCTGCACCTTGCGAGGGGAACCGACCTGGCGCCCGACGATGAGGAGCTGCCCTCGAAGCTCGTGGCACTGTTCATCAAGGGCGCGGCACGCTGATAGTCCAACCCGATTCAGTGTTCTAGATATCGGCGATCCGGGCACCGCAGCGATCTGCGTCCGGATCGCCTCTACGGCTTCCGAAGTCCCCACTGCCCGCTTCTGGCTGTAGGCAGCTCCGCTGCGGTCAGGCCGGATCCCGCTCATGTGACCGCCCGATGGCGCGGAGCGCGGATTCGGAGGCGCGGACCCGCAGGTCCTCGAGCTCGAGCTCGCGCCCCGCATTGCTGCGCACCTCCACCCGGACCGGGTCGCCGGTGCCGTCCTCGACCAGTGCCAGCGGTCCGCCCCTGCCGCCCTGCAGGTACTTGTCGCCCCACTGCATCAGCGCCAGCACGGCGGGCAGCAGGTCGCGGCCCATCTCGGTGAGCAGGTACTCGTGCCGGGTCCGCTGCCCGGGCTCGCGATAGGGGCTGCGCTCGAGCAGCCCGGCGGCGGCGAGCTCGCGCAGCCGTGCCGCAGCGACCGCCTCAGTGATCCCGACGCGTGCCGCAAAGTCGTCGAATCGCGTTGTGCCGTAATAAGCCTCGCGCATGATGAGTATTGCCGACCGGGTGCCGATGACCTCCATCGCCTTGCCGATCGAGCATCGGGTGGCCCGCCAGGCGCCCCGGTCGGCCAGCACCCCTTCCAGATGAATCGCTCCCATGACCCCGATCCTACTCTGGCTTGCGCAAACCATAGTCAGCCCTTAGCGTGCTGACTATGGAACTCAATAGTCAGCTATCGCGACAGGTCCACCCCTGGCCCGTCCTCGTCGCCCTCTGCGGCGCCAGCTTCCTGGCCAACCTCGACCTGTTCGTCGTCAACGTCGCCTTCGACGAGATCCGCGCCGAGTTCGCCGGACACGGCCTGAGCGACCTCAGCTGGGTTCTCAACGCCTACGCGATCCTCTACGCCGCCCTGCTCATCCCCCTGGGACGCTGGGCGGACCGGATCGGCCGCCGCCGCGGGTTCCTCATCGGGCTCGGCCTGTTCGTTGCAGCCAGCGCCGCATGCGCGGCCGCGCCCGACCTGTGGTGGCTGGTGGGGTTCCGCGGCGCCCAGGCCGTCGGCGCCGCCCTGCTCACCCCCGCGAGCCTGGCGTTGATCCTTACCGTTCTGCCCGCCGAGCGGCGTTCCGCATCGGTCCAGATCTGGGCGGCGGTCGGCGCCCTCGCCTCCGCTGCGGGGCCCGTGCTCGGCGGCCTGCTGGTGGCAGCGTCCTGGCGCTGGGTTTTCCTGATCAACGTCCCGATCGGCCTCGCGTTCCTGGTGCTCGCCGCCCGCGCGATCCCCGAGTCCCGCGACCGGCATGCCGATCACCCCGACATCCCGGCCGCCGCCCTGCTTGCCGCAGCGATCGGCGCGCTCGCACTCGGGCTCGTCCGGGCCCCGGACTGGGGCTGGACCTCCGCCGGGACGCTCGCCTGCCTCGGCACCGCGGTCGCGGCGGCGATCGCGTTCCGATTCCGCGACGCCCGCAGCGACAGCCCGATTCTCGAGCCCGCCATGCTCCGGGTGCGCAGCTACGCCTGGTCCAACGCGGCGATGCTCTTGTTCAGTCTCGCCTTCGCAGCCGGGCTGCTCGCCGTCATCCTCTGGATGCAGACCGTCTGGGGCTACTCGGCGCTGCGCACCGGGCTCGCGATCGCCCCTGGCCCGCTCATGGTCCCCGTGTTCGCTGTCGTCGCCCAGCGCCTGGCGACCCGGATCGACGCCGGCCGGATCGCCGCCGCCGGCTGCCTGCTGTGGGGCGCAGGCGCGGTACTCATCCTGACCTCGGTGGGCGCCGAGCCCGCCTACGCAGGTGCGATCCTGCCGGGCTGGCTGGTTGCGGGTGTCGGCGTCGGCCTCGCGATGCCCACCACGCTGTCCGCCGCGACCGCCTCGCTGCCGCAGGACCGGGCCGCGACGGGCAGCGCGGTGGTGAGCATGCAGCGGCAGATCGGCGCGGTCCTCGGCGTGAGCGCCCTGATCGCCATCGTCGGCTCGCCCGTCGGCTTCGACTCCGCCCGAGATGTTTTCACGCAGACGTGGTGCATGGTTGCCATCGTCTCGGTGCTCGCCGCCGGGGCGGCTCTCGGCATCACCGCGCGCCCGCCCGTTCACCCCGCCCCCACCACCGCGCCTGCGGAGGCCCTGCGATGACCACCACCACGAACACCGCGTTTCCGACGACCTTCGACGACTCCTGGCGCGGATTCGGCGGCATCCACGGCGGACTCGTCGTCGCGACGCTGCTGCACGCGGCGGCCGTCGAGCTGGATGCCACCCCGACCGCCGTGTCCGCGCACCTGTACGCCCCGGTTCGGCCGGGCGACTTCCGAGTCGACGTGGACGTCGAGCACGCCGGACGCTCGGCGAGCGCCCGGTCGTCAATCGCGGGCAGCGCCACCGCCCTGGTCCGGCTGGCTCGCTCGCCTGGCACCACCACGACCTGGCCGCCGGCCGACGCGGCGGCCCCACCGGACCCGGAATCGCTCCCGGCACTGGAGATCCCGGTCGACTTCGTGCCGTTCTCCCAGTACCTCGACATCCGGCCGATCAACTCGGCGCGTCCCTTCGCGGGCGGCGAGGTACCGGAATTCGACGTCTGGATCCGACTGACCGCCGACATCGACTTCACCCCACAGGAGAGCGCCGCAGTGCTGCTCGACGCCCTGCCGCCCGGCCTGTACGCCACCCGCACCACTCCCGAGCCCATCCCGACCATCGAGTTCAGCGCCCACTTCCCGCCGGGCGCACCCGCCTCGCGCTGGTACCGACTGCGGCACCGCACCGCGTGGGCGACCGAAGACCTCTGCGTCGACGAATCCGAACTACGTACCGCGACAGGCGAACTCGCAGGACAGGCCCGTCAGCTCCGCCGGATCCTCAGCGCGACGACAGGGAGCTGACGGCGAACTCCAGCGCCACCGGCTCGTCGACACGCACGGTGTCGCCGTGCAGCACGTGCTGCGCCTCGTAGCGGCCGTCGACGAGCCGGAGGGCGAGGAATCGCGCGTCCCCGGCGGCGTCGAGGTCGACGATCCAGAAATGTGGGATGCCGGCCTGCTCGTATTCATACCGCTTCATGACGTGGTCCGTCCGGCGCGAGCCGGGCGACACGATCTCGACGGCCAGGGCCACGTCAGAGGCGGTGATGCGGACCGGATTGGCGTCGACGACCGCTGCCGGGACCACCACGAGGTCGGGTACCCGGACCGTCGGCGGGAACCGGAGATCGATGGCGATTTCCACCTCGTGCAGGACCTCGAGTCGATCAGGCAGTCTGTCGGACAGTAGCCGTCCGAGCCGCATCCCGATTCGCTGATGCAACGGTCGCGGACTCGGAGTCATGATCGGAACCCCCTCGACGAGTTCCAGGTGACGCTCCGCCCGCTCCTCGAGCGCGTCCCACTGCTCGATGGTCAGCAGATCACGAGGAAACGTGGTTTCCGACATCGCGCACCTCCCCAGGCGGGAACTCCGATGTGCCCAGCCTAGACCGCGACACCGACACCTTCCTGCGCAGGAAGCGGTGCCGGTGCCAGGGTGTTGATCAAGAATCGGACAGGGCCGGGTGGGCCTAATCCGTTCCCGGAATGTCGCCGACCTTTGCCTGGATGGCCTCAGCGGCTTCGGGGTTCTCCGCTGCCAGCTTCTGGATGTAGTCGACCGCATCGCCGACGGTGCGCAGTCCGGCGAGATCCTCGTCGGGGATCTTCACGCCATACTTGTCCTCGGTCTGGACCGCGATCTCCACCATGGAGAGCGAGTCGATGTCGAGATCGTCGACGAACGACTTATCGATGGTCACCTCGGATGGCTCGATACCGGTGACCTCCTCGATGATCTCGGCGATTCCCGAAACGAGTTCTTCCTGTGTCGCCATGTCTTGGCTCCTTCTCCTTGATATGGACCGGTTCCGCCGGGTCGGGTTGTTCGAGCGATAGCGCACACAGGAGTGCTTGCGCCGCTATCGATTTCGCGTGGCTCTGCGCGTTCGAGAATCGGGCGCCGGTGCGTCTGCATCGGGTCTCGCCTGGTAGCGCGGCGCGGTTCCCGGCCGCCGTCGCCGCTCGAGTTCTGGGTAGGAGGGATCGAAGATCTCGTAGGTTTCTTCGATTGCCGCGGTGAGCAGCTTCCACACCTGATGTGCGGTCGGTCGCCGCACGGGCCAGCCTGTCCCGAAGAGGTCATCGCCATCCCTCAGGCCGAGCTCGCTCAGCGGAAACGGTGTGTGGCGTTCCGCGCACCGCCCCTCCTCCAGCCCCGGGCAACGCTCGATGAGGTAGCGGCCCCGTCGGTCCCAGCCATCCTCGGAGTCGGGATCGGGACGCCCCTTCCACCGCTCCTGCGAGTAGATAAGGACCCGCTGGCCGGTCGTCACCTGCTGATACTCGCGAGCGGCCGTGTCAGCAAGATCGGTCGAGGAGCGAAGCTCCATGTCGATGCCGTGCAGGACCATTCGCTCATGGCTCAGTAGCTGGTCGTCTTCGATGATGAAATGTTGACCGGCCATACCCGCAACATCCGCCCACACGCCGTACCTGAGGGTCTCGACCTGCCCACCGACCGACTTGTCGTCGATCTCGGGACCGCTCGCCATAGCCCGGATGGACGACTTGCTGACGTCGAGTTCTGCGGCAATCTTTCGGTCACTCAATCCTTCGGCGCGCATGACAGCGATCGCATCGGCGATCACGCTCCTGCACGTGGAATCGGCGATCTCGGCCCGCTCGCGAGCAAGCCGGACGGCCTCACCGGACACGTCCACCCGAAAAGAATGATCTTGCACCGCCGCAGCATGGCATGGTCACCGGCCATCTGTCCAGTGCATTGGACAGATGGCGACGGCGCTGGACGCACGTGCCGTCTCTTGACCTCAGACCGGTCGGGCGGTCGCCGCGAGATTCATCTGCCCCAGCCAGCCGGGCACATCCCTGGTCACCGCGCTCGGCCCGGAGATGGTGACCAGGCCGGCCGTCTGCGCCTGCTCCCACGATCGGTCCCCGCGCCAGATTTCGATGAGGGTGCGCAGGGTGGTGGCGACGGTCGCGGTCACCTCGAAGCCGGGGTCGTAGTCGCAGACGTCGGCCTCGTCGCCCGACACGTAGAGCCACCACCGCCCCGCGCGGGCGGCGACGTCGTCGAATTCGAAGGCGACCACCGTGCGGCCGCGCGGCCATCGCCCGATCGGCACCGTCCGGCGCATGTCCCACATCAGCAGGTGCGGGTCCAGGTCCTCGTCGCCGAGCTGACCGATCCAGCGCACGCCCCACGCGCCGAGCGCCTCGACCACCCCGCCGAGCTCCTCGCCGCAGGGGGTGAGCGTGTAGCTGCTCCGACCGTCGTCGACTGTGCGGAGGACCACGCCTGCGCGTTCGAGGGTCCGCAGCCGCTTGGACAGCAGCGCGGGCGACATCTTGGGGTTGCCCCGTCGCAGGTCGTTGAAGTGGGTGCTGCCGGACAGCAGCTCACGAACCACGAGCATGGTCCAGCGCTCGTCGAGCAGCTCCATGGCCTTCGCCACCGGGCAGAACTGGCCGTATGCCGACACGGGTTCCTCCTCGCGTGCCCCCGGATCAGTACACGCCTCGGCCGCCGCAACCGCCAGTACAGATCGTGAACCGCGGGCAGTACACATCTGGGACTGGAGCGCGCGCCCGAACGGATCGACCCTGGAAGGACCAACAACTGTGACACCGACCCCCTGGGAGATCCGCCATGAGCACGAGTACGAACGCCGCACCCGACATCAAGGCCAAGCACCGGGCCATGTGGGCACTGGGCGACTACGCGTCGGTCGCCGCCGACGTCATCCCGGCCCTCGGCCCGACCCTGGTCGAGGCCTGCGGGATCAAGGAAGGTGACCGCGTCCTCGACGTCGCGGCCGGCTCCGGCAACGCGTCCATCCCCGCCGCCCGGATCGGGGCCGAGGTCGTCGCCTCGGACCTGACCCCCGAACTGCTCGAGTCCGGCCGCCGACAGGCCGAGTCGCTTGGCCTGACCTTGGAGTGGCGCGAGGCCGACGCCGAGGCACTGCCGTTCGCGGACGCCGAATTCGACGCCGTGATCTCGTGCGTCGGCGTGATGTTCGCGCCCCATCACCAGGCCAGTGCGGACGAGCTGGTCCGCGTCCTGCGGCCGGGAGGCACGCTCGGCCTGATCAGCTGGACGCCCGAGGGCTTCATCGGCCAGATGTTCAGGACCATGAAGCCGTACGCTCCCCCGCCGCCGCCCGGCGCGCAGCCGCCGCCGCTGTGGGGCAGCGAGGATCATGTGCGCGCCCTGCTCGGCGACCGGGTTACCGAGGTCGTGGCCCGCCGCGAGCGGCTGATCGTCGATTGCTTCGACACCGCCGAGCAGTTCCGCGACTTTTTCAAGGCCTGCTACGGCCCGACGATCGCGGTCTACCGAGCGATCGCCGACGACCCCGAACGAGTGCAGGCCCTGGACCGCGAGCTGGCCGAGCTGGGCCGACGGCACGACCGGGGCGACGGAACCATGGAGTGGGAGTACCTGCTGCTGACCGCCGTCAGGCAGTGAGCGGCTCCGCCGCAGGCGCCTAGAGCTCCGTGACCCAGCCGTGCAGGTCGTCGTTGCGCAACGCGGCCGCGTGCCGCTTGCGCAGCGCCTGACCGATCGGGCCGGGCTGCCCGTCGCCGACCACCCGGCCGTCCACCTCGATCACAGGAGCGACGCCTGCGGACGTCCCCGTCGCGAACACCTCGTCGGCGATGTACAGCTCGGTCAGGTCGACGGTGCGCTCGACGACCGGGATGCCGTCCTCCGCGGCGAGGGTGAGCAGGGTGCGGCGGTTGATGCCGTCGAGGATGTCGCAGGACACGTCGGGGGTGATCAGGGTGCCGTTCCGGACCAGGAAGATGTTGGCGGCGCTGAGCTCGCAGACGTGACCGTTGCCATCGAGGAAGATCGCGTCGTCGTAGCCCGCGTCGATGGCGTCCTGCTTGGCGAGGACCGAGTTCACGTAGGCCCCGTTGACCTTGGCCCGGGACGGGATCGCGTCGTCCGGGATGCGGCGCCAGGTGCTGGTCTTCAGGCGCATGCCGTCCTGCGGGACGATCGGCACCGCGTCGTAGACGAACATGCTGACAGTGGTGTGGCAGCCGCGCACCCGGGTGCCTGCGATCGACTCGTCCACATGCACCGTTGCCCGGACGAACACGTCCTCGGTTGGTGCGTTCGCGGCGACGAGTTCGGTTGCCACCGAGACGAATCGGTCGAAATCCCATTCGTCGGCGAACCGGTCCATCCCGATGATCTTGCAGGACTCGACCATCCGCTGGAAGTGGTCGCGCAGCCGGAACGCGGTGCGGCGATCGCCGTCGACCTGCACCGGGAACACCGTGTACACGCTCAGTCCGTAGAGCACCGCCGAGGTGGCGACCCCGAGCGTCGCCTCCGCGGCGTCGACGATCCGGTCACCGAAATACACGTGGGGATGAGGGGTTGCCATGGCGGCGATGGTAACCACCGCTTCGCCGCGGCGTAAACCGTTTTGTGATCGCGCATCCCACGGCTTGCGTCCACCGCCCGGCAGACTGTCCACATGCTTCATCTGCGGATCCTGGCGCCGAGCGACCTGACCGACGACGCCCTCCGGATTCTCGACGACGAACCGGGCGTCAGCGGCCTCGCGGTGATGCGGGGCGCCGCGGTGCGCCCGGCAGGCGACGTCGTGTACGCCGACGTCGCCCGGGAAGCGGCCAACGACGTGATCGACCGGCTGCGGGCCACCGGCCTGCACCACCGCGGCAGCATCGAGATCGAACCGGTGAACACGTGGCTCTCGCGCAGCGGATACGACGCCGAACTGCGCACCCCGGGCAGCAGCGCGGACTCCGTCGTGTGGGCGCAGGTCGCGCAACGTTCCTACGAGGAGACCGAGCTCAACTGGACCTATCTGACCTTCATGACCCTGGCCACCCTGCTGGCCGGGATCGCAATCATCACCGACTCGCAGATCCTGGTGATCGGTGCCATGGTGCTCGGGCCGGAGTTCGGGGCGATCGCCGCGCTCGGGGTCGCGCTGGTGCGACGCCGGTGGGTGCTGCTCGCGCTCGCGGTCCGCACCCTCGTCGTCGGGTTCGTGGTCGCGATCGCGGTGACCGCGATCCTCGCGCTGGTCGGCCGGGGGCTCGGATGGGTGACGATCGACGACGTGACCGGGCCGCGCCCTGGCACCGCCTTCATCTACACCCCCGACAAGTGGTCGTTCATCGTCGCGGTGATCGCGGCCGCCGCAGGCGTGCTGTCGCTGACCTCGTCGAAGATCGCCGGGTTGTCCGGTGTGTTCATCTCTGTGACGACGGTGCCCGCGGCGGGAAACGTGGGTCTGGCCCTGGCATTCGGGGCCGGTCACGAGATCTGGGGCAGTACCTTGCAGTTGCTGCTGAACCTGTCCGGCATGGCGTTGGCCGGCTGGGCAACGCTGGCGATCCAGCAGGCACTGTGGACGCGGGTGTCGGTGCGCCGGGCCAAGGCGCTCGACCGGGTCCGCCGGATGCTCTGACGCGTCAGCCGCTCCACCGGCCCATCTCGGTCCCACGTCGCCGCCGCGGCAGCGCTTCTCAGGCGGCCTCGGCGTACGGGCGCGCCTCGCGCGCCGAGCGGAGGGCCGATCCCCACCACTCGAGCTGTTCGAGCATGTTCGCGGCGGCGGAGTCGCAGATCGTCGGGTCGACTGGCCTCCCCTCGTCGAACACGGACCCGGCGCCGTGGAAGCTGACGCTGTCCCGCACGCTGACCGCGTGGAGCTCGGCGAACACCAGGCGCAGCTGCTCGACCGCGCGCAGTCCGCCACCCTGACCGCCGTACGAGACGAATCCGACTGGCTTGGCGCGCCATTCGTCGCGAAACAGGTCGATGGCGTGCTTCAGCGCGGAGGGAAAGCTGTGGTTGTACTCGGGCGTGACGATGACGAACGCGTCCGCTGCGTCGAGTCGCGCCCCCAGGTGCGCGAGCGCGGGTGTGGGGGCGGCTCCCCAGTTCGGGTGCACCGCGGGAAGTTCGATGTCGGCGAGGTCGACGACGTCGAGGTCCATCCCGGCGACCGACCCGGCCAGGTCGGCGAACCACGTCGTGACGGTGGGACCGAAGCGGCCGTCACGGGTGCTTCCGGTGATGACAACGAGGCGAAGGGGACGAGTGGTCATGATCAGTTCTCCTTGTGTGGGACGGAAGGGGTGGGGCGGAGCAGGACTGCGACGGCGGCCGCGGAGGCGGCGCAGAGCGTCGCGATGGCGACGAGCGCGATCCGCCACACCGTCGTGAGGGAGTCGGCGAGGACCGCGGAGTCTGGTCCGTCGAGTTCGCCGGACGAAACCCGCTGCGCCACCGTGTTATCGCCGATCTCCACACGGAGCAGAGCGACCATCACGGCGCCGAACAGCGCGAGGAGCATCGCATTCGATCCACCGCGCACGGTGTTGAGAAGACCCGCGGCCATTCCGACCCGGTTCGGGGACACCAGCTCCATGGCCCGCGCGTCGATGATGCCGATGGCCAGCCCAGTGCCCGCACCGATGGTGACTAGGGGCCCGAAGAGCGCCACCGCGGAGACACCCGGGTGCAGCACCAGCAGCCAGGCGTTACCAAGGGACAGGGCGGCCAGCGCGGCCGCGATCACGATGCGGGGCGGCACTCCCCCGTTGACCAGCCGGGCCCCCAGAGAGGGGAAGGCGACCACCGGCACGGTGAGCATCAGCATGACGGCACCGGCGCGACCAGGCGAGAGACCGTTGACGCCCTGCAGGTAGGTCGGCAGGGTGACGAGGACGGCGGTGGACCCGAGCGCCAGGGTGGCGCAGGACAGGCACCACCCGGCGAAGCGCCTGTCCCGCAACAGATCGAGGTCGAGCAGGGGGTGTGTCGCGCGCTTCTCGATCGCGGCGAATGCCGCGAGCAGCGCCACGCCTGCGGCGAGTTGCCCCAGGATTACGGGGTTCATCGAGGTCGCGGCGGGGAGTTGCGTGATGGCGAGCATGACGAGCCCGAGGCCCGCGATGAGGGTGATCGCCCCCGGCCAGTCGATGCGCACGGGCGTGTCCGACCGTGACTCTTCGGTGAAGGCCGTGCCGAGGAGGATCAAGGAGCCGAGGACGGCGAAGACGAGGAAGGTTGCCCGCCAACCCATGCCGCTGACCAGCAGGCCCGCAACGGTCGGCCCGATCGCGAGACCGGTTCCCGCGACCGTGCCCACGGCCGCGAACGCCCGTGTCCTCGCCGGTCCGTCGAAGCTCGCGGCGAGCAGCGCACCGCCCGCCGCGATGATTCCGGCGGCGCCGATGCCGGAGACCGTCCGCGCGACGTCGACGACCCAGATGTTCGGCGCCGCCGCGACGGCGGCGGTTCCGACGACGTAGACCATCGCCCCGATCCGGAGCACCCGACGTCGGCCGAGCTGGTCCGCCAGCGAGCCGGCGACGAGCATGCAGCAGGCGGCCGCGAGGAAGTACCCGGTGACGACCCATTGCAGCGCCCCGCCGGACGCGTCCAGGTCCGCCCCCATGGCAGGCAGGGCGATCGTGGTCCCGGACATCAGCATCGGCCCGATCAGCGAACCGAGGAGAACGGCCGCAAGGGTGACGTACCCGGTCGCCGAAACAGTGACGTCGCCGCGCCCGTCCGGGGTGATCGTTGTGGTCATGGCATCAAAGTACAACGACCGTTGCACTTTGTGCAACGGTCGTTGCATATCGGGTAGGGTCGGGGCCATGACCAGCGCAGACAGGCCGGACACCACGGGCTCGCGACCGCGCGGCGGCTCCACCGAGAAGCGCAACGCGATCCTCCAGGCGGCACGAAAGGTGTTCGGACGCGACGGCTACGCCCGCGCGAGCATCGACGTGATCGCCGCCGAGGCCGGTGCGTCCACTCGGACGCTGTACAACCACTTCGGGGGCAAGGAAGCGCTGTTCACCGAGACCCTGACGGGCAGCGCATCCGAGGTCGCGGCGGCCCAGACCGCCATGGTGAGCAGGCACCTCGACGACGTCACCGACCTGGAGGCCGCGCTGGTCGCGCTCGGATACGACTGGGTCACCAGCACCGTGCGCGAACAGTTCGCCGATCACTTCGCGATGGTCCGTCAGATCAATTCCGAGGCGGCCCACTTCCCGGCGGCCTCGCTGCAGGCGTGGCAGGAGGCAGGCCCGCGACGGGTGCACCGCGAGCTGGCGAAACGACTGGAGCAGTTGCAGGCAGAGGGGCGCCTGCGCGTCGCCAAACCCGCGCGCGCGGCCCACCACTTCGTGGTGCTGATCGGCTCGGAGGTGTCCGAGCGCACCTTCGGCGGCGTCGCGCCGCTCGACGACGCCGACCTGCGCGAGATCGTGACGGACGGCGTCCGGGCGTTTCTCACCGGCTACCTACCCCACGGGTAGCGCCACACCGCCACCCGTCGGATCACCCG
Source organism: Rhodococcus sp. NPDC059179 (assembly GCF_042754885.1). Lineage (NCBI taxonomy): Bacteria > Bacillati > Actinomycetota > Actinomycetes > Mycobacteriales > Nocardiaceae > Rhodococcus > Rhodococcus sp. NPDC059179. The sequence continues at coordinate 108,944 of NZ_JBHZBV010000006.1, read as the reverse complement.
CGTTTCGCCCCGCCATCGCCTCCCCCACCGCCCGCAACCCGGCGCGCAACGACGCGGGCGCCAGCACCTCCACCCCGGCGCCAAGGGCGGTCAGCTGGTGCACCGCAACGTCTTCCGCCTCGAGCAGGAGCGCCACCTCCACCCAGCCGTCCCGGTCCGCCGGCCCGGGCGACACCCTGGCCGCCTCCACCCCGATCACGGACGGCAGCGAGCGCCACGCCGCGCGCGAGAGCCGCACCCGGCACGGGTAGCGCAGCAGCGACCGGTCGAATTCGGCGGCCGACTCGGCCCACCACGCGGCCAGGTCGAAGTCGTCGGGCCGCTCGGCCGGGTCGCGCAGCTCCTCGACGGCGACGATCCGCGACACCCGGAAGGACAGCGTCGCCCCGCGGTGCCGGGCGACCAGATACCAGACCCCGGCCTTGGCTACCAGGCCGAGCGGATCCACCGTGCGCGCCGCCTCTCGGCCGCCCCTGCGGTAGCGAAACCACAGCCGTCGGCCGTCAAGCACGGCCCGCGCCACGGTCGCCAGATGCGGGGTCTCCGTCTCCGCCCCGAACCACCCCGGCGCGTCCACATGCAGACGCCGACGCCAGAGCTCGGCACCCGCTCGCAGCGGAAGCGGCATGGCACCAAGGAGTTTGGCCTCCGCGGCGGCGGTCTGCTCGCCCAATCCCAGATCGTCGGCGAGCCCGGGGATTCCGAGCAGCATCAGCGCGGACGTCTCGATCTCCGTCATGCCGCTGAGCTTGGACTGCCAGCCGTCGAGCAGCCGGATGCCGCCGCCGGGCCCGCTCTCGGTGTACAGCGGCACCCCGGCCGCCTGCAGCGCCGCGACGTCCCGATACACGGTGCGGACCGACACGCCGAGCTGCTCGGCCAGCCGGTCCGCGGTGCTGCCTGGACCGCCCTGCAGGCGCAGCATGAGGTCGAGCAGTCGACTGGAACGCACGGGACGAGTCTACGAACAATTCCTGACAGGAGATGTCAGGAATGGGGGCGCACACTGGTCGACATGACGACCTGGCAGCAGTTCACCGACGAGGCCCCGACCCTGGCAGCGGCAGTCGAGGCCCGACTGACCGCGCACAAGCACCACATTCTCGCGACCCTCCGCGCGGACGGCTCACCGCGGGTCAGCGGCACCGAGGTGGAGATCTACGAGGGCCTGCTGCTCCTCGGCTCGATGCCCGGCGCGCGCAAGGTCCGTGACCTGCAACGCGATCCGCGCTTCGCACTGCACTCCAACCCCGGCCACCACACGATGGACGGCGGCGACGCCAAGCTCACCGGCCGAGTCCGACAACTGACCGGAGACGAACTGGCGCGGGTGATCGCGCACTATCCCGAGCAGGTCCGCGACGCGGAGGTGTTCGAACTCGACCTCGAGGAGGCGGTGCTGACGACGGTGGCCGACGACAAGTTGCACGTCGACCTGTGGCGACCAGGAGCGGAGGTCACCCGCGTCACCAGGTGATGTTCTCCTGGCAGTGACTGCCCTCGGCGCCGGACTCGACCTGCACGGTCGCGTGGCCGAGCCCGTACGCGTCGAGCACCGTCTTCGCGGCGCCGAGCACCTGCCTCGAATCCGCCTCGGTGGTCAGGTGCACGGTCGCGACGTCCATGCCCGTGGTCAGCGTCCACACATGCAGATCGTGCACGTCGGAAACCCCGGGCAGCGCAAGCAGATCCGCCTCGACTGCGTCGATGTCGATGTGCGCGGGCGAGGCCTGGGTGAGAATGCGCAGCGCGGCGCCCGCGAGCTTGACGGCGCGGGGTACCACCCACAGCGAGATCAGGACGCCCACCACGATGTCGGCGTACGGCCAGTTGAAGACCAGCACGACGGCACCGGCGATCAGGACGCCGACGCTGCCGACGGCGTCCGCGAGCACCTCGAGGTAGGCGCCGCGGACCGCGATGGAACCCTTGGCGTCGGCGCGCAGCATCAGCATGACCACGATGTTGGCGGCGAGCCCGGCGGCCGCGGTCAGCATCAGCGGCAGGCCGGGGACCTCGGGGGCGTCTCCGATCCGCCCGATCGCCTCGTACATCACCCAGATCGCGACGGCGAGCAGCAGCACCGCGTTCGCCATCGCGGTCAGCACCTCGGCGCGGTGCCAGCCGAAGGTGCGCGCGGCCGCCTTGGAGCCCTGCCTGGCGAGCAGCAGCGCCACCAGCCCCATCGACATGCCGACCACGTCGGTGAGCATGTGTCCGGCGTCCGCGAGCAGGGCGAGCGAGTTGATCGCCAGGCCGACCGCGACCTCGAGCCCGAGGAACGCGAGCAGGATGACGAGCGCGATCACCATCCTGCGGATGCGCCCCGACGACGGCCCTGCTGCGGTCGGCTCAGCTCCGTGGCTGTGCCCGTGCCCAACTCCCATGACGCTCCCCTTCGTGCGGTTCGCGTCCATCATATGCATATATACGCATATGTGGCTACGCCGCCTGTGCGCGCTTTTGGTAGCGCCAACTACCAAAAGGGCGCACGGGCGCGCAGCGCCTACTGCTCCGGCGGGTAGAAGGGACGTTCGACGGTCGGCGGCAGCGTGGCGATGGCCGAAATCCTCTTCAACCCCGCCACCTGCAGCAGGTCGACGGTCAGCGAGCGGATCTGCGCGAAGACCACGGTCGCGGACAGCCCCGCGTTCTCCACCAGTTCGGCCTTCGCCCCGTACGCCACCGAGCGCAGGACCCGCGCCGCGTCCGCCCGATCGGGCTTCTGCCCTGGATCGGCGAGCATCATCCGGCGCAGCACATCCAGCGCCTGAGCGAGCTTCTCCACCTCGTCCACGAGCCGCGGATCGAGGATCTCGTCGTCGCGGACCAGTGTCAGCGAGCGCCGCGCGAGCACCCGGATGTTTCGCATCGCGTTGTCGATCGGATCCGCGGTGGCGCTCAGCCGCTCGAGCCGCTCGCGAGAGTTCCAATACAGCGGCGACACCCGGCTGATCTCCCGGCCACCGACCAGGCTGGACCGGAGCCCGTCGATCGCGGACTGGGTGTCGCGGGCCTTGTGGAGCGCCTTGAGGATCGGTTCCGGGTCGTTCGCGATCAGCCCGTCCGCCACCAGCTGCAGCACCTCCCCCGCGGTGCCGAGGATCGCGGCGGCGTTCTGTCGGGCCCGCAACACCGGGTGGGTCGGCACGAACGCGACGACGAGGATCCCGACCATTCCGCCGATGAGGGCGTCGATCATCCGGTCGGGCCCGCCGCCGCGTTCGGGCGGGATGAGCGTGGCGACGAGGACCGCGGAGGTGGCTGCCTGCATGGAGATGATCGGCCCGCCGTCGAGGAAGATCGCCGTCGACATCGCCAGCATCACCACGAGGACGATCTGCCATGCCCCGGTGCCGATCTGCGAGATCAACAGGTCGCCGATCCCGATGCCGACCGTGACGCCCGCGAGCAGCTCGATCGACCGGCGCAGCCGCGCCCCGAGGGAGAGCCCCAACGAGACGACGGCCGCGATGGGCGCGAAGAACGGATCCGGGTGGTGGATCAGGTCATTGGCGATCCACCAGGCGAGTCCGGCCGCCAGCGCACACTGCAGGACGGGAAGGGCGGACCCGCGCAGCCGTGTGACCGAGGCCTTCAGTCGCGCGCGGCCTCGGTCGGCGGTGAAGAGATGAGTGCTAGCCGAGGCCAAGTGCTTCGGCGGCCCTGGGGTCGCAATCCTCGAGCAGGTCCAGGCAGCGGGCGTGCTCGTCGGATTCGCCGATGGCCTTGGCGGCCTTGGCCAGTACCGCGACGCAGCGCAGGAACCCGCGGTTCGGCTCGTGGCTGAACGGCACCGGGCCGAAGCCCTTCCAGCCGTTGCGGCGCAGCTGATCGAGGCCTCGGTGGTAGCCGGTGCGCGCGTACGCGTAGGCGGTGATCGTCTGGTCGTCGGCCAGTGCGGCCTCGGCCAGGTAGGCCCACGCGATGGACGCCGTCGGATGGTCGGCCGCAACCTTCTTGGGGTCCGCCTTGTTCAGGAGTTCGGACTCCGCGTCCTCGTCTCCTGGCAGCAGGGTGGGCTGGGGGCCGAGCAGGTCACCGAAAGAGGTCATGGCGACCATTGTGCCCCGACCCCCGGTCGGTCGATAGGCTGCCCACAGTCACGATCAGGAATGACGAACGAGAGGGCGGACGTGTCGGACCCCAAGAACCCGGACCCCAAGGACTCTGCCGCCCAGAGCGCGGATCCCGACAGCGACCGATCAACGACCGGGACGGACGCGACGGACGACGGAAAAGCGGCGGCGACGACCGAGGATGCGGCGAAGGCCGCGGCACCGGAGTCCGCCGAGCCCGAGGCGTCCGCCACCGAGCCCGACACCGATGTCGAGCAGGACGAGGAGCGCGAGGCCGGCGAGGACACCGCCGTCGACGCGTCCGACACCGCGACGCCGGACACCGTCGCAGCCGAGTCGGCAGACGATGCCGCTGAGACCGACGAGACCGACGAGGCCGAGGAGACCGGCGAGGCCGAGGAGACGACTGCGGAGGCGGAGACGCCGACAGAGGCCGAGGCCCTAGTCGAGGCGGAGGCGGAGGCGGAGGCAGAGGTCGAGGCCGACACCGAGACCGACACCGACCCCGTCGACCCCGACGCGGCCACCGTCGCGCTGGTCAGGGACGAGCCCGATGCGGCCACCGTCGCCTTGGTCAGGGAGGAACCCCACGCGGCCACGGTCCCGGCGAACGGCTCGGGCACGGGGTGGAAGCCGCAGGCTCCGACGGCCGCGCCGCGAAAGGTGGTGCCCGCAGGCGCCGCACCCGCGACTCCGGACGACGCCACGGTCGCCTTCCCGAAGGTCACGCCCAACCCGCCCCAGCAGACGGCCGAGGACGCGACCGTCGCCCTCCCGAGGGTCACGCCGCCACCCGCGCGGCCCGCAGCCGTGGTGCCGCCGACCCAGGTCTCGCGACCGAAGGCCGCGCCCGCCAAGGTCGGTCCCGGCCGGCCCGCGCCGACCGCTCGGCCCGCGGGAACTGCGCACGCTCCCGCGTCGCCGCGACCGGCCCCTCCGGTCGCGGCTCCCGCGAAGATCCCCGCCTCCGATGCCGCCGCAACGGGCAAGAAGCGGTGGCCGATCGTCGTCGCCGTTGGCGCCGTGCTCGCCGTCGCGGCGGGCGGGGCCTACCTGTTCACCTCGAAGGTCAGCGGGAACTCGTCGGAAGATCAGGTGAAGTCCGCGATCAACACCTTCGTCGACGCGATCGAAAGCGGCGACCTGCCGACCCTGCGCACCATCTCGTGCGGCGAGCTGGCGGCCTACTACGCGCAGATCCCCGATGCCGAGTTCGCCGATGTGTACCGCGTGGCCGTCGACCAGAGGTCGATCCCGGTCGTCGAGAGCATCGACACGGTCTCCATCACCGACGACGCGGCGATCGCCCAGGCGACCGTCCACACCGGAGCGAACCCGAACGAGAGCTCGGCCCGCTCGTTCAACCTGCAGCGCGACGGCGACTCCTGGAAGGTCTGCTGACACAGGAACCCCCGAAACCAGAAGACACCCCGCCGCGGCGAACCCGTGGCGGGGTGTTTCTGTTGCTGACTGGGGTCAGCCGATTGCGGCAATCAACCGATCCGGCAATCCATTTCAGCCCAGGTTGGCGCGCAGCTTCGCACCGAGTTCGGCATCCACGTTGGCCCAATACGCGATGGCGCGTTCCTTGATCCCGGCGTTCGTGACGCCGCCAACCGCGCCGGTGATGGTGTCCAGCAGCCGCGCCTTGGCGTCGTCGTCATACACGTCGCGGTACAGCGAGCCGGCCTGGACGAAGTCGCCGTCCTCGGAGTGCAGCGAGTGGGCGGCGAGCGTCAGCTCACCGTCGTTCTCCCAGCCGCCTCCGGCGACTGCCGGCAGGGCCGCAGCCGGGCCGCCGAAGGAGTTGGGCGCGTACACCGGCACCGACGGATCGTTGAAGCGGAGCCGTCCCGCGCCGTCCTGGCTGTAGTTGTCGACCCGGTTCCTGGGCAGGTTCACCGGGAGCTGAGCATGGTTGGTGCCCACGCGGTAACGGTGCGCGTCCGCATAGGAGAAGATGCGGGCCTGCAGCATCTTGTCCGGGGAGGCGGCGATGCCAGGCACGAAGTTCGACGGCGCAAAGGTCGCCTGTTCGATCTGCGCGAAATAGTTCTCCGGGTTCTTGTTCAGCTCCATCGTGCCCACCTTGATCAGCGGGTAGTCGGCATGGGGCCACACCTTGGTCAGGTCGAACGGATTGAAGCGGTAGGTCTTGGCGTCCTCATAGGGCATCACCTGGACGTGCAGGTCCCAGGATGGGAAGTTGCCTGCGGCGATGTTCTCCTGCAGGTCGCGGATGTAGAAGTCCGCATCCGAACCGGCCAGTTCCTCGGCCTGGTCCCCGGACATGTTCTTGACGCCCTGGTTCGAGCGGAAGTGGTACTTGACCCAGAAGCGCTCGCCCTCGGCATTGATCCACTGGTACGTGTGCGAGCCGTAGCCCTGCATTTCCCGCCAGGAAGCGGGCAGGCCGCGGTCGCCCATGAGCCAGGTGACCTGGTGCGCGGACTCCGGGGACAGGGTCCAGAAGTCCCACTGCATGTCGGCATCACGCAGGTGGGTGCCCGGGAGACGCTTCTGCGAGTGGATGAAGTCCGGGAACTTGATGCCGTCGCGGATGAAGAACACCGGCGTGTTGTTGCCCACGAGGTCGTAGTTGCCCTCGGAGGTGTAGAACTTCACGGCGAAGCCGCGGGGATCGCGCCACGTGTCCGGGGACCCGTTCTCGCCTGCCACCGAGGAGAAACGGATGAGCAGGTCCGTCTCGGTTCCCGGCTGGAACAGGGCCGCCTTGGTGTACCCGGAGACGTCCTCGGAGGTGGTGAAGGTGCCGAAGGCGCCGCCGCCCTTGGCGTGCACGACCCGCTCCGGGACACGCTCGCGGTTGAACTGGGCGAGCTTTTCCACCAGGTAGTGGTCCGTGAGGACGATGGCGCCGTCGGCACCGACGGCCTGCGAGTGTGCGTCGGATGCGACGGGGGCACCCGACTGCGTGGTCGAGATCGGCACGGAACTGTTCACGGTCATCTTTCTCCTCATTCGTTGACTACTCGGTCAGTCGCGTTCGGTCGGAAGGTCTCGGACCCGCTGACACTCCTGGCAGATGCCCTGGTACATCACCTCGGCGATCACGATCGCCATGGGCCGGGAGTTCTCATCCCAGCGCGGGGTGAGGCACGGCGCGGATCCGATCGCGCAATCGATGTCCTCCACCCGCCCGCAATCGCTGCAGACGGCGTGGTGGTGGTTGTCTCCCACCCGCGTTTCGTACAGGGCCGGAGAGTGCGGGGGCTCGAACCTGCGCAGCATCTGCAGATCGGCGAGATCGCCGAGCACCACATAGACCGATTGCGCGGTCAGCTCGGGAAGTTCGTCCCTCGCCGCGGCAAGGATGCTCTCGGCCGCGGAATGCGGATGACGTTCGACGGCGGCCAGAACGGCCAGCCGCTGCTTGGTCACCCTCCGGCCGTGCGCACGCAGCGCGGCAGCCCACGCCTCCCGGGTGTCCGATTGCTCCGCCATGCCACCAGACTAACAGTTATTCTGAGTCACTCAAAATAAGGCTCGGGGCTGCAAACGACGAACGGGCGGTTACCGGGGCAACGACCGAGAGGCCGACCCGATAACCGCCCGTTCGCGGTGAAAGAACTAGCTGCCGGAGACGGACCGTCCGGCGGACTTGAGGTCGTTGCAGGCCTCGACGACGCGGGCGGTCATGCCGGCCTCCGCCTTCTTCAGGTAGCTGCGCGGGTCGTAGACCTTCTTGTTGCCGACCTCGCCGTCGATCTTGAGGACGCCGTCGTAGTTGGCGAACAGGTGACCGGCGATCGGCCGGGTGAACGCGTACTGGGTGTCGGTGTCGACGTTCATCTTGACGACGCCGAAGTTCAGCGAGTCCTCGATCTCCGACTTCAGCGAGCCCGAGCCGCCATGGAAGACGAAGTCGAACGGCTGCGAGCCTGCGGCCAGGCCGAGCTTCGCGGCCGCGACCTTCTGGCCCTCCTCCAGCACGGCGGGCTTGAGCTTGACGTTGCCCGGCTTGTAGACGCCGTGCACGTTGCCGAAGGTGGCGGCCAGCAGGTACTTGCCGTTCTCGCCGACGCCGAGCGCGTCGACGGTCTTCTCGAAGTCCTCGCTGGAGGTGTACAGCTTGTCGTTGATCTCGGCCTCGACGCCGTCCTCTTCGCCGCCGACGACGCCGATCTCCACCTCGAGGATGATGTTCGCGGCCTTGCAGAGCTTGAGCAGATCCTGCGCAATGGCCAGGTTCTCGTCGATCGCGATGGCCGAGCCGTCCCACATGTGCGACTGGAACAGCGGGTTCTGACCGGCGTTGACGCGCTCCTGGGAAATGGCGAGCAGCGGGCGGACGAAGCCGTCCAGCTTGTCCTTGGGGCAGTGATCCGTGTGCAGCGCGATGGTCACGTCGTACTTCGCGGCGATGACGTGCGCGAACTCGGCGAGGGCGACGGAGCCGGTGACCATGTCCTTGATGCCGAGACCGGAGCCGAACTCCGCGCCGCCGGTCGAGAACTGGATGATGCCGTCACTGCCTGCGTCCGCGAAGCCCTTGATGGCCGCGTTGATGGTCTCGGAGGAGGTGCAGTTGATGGCGGGGAAGGCAAAGGAGTGTTCCTTGGCCCGACCGAGCATCTCGGCGTAGACCTCGGGAGTTGCGATCGGCACGGAACTGACCTCCATTGAAAGAGTCGAGGGGGCGCGTCCACTTCTGACGGAGCGCCGGGTTGATACATGCAGTATGGCAAACGCCGCCGCAGGTCCCCGCACTTCCGACCCTCACGATTGCGACCGCCGCGCCGGGCGTCCACTCGGTCCGCACCCAGCCGCGGGGCGCGGGCGGGCAGGCGCACCCTGATCGCCGGTACTCTGGTCCGAGTGATTGTGCAGGCAGCCTCGGAGTCCGTGACCAATTTGGCGTTGTTGCCGGGCTTCCTGGACCCGGTCAACCTATTGAACTCCTTCGGGACGTGGATGCTCGTCGGTCTGCTGCTGGTGGTGTTCATCGAGTCCGGCCTTCTCTTTCCCCTGCTGCCCGGCGATTCACTGCTCTTCACCGCGGGCCTGATCGCGGCCTCGAAGTCGACCGAGGTGGAGCCGTTCGCTCCGCTGTGGGTGCTGATGGTGACCATCCCGATCGCCGCGATCCTCGGCGACCAGGTCGGCTACCTCATCGGTGCGAAGGGCGGCTCGGCACTGTTCAAGTCGAACGACGCCAAGTTCTTCAAGAAGAGCTACATCGACGAGTCGCACGCCTTCTTCGAGAAGCACGGTCCGATCACGATCTTCCTGGCTCGATTCGTTCCGATCGTGCGCACCTTCGCCCCCCTCGTCGCCGGCGCATCGAAGATGAAGTACTCGGTGTTCATCACCTACAACATCGTCGGCGGCATCGTCTGGGGCGCAGGCGTGACACTGCTCGGCTACCTGCTCGGGCAGATCGCGTTCATCCGCGACAACGTCGACCTGATCTTCCTGCTGATCGTGTTCGTGTCGGTGGTCCCGATCATCGTCGAGATCGGCAAGCGTGTCCTGGCCTCGCGTCGCAACCCCGTGCCGGTGGCGGAGGCCCCCGTGACCCAAGACGACCCGACGCCGTAGGCCGATGACGCTCGCCGCCGGCAGTTTTGCGCCACTTGAAACCGCCGGGCCGGCGGTGGTGTGGCTGATCGTCCTGACCTTCGTCTTCCTCGAGTGCGCCGTCATCATCGGGCTGTTCCTGCCCGGCGACTCGCTGCTCATCACCGCCGGCATCGTGCTGGCGGGCCATTCGTCCGGGTCCGCCCATGTGTGGGCGCTGTCCGCAGGCGCCGCCGTCGCCGCCATCGCCGGTAATCAGGTCGGCTACCGGATCGGCAGCCGGACCGGTCACCACCTGGTGGCGCGCCGCGGCGGCCGCTACGTGACGGCCGCGAACCTGCACAAGGTGAACGTCCTGCTGGACCGGCACGGCTTCCTCTCGGTGCTGGTGGCGCGCTGGATTCCCTTCGTGCGCACCCTGTGCCCGCTGGTCGCGGGCGCGGCCTCCATGAACCACCGCTCGTACACCGTGGCCAGCAGCCTCGGCGCCCTCGCCTGGGCGCCGGTGCTGCTGCTGATCGGCTTCTACGCGGGCGAGTTCCTCGAGCGCGTGCCGTGGCTGATGCCCGTGGTGCTCGGGGTCATGGTGGTGGCCCTGGTCGTCGGCACCGTGCTCGGCGTCCGGCACTACCGGCAGGAGATGGCGAAACCGCCCGAGGACTACACCGTCGATTAGCGCTACGCGCCCGTGCGCGATTTGCACCGGTTGGGGTACAAATCGCGCACGGGCGGCGCAGCCGCGCGTTATCTTCACAGGACAGGCGCTCTACCGGGCGACGCGAAGGACGGCCGTCATGTCCGAATTTCCTCCTATCGCCGACTATGCCTTCCTGTCCGACTGTCAGACGTCGGCCCTGGTCGCACCGAACGGCGCTGTGGAGTGGCTGTGTGTCCCCCGACCCGACTCACCGAGCGTGTTCGGCGCGCTTCTGGACCGGTCGGCGGGGTTCTTCCAGCTGGGTCCGACGCACTCCCAGGTGCCCTCCCAGCGTCGCTACTTGCCGGGATCGATGGTCCTCGAGACGACCTGGTGCCTGCCGACCGGCTGGTTGGTGGTGCGCGACGCGCTGGTGATGGGTCCGTGGCACGGGACCGCACGGCCGGCCGAGTATCGCCGTCCGCCCGCGGATTTCGTGGCCCAGGACATGCTGGTGCGGACCGCCACGTGCATCGAGGGCAGCGTCGAGATCACCGTCAACTGCATCCCGCTCTTCGATTACGGGCAGACCACCGGCGCGTGGTCCTACACCGGCGACGGCTACCAGAGCGCCACCTGCGCCGCGGGCGACCTCGCGCTGACGCTGACGGGCAACGTCCGGTTCACCTTCGGAGCGTCGCGGGCAGGCGCGAGGACCGAACTACAGGCCGGCGACACCGCTTTCGTCGCGCTCGGCTGGAACGGGCAATCCGTCGCGAGCCTCGAGGAGGCCGTCGGACACATCGACGGCACCGACCAGATGTGGCGCGACTGGCTCCGCAAGGCGACTCTCCCCGACCACCGCTGGCGTCCGTACGTCGAGCGCAGCGCCCTGACGCTCAAGGGCCTGACCTACGCCCCCACCGGGGCCCTGCTCGCGGCCGCGACCACCTCGCTGCCGGAAACGCCGGGGGGCGAACGCAACTGGGACTACCGCTACACCTGGGTGCGGGACTCCGCCTTCATGCTCCGAGCCCTGTTCGAGCTCGGCTACGACTGGGTGGCGTTCGAGTACTTCGCGTTCCTCATCGACGCGGTCGCGGGCGGCCCGCTGCAGATCATGTACGGCATCGACGGCGAACGTGATCTCACCGAGCACACCCTCGACCATCTGTCCGGCTACGACGGTGCCCGCCCCGTCCGGGTCGGCAACGGCGCCTGGGATCAACGCCAGCACGACATGTGGGGAATGCTCATCGAGTCGGTCGCGACGCATGTCCGCTATGCCAGCCAACTCGGGCCGCCGGCGTGGGCGCTGGTCACCGGCCTGGTCGACAGCGCGGTCGACGTCTACCACGAGCCCGACCGGGGCATCTGGGAGATCCGCGGCGAACCCCGGCACTTCACCGCGTCGAAGGTCATGTGCTGGGTGGCCGCCGACCGCGGCGCCACCATGGCCGCGGACCGCGGGGCGGACGAGCTCGCGGACAAGTGGCGGAAGGCCGCGGACGAGATCCACGCCGATGTCTGCGCGAACGGGGTCGACGACCGCGGGGTGTTCGTCCAGCACTACGGGACGACCGCGCTCGACGCCGCGGCGCTGCTGATCCCGATCATGGGTTTCCTTCCCCCAGACGACGATCGGGTTCGCGCGACGGTACTGGCGATCGCCGACGAACTGACCGCCGACGGGCTCGTGCTGCGCTACCGGACCGAGGAGACCGACGACGGACTGTCGGGCGAGGAGGGCACCTTCACGATCTGCTCGTTCTGGCTGGTGTCCGCCCTCGCGCTGATCGGCGAGGTGGACCGGGCGACGATGCTGTGCGAGAAGCTGCTCTCGTTCGCCAGCCCGCTCGACCTCTACGCCGAGGAGATCGAGGCCTCCAGCGGCAGGCACCTGGGCAACTTCCCCCAGGCGTTCACCCATCTCGCGCTCATCGACGCCGTCACCACCGTGATCAGGGCCGGGGGCTGACCGCGACCGCGCCGTGGCTAGATCGCGCCCGCCGCGACGTACGCGGCCTCCATCAGCATCCAGCCACCGAGTTGCACCGAGAAATCCCGCTCGGCGATGTCGGACGACCGCACGGTGCCGCCGGTGAAGGTGGCGATCCCGTCGCCGAGTCCTGGCAGGTGAGCCGGGCTGGTCCAGTCCCGCCCGAACAGCGGCAGCCCCTCGACCTGGAGACGGTTCTCCCACGCGACCTCCGCGGAGTCCAGCACGATCTGCGCCGCCGTCCGGCGGGCCCGCACGTCCGCCGCGCGATCCCCCGGCAGCTCCGCCGCGACCATCGCCAGGTAGCGCGCGAGGATCCCGTTGAACAGTCCGCCGTCGCCACCCCCGCCGCCGACGATCAGGCCGTCCTCGGCGAGCCGCTTGTCGATCGCCTCGACCAGCGCGTGCACCCGGTGCCGGTGCCGGGGCGCCCCGAGCCGAACCGCCAGTTCGGTCTCCGTCCCCAGCGCGACGCCCTGGCAGTAGCTGTAGATCTCGCGGTCGAGTACGCCGGGCGAGTCCGCGCCGTCGGCCCGGATGCCGTCGAACATCAGACCGGTGAACGGGTCCCGGAGCTTTTCGTCCATCCAATCCGCGATGGCCTGTGCCCGCCACAGCCGACCGGTGCGGGCGAGCATGATCGCCGCGGGCCCGTTCGCGGGCGTGTTGTAGAAGTCGGACCTCTTGCACCACGGGATGCCGCCGCCCTCGGCGGGCGCCCACGCGTCGAAGAGCTCGGATTCGAGGTCCTGGATGGCATTCCGGTAGTCGAGGTGCTGCAGTCGCTGCGCGCGCTCGAGCGCGATGCCGAGCCAGGCCATGTCGTCGTAGTAGTTGTTCGTCCATCCGGTGATGTTTCGAACACGATGTGCCCGCGCAATTTTCGTGATGCGACGGCGACGCTTGGCGGTCGGGTCACGCTGGGCCGCATCCACGGCGCAGTCGAGGAGGTGCGCCTGCCACCAGTAGTGCCAGCTGAAGAAGACTCGTTCGCGGCGCACCGGCGGCCAGGCCACCACGCCGAGCGCCGTGCCGGGCAGGGCCCACAGCCGACGCACGTGCCGGGCGACCATCGCTCCCTCGGCCGCGTCGGCGCGCTCCGCCCACTGTTGCTGCATAACAAACGATCTTGCCTATGTTTGTGACGAATCGCTACCAGGCACGCCCCAGATCGGCGTGCTGGCGTATCCATGCGTGCATCGCGATCCCCGCCGCCACCCCCGCATTGATGCTCCGGGTGGACCCGAATTGGGCGATCGACACGGTCATCTCCGCGGACCGTTTCGCGTGGTCCGTGACGCCCGGCCCCTCCTGCCCGAACAGCAGGATGCACTCACGCGGCAGGCTCGCCGTCTCCAGCGGCACCGAGCCGGGCGTGTTGTCCACGGCCACCACGGCCAGGTTGCCCCTGGCGGCGTATTCGAGCAGCGTCTCCACATCCGGATGGTGGACGATGTGCTGATAGCGGTCGGTCACCATGGCGCCGCGTCGATTCCAGCGCCGCCTGCCGACGATGTGCACCGACGCCGCGGCGAAGGCGTTGGCTGTGCGGACCACGGTGCCGATGTTCGAGTCGTGCCCGAAGTTCTCGATCGCGACGTGGAACGGGTGCCGCCTGCCGTCGATGTCCGCGACGATCGCCTCCCGAGTCCAGTACCGGTACGCGTCCACCACGTTGCGCCGATCACCGAGCGCGAGCAACTCGGGGTCGTAGCGGGGATCGGCCGGCGGCGGGCCGTCGTGCTCGGTCTCCCACGGTCCCACCCCGTTGGGGTGCTCGCCCCACTCGGTGGGGCCGGATTCGTCGTCGGTCATCGCCGTGTCCGCATCTGTCAGAACGTGTCGTTGGAGTCGGTCGCGATCCGGAACCCGTGCCCGGTGGCGTCCTTGACGCAGGTGACGCCGGTCGCCTCGGATTTGCAGGTGAAGCCGAACGAGCTCACCTTGTCCCCGACCGGGAGCACGGAGTCAGCCGCCGAGACGCCGGAGGTGTAGACGGGCCCGCCGGAGCACAGGAACTCCCCGGGGTCGTTGCCCGTCACCCTGATCCCGTTACCCCAGTTCACCATGCAGTTGTCGGGCCTGGCCGGAATCGGGCTGGTGGTGCCCTGGCAGCCGGCCTCGGTCCGGGTGGGCAGCGAGATGATGCCGCACTCGAAGCCACCCGTCGGCGAGCTGAAGTAGACCGCCTCGTTGCGCGCGTACTGGGCGGCGGTCGTCGACGGCGGCGGCGCGGTGGTCGTCGTCGTGGGCGGGACGGTCGTGGTGGTCGGTGCGAGGCTGGCGGTGGTGGTGGTGGTGGGTGCGGACGCCGTGGTCGTGGGTGCGGCGACGCTGGTCAGCGGCGCCTGCTCGGCCTCCGAGGTACCGCAGGCGGCCACCCCTAACATCACTCCGACGCCGAACACCGCTGTCACAACCCGACCTGAACGCACACGCACACCCTTCCTCGACGGTCGCCACAGAACTCTAGTGTCCGGCCGACCGAGGCTGTGACCCGCTAGAGCGCAGACGCTGCGCCTACCCTGGTGGTTGGAGGATTCGATGTTTCATGAGCGCATCGTCCGCACGGTGCTGACCATCACCGTCGGCTACCTGATCGTCTTGGCGATCTGGCTGGGCTGGCTGGTCCAGCACACCCCGCCGGGCACGGTCCCGTTCCAGATCGGCGGACTCCTGGCCGCCTTCGGTTCGGCGCTCGGCCTCGGGATGATGTGGGCGGACCGGCCGAAGAGGGCGGACCGGAAGCTCGAGAGGCGAGGCCTGGAGGGCTGGGCCAGGATCGAGAGCGCACAGCGGCTGGCCGAGACCGCCGACCACGGCCAACTGACCGAGCTACGGCTTCAGCTCACCGTTCCCGGCGAGGAGTCCTACTCAGGTCGGGTGGTCTACGAGGTACCCGAGTCGATGCGCGAGCGCTTCGAGCCAGGCGAGACGGTGCCGATCCGGGTGGATCCCCACAATCGCGACCGAATCGTGCTCTGTCCCTAATCTTTCTTCCGGGCCAGCGCCAGCATGCCCTCGACCAGCAGGAGCTGCGCGGCCGCATAACTCGCGAGGATCGCACCCTCGGCGGCCCGACGGCCCGACTCCTTGCGAATGAACAGGCGCCGCACCACGATCAGGCCGTCCGAGCCGGTGAACAGCAGCCCGCCGAGTCCGAGCCAGCTCCGCCGGTCCGGGTTTGGCAGCGCCAGACCCGCGGTGGTCGCGGCGCCCGGGGCCAGCGCCGGGTCGGCCGACAGCGTGGACGTCGTGCCGAGGGCAACGCCGTACCCGGTGAGCGGCGTGGAGACGGTGCGCGCCTTGGCCCGCAGCAGTCCGGCCGCGCCGAGCCAGCCGACCAGCCGCGGCACCAGGGCGGGCGCGGTCGGGCGGGCCCCGCGCCGCAGCAACAGGGTCGAGTAACTGGCCTGCATCACGGCGAACGACGAGGCACCGCGCACCAGCCGGGAATCGTCGTCGGGGTCGATCATGAAGACGTCACCGACGGTGGCGGCCGCGAGCCCGGTGACGAGCAGGGCGACGTCGGCGGGGTCGGTGTCGGCGCGTGCTCGCAGGACCCGGGCCGCGAGAGAGGGCGCGATCAGCGGCTTGGCAACCTGCTGCAGCCGTTCGTTTCCGGTGACCGCACCGAGCACGGTGGCTCCGGTCGCGCCGAGGAACACCGCGTGCTCGAGCCGCATCTCTACCTCTTTCGGGACGGGATGGTGTGTGGCCCGAGCGTATCGGGTGCGTTCTCTGGTTTCTGTCGGCGGGTACCGGTAGACTCGTACACATGTTCGATAACGGGTCGACATCGGGACTACTCGACAACGTGCCGGATCTTGAACAACCGGCAACGCTGCAACAGCACCACGCCCACATCGCCCGCGAACAATTCCGCGAAATACATGCCGTCACCGCCCTCTACCTCGCCCACTGCGAGCAAGACGCCCGACGCGGCAAGAACGAGGCCCGCCAGGGCGAGTTCGCGCACGTCGAAATCGCCGCGATCCTGCACATCACCGAACGCGCCGCCGCCGCCATGATCGACCTCGGCTGCGACCTACGCTGGCGACTGCACCGCACCAGCGCCGCGTTCGCCGCAGGAACCATCGACCTCACCCAAACCCGCGCCATCTCCGACGCCCTGGCCAACGTCTCCGACGACAAACTCGACGCCATCGAACAACGCCTCCTCGACGGCGCCGACCACCACTGCTCCACCAAACTCAAGCAACGCGCCCGCCGCCTGATCGCCCGCCACGACCCCGACGGGGCGCGCAAGCGACGCGAACGCGCCGAAGCCGACCGCGACGTCCGCACCCACGCCTCCGACGACGGCATGTCCACCCTGGAAGGACTGCTCCCCACCGTCGGCGCCCAACGCCTGTCCATGCGACTACGCCAAATGTCGTTGCAGGTCTGTGCCGACGACCCCCGCACCCTCGCCCAACGACGCGCCGACGCCCTCATCGCCCTGACCGATGGCGCCGATCACCTGCCCTGCCAGTGCGGACACCAACACTGCCCCGCCACCGGCGCGGCGGGCCGTGAACCGAAGCCGACGGCAACCATTCACGTAGGCATCTCCGCCAGCACCCTGCTCGGCCTCGACGACCTCCCCGGATACCTCTACGGCTACGGCGCCATCGATGCCGCTTTGGCCCGCGACCTCGCCGCCGACGGCACCTGGAAACAAGTCCTCCTTCTGCCCGACAAGGACCGGCAAACCCTCATCGAATCCCTCCTGGGCGAACTCCGGAACGCCTCACCCGAACTGTTCACCGACACAACGGAAACGAGCGATGACACCGGCAGCGCCCGCACTACGGGCACTTCCGGCACTACGGGCGGAAGCAACGCCACAGGCACCAACCCTGACGCGCCCACCGGCACCGACGAACCCTGGGTCTCCGGTCGGCGCATCACCACCAACCCGCACGGACCGATCCTCGGCGTCGGCACAGCCCTCAAGGCCGCAGGCATCACGCCATCTGATGTCGCGAACCGCACCAAGGCCTCGCGGGAGGCCCTCACCTACAAGCCCAGCGCCCGGCTCGCCGAGATCATCCGGACCCGAGACGGCACCTGCCGATTCCCCAACTGCACCGCGCGAGCACAGGATTGCGACCTCGACCACACGGTCCCGTTCAACCACGCCAACCCCGCACTCGGTGGGCTGACCATCGAACAGAATCTGGCCTGCCTCTGCCGAAAGCACCACCGCCTCAAGACCGAGGGCTACTGGACCGTCAAGCAGATCGGCTCCGGCCGACTCCAATGGACCGACCGACACGGCACCACCACCATCACCGAACCCACCGGACCATTCACCGACCCCGACGACGATCACAGCAGCGGGCACGACCCAGACGAGCGCGTTGCCGACACACACAACAGCAAGAGCGACGACTCCCGCCCCAATCACGAACCCGCCGGCGGTCTCGCGACGGCGAGCAACGAGAACAGCGGCGACACCGCACGGGCGGATGCCGGCAGCGCTCCGCGCATGAAGGAACGCGACACCGACACCGACACCGACACCGACACCGACACCGACCGCATCCTCCGCGACATCGCGGACCGCAACCGAGGCTGCACCGTCGAGGACGACCTCGCCTACCTCCTCGACACGCTGTCACCCGACTGGCGCCACCCCAAACCCCGCAAACCGCTCCGCCCGATCCTCGTCATCGACCTCGACGAACCACCACCCTTCTGAGCGCCGGTCCCAGTCCCCCGGACCAGCCCCTATCCTCGAGTGAACGAAAACCCGGAGGACCGACGATCTCAATGACATTCATCAAGATGTGTGGCCTGCGCGATGAGGCGACCGTGGACCTTGCCGTGCGACTCGGCGTCGATGCCGTGGGATTCGTCCTCGCCAGGAGCCCGCGCCAGGTGACCCCGGAAGCGGCCGCACAGCTCAGGCAGCGGGTCCCCGCCGACGTCCTCGCGATCGGAGTGTTCACCGGAATCGGGATCGCCGACATCATCTCGGCTGCGACCACCGCGGGCATCGACATCGTGCAGGTGCACGACCTGCGGTCTGTCGACGAGGTCGCGGCCCTGCACGACGCCGGGCTCCGCGTTGTCCGGGCACTGAACACCGGAACCTCGGGCGACCCCGCGGCCGGCTTCGGCGAGGATCTCCTGCTCGTCGACGGTGCCGTCGCGGGCGCAGGCGTCACCTGGGACTGGCAGGACCGGTCGCTGCTGCCAAGCGGTCAGTGGATCCTCGCAGGCGGCCTCACCCCCGACAATGTCGCGCACGCCCTGGACGCCAGCGGCGCCTGGGGCGTCGATGTCTCCAGCGGCATCGAGTCCAGCCGCGGCGTCAAGGACCCGGACCTGATGGCGGCCTTCATGACTGCGGTGCGCGGCCGCGAATAGGGAACCGCCCGCCCAACCCCGAACGCCTCAACCGACCGCGGCGCGCCTGGGCCGACGTTGTTCCGAACTGCGATCGTCCCGCTGAGTCCGTCGGTAGCGCCGACGCCGCCCGACCCGTGCGGCACCGATCGCCGCGGCCACCCCTGCCAGCACCCCGAGCACCGCGCACACGACCAACGTGGTGACGGTGGGCTGACGACCCAGCAGCACCCAGACCGCGCCGACGACGGACACCGCGAGCACTCCCGTGCTCAGCGGGAGACCGACACTCCCGGAGATCCGTCGACGCCCCCGACGGAGCGAGCGGACGAACGATTCCACGTACGCGATCGCGAACAGGAACAACGCCGCGACACCGACGGCGACGACCGTCGTCACCGCCGATTGCTCGGTGCGCACGGGGAACTGCCACGTCTGCGTCACCTGCCCCGCCTGCAGGAACGACAACTCCCCGGTGAGCTCACCCGCGACGAGGTACTGACCGCCGAGCGACGGCAGGGTCGCCGCGACCCCGCCTTCCCCAGGCACCAGCGGCGCGGTCTGCACCTTCTTCACCGGCCGCCCGAGCGCCTTCAGCGTCATGCTCACGGCGTCGGCCGGCACGGGACCGGTCGCGGACACCGGCACCGGCTGCAGCAGGTCGACGGCGACCGGATCGACGACGCCGGGGTCCACGCCCGCGACGCTCACGGCCCCCGGCGGCGGGGACTGTCCGCTGACCGCCGATCCGAGCCCGAGCAGCGCCACCGCCACCGCCAGCACCGCGAGCGCGGCCGCGATGAGGTACGGCACGCGCGGCGGCGGAATATCCACCACTGACCGCACCGGCACCAGATCCGCCTCCGCCATATCGATCAGTCGAACGCCCTGCGCGTGCACGGCGCTCGACGGTCGCACTCGCGGCGACGGGGTTGGGTCGGGCGACGCCGCGTACGACGGCACCGACGGGGGTGGCCCTGTCGGTGGCAGGGCCCCGCCCGGTAGCGGAACCGTCTGAGCCGGACTGGACTCCGTCGCCGTCGACTCGCCCGTCAAGTCGACGGTCCGCTCCCCCTGCTCGGTGATCGGCGGCGCGTAGCGCGCCCCCGCCGTCGAGGTCCCTGCCACCGGCCTGGCCAGCGGCCGCGTCACCGGCAGCGGCGGATGCTCACCGTCGGCCAGTGTCGGCGGCGGCGCGACACCCATTCCCGCTGCGGTCACGATCGTGTCCGCACCCATCACCGGAATCCCCTCGGTGGCAAGCCAACCCGGACCCCACCGACCGGTCGATGCCGCGGCGAGCGCAACCCCGAACTCCTCGGCCGTCGCGAAGCGCTGCAGCGGATCCGTGGCCAACCCTCGCATCACCACCTCGGCGATCTGTTCAGGGATGGTCGGCGCTGCCTCCCTCAGCGGCGTGGGCTGGTCGAAGGCATGCATGAACAGGGTCGCCATCGGCTCCTCCGACGGCGGAAACGGCAGCGACCCGGACAGCAGCTCGTAGAGCATCGTCGACATCGCGTAGACGTCCGTCGCCGGCGTCAGTTCTCCGCCGCGAGCCTGCTCGGGCGCGATGTACGACGGGGTGCCGAGGACGTCGCCCGCCCGCGTCGCGAGCGTCTCGTCTCCGCCGACGACCTTCGCGATCCCGAAGTCCGTCACCTTCACCGCCCCCGACGCGGCGAACATGAGGTTCTCGGGCTTCACGTCCCGGTGCAGGATCCCCCGCTCGTGTGCGGCCTTGAGACCGGCCGCGCAGGCGAGCACGACGGCGACGGCCGAGTGCGCGTTCAACCCGGCGCCGGTGAACCGATTCCACACCGTCCCGCCGGGCAGCAGCTCCATCACCAGCAGGCACAGTCCGTCGCGTTCGACGTAGTCGTACACCGGCACGACGTGCGGATGATCCAACGATGCGAGCAAGCGACCCTCGGCCGTGAACCGGTGCCGGACAGCCGGATCGGACGCGAACGCGGGCGGTAGCTGTTTGATGGCCACCGGCCGCCCGAGTGCGCGATGACGCCCCGACAGCACGACTCCCCAGCCGCCCCGCCCGAGTTCCGCGCCGATGTCGTAGGCGGGAAGGGATTCGCTGACCAGGTCGGTGTCGATTGCCATGGGTCCGACTCACTTCCTGTCGGTGTCGCGGAGGGTGGGCTGCGCCGACTGCGTGGGCAGTGTGGGCGCGGCGGGCGCCGTGGGCTGGGCGGGCACCGTTTGCTGGGCGGGCACTGTTTGCTGAGCGGGCTCGACGTCGTTACGCCACCCGCCTTCGGCCAACTCGTCCTCGTCCAACTCGCCTTCGTAGTCTTCCTCGTCCTCGTCCAACTCGTCCTCATCGAGGGGAGTCGGTGTGAGATAGCCGAGGAAGAAGAACCCCACTGCGAAGGCGGCCGCGACGACCAGCCAGCGCTCGGTCGTCGGCACCCACACCCGCAGCGCGGACAGGGTGAACACGAGCACCAGTCCGATGCCGATCCCGGGAGTGAGGAAGCGGAGTCCTCGCCGCCAACGGTTCTGCGGCATCCGATTTCGGGCGATCGCCAGCACCGTGTCGAGCAGCGCGAGAACGGTGAGGAGAGCCAGGGCGAGCCCGAACAGGCCGTAGACGGACATCAGCGAACCGCGCACATCGGTGACCGTCGAAAGGTCCGCGACGACCTCGCCGCCGTCGATCAGCGCCAGCCTGCCGTTGATGAGGCCGGTGGCCTGACCTTCCAGACCGGACAGTTCGAGTGGATACTCGATGGCCTGAGTCTCCCCCGGCCCAACTGTCAGCGAGACCGAGGTGCGATAGGCGAAGAAGCTCAGCCCGAGCACATGGCCGGTGAGGTCGACGGCGCTGAGGTTCACGGGCTCCGCCGAGTCGTTGGTGACCATGATCGCGATGTCGGCCATCCCTCCTGGGTCGAGCCGAACCGGATGGTCCTGGTCCGCGGTGGCGACATCCTGACCGTTGATGGTTGCCGACATTCGCACGCCATCCACCGCCGCGCCCGCGGGTGCCGCCGAGAGTCCGACAATGGCAAGAATCGCGACAAGCACCGCAATCAGCGAGGTCTTCATCAGTACTCCTCAACTTCAGTTGGATACGGGGAGCAGTCGTCGCCGGTAGATCAGCAGCCCCATCGCCAGGAAGAACACGACGATGACCGCGGTGGAGGTGGAGCCGCCAGCCTGGCTGACGAGCACCACATCGAGCGGTGCGGTCAACACCGGTCCGCAGTTCGCGGCCACCTGGTAGCGCCCGACTGCGGTCGGGCCAACCGACAACGGAGCCTCGAACCCACCCGCACCGTCCGCGACAACCGTGCCTGCCGAGGCACCACCAACGGACATCGCGACCGCGGTACCGGGCGGGCATCCCTCCCCGACCGCGGTCAGGCTCTCGCCGGGGGCCACGACGGGGGCGCTGAGCTGCAGCCCCTGCGGGGTCTGCGACTCGGGTTCACCGGCCGCGATGGGCACCGGAGTCGACGTGAGGCTTCCCGGCTTTGGTGTCGGCTGTCCCGGCGCGGGAGTTTGCGGTCCAGGAACGGGGCGTTGTGGATCAACCGGGGCATCCCGCACCGGCGTGCATCTCGGATCCGGCGGCTGACAAATCTCCGGCGGCGGAGGGGGCGGCGGAGGCTCACACCCTGGCGCCAACGGGCACCCGGGCCCCGGCGGAGGGGGCGGCGGCGGAGGAGGAGGCGGCTCACACCCCGGCGCCAATGGGCACCCCGGCCCCGGCGGAGGAGGAGGGCACAGTGAGGGCACCTCCGGACACGTCTGTGGGGGCGGCGGCGGGCACAGTGAGGGCACCTCCGGACACGTCTGCGGCGGCGGCGGGCACGCTGCGGGATTCACCGGGCACGGGCACAGCGAGAGATCCGTTTCACACGATGGCTCCGGCAACGTCTGCTGACAATGCGACGCCGACGGGTCCGTGAAGCAATCCGGCAGCTCCGGAAGCTTGCAGTAGTTGTTCTCCGGACCACACTGCGGCTCGAATTCCTGCTGATACTGCTGCCCCGGCGGAGTCTCGATCGGCGGCACCTCGAAGGGCCCCGGCCCGAATTCCTGCTGATACTGCTGCCCCGGCGGAGGAGGCGGCGGCACCTCGATGGGCCCCGGCCCGATCTGACCCGGCGCGATCCCACCCGGGCCGATCGGCCCGGGCGGGATCGGGAACTGCACCGGTGCGGGGGCCGATGCAGCGGCAACCATCTGCCCCGCGACTTGTGCGACTGCGCCCGGCGCCGTCAGGCCGAACAACCCAACCCATCCGACCGCGATCAACAGGTTCAGGACAGCGAATATCGCCCGACGTTTGCGTGTTGGTCGGGGCATCCGGACCACTTCCTCAGCTCCACGCTCGACTCATCCAGTCTCCCCTCACTGCGAGGGCGGGACAATAGATCCCGCTGGGATCCCCCCCATTCTTGCTGGTAGATCGGCATAAACCAGCCCCCCTAGGGTGGAACGCTCTCACTCCTTCGGCCCACCAGCCACCGATCGGAACTAGAATGGTCAAGCCAAGGGCATTTCGCCAGTGCCCACCGAGGCGCGCATTGGGGTGGCAGTGAGCCAACTGGATGGGCCCCGTCTGAGTTACACCGATGATGACGGGAATCAACGCGAGTTCGCGCTGGTCGAGGACTCTCCGCGGGTCACCGTGGGGCGATCTCGGCAGGCCGACGTCGCCCTGGCGTCGGACCACAACGTCTCACGCCTGCACGCCGCGATCGAGTGGATGGGCACCCACTGGACCATCGTCGACGACGGACTCTCCCGCAACGGCACCTACGTCAACGGCGAACGGCTGACCGGGCGCAGGCGCCTGCAATCGGGCGACAGCATCCGGATCGGATCGTCCGTGCTGACCTTCCACTACGCGCCGGCCAGCGGCGATCTGACGGGGGTAGCCGACTCCATGCCCACCCGCGCCGCGTTGACGCCAGCCCAGCAGGCAATCGTCGTGGAACTCTGCCGGCCCTTCAAGCACAAGGCCGCGTTCGCGAATCCCGCCTCCAATCAGCAGATCGCGGACAAGCTGTTCGTCAGCGTCGAAACGGTGAAAACCCATCTGCGGACGCTGTTCTCGAAGTTCGGCGTCGAGGATCTGCCGCAGAATCAGAAGCGCGCCCAGCTCGCCAAGCGCGCGATGCAGAGCGGCGTCGTCACCGACAAGGACCTCTGACCGGGCACTGCCCACGGACCGCTCGGTTGGTTTCGATACCCTCAAGTGTGAGAGCATGTTCGGCGGCCGACCCGTGACACTTCGGTGCCCGCGTCGCTGCCGGGGGACCTACACATCACACATCGGGGGATTCACAATGAGTATTCGTAGCTTTGCCGTGCGCACGATCGGCGCCGGCACCGTCGCCGCAGCCGCACTCGTCGGCCTGGCAGGCCCGGCCGCAGCCGCGCCCGCACCGGCGCCCATTCTGCACCTGGGCTTCAACGGACCGGCTATGCCGGTACTCGGGCAGAACGCCTTCTGCAACGGTGTCATCGACACCTTCGTCGAGACCGATCCGGCCCGCCCGGGGCTCGCCACCGTGGTGTTCACCTCGCGCGGCATGCACGGGGTCGGCCCGGAGTGGGCCGCCAACCCGGTCTGCCGCATCAAGGCCGACGTCGTGTGGGGCTTCGGCGTACTGGCGAACCAGGTCAAGACCGTCGAGCTCAACTTCGGGGAACGCCCCGGCGAGTCGGTCCGGACCGAGATCAACCCCGGTCCCGGCGTGTCCGGACTGACCATCCAGGCCAGCTACGTGAACCCGTACCTCAACGAGCTCCGGCCGCAGATATCGATGCCGATTTCGGCGTACGCGATCATTCCCTGATCCGCGGCGCTCACCGAGCACCCACCGAGCGGGGGTTCGGCGGCCAGGTTTCGCGTAAAACCTGGCCGCCGGGCCCCCGTTCAGTGCATCAGGGCGACGAGACGGGCCGGGCCCGCGCAGGCGTTCAGGAGCAGGAAGCGCGGTTCGGTCAGGCCGCGGGACCGGGCGGCTCCCCGCACCTCCGCCGCCACGCGCTCCTCCTCACCGGCGTCGATCAGCGCGATCGCCGAGCCACCGAAGCCGCCGCCGGTCATTCGCGCGCCGTACGCCCCGGCCGCGAGCGCCGCGTCCACCGCGCAGTCCAGCTCCGCGCAGGACACCTCATAGTCGTCGCGCAGCGAGGCGTGCGACACCGTCAGCAACGGCCCGAGGTCCCGGTAGCGGCCGGAGTCCATGAGCGACAACACCTCCCGCACCCGTCCGATCTCGGTGACCACGTGCCCAGCACGACGGCGCAACACCGGGTCGGTCAGCGCAGCAACGTCGTCCACGTCACGCAGCGACGATCCCAGCGTGGCCGCCGCCTCCTCCACCGACTTCCGCCGCTGCGCGTACTGGCCGTCGACCAGCCGGTGCGGGGCGCGGGTGTCGATCACCAGCAGCGCCAGCCCCTCCCCCACCAGGTCGAACAGCACCGGGGCGACGCCGCCGTCCCTCGAGTCGACCAGCAGGGCGTGACCGTCCTTGGCGCGCAACGAGACCGCCTGGTCCATGCCGCCGGTCGGAGCCAGCGCGATGTCGTTCTCCGCCCGGACACAGCTACCGGCCAGCGCGGCGCGACCGGCGTCGTCGGACGGCAGCCCGACCAGGTCCGCAAGGGCAAGGGCCAGCGCACATTCGAGCGCCGCAGAGCTCGACAGCCCCGCACCGATCGGTACCGACGACTCGACCGCGACATCGACGCCGCCGAATCCACCGCCCAACAGCCCTTCTCGCTGCATGGCCCACACCACGCCCGCGAGGTAGGCCGCCCAGCCCGACGGGTTGCCCGGCGCGATCTCCTCGATCCGGCCGGCCCACGTGCCCTCACCCGCGCCGGACCGGCACCGCAGCACCCCGTCCCGACGTCGGCCGACCGCGACAACGGTGCTGTGCGGCAACGCGATCGGCAGCGACAGTCCCTGCGCGTAGTCGACGTGCTCACCGATGAGGTTGACCCGCCCCGGAGCCGCCCACACTCCCTCCGGCTCCGCACCGAAATTTCTGCGAAACCGGTCGATGGCATCGGTGGCCAACGCCGAATCCAACATCGGCTCCACCCATTCGCTCACGGCGCGATCTCCCGAAAGCGCGCCGCGATCCGCTCCGGCGTGGTGTCGCTGATCCAGGCCCCCATCCCGGACTCCGACCCGGCGAGGAATTTCATCCGGTGCGGGGACCGCATCAGCGAGAACACCTGCAGGTGCAGCCGGCCCAGCCCGCGGCGCTCCCCCGTCGGCGCCTGATGCCAGCCCGCGATGTACGGAAGCCGCTGCACCCCATCGAAGAATCGGTCGAGGCGGCCCAGGATATCGAGGTAGACGCGCGCCAGCTCGTCCAGCTCGGGCCCCTCCAGCGCGGCGAGGTCGGGGACGTCCCGGTGCGGCGCCAGGTGCAGCTCCACCGGCCACCGTGCGGCGGCAGGCACGTACGCCGTCCAGTGCTCGGCCTCGAGCACGATCCGGCTCCCCGCGCGCCGCTCCGCGTCGAGCACGTCGCGCAGCAACGATCGCCCGGTCCGCTGCAGGTGCCGCTCGGACTGCCGGAGCTGGGCGCGGGCGTGGGCGGGCAGCATCGGGTAGGCGTAGATCTGACCGTGCGGGTGCGCCAGCGTCACGCCGATCTCCTCGCCCCGGTTCTCGAAGCAGTAGACCTGCTCGATGCCCGGCAGCGCCGACAGCGCCCTGGTCCGGTCGGCCAGCGCACCGAGCACCGTGCGCACCCGGCGGACCGGCAGCTCCGCGAAGCTGCGGCCGTGGTCGCTGGTGAAACAGACGACCTCGCAACGCCCGGACGCGGCTCGCTGCGGCCAGAGCTCCTCGCCGTCGACGTGGTCGGTCGGCGGCGCCGACGCACCGGTCGCCAGCGAGGGGAATCGGTTCTCGAAGACGGCGACGTCGTAGTCGTCGGCCGGGATCTCCGTCGGGGCCCGCCCGGGTCCGGTCGGGCACAGGGGGCAGGCGTCGGCTGCGGGCAGGAAGGTGCGGTCCATCCGATGCGAGGCCATCGTCACCCACTCACCGGAGAGCACGTCGTACCGCATGGTCGACTCCACCCGAATCGGCGTCAGCTCCCGGGAGTCGCGCAGTTGCCGGGTCGCCGCTCCGCTGAGGTACGGCTCCGAATCGTCGAAGTAGATCAGCTCTCGGCCGTCGGCGAGCGTCGTCGCAGTCTTCCGGATATCCATCGGATCTCGTCCCGCCCTCACCTGTGTTGGCCGCCGAGCAGATTGTGCCCCACGACGCTGAACACCAGGGCACTGAACACATTCGCGCCCACGGCACGGTGCGACGGCATTAGCATCGGCGGGTACGCGAACACCACGGAAGCCGAGGTGCACGATGCGTCCACACCGCCCGCTGCTGCGCGCCGGACTGATCATCGCGTGCGCGACACTGACGATGGCAGGCGGCACCCGGGCCCCGGCCGACGGACCCACCACCGTCGACGCGGGCACCTTCGACGGCCCGACGGTGCGGATGGGTGACGGCACCGCCCGCGCCTTCGTCACCCTCGACGCCGCTGGCAACCCCACCGAGGTGGGCATGCGGCTGTCAGAGGCGGCGATCAACGGCCTGCCGACGAGCCACGACGGCGTGACGACCTTCGAACTCGACCTTCCCGAGCAGGCGTCCGCGACGGTCTTCGACCACACCACCCTCGACTGGAACGACCACGGGCACGGTCCGAGCGGCATGTTCGACAAGCCGCATTTCGACATGCATTTCTACCTCGCCGACAGGGCCGAGGTGGCCGAGATCGACCCGGCGAGACCGGATTTCGAGGCCAAGGGTGCGCGGCTGCCGGACCCGAGACATCTCCCGCCTGACTACATTCCGCTGCTCGGACCGAAGCTCGTTCCGCAGGCCTCCCCCGCGATGGGGGTGCATTGGATCGACGTGACCGACGGGCTGATCCCGGGCCCCTACCAATTCACCCAGGCCTTCCTCAACGGGACCTGGGACGGCGAGTACACCTTCATGGAACCGATGGTGACCCGCGAGTGGCTGCTGACAAAGCCGAGCACCGTACGGAACATCAAGCAGCCGCAGGCCTATCAGCGCGGCGGCTACCACCCCACCACCTTCGCGGTCTCCTTCGACGACACCGTCGACGAGTACGTCATCACGATGGGCGGCATGGTGGCGCGCCAGCCGTCGTGAGGCCCATCCCTAGAAGCCCAGGTCCTACAGGCCCAGGTCCTCGAGGCCGAGCAGGGACCGGTACTCCACGCCCTCCGCGGCGATGATGGCGTCGGCGCCGGTCGCGCGGTCCACCACGGTCGCAACGCCGACAACGATCGCGCCTGCCTCGCGCAGCGCGCGCACCGCGGTCAGCGGGGAGTTTCCGGTGGTGGTGGTGTCCTCGACGACCAGCACGCGCTTGCCCACGACGTCGGGGCCCTCGATCTGACGCTGCATGCCGTGCGCCTTGGCCGCCTTGCGCACCACGAAGGCGTCGATCGGCCGGCCCTCGGCGTGCATGACCGCCATGGCCACGGGGTCGGCACCCATGGTCAGGCCGCCGACGGAATCGAAGTCCCAGTCCGCGACGAGCTCACGGAGCAGCTTCCCGATCAGCGGTGCGGCCCTGTGGTGCAGCGTCGCGCGGCGCAGGTCCACGTAGTAGTCGGCTTCCTTGCCCGAGGACAGGGTCACCTTCCCGTGCACCACAGCCAGCTCGCGTACGAGCCCTGCGAGCTCCGCCTTCTCCGTCATCTTTCCGCTCCTCTTCGCGTCCACGTTCGACGCCCTAGCGTAGTCGGCTACAAGAGTGCGCCGGGAACACCGGCATCCCGGTCCGCCGGGGCGAGCGCGTCGACCGGACCGACCGGCAGCTCGACCACCGTCGCCTCGAACAGCGGCACCTCGCACCCACCCACCAGCCGCGTGACGAACCCGGACGGGATCGAGCGCACCAGCCGGTTCACCGCGGCGGCGCTGTCGTTGTAGACCCGGGCAGCCCCGATGATCCGCTGCTCGGTCACCTTGAGTTCGAGGGCGGGACGCTGAATCGCCCAGTCATGCTTCACATTCGGGCTGCACTCCACCTCGAACATGAGCCGGTGCAACGCCACCGACAGAGCATTTTCGGACCCCGCCTGCTCGCCGAGGCTCATGCCCTGCTCGCGCAGCGCGACGGCCAGTGATCGAGCGCCGACCAACGGGGACAGGATCTCGGACGGCACCGCCGCGGCCCTGGCCGCCGCGATCAGCTCGGGTGCCTGATCGCACCGTCGTTTGAGTTCCACGTCGAGGAGAGCCCGGCTCGCGGTGAGGTTTCCTTCGAATCGACGTAGACGTCGAGCCACGGACACCGCCCACGCAAGGAGAAGAACAACAGCAACGACCGCCACAACCGTCACAAGAGTCACAGGCGTGCAATCTACTCACACGCCGAGTTGCCCGCGCACCGGGTCCACCCTCGGAGCGCGTGCCGCCCTCGAATCAGCCGCGCGGGTCGTCCTCGGTGTCGTACTCGTGCGGGTACGGGCGTCCGGGATCGTGATTTACGGTGCGCGCCAGCGGAACAACGTTGGGCGCCTCGAACTCGTCGTCGTCCTGCGGCGGATACGGCGAACGCTCCCAATCCGGCACCTCGCGGGCGACCGGCGGCGCTTCGGGTGTCGAATCGAGGACCGGTGGCAGTACGTGCAGGATGCCGGAGAGCCGGGCAACGGCGTCGATCGCGGCGTCCCACTCGCGGCCGTTACTGGTGACGGGCAGCGAACCGAGCGTCCACTCCCCCTCGCTCCACAACATCTGGACATGCGGCGGAACCGACTCCGTGAAGTGCACCATCCGCTGATCGCAAACCCGTCGGGCGATCTCCAGGTCGGTGGCGAACACCACCCGCGGACCGATCGAGCCGAGCAGGTTCATGTCCGCATCCTTCGGCGGCGGCGTCGACCGGAGCCGGAGATCGATGTCCACGTCGGACCCGACGGTGCGCCGGACCGCGACGATCGTCGTCGTCTCCTCGAGGTCGAACAGCACGAAGTTCTCGCCGCGCCGGATGCCGTGCACCACGTCGACGGCACCGAGGTACTCCTGCTTGGCCAGCGCGGCCCGGTGCCAAGTCGACGGCAGCTGCTCATCCGACTCGTTGTAGGTGTAGCCCTGCGCCTTCGCCCAGATCTGCCGGACGCGACCGAACTGGTCGCGCCTGCTGCGATCGATGGACAGGAGCGCGATCGCGCCCACGAGCGCGATCGCTGAGAGTCCGAACCAGATAAGCGTCATCGCCAGTCACAATATCGACTGAACGGTCCCCGCGCGGCACTCGGCTCGCACGGGGACCGATTCATTTGCCGAAACCCGCCGTCAGTTTCCGAAGTTGCCGAGGTCTGGGATCGTCGTGTTCACGATCAGCTTTGCCGTGACGGACCCGTCCTGCGCCTTCTCACCCTGCACGACGACGGTGTCGCCGGCCTTGAGGTCGCCGACCTTCGCGCCGCTGAGCGAGATCACCTTGGTGGACTCGTTGGTGACGACCGTGACCGCGGAGCCGCCGATTCCATCGAGGATCAGCGTGGATCCGTCGTTGGAGGCGATCGTCCCGACCGCGGCGCCCGCCGCGCCGATGACCTCCCCGACACCGCCCGGGATCTGCGACAGGTCCGGGCCGGTGGTCGCAGGCGGTTCGGTGGTGCGCGGCGGCGTGTTGGTCGGCCGGGGCAGGGTCCGGGTGCTGGTCGCAGGCCCGGAGGCGCTGCTCGGCGAGTCCGGGCCGCCGCCGATCAGCATCACGCCGAGACCGACGACCGCCGCGAGCAGCAGTCCCGCCACGACCAGGGCGACCGCGAGCACCCCCTTGCCGGGACCCTTCTTCTGGCCCCCGTCAAGGTAGGGCGACGCGCCTGCGGGCGGCTGTGCCGGCGGCTGGTTCGGGTCGTACCCCTGATACGTCGGATACGCCTGCGTCGCGTTCGGCGGCTGATTCGGGTCGTACCCCTGATACGTCGGATACGCCTGCGTCGCGTTCGGCGGCTGATTCGGGTCGTACCCCTGATAGGTCGGATACGCCTGCGTCGCGTTCGGCGGGACCTGGCCATACGCCTGATACGGATCCGCGGTGTATTGCGGCGCCGACGGTTCGACCGGCCTGTCGAACTGCTGCGTGGGCTGATCGGCGCTGCGGGCCCAGACCTCGGTCGGCTGGTCCGCCGCGGCGCCCTCCGCCGTCGGCGCCCACGCCGCAGTCGGGTCCGGTCCTGCCTCGAACGGCTCGGTGCCGTCGGGGGTGCGCTCCTGCGGTGTTCGCGGGTCGTCCGGATTGCTCATGTCTCGGGCCTGCTCTCTGCACGGGCGATCCTGGTGATCGAAGCCACTGGTCAATTCAGTCCGACCCGCCAGGATAGAGGCGGAACCTGAGACCGCGCTGAAGGCAGCTGTGGCTACCGCATCACATTCCAGGCGATGGGTCGCGACAGTTCGGAGGGAAAGTTCTTTCGCAGGTAGGACGTCCATTGCGCGGCGTGCGCGCGCATCGCCTCCTCCGCCGCGTCCGGATCACCGTCCGCGATCGCCGTGAGAATCGCGGCGTCCGCCTCGAGCACCCTGCCCCGCAGGCGCCGCGGATATGCCACCCCCAGCCCGGCCCCGACGAAGACTCCATCCATCGCATCGATGAGATAGCCGAACAGCGCGTTGCCCGACGCCCACGCGATGGTGTTGTGAAAGCGGCGGTTCGCAGCCAGGAACGCCTCGAGATCGTCGAGGTGCTCCTCCATCGCGCGGACCGATTCCGCCAGGTCGAGACGGTGCTCCTCAGTTCGGTTCTGGGCGGCCATCCGCGCCATCAACGGCTCGAGGCCGACCCGCGCCTCGACGACCGTGCCGAAGGGCGATTCCTCGAACTGCAGCAACAGGCCCAGACCGGTCATCAGGTGGGAGCCATCGGGCTTCTGCACGGTCGGCCCCCCGCCGGGCCCTGGCTTGATCGAGAGGGCGCCGGACAGCTCCAGGTATCGGAGGGATTCGCGCAGCGTGCCCCTGCCGACCTGGTACTGCTCGAGCATCACCCGCTCGGGCGGCAGCCGGTCGCCGGGCCGAAGGCCCTCTCGCTCGATGTCCGCAATAATCCTCCTGGCGATGATCATCGCCGTCTTCTGCGGACGATCCGTCCTGTCCATCACCATCACTCTGCCCCCTGCACGACCAGCCCCTCCCGTGTACATCCCGGGCCGCCGAATCTTACAGATGATTCGCAGGATTGGTGCCCCAATCTGGGCAGATGCCTTGGGTCGCTTCGAATCCCGGTCAGTGAGACCTTTGAGTGTGAGATGAGTCTCATTTCTACCCTTGTGTGGTCCATTGCATTCAATCGAATGATGCGGATAGTTTCTTGCCCAGCGTCCGGAAGCCAGGCTCACGATCCTGACCGGACCATCATGCGATGGCACACCCGCCGACCACCTCTCGAGGGGAACGAATGAGCAAGATCCGCAAGTCAGGCCTGCGCACCAGCACACACCGCGTCCGCGCAACATGTTTCAGCGCCGGCGTCGGCGCTGCTGTCGTGGCGATCGGCCTGATGTCGACCGGTGCGGCTCACGCCGACACCTTCGTGCCGCTGCCCGACGGGCAGAAGGCCGGACCGGGCGCGGTCGTCTCCCGCACCGGCGAGAGCGCGCTGATCTCGCCGTCGCTCGCCGCCAACGGCGCCGGACGCGTGGCGTGGGTCTCGGGCACCGTCACCGCGGACGTCAAGGGCATCACCAAGGAAGGCGAGGCAGGCCCGTTCAACGCCGCGGCGAACACCCCCGGCACCAACAACTCCTCCACGCACGGGGTCTCCCGGATCAGCACCGGCTACATCGTCGGCTGCCAGGTCGACATCACCGGCCTCGGCGGCTCCATCGGCGGCGGCATCAGCCTGGACGGTCCGTCGATCTCGGGTTCGCTGACCGTCCCGCTCTCGGCGGGTCAGGTCAAGTTCGTGAACGTCGCGGGCAAGGACATGAAGAAGAACGGCAAGTACTCCGTCCAGTACCAGGACACCCAGATCGAGATCCAGAACTGCGGCGGGTTCGCCCAGGCCCGCTCCTACACGGTGGTCGAGATCGTCGGCAACGACTACTCCAAGACCACCCTGTACGGCCAGCCCTTC
This sequence comes from Rhodococcus sp. NPDC059179, assembly GCF_042754885.1. Taxonomy (NCBI): domain Bacteria; kingdom Bacillati; phylum Actinomycetota; class Actinomycetes; order Mycobacteriales; family Nocardiaceae; genus Rhodococcus; species Rhodococcus sp. NPDC059179. The sequence continues at coordinate 76,190 of NZ_JBHZBV010000006.1, read as the reverse complement.
AGCATCGGCTAGCGAGGCGGCTGCGCCGCCCGTGCGCGAATTTCACCCCCACTGGGTACAAATCGCGCACAGTCCACACCTTGAACTTGAAACCTGAACCCTCAAAGGGGAATTCATGAACGCCAGCAAGACCGGCCTGCGCCGCGGGCTGCAGACCGCCGCCGTCGGCGCCACCGCCGCCATCGCTCTCGGCTTCTTCTCCGCAGGTGCGGCCAGCGCCGACACCTTCGTACCGCTGCCCGACGGCTCGATCACCGAGACCCTCGTCGACGGCACCGTCGTCAAGCTCACCCGCACCGGCGAGTCCGCGAACATCTCGCCGTCGATGGGCTCGACCCCGTTGCACCGCAACGTGTGGGTCTCCGGCTCCACCAAGGTCGAGGTCTCCGGCGGCGGCAGCGGCACCATCCAGCCCGGCTACATCGTCGCCTGCCAGCTCACCCTCGGCGGAAAGGCCGGCGGTGGCGCCGGTCTGAAGGCCGATATGGCGAAGGAAACGATCAAGCCGTCCGCCGAGACCACGGGCAGTGTGACCATCGGCCCGGGCCAGGCCGTGGACTACAAGATCCTCGACCTCGAGGTCGCCGACATGTTCGGCGCCGAGCAGCACCGGGCGGCCAACCCCTACAAGGGCAGCGGCAGCGTCACCTGGGCCGACTCCACCCTCGGGGTGAGCGGCTGCGCCGGCTACGCCCAGGCCCGCTCGTACGTCAAGGTCACCGTCAACACCGCCAACGTGACCAGCAACGTCACCCTGTGGGGACAGCCCTTCAGCATCGGCTGATTCCACCCGGATCACACCTGGCCATCCGGTCGCGCCCCTCACGCGGCCGAATCCAGGTGGTGCCGCGTCGTCGGTGCCGCGGTTCGTGGTCTGCCCCCCGGCCCACGAATCACGGCACTCACGACCGGCAACAACGCAACTGTGCGCGAGGTTCTCTTCGAACCTCGCGCACAGTTGTGTGTCACGCGCCTATCCCAGTACCAGCGAATCGCCGTCGACCGAGACGTTCACCGGCACGGCGTCGCCGTCGTGGATCTCCCCGGCCAGCAACAGCTTCGCGAGCTGATCGCCGATCGCCTGCTGGATCAGCCTGCGCAGCGGCCGCGCACCGTACAGCGGGTCGTATCCGCGATGCGCCAGCCACTCCTTCGCGGGTCCCGACACCTCGAGGCTCAGCCTGCGGGCCGCGAGCCGCTTCGCCAACTGCCCGAGTTGGATGTCCACGATCGATTCCAGTTGTAGCTCCGAGAGCGGGTCGAAGATCACCACGTCATCGAGCCGGTTGATGAACTCCGGCTTGAACGAACGGCGCACCGCCTCCATCACCTGCTCCCGCGAGCCACCAGCCCCCAGGTTCGAGGTGAGGATCAGGATGGTGTTGCGGAAGTCGACCGTTCGGCCCTGGCCGTCCGTCAGGCGACCCTCGTCGAGCACCGCCAGCAGGATGTCGAACACATCCGGGTGCGCCTTCTCGACCTCGTCGAACAGCACCACCGTGTACGGCCGCCTCCGGACCGCCTCGGTGAGCTGACCACCCTGGTCGTAGCCGACGTATCCCGGCGGCGCACCGACCAGCCGCGCCACCGCGTGCTTCTCGCTGTACTCGCTCATGTCGATCCGGACCATCGCCCGCTCGTCGTCGAACAGGAAGTCCGCCAACGCCTTCGCCAACTCGGTCTTGCCGACGCCGGTGGGGCCGAGGAACAGGAACGAGCCGGTCGGCCGGTTCGGGTCGGCGACCCCGGCCCGCGCCCGGCGCACCGCGTCGGACACCGCCACAACGGCCTCCTGCTGCCCGACGACCCGCTTGCCCAGCTCCGACTCCATCCGGAGCAGCTTGGCGGTCTCGCCCTCCATCATCCGGCCCGCCGGGATGCCGGTCCACGCCGCGACCACGTCCGCGACGTCGTCCGGCCCTACCTCCTCCTTGAGCATCACATCGCCGTCGCTGGCGCCGCCGGACGCGTCGACCGCGGCCTCGAGCTTGCGCTCCAGCTCGGGGATCCGGCCGTACCGCAGCTCGGCTGCCTTGCCCAGGTCGCCGTCCCGCTCGGCCCGATCCGACTCGCCGCGAAGCGATTCGAGCTGTTCCTTGATCTCGCGGACCGAGTCGATGGCCTGCTTCTCGTTCTGCCACCTGGTGCTGAGCTGGCCCAGCTTCTCGCGGTCGTCGGCCAGTTCCTGGCGCAGCTTGACCAGCCTGGCCTTTGACCCCTCGTCGGTCTCCTTCTCGAGCGCCATCTCCTCGATCTCCAGCCGCCGCACCGTGCGCTCGACCTCGTCGATCTCGACCGGGCGGGAGTCGATCTCCATGCGCAGCCGCGACGCGGCCTCGTCGACCAGGTCGATCGCCTTGTCCGGCAGGAACCGGGAGGTGATGTAGCGGTCCGAGAGTGTCGCGGCCGCAACGAGAGCCGAATCGGTGATGCGGACACCGTGATGCACCTCGTAGCGCTCCTTGAGGCCACGCAGGATGCCGACGGTGTCCTCCACCGACGGTTCCCCGACGAGCACCTGCTGGAAGCGTCGCTCCAGGGCGGCGTCCTTCTCGATGTACTTGCGGTACTCCTCGAGGGTGGTGGCGCCGACCATCCGCAGCTCGCCGCGGGCGAGCATCGGCTTGATCATGTTGCCCGCGTCCATGGCGGACTCGCCGGTCGCGCCCGCGCCGACGATCGTGTGCAGCTCGTCGATGAAGGTGATCACCTGGCCGGCCGAGTTCTTGATGTCGTCGAGGACCGCCTTGAGCCGCTCCTCGAACTCGCCGCGGAACTTGGCGCCCGCGACCATCGAACCGAGGTCGAGGGAGACAACCGTCTTGCCACGCAACGATTCCGGAACGTCGCCCGCGACGATCCGCTGGGCGAGGCCCTCGACGATGGCCGTCTTGCCGACGCCGGGCTCGCCGATGAGCACCGGGTTGTTCTTGGTGCGCCTGCTGAGAACCTGCACGACGCGGCGGATCTCGGTGTCGCGGCCGATGACGGGGTCGAGCTTGCCCGCCCTGGCCGCCGCGGTGAGATCGGTGCTGTACTTCTCCAGCGCCTGGTAGGTGCCCTCGGGGTCTGGGCTGGTCACCCTCGCGCTGCCACGCACCGCGGTGAACGCGTCCCGCAGCGCCTGCGGGGTGGCACCGTGCCCGACAAGGAGTTTCGCGACGTCCGAATCGTTCGACGCCAACCCGACCAGCACGTGCTCGGTGGAGACGTACTCGTCGTCGAGCTCCGTGGCCAGGTGCTGGGCGGCGGTGAGCGCGGCGAGCGCCTCACGGCCGAGTTGCGGCGTCGTGGTGGCGCCCGTCGTCTGCGGCAGCCGGTCCACCATCGCCTGCGCCTCGCGGTGCACGACGGTCGGGTCGACGCCCACGGCCTTGAGCAGCGGTGCGGCGATGCCGTCGGTCTGGTCGAGCAGTGCGGCGAGCAGGTGTGCCGGGCGGATGTCCGGGTTGCCCGCGGCGGAAGCAGACTGCAGCGCTGCGGTCAGCGCCGCCTGAGTCTTGGTGGTCGGAGAGAACGAGTCCACTGAGTCACTCCTTCGGAAGACGTCGGTCGTTGCCGTCGAGCCTAGGTTCGGCACGGGGCGTTGTCATACGGACCAACACACGAAGGGTTGAGTCTGTTCCACTCAACTCTGGGGATTTCGACACCCTGGTCCTACGCCCTCGTAATCGTGGTCGGGTCGGGTCGGGACCGGCGACGAGGCAATTTGACCGCCTAGCACGCCCATCCGTAACTTCATGAGCGCACACAGTTATGTCGGGGCGAATCTCGCCCTAGTCATTGGGTTCGAGCATCGGCGGTGTCGGCGGGACGGCGATGCACCGCTTCGGCGTGTCTCGACCAGGAGAACTGTGTTGCTCGAAACCACTCCATCCGACACCACCCCGTCATCCGCGGGCGGATCCTTCACCCACCTCTACCGACAGGCCGGTCCGGCGTTCTTCCCGATCGGGGTCCTGGCCCGGCTACCGTTCGCGATGCTCACCCTCGGCATCAGCAGTTACGTTGCGTTCGTTCGTGATTCCTACGCCCAGGGTGGGTTGGCCGCTGGCAGCTACGCGCTCGGCGCGGCGGTGGGTGCCGCGCTCGCGGGGGCCTGCGCGGACCGCTACGGCCAGCGTCGCGTGATTCCGCCTCTCGTGGTGGCCAACTCGGTGCTGATCGCGGCGGTCCTCTTCGCCGCACACGGCGCCCTGCCGTTGCTGCTCGTGGTGTCCGCGTTGTGCGGCCTCACCATCCCGCCGGTCGGCCCCTTCTCCCGCGTGCGGTGGGCGGCCCTCGTGCACGCCGGGGTTCCCCGTGCCGCACGAGACCGGGTGCAGGGCGCAGCCTTCGGCTACGAGACGCTTGCCGACGAGATGACCTTCGTCTTCGGGCCGGCGATCGTCGGCCTGCTCGCCCAGACCGGTGCCGACACCCCGCTGATCGCATGCACGGCGATCACCCTCGTGTTCGGTCTGATGTTCGCGCGGCACCGGACGTCCGGCGCGGTGTGGGATCCGGCGTCCGTGACGTCGGCGGGCGCGGCCCCGCTCCGGGCGTTCCTGCGGACCGATCGCACGACTCTCGTCGCCACCATGTTGCTGGTCGGGGCGCTGCTCGGCGCGCTGATGAACACCGTGGTCGCCTTCGCCGGTGAACACGGCAGCCTCTCCGATGCCGGCCTGATCTACGCCGGGTTCGGCATCGGGTCGGGCGCGGCATCGATCGCGGTGGGGTGGATGCGCGGGCGGACGGGGCCACACCTGCGCATGGTCCTTGCCGCGATCTGGGCGGTCGCGGTGTGTGCGGCGCTGCCCTGGATTCAGGACGGCCGACTGGTCGCCGGTGCGCTCACGCTGGTGGGGTTGGGCATCGGCCCGATCATTGTGACGGTGTACGAGCTCGCGGCGGCGCACACGCCGGCGGGCCGCCTGACGTTGCACATGACGATGCTGTCCAGCGCGCTGATCGCGGGCACCGCGCTTGGCGCGCCGATGGCCGGCGCCCTCGCCGAGTCGAGCGGCGCGGCAACGGGATTCCGCGGCGTTCTGGCGGTCTCGGCGCTGGTGATGGCCCTCGCGGTCGCCTCACACGTCGCGGCGCGCGGGGTCGCCGCCCGTGCCCCGCAGGAGACACCCGACGATTGCCTCGTCGACTGAGGCCCTGTGCGCCTTTCTGGTAGCGCGCGCTACCAGAAAGGCGCACGGGTGCGGAGCGCCTACACCGCGCGCGCCGCACCCTCCCAGTAGCGCGCCCGCAGCGTCTTCTTGTCCAGCTTGCCCAGCGGGGTCAGCGGCAGCGCGTCGACGAAATCGATCGACTTCGGCGCGTGCACCGCGCCCTTCGCGGCCTTCACCCGCTCTACCAGCTCGGCGACCTCCACCGTCGCGCCCTCGCGCAGCACCACGCAGGCCTTGACGGCCTCGCCCCACTTCTCGTCCGGCACACCGACAACCGCGACCGACGCGACCGCGGGGTGACCGGAGATGACGTCCTCGATCTCCCGGGGGAAGACGTTGAAGCCGCCGGTGATGATCATGTCCTTCTTGCGATCGACGATGAACAGGAAGCCGTCCTTGTCCGCACGGGCGATGTCGCCGGTGTGCAACCAGCCGCCGCGCAGCGCCTCCGCCGTCTCGGCAGGCTTCTTCCAGTAGCCCTGCATCACCAGCGGACCGCGGACGCAGATCTCACCGAGCTCGCCCCGCGGCACCTCGTTCAGGTCCTCGTCGAGCAGTCGCACGTCGAGCCACGGCACCGGACGCCCGCACGACGCCAGGCGCTCCAGGTCGTCGGTCAGGTGCTCCTCCTTGCGCAGCACCGAGATCGTCATCCCGCACTCACTCTGGCCGAAGTACTGAAAGAAGATCGGGCCGAGCTTCTCGATGCCCTCGACCAGCCGCGCGGGCGACATGGCGGCCGCGCCGTAGTACAGCGTCTGCAGGCTGGAGAGGTCCCGCTTGGCCAGGTCCGGGTGGTCGAGCAGCATGTAGATCATCGTGGGAACGAGCATCGTCACGGTGATCTTGTGCTTCTCGATCGCCTCGAGGACGGCGCCCGGCTCGAAAGCGGGCAGCACCACCAGCGAGCCGCCTCGCATCAGCGTCGGCACGAAGAACGCCATGCCCGCGTGCGAGAGCGGGGTGCAGGCGAGGAAGCGCATCTCGTCCGGCCACTGCCACTCGGCCATCTGGATCTGCGGCAGCGTCACGCCCGACTGGAAGGTGTTGATCACGCCCTTGGGCTTGCCGGTGGTACCGCCGGTGTAGACGATGCTGCTCGCGTCGGTGCCGGACACTCTCGCGGCGACCAACCGCTCGGGGACGAAGTCCCCCACCAGTGCCAGCAGGTCGACGCCGACCTCCGACGGACCGAGCGAGAACAGGTTCTTCAGCGAGGGCAGCGACGCCTTGAGCTCCGCCGCGCGCCCCTCGAACGCGGTGGGATCGAAGATCAGCGTCTCGATCTCGGAGTCCTCGAGGATGTAGCGGTGATCGTCGAGCGATCCCATCGGTGCCAGCGCGGTGTTGCGGCAGCCGAGGATCATCGTGGACCCGACGCTGATGAGCACCTCGGGACGGTTCTTCGAGAGCATCGCGACCGTGGAGCCCGTACCGATTCCGAGAGACTGCAGCGCCTGCACGAAGCAGCTGATCTGGTCGCGCATCTGTCCGCCGGTGAGCACCACGTCGCCGAGGTAGAGGGCGGGCCGGTCCGCGTTGCGCTCCAGCGCGGTGATCAGCAGGTCCGCCGTGTACTGCGGGCGGTGCAGGTCGGCGAGCTCATCGGTGGTCATTTCTTCTCCGCTCTGACTGGGGGTCACGGCTGGCGGGCCGCGGCCGTGCACGTGGCACGCCTCACATTAGAACGCAAACTGACACATGTTCTAGTGGCAATTGCATTTGTGCAGGTGCCAACCCCGTCGCGATACCCTCTGAGCATGCAGAACCAGGGCGTCGAACAGCAGGTGTGGACCGCGACGGTGGTGGAGCACCACCGGCTGCGCACCGATCTCGCGGTGGTGCGACTGGAGGGCGAGTTCGTCCCCTTCGCCGCGGGACAGTCGGTGTCGGTGACCGTGCCGCAGAACCCGCGGGTGTCGCGGCGCTACTCGCCGGCCCTCCCGCCCTCGCTCGACGGCAAGCTCGAGTTCCACGTCAGGACGGTCCCCGCCGGCTGGATCAGCGGCGCGATCGTCGGCGACACCGCCCCGGGGGACCAGTGGCAGATCAGCGAGCCGAGCGGCCGCCTGACGGTGGACGATTCCGGTCGGGACGTGGTGATGGTCGCGGGCGGCACCGGGCTGGCGCCGTTCCGCTCGATCCTGCTGGAGCTCGCACGACGCCCGCAGCCGCCGCGGGTGTACCTGTTCATCGGCGGCCGTCATCCCCGCGACCTCTACGGCTCCGACATGCTGTGGATCCTGGCGCAGCAACTTGACTGGCTGACCGTGGTCCCGGTCGTCGAGAACGTGCAGGACCCCGAGTGGGCCGACGAGTGGTACGACCGCACCCGGGTCGACATCGGCTACGGACCCGACGACATCATCGCGGGCACGCTGGCCGAGGTCGTCAGCTCGTACGGCGCCTACACCGACCACCAGGTGCTGGTCTGCGGCTCGCCCGCCATGGTGCGCTTCACCCTGCGTGCACTCATCGACAGCGGAACCCCGGCCGGCGCAATCCAGTTCGAATAGGCGCTTCGCACCCGTGCGCGGTTAGCGGGTCCAGGGACCCCTCAACCGCGCACGGGTGCGTCAGCGCATTGTGCTGCCCGCGTCCACGGGGAGGGACACCGCGGTGATGTAGCGGGCCTCGTCGGACGCCAGGAACAGCGCGGCGTTCGCCACGTCCACCGGCTCCACCCACGGGATCGCGAGCATGTTCATGGTCACCGCCGAATCGGCGAACTCCTCGCGCGTCGGCGGACGGTCCAGGTCGGGGCGGAACTTCGCGCGCACCGCGTCGTTCTGGATCATCGGGGTGTCCACGTTGGTGGGGTGCACGGTGTTGACCCGAACCCCGTGCGGCGCCAATTCCTTTGCCATCGACCGCATCAGCCCGACGACGCCGTGCTTGGCGGCCGTGTAGTGCGCGACGCCGACCAGTCCGCGCAGCCCGGCGATCGAGCTGGTCAGGATCATCGCCCCGCCGCCCCGCTCGATCAGGTGCGGCGCGGACACCGCGCAGGTCTGCCACACCCCGGTGAGGTTGACGTCGAGCATGGTGTTCCAGGCCTGCTCGGTGAGCTCGAGCGCGGGGGCGGCGCTGGTGATACCGGCTGTCGCGCACACGATGTCGAGGCCGCCGAACGTCGCGACGCCCGCGTCCACCGCCGCCCCCAGTGCCGCCCGGTCGCGCACATCGATCTCGAAAGTCTCTATTCGCCTGCCGGTTTCGCGGACCAGTGCCTCGGTCTCGGCGAGGTCGGCCGCACTCGACGGCGGGGTGACCACGGACTCGACGGGGCCGCACAGGTCGACGGCGATCACGTCCGCGCCCTCCTGTGCGAACCGCAGCGCCTGAGCGCGTCCGATTCCCCGTGCCGCGCCGGTGACCAGCGCAACCTTGCCTGCTACCCGTCCGCTCATCGTCATACCTTCTGCGTCAGGCCGGCGTCGACCACCAGCTGGGTTCCGGTGATGTACCGGGCGTCGTCGGACACCAGGAACAGCAGGGCGTTGCTCACATCCTCGGACTCCACCCACGGCACCGGCAGCAGGTGGTTGCGCGCGAGCACCTTCATCACGTCCTCGGCGGTGGGGTTCTCCAGGTCCGGCCGCAACCGGGCGAACGTCGCGGGGTTCAGCGTCATCGCGGTACCGACCGCGCCCGGCAGCAGGGCATTGACGCGAATCGACCTCGGCCCCAGCTCGTTTGCCAGGGTGCGCATGAGCCCGATCACCGCATGCTTGCTCGCCGAGTAGTGCGCGGCCCCGGCCACGGCCTTGATGCCTGCCGTCGAGCTGACGATGACGACCGACCCGCCGTCCGCGCCGATCGACGGCACCGCGGCCTTCACCGTGTGCCACACCCCGGTGAGGTTGACGTCGAGCGAACGACGCCACACCGGCTCGTCGATGGTCCAGGCCGGCCCAGGGTTGTCGCACACGCCTGCGTTCGCGACCACGACATCGAGCCGGCCCAGCTCCGCCACGCCCAGGTCCACACCCGCCTGCACGGCGGCGAGGTCGCGCACGTCCGCGCCCGCGACCACCACACGGCGACCGAGTTCGCCCACCAGGCGGGCGGTTTCGGCCAGCTCGGCAGCCGCGCCCGGCAGGTCGAGCGCGATGATGTCCGCGCCCTCCGCGGCCAGTCGCACGGCGTGGGCACGGCCCATGCCGTTCGCAGCACCGGTGATGACCGCGACCTTGCCCGCCATACGACGCATGCTCACCCGTTCGCCTCGAGGAGCTCGAACCCCTTGTAGCCGGCCGCCGCGACCTCGGCGATGATCTCGCCGTAGACGCCGAAGCCGCCGACGAACGGCATGAAGACCCGCGGCTTGCCGGGGATGTTGGCGCCCAGGTACCAGGAGTTCGCCGTCGTCATGAGCGTCGACGCGGCGCGATCCGTGCACTCACGACCCCAGGCGGCGACGGCGTCGGCGCTCGCCTCGATGGCGATCGCGCCGTGCTCGTCGAGATGCGCGATGGCGTCGGCGACCCAGTTCACGTGCAGCTCCGAGTGCAGCACCATGTTCGCGAGCACCGACGGGCTGCCAGGGCCGGTCAGGTTGAACAGGTTGGGGAATCCGTCGGTGCCGAGGCCGAGGTAGGTCCTGGGACCCTCGGCCCACGCCTGGTTCAATGTCTGGCCGCCGCGTCCGACGATGTTCACCTTCTCGAGCGAACCGGTCATCGCATCGAAGCCGGTGGCCAGGACCAGGGCGTCGAGTTCGTAGCGCTCGCCGGACGTGGAGACGCCGGTCGCATCGATGCTCTCGATCGGGGTGGCCCGCAGGTTCACCAGGTTCACGTTGGCGCGGTTGTAGGTCTGGTAGTAGTTGGCGTCGGTGCAGATCCGCTTGGTGCCGATCGCGTGGTCCTTGGGGATCAGCAGCTCCGCGACCTCGGGGTCGTCGATGACCGCGCGCACCTTGCCCTCCCAGAACTCGCGGGCGGTGTCGTTGGCTTCCAGGTTGAGGACCTGATCGGGAAACGTCTTGCTGAACAGCACCCCGCCGAGCTGCCAACGCTTCTCGTAGGCCTCGCGGCGCTCGTCCGCGGAGACCTCCATGGCCGGCTTCGGATGCGCCTGGTGCGGCGAGCCGCCGCCGCTGAGGAAGGACAGCCGGCGCCGCTCGGCGTAGTCCGCCTTCTGCGCGCGCCTGGTCTCCCCGTCGAGCGGCACGTTGCCCGCGGGCACGCTGTAGTTCGCGCTGCGCTGGAACACGTGCAGCTGCTCTGCCTGCTCCGCGATGAACGGAATCGTCTGGATGCCAGAGGATCCCGTCCCGATCACGCCGACGGTCTTGCCCGTGAAGTCGACGCCCTCGTGCGGCCAGTGCGCGGTGTGATAGATCCCGCCGTTGAACTCGTCGAGGCCATCGATGGCGGGGATGTTCGCGTTCGACAGCGGCCCGACGGCGAAGATGACGAACCGCGCGGAGATCGCCTCGCCCGCGTCGGTGCGAACCTCCCACCGCAGCGTCCGCTCGTCCAGCACCGAGTCGGTCACCCTGGTCCCGAACGTGATGTCGCGGCGCAGGTCGAAGCGGTCCGCCACGTGGTTGACGTAGCGCAGGATCTCAGGCTGGGTGGCGTACTTCTCGCTCCAGTCCCAATCCTGCTGCAGCTCTTCGGAAAACGAGTACGAATAGTCGACGCTCTCGACGTCGCAGCGCGCGCCGGGATACCCGTTCCAGTACCAGACGCCGCCGACCCCGTCGCCCGCCTCGAACACCCGCACCGTCAGTCCGGCACCGCGAAGCCGGTGCAGCGCGTAGAGCCCGGCGAAGCCCGCCCCGACGACGACGACATCGACAGTGGTGGGGACGGTCCCTGCGGACAATGGTGATGGGGCGTTCACGGTGGCTGCCTTTCGCTGGAGACTCTCTCTCCAGCGACGCTATGGCGGTGGCCTCACCGTGGCCTACAACCTCTCCCGCTGACCGGGCGGCGCGTTCAGGCGCCGATCAGTACAGCGGGTCGTGCCGCACGTTCTCGGCCGGGACGCCCCTGGCCTGCAGACGGAACTTGGTGGTGTTGATCGTCGAGGCGGACCCGACGATCTGGACGTCGTGGTTCGACCAGTCGCCGAAGTCGGCGGCGACGGCGCTGACCTTGCCGGTGATCCGCTTGTACATCCCGGCGGGCGGCGACGGGATCGGGTCGAGGTGCCACCAGGGGTTGGTGTCCTCCTCGGAGACCGGGACCACCGTGAGCCACGGGTTGGTCAGCGACAGCTGCCACAGCGTCTCGATGTCGTACAGGTCGCACGGGTAGTTGCCGCCGACAAACACGTGCACGTTCGGGTTGTTGGCGCGCATCGCCATCTCCATCAGCTGCGCGCGCAGCGGGGCGATGCCCGTTCCCGACCCGATCATCAGCATGTCGCGGTTCTGGGTGCGGTCGACGCCGAGCGCGCCGAGCGGGGAACCCATCACCCAGGTGTCGCCGAGGTTGGTCTGGCCGACCATCGCCGGGCTCACCCAGCCGCTGGAGACGCGCCGGACGTGGAACTCGATCTGTCCCTCGGGGTTGGCCGGGATCGCGGGAGAGAGGTAGCGCCACATCCGGGGGCGGCCGGGGACGGTCACGCTCACGTACTGGCCCGCGCCGTAATCCATCGGGCGGTCCAGCTGCAGCCGGACCACCGCGACGTCCTGGAGCACCTGCTTGTGCTCGACGACGGTGCCGGTCCAGGTCGCAGGCCCGGTCTCGGCGTTCGCGGCCTCCATCATCACCGAGGCGATCAGGGCGATGGCCTCGCGCCAGGCGTTGTCGACCTCGTCGGTCCAGATCTCGTTGCCCGCGAAGTTCTTCAGCGCGAAGATCAGCGCGTTGCCGACCGCCGTGTAGTGCGCGTCGACCACGCCGTACTTGCGGTGGTCGCGGCCGAGCTGGGCGAGGAAGACGAGAACCGGCTCGGGATCGTCGAGCTGGTCGATGACGTACGCGATCGCGTGGACCAGTCGCTCTCGCTGGGCCTCCATCGCGGCGGGGAAGAACTCGCGGACCTCCGGGTTGTTCGCGAACAACACCGAGTAGAAGGACCGGGTCAGTTGCGCCGGTCCGTCGTCGATCGCCGCAACGGCCTTGAAGGTCGTCCGGACAAGCGAAATTGCCGTTGAATCCACTGCAGAGTCCCCGTTCCGCATACAAACGCGGCCTGCGGTGTCCTCTGCAGGTCGCGTGGCCCCTCTCGGCGGGTTGCCGTTGGGTTTGGGGAAGTCTAGCGAGGAATCGCCGCAACCGAAACACGTATCAGAATTACAACAATGTGAGTTTTTCGACCGGGACCGTCGCCACCACGCGGGTGCCCTCGCCCGGGGCAGAGATCAGTTCCAGCGTGCCGCCCAGATTCTCGATCCGGAGAAACTGTGAGGCCAGGCCGATGTGCCCCTCGGCAACGCGCGCGGGCAGCTCCATCGGGTCGAATCCGGCACCGTCGTCGGCCACCTCGAGGGTGATCGCCGCGGCGGTCCGGGCCAACCGGAGCTCGACGCGGTGAGCGCCCGCGTGCCTTTCGACGTTGCCGAGCGCCTCCCTGGCCAGCCGGTACAGCAGGGACTGGCAGTCCGGCATGCCCACCTCCGCCAACTGCACCCGCATCTCGTAGCCGCCGCGCCGGCCGAACCCGTCGGCCAGCTCACGCAACGCCGCCGTCAGGCCCAGCTGTTCGAGCACCTGCGGGTGCAGCGTGGTGACCGTCGAGCGGAGCTGGGTGGCGGTCTCGCGCAGCGCGGCCTCCGCCGCCACCAGCGCGGGGTCGCCGTGGTGCTCGATCGCCTCCTCGAGGTCCATCCTCGCCGCGAGAACGTTCTGCAGGGGGCCGTCGTGCAGGTGCTCGGCCAACCGTCTGCGCTCGCGTTCCTCCGCCCCCATCGACTCGGCGACCAGCCGGCGGCGGACGTCGAGCAGCGAGATCACCGTCCCCGAGCGTCGGACCAGGACGATCGACAGCGCGGTGGTCGCGGCGGTGAGCCAGAGCAGGAATCCGAAGTAGAGGAACACCACGCCGGGCAGGTCGACGAGATCGTCGCGAACCGCGTAGAGGATCCACACCAGCAGGTAGCCGACCGCGGTGCAGGTGCCGAGGGTCGCGGTGAGCGCGGGACGGTACTGGAACGCCACCGCCACCGGCAGCAGGAAGAACACCGGCAGCAGCGATGACGTCGCGCCGCCGGACGCCAGGCAGAGCGCGAGCAGCGCCGCGATGTCGACGAGGGTCGACGCCCAGCCCGCCCACGGCCGCACCTGCCTTCGCATCACCACCGCCAGCCACACCACGGCGCCGACGGCGTACCCGAGCAGGATCAGCCGGAACACGGTCGGCATCCAGTGCTCGATGCTGACGACGGGTCCCAGCAGCGCGATCAGCGCGATCAGCGGCAGCCGCAGGAAGGCGGTGACCCGCACCGCCTCGGTGGCGTACCGCTCGACGACGCGGTCCCGGTCGCGGCCCGCCACGTCACTCCAGCAATCCCCGGCGCATGGCCTCGGCCACCGCCGCCGCGCGGTCGCTCACCCCCAGCTTCTCGTACAGCCGCTGCACATGGGTCTTGACGGTGGACGGCGCCAGGAACAGCTCACCCGCGATGGCCGGGATGGTCAGCCCCCGGGCGATGGCCGCCAGCACCTCGCGCTCGCGGGCGCTCAGCGCCGGGCCTGCGGGTTCGGCGTGGCGACGGACCTCGCCGATCAGCCCCGCGGCCAGACCGGCGGGGAGCACGTCATGCCCCTTCGCACACTCGAGGACCGCGGCCACGATCTCGGCCCGCGTCGACTCCTTGGGCAGGAACCCGGCGGCGCCCTCCTGCAGCGCGTGATAGACGATCGCGGACTCGTCGTGCGCGGAGAGCAGCAGCACCCGGGTGCCCAGTTCGTCGCGGCGCACGGCGGCCGCGACCTGGCTCCCGTCGAGCTGCGGCATCCGGTAGTCCAGCAGCGCGACCTGTGGCCGGTGTTCCCTGATCAGCGCCAGTGCGGCGGCCCCGTCGTCGGCCTCCCCCACCACCTCGACGTCGCCGCTCCCGACGAGCGCCCGGACGACGCCGTCACGAAAGAGCGGATGGTCGTCGGCAACCACGACGCGCACCTTCTCGACCATCGCTCACCACGACCCGAGACCGGCCATGGCTCACTGTCTCACGAGTGCGCGGGCCCGGGTGGGCGGATGCCGGACCCCGAAATGTCCGAATGTCACATTCATTCACCTGAGGCGAACGAATGTGACATTCGGACAGTGGGTCGTGGGGCGCGTTCGATCAGCGTTCGTGCCTGGGCTTCCAGACCACCAGCGCGTTGTTACGCGGGATCGGCACCAGGTCACGCCGATAGCTGGCGTGCACCTTGGCGATCTCGGCGGCCATCTCGGTGACCCGGCGTTGCAACGCCTCCACCTGATTGGTCAGCTCGATGATCCGCTTGATGCCCGCGAGGTTGACGCCCTCGTCCTGAGACAGCCGCTGCACCTCGCGCAGCAGTGCCACGTCCCGCGGCGAGTACCTGCGTCCCCCACCGGTGGCGCGGTGCGGTGTCACCAATCCGAGCCGGTCGTAGGTCCGCAGCGTCTGCGCGTGCATGCCCGCCAGTTCCGCTGCCACCGAGATCACGAAGATCTGGGCGTCCGGGTCCGCGTGCGCGTCAGCCGCGCTCTGGCCGGGCACCCCGGGCGCGGTCATCAGGCACCCGCCCAGCCCGCACGCGGATCGAATCCGCTGGCCTTCTCGGCCGACAGATAGGTCTGCAGCGCCTCGGTGGCGGTCTCGTCGAGATCCTGCGGCACCGCGACCTTGACGGTCACGAGCAGGTCGCCCGCACCGCCGCTGCGCTTGGGAACCCCGCGACCGC
Source organism: Rhodococcus sp. NPDC059179 (assembly GCF_042754885.1). Taxonomy (NCBI): domain Bacteria; kingdom Bacillati; phylum Actinomycetota; class Actinomycetes; order Mycobacteriales; family Nocardiaceae; genus Rhodococcus; species Rhodococcus sp. NPDC059179. The sequence continues at coordinate 61,186 of NZ_JBHZBV010000006.1, read as the reverse complement.
GAACCCGGAGGATCCGGCCGTCCACGGTGCCCGCCGGGATCTTGACGCCGACCCGGCCCTCGAGAGTGGGGACGGAGACCGTGGTGCCGAGCACCAGTTCGCCGTAGCTGACCGGCACCGTGACGGTCAGGTCGTCGCCGTTGCGACCGAACACCTTGTCCGGCTTGACGTGCACGGTGACGTACAGGTCGCCCGACGGCGCGCCGCGCAGACCCGCCTCACCCTGCCCGGCCAGCCTGATCCGCTGACCGTCGCTCACGCCCTTCGGAATCCGGACGGTGAGGCTGCGGGTGCGGTTCTGCACGCCGGTACCGCGGCAGTCGTCGCACGGGTCGTCGATGATCGAACCGGTGCCGCGGCAGTCGTCGCACGGCTCGCTGAACCCGAACGCGCCCTGGTTCCGGCTGACGATTCCGCTTCCGTTGCAGCGCGGGCACACCCGCGGGCTGGTGCCCGGCTTCGCACCGCTGCCGTGGCAGGTGATGCAGGAGGCCGGGCTGGTCAGCCGCAGCGGCACCGTCACGCCCGTCGCGGCCTCGCGGAACGGCAGGGTGGTCTCGGCCTCGACGTCGCTGCCCCGCTGCGGGCGGGTGCCCGCGCCGGTCCGGGTGCCCGCTCCGCCGCCACGCCCGCCGCCGAACAGGCCGCCGAAGATGTCGCCGATGCCGCCGTCACCGCCGGAGGTGTAGCTGGTGCCGCCGCCGAACAGGTCGCCGATGTTGAACTCGCCGCCGCCGAAACCGCCGCCAGCCGTGCTGTACTCGGCGCCGGGGCGGAAACCGCCGCGACCGAAGCCGCCGCTGGCGAACAGCCGGCGGGCCTCGTCGTACTCCTTGCGCTTGGCCGCATCCGAGAGCACGGCGTTCGCCTCGCTCACGGCCTTGAACCGCTCCTCGGCCGCCGTGTCACCGGGGTTGGCGTCGGGATGCAGGTCCCGTGCCAGCTTCCGGTAGGCCTTCTTGATCTCGTCGGCCGAAGCATCAGAGGAGACGCCCAGCTCCTTGTAGAAGTCCTTCTCGATCCACTCCCGCTCACTCACCGGGCGTCTCCTCCTCTCGTTGCTTCCTGTGTAACTACTCCGGGGCCTCGTCCGGCGCAGGCGCGCCGTCCGTGACCGTCACCATCGCCGTCCGCAGGATCCGGTCGCCGAGGCGGTAGCCCTTGCGCAGCACCGTCCCGAGCACCGGATGGTCGCCGTCGCCCTCGACCTGCACGGCCTCGTGCAGGTCGGGCGCGAAGGGGTCACCCTCGTCGCCGAACGCCGCGAGCCCGAGCCCGTCCAGCACCCCGGCGAGCTTGTCGGACAACGCCTTCAGCGGACCCGTCTCCAGATCACCGTGGGCGCGCGCCCGGTCGAGGTCGTCGACGACATCGAGGAACTTACCGACCACCGACGCCCGCTCGGCCGCGACGGCCTGGTCGATCCGGACGAGCGAGTTCCGGCGGATGTTCGCGATCTCCGCCTTCGCGTAGCCCAGTTCCGTGCTGGCCTTGTCGAGCTCCGAGGTCAGCTTGAGCAGCTCATCGACTTCGGCGTCGTCCGCGACCCCGGCCGCCGCATCAGCGGCGGCCGGGATCTCGGCGTCGACGACCGGTTCGCGGTCGGCGTCCTGCTCGGTCACTTCTTGTCCTGATCAGCGGGCTCGTCCACGACCTCGGCGTCGACGACGTCGTCGCCCTGGCTCGGGCCTGCACCGTCGGTACCGGCCTCGTCGGCCTGTGCCTTGTAGATCGCCTCACCCAGGGCCTGGGACTCGGTGGCGAGCTTCTCCACCGCGGACTTGACCGCGGAGATGTCGCTGCCGGCGAGGGCGGTGTTGGCCTCCGCGATGGCGGCCTCGACCTTCTCCTTGACGTCCGCGGGCACCTTGTCCTCGTTGTCCTTGATGAACTTCTCGGTCTGGTGCACCAGCGACTCGGCCTGGTTGCGGACCTCGGCCTCCTCGCGGCGGGCCTTGTCCTCCTCGGCGTGCGCCTCGGCGTCCTTGACCATCCGCTCGATCTCTTCCTTGGACAGGCCGGAACCGTCCTGGATCTTGATCGTGTTCTCCTTGCCGGTGCCCTTGTCCTTCGCGGTCACGTGCACGATGCCGTTGGCATCGATGTCGAAGGTGACCTCGATCTGCGGCACGCCGCGGGGGGCCGGCGGGATGCCCGCGAGCTCGAAGGAGCCCAGGAGCTTGTTGTGCGAGGCGATCTCGCGCTCACCCTGGAACACCTGGATCTGCACCGACGGCTGGTTGTCGTCGGCCGTGGTGAAGGTCTCGGAACGCTTGGTCGGGATGGTGGTGTTGCGCTCGATGAGCTTGGTCATCACGCCACCCTTGGTCTCGATGCCGAGGGAGAGCGGGGTGACGTCGAGGAGCAGCACGTCCTTGACCTCGCCCTTGAGGACGCCGGCCTGCAGGGCGGCGCCGATGGCGACGACCTCGTCCGGGTTCACGCCCTTGTTGGGCTCACGGCCACCGGTCAGCTCGCGGACCAGGTCCGAGACGGCGGGCATACGGGTGGAGCCACCGACGAGCACGACGTTGTCGATGTCCTTGACCGCGATGCCGCTGTCCTTGATCACGGCCTGGAACGGCGCACGGGTGCGGTCGAGCAGGTCGGAGGTGATCTTCTGGAACTCGGCGCGGGTGAGCTGCTCGTCGAGGAACAGCGGGTTCTTGTCCGCGTCCACGGTGATGTACGGCAGGTTGATCGAGGTGCTCTGCGAGGAGGACAGCTCGATCTTCGCCTTCTCGGCGGCCTCGCGCAGACGCTGCAGGGCCATCTTGTCCTTGGTCAGGTCGATGCCGCTGGACGCCTTGAACTTGTCGACGAGCCAGGACACGACGCGCTCGTCCCAGTCGTCGCCGCCGAGGTGGTTGTCGCCGGAGGTCGCGCGGACCTCGACGACGCCGTCGCCGATCTCGAGCAGGGACACGTCGAAGGTGCCGCCGCCGAGGTCGAAGACCAGGATGGTCTGTTCCTTCTCGCCCTTGTCCAGGCCGTACGCCAGCGCGGCCGCGGTGGGCTCGTTGACGATGCGCAGCACGTTGAGGCCGGCGATCTGGCCGGCTTCCTTGGTGGCCTGGCGCTGCGCGTCCTCGAAGTACGCGGGCACAGTGATGACGGCGTCGGTGATCTCCTCACCGAGGTACGCCTCCGCGTCGCGCTTGAGCTTCATGAGCGTGCGCGCGCTGATCTCCTGCGACGTGTACTTCTTGCCGTCGATCTCGACGTTCCAGTCGGTGCCGACGTGGCGCTTGACCGAGCGGATGGTGCGGTCGACGTTCGTGACCGCCTGGTTCTTCGCGGGCTGGCCGACCAGCACCTCACCGTTCTTGGCGAAGGCGACGATCGACGGGGTGGTACGTGAGCCCTCGGAGTTGGCGACCACTACGGGCTCGCCGCCTTCGAGCACAGACACGACCGAGTTGGTGGTCCCGAGGTCGATTCCGACCGCACGAGCCATAGTGTTCCTCCTACTTGTCGCAGCACCCCCGGCGATGTGTCGGGGCTGGTTGTGCTGGTGATTTCTTGCAATCTCACCCTAAGTGAGTGCTACACGCTCAAGTTTGCAACCCATAGGACTGGGAGTCAAGCTCGAACTTGAGTCACATGCACTCAAGGCTGTCGAAGTGGTCAACGGGGGCGGTTCGCGATTTGTTCCCGGGTGCGGATGACCGCTTCCACCCCTTGTGGTGATGGCGCGCCGCCGAGACCGGGCCATAGCGTTGACGGCATCCAGCGTGCCTCGGCCGCAACCCCACCACCGAAGATGGTCTAACACCATGTCCAGCAACCGAATCGCCACCGTCGTCCGCACCGCCGCCGTCACCGCACTGATCGGGCTGCCCGCGCTCGGGTTCGCGGGCACCGCCGCCGCCATGCACCCGGACGAGCACCCGCCGGCCGTCGAGCCCCTCGTCGGGTCGGAGGGCGGGCAGTGCTCGACCAACCGGGTCGGTGTCGACGCGGACACCGGCGAACAGCTCATCTGTGTCGGCGGCGGGGTCTGGTCCGGCACCAACGGGGGCATCGATACCGTCCACGACTACATGTCGGCGTGCGACCCTGCGATCGATCCGTTCATGTCACAGTCGCCGGAGGGCCAGGTGATCACCTGCAATCCCCAGAAGCACGTGTGGGACTACGGCCGCTAGACGTTCAGTGCCGGGCCCCGCGCAGTGGACGTTGGAATTCGGTGGAGCCGACCTGAGCTCCGGCGGGCAACGCCTACGATCCCAAGCATGGACAACGCAGGCGAGCACGAGTTCGGAGTCCCCCAGGCCGCGCCTGCGCAGCCGCCGCAACGCCCGCAGCCGCCGCGACCGGAATTCGCCGCCGCCCCGTTGCGTCCCGCGCCGACCGACGACGCGCCGCGCGCGCTCACCGTCGCCAGGTCCGCCTGGATCGGCTCGTTCGCCGTCCTGGTCGGCATCGCCGCCGCCACCGCGCTCAAGCTGTCCGCGGTCCGCGACGCCCTCGAGTCCGCGCTGTCCGCCGAGCGTCCCGGCGCCTCGCAGCGCGACATCGCCGATACCGTCTCGCTCACCCTGCTGGGTTGCGCGTCGGCCGCCGCGGTGCTGCTGGTCGCCGCGCTGATCTGCCTGCAACTGCTCGGCAGGCGGAATTCCGCCGCCCGCATGGCCCTCGCGGTGGTCGGGGTCGTGTCGGTCGCCGCCGCCGTCGTGTTCTGGTCGCTGATGGTCGAGGCGGGCGAGGCCACCGGCGGCGTGCTGGAGTGGGCACCGCTCGTCTACGCCGGACTGGTTGCCGTCGGCGTCGCGGCGCTGTTCGCGCCCGGCGTCAGCGGGTGGCTGCGGCGCTGACCGCCGCCTCCGCGAGTCCCCCACGGGCACACACTTTTTGCCGACGGCGCACACGTTCTGGGCGCCCAAAACCGTTGTGCTGCCGACAAAAAGCGTGTACAGGCCCCGAGGTGCGCGACGGCCGCCACGTGCGCAGCGCCGTCGTCGGCTAGCCGGCCAGCTCCGCCAGCACACCCTCGGCGCTGCGCGCGGCCACCCCGCAGGCGCGCGCGGTGAACTGGTCCAGCAGCGGATGCTCGGCCCAGGTCCGCCACTTGCGTACCGCCGCAAGGGCCGCGGCCCGCTCCGCGGCGACGCCCTCGTCGGGATCGAGCCCGAGCCGCTCGCTGCGGCCGATCCCGAACCCGCCGATCAGCCGCTGCAGCTGCGCGACGTCCTCGTCGGACAGGTTCGGCCGCGTCGAGCGCAGCCGGCCGAGCAGGCGCAGCTCCTGGAAGCCGTGCACGTCGGCGAGCAGCCGCTGCGCCGCGGCGAGGATCGGGTCGGACTCCGCACCAGGGTGGGCCGACAGCACCCGGGTGAGCGCGAGCAGGGCCGAGTGTGTCTTGAGCTGATCGGCCCGCTGACCGAATTGCACGTCGATCACCTGCCGCAGCTCGTCGAGGCCGCTGCGCTCGACGAGTTGCGCTGCGAGACTGGGCGAATCGGGCGTGCCGAGCTTGATCAGCGTGACCGCCAACCGGATTCCGAACAGCCCGAAGCGGTGCGCCAACTGAGCGCGGGTGTGCGCGTCCACCGGCAGCGGGCTGTCCGGGCGGGCGAACCGGTCCGCGGACAGCATCGCCAGTTGCAGGTCCTCCGGCGGCACGTCGGCCAGCGCACGGAAGGCCGCGTACTCGCTCTGCCGCAGGGTCCGCGCCCCCAGCGCCAGCAGGCCCGCGACAGGGACGACCGCCTGACACAGCCCGGTCAGCTCCAGTTCGGTGGCGAAGCGGGACGCGACCTCCTTGGCCGACATCATCGCGTCGAGGCGGCCCGCTCCCACCTCGTCCGCACGCGAGACCACGCCGACCACGCCGAGCGGGCCGGACTCGCCGCCGACGTGCGAGCCGATCTGCCCGAGGAACGCGACGTCGGTGGCGGCCAGAGTGCGCAGCAGGTACACCACCGCATCGGCGCCGGAGGCCGAGTCCTCCGGGGTGAGCATCTCCAGCGTGCGCGCCGAGACGTCGCGCGAGAGGGAGGAGGTGCCGGGCGTGTCGATGATGGTGGTGTTCGTGAGCGCCCTGGCCGGCCACTCCACGTCCAGCCGGTCCACCTCCGCGGCCGTCATCGCACCGAGGTCGAAGGTGAGACTGCTGCCCTCGCGCCGCTGCACGGGCACATTGAACGACCGGTCGCCGTGGTGCCAGGCTGTGACGGTGGGCGTCGGGCCCCGGCGGTACCAGGTGACGACGCGGGTGCACTCGGTGGCGTCGGTCGGCGCGATGTCCTGCCCCACAAGCGCATTGAGCAGCGTCGACTTGCCGGCCTTAAGCGATCCGGCGAGGGCGACGCGGAGCGGCTGATCGATCCGCTCGGCGCACTCGTCGAGTTGCCGTCGCACCGCGGGATCGCCGGCATACACCCCTCGCGCGGCATCGATCAGCGCACGCGCCTGGGCCAGCGCGCCGCCGCTCACCGCTGCGTCCCGGCCGGAAGAATCTGTGCCGCAATCTCCTTGAGCTCATTCAGTGCGCGCATGTCCTGCTCGATCTGCGCGGTCCGCTTGGTGCGTTCGCTGGTGGCCAGGTTGGCGGCCTCCTGCGCGGCGCGAAGCGAGTCGTTGAGCGAGCGCAGGGTCTGCTCGGCGATGGCGGTGAAGTGGTCGCGCAGCAGGCGCTGGATCAACCGGAGCCGGTCCTTCGACTCCTTGTTCACCTGGAAGCTGACGTCGTCGACGAACCGTCGGATCGCGGCCTTCGCCTCGCTGCGACGCTTGAGGATCCGCTGCTCCCGGTCCTCCCGATAGGCCTTGGTGCCCAGCACCAGCCCCGCCCCCACCGAGATCGGGTTCACCAGGGCCATCCCCATCAGCGTGGTGATCAGCCCGAACATCAGCACGCCGCCGTACGAGCCGCGCATCCCGACGAGCATCTTCTGGGTGATGCCGATGCGGCCCGATTCGAGGTCGGCGAGCGAACTGACCGGCTCGAGGACCCCGCCCAGGTCCGCGACGTCGAGGTGCGGCAGGTCCACCGCCCCGGACTCGGCGAAGTGCCCGGCCACCACCTCGGCCAGCCAGATCGCGCGGTCGTGCGCCCAGACGAAGTTGTCGCCGATCGAGGTCGCGACCTGCTGCTCGAGCCACTCGCCGAGCTCCGCCCAGTCCTTACCTGGGTCGCCCTCGTCGACGGACTCCTCGGCCTGCCGGGTGACGCGGCGCAGCCGGTCGCGCAGGTCGTGGTCGATGTCGGCGGCCAGGTCGGTGACGCCGTCGGACAGCGTCTGCTGCCACAGCGAGGTGCGCTTGTGCAGCTCCTCGGCCGCGACCTTGGCCTTCTGCAGCTCCGCGACGGCCGCCGCACCCTTCGCCGGGTCGCGCAGCGCGGCGAGCTCGCTGCCGAGCCCAAGGGTCAGATGCTCGGTGACCGAATGCACGTCGAGCGCCACCGCCCGGCGGGTGGTGACGTCTCCCCTGGCCACCACCTGCTCGCGCAGGAACGCGTACAGGTCGGCGAACCCCGACTCGACGTTCAGCTCCTCGTCCTGCAACCGCACCGCGTGCGAGCGCAACGCAGACGACACCGGGATCAGCGGCACGCTCAGCCCGGCGCGCCCGAGGTGCCCGCGGTCCGCCTCGACGATCTCCCGCCAGTGCGGGTACAGGTCGGTCTTGCTGATCAGGCACGCAACCGCCGGGCACAGGCCGACCACCTGCCGCAGGAACGCGACCTCCGGCTCGGTGAACTCCTGACTGGCATCCGAGAGCACCAGGACCGCGTCCGCCGCGGGAAGCAGGCCGAGAGTGCTTGCCGCATGAGGGTTTCCGTGCCCGCCGACGCCGGGGGTGTCGACCAGCACCAGACCGTCTGCGAGCAGCGGGCTCGGCACGTTCACCTCGACCCGCAACACCTCCCGCCCGCCCGCGAGCGGGGTCGACGGCGTGACGGCGCTCAGTTCCTCCAGCGGCAGCGGCACCCGGACCGCGTCGGCCCCGGGTTCGGCGAGCACCAATTCCGCGCTCGCGGTCTCCGCGTTCTGCACGACCGTCGGCACCGCGGTGGTCTCGTCGTCCCCGACCGTGCACACGGTCAGGCCCAGCAGCGAGTTCACCAACTGACTCTTGCCCTGCTTGAGCGGGCCGACCACGACGATCCGCATCCGCGGGTCCAGCACCCGGTTCCTGGCAAGCTCCAGGCGGTCCACCAGATCGGCCCGACCGGCCGCCCGGGCGATGCCGCCGGTCCGCTCCAGCAGCGCGACCATGTCCGCGGCCGTTGCCTGCGCCGCGGCGGTGCGTTCGACTGCCGAAGCAGATGCGTTGTCCATGAACCCGACCCACAATTCCCTCTGCGCCACCCGCGTCGTACTGACGCGTGTGGCGAGCGATTTCACTGATCCAGCACGGAGCCGGCCCCACACGCAATAACGCGTCCGGGGCCGGCTCCGTTACAGATCGATCAGGGCAGCAGCGGGTCCGCGTGCGCGGACGCCTCCCCGCCGACCTCGGCCGCACCGGTCGCGTCCGCGTCGCCGAACAGGCTGCCGCCGACGCCGCTGAGCCCGCTGCCGAACAACCCGCCGTCCGTCTCGTGGGTCGTGGCGACCTCGCTGCCGAAGGCGTTCGAGGCGTCCAGCGACGACCACGCGTTCCCGGTGGCGGAGGTGGCGCCGCTCAGCCCGGAGCTGATCCCGCCGACCAGGTCGGACGTGCCGCCGAACTCGCCGCCTGCGGAGGCACCGCCGCTCGCACCTGCCGACGCACCCGCGCCGAGTCCGGCGTCGGCGGCGCCGGTGACCGCGCCACCGAGGTCCGCGACGCCGCCCAGGCCAAGGTCCGCGCCCGCGTTCGCCGCACCGTCCAGCGCGCCGGTCAGGCCGCCGCCGAGCTCAGCACCCGTGTTCACCGCACCCGACAGCGCGCCGCCCAGGTCCGCACCGGCGTTGGCCGCGCCGTCCAGCGCGCCGGTCAGGCCGCCACCGAGCTCAGCACCCGCATTCGCCGCACCGTCCAGCGCACCGGTCAGGCCGCCACCCAGCTCAGCACCCGCATTCGCCGCACCGTCCAGCGCACCGGTCAGGCCGCCACCCAGCTCAGCACCCGCATTCGCCGCGCCGTCCAGCGCACCGGTCA